>NZ_BAABHB010000002.1:202259-981421 GCF_039541875.1 Nibrella viscosa | reverse complement strand
TCGCCTGCCATCAGGCGTTGAATCGCTTCCTGACGGAAGCTGGCATAATCAAAGTCTTTTTTCCCCTTTCCCATTTTGTTGTCAAGTTAAGACATTCTTACTTGACACACTTTACTGAACACTCTCCTTTTTTAAAAGCTATCTCTTGTCCATCACGCGTAAACTGGAGCAGATTATTGCTCATCTCCCGTTTAACTTTCGGTGCATCCTGTAACCCCTCAATAGCCTTAAGGAAACGCTCTAGAAAACCTGGTACATCTTCTTTGCCTGGAAGCTTTTCTAAGTATGTCTCAAATATTTCTTTTGCAAAATCTTCATGGCTCAACGGTGGATCACCGATCAAATGTATCGCCCCTTTAACCATATCAAGGCATAGTGTCAAATTATCCTCCAGATCATTAATTAAAGTAATAGCATCCATTATGTTACGTGCAGGTGTTTATTGTGATAGTTTTATAGGCGGGGTTGGCTAACCGCTATGTCAAAGTGTTAAGTAGGCGGCCAGACGTTGTATTAGTTGGCGGTGCATCTGGGCGGGTACCTGTCCTATTTGCCCTAAAATCTGGGCATCCGCAACGGTGCTGAGGAAACCGAGCCGAACTACAGACGCAACCCTTAGGCCGTTGCTCTGGTCGGGTTGAAGTACCTCATCAAAGCCGGCTATGTACTGGCGTAGCTGAGAAGACAGACCACAGACCAAGTAATCTCCATAACCCGGCATCTGACGCAAGACTAGTGCGGGCCGCCGTTTGGCTGTTCCGTCAGACTGGGGCAATTCAGTTAATACAATTTGACCCTCTCTCATTGCGGCCGGTAGTTGGGGTTGCGTTCCTTCAGGTCTGTTTCATCGTATTCCGGTTCATCATCGCCGTAAGCCCGGCTTAGGTTTATCGCAGACGCATGTAGGAACTCCTGATGCTCATAGTCAAAGCTCTCCGGCGCTGCCTCTATCTGGCCTAAGAGGGCAGTGACTAAAGGACTTACCGCCGGGTCCAAATTCCTTAAATCGATGGTCAATACGGCCGGTTGCCCGTTAGGGTCGGTGATCACTGAAATGCCTTGCATATTGGTGTATTTGCGTTAAATCTGTCGAGATCGTTTCGAGTGGGTACTCAGGCTATCTTAAAGACAGCCTTACGCTCTACGGGTGCCGGCTTGCCTGAGAAGTGGGGATGATCCAGCAGCATTATGGCGTTCTGCTCGCTGGTGACCTTTATATACTTCAAGAACATAGACTCCGACTTATGGCCGGTAATCTTCATGATCGAGACGGTTGGAACACCGGCCAAAAATGCGTTTGTACTGAAGCTTCTGCGAGCGGTATGGGTCGTTATCAACTCCCATTTTTCAACGTTCTCTGTGATTCGTACCCCGCCTTTTGTTCGGGTGCGTTGTACCGGCTCCTTCAGTTCGGCCTTTTTGCCTAAGTCCTTTAGGTATTCGTTAAACTTCTGGTTGGATAACGTACGCGGCAAAACGCCGTTGTACTTGTCGAGTATAGCCTGAACATTAGCGTTCAAGGGTATAGAGACCTTTGCCCCTGTCTTCTGGGTGGTAACCGTTAAAATCCGTCCCCCGAACCGTCCCCCACTTGCGATGTTTTGCGGCTGTAGCTGTGTATAGTCGGAGAACCTTAACCCTGTATAGCAACCAATCAGGAACAGGTCGCGCACCCGGTCTAAACGTGAGTCTTGAGATAAGTCAAGTTTGTAGAGGGCTTGCAGTTCGACGTCGTTTAAGTAAACCGCGTCAACCTCCTCCTCAATCTTGCGGAACTCCTTTTGCTGAAAGTCGGTGTTCTGGTGCAACCCATCGCGGTACGCGTACTTCAGCAACATCTTTATGCCATTCAGTACCGCACCTATATAGTTGAGGGTTTTCCCCTGTGCAGTCAGGTACTTTTTCAACGAGTCGTAGAACGACAGCGTAAAGGCATCAAAAGCCAGAGAGCCGTTGGTTTTGCTCTGGTAGGCAACTATAATGTTTTTAAACTTGAGAAAGTTAACCAGCGTACCTGGTGAGAAATGCGCGTTCTTGGCGTTCAGCCTTTTTCCGGCTCTGGCCTCTTTCACGAACCGCTCTATATAGTCTGTAAAGGTTTCGGGCGCAGGGGCAGCGTCTTTGGTCGGTTTAGCCTTTTTGGTACGCTCTAAGGCTGTATCTAGGTGTTGTTTTATTACTTCGTTGTCGAACGGGATTTGCGCAAGTTGCAGTGTGTTCAAGACCTTCAGCAGGGCCGAACGTTGCCGCTGCAAGAGCGTGTTTAAGTTCTGGTTTTCTGCCAGGTCTTTTTTATTCCGGATCTTCTTAGCCTCCGTTATAGCCTCCTGCTCTTTGGCATCCCACATGAACGGGTGAACGCTAAGACCCGTAGAGGTAATAAACCGGCCGTTGTCGTAACGGAATACAAGGTAGATGAGGGTAGGGCGGTCTGACTTTGCGTCCTTCAGCAGGAACTTAACGGATTTGTCCCGTATGGTTTTCATAAGTGTAACTTGGTTTGGTCACTACCAAGATACGCAAAGAAATAATACAGGTGACGGAATAGGTGACGGATTTTCTTTATTTCTCTTAATTATTTATCGTAAGGAGCGATAAAGAAAAAGGGCTAACCAGTTGATTTTTAGCTATTTTAGCTCTTTAACTGATTAACCCAAATTAATAAAATGTGATCCCGTTTGGATTCGAACCAAAGACCGTCTGCTTAGAAGGCAGATGCTCTATCCAACTGAGCTACGGGACCAAACAAAAAGAGTTTGAAGTTCGATGTTTGAAGTCTAAAGTTCACCAACTTCAAACTACTAACCAAAAACTTCAAACTCTTTTGTAGTCGGGGTGGCAGGATTCGAACCTGCGACCACCTGGTCCCAAACCAGGTACGCTAACCGGACTGCGCTACACCCCGAAGGTCTTTTGAATTAAGAATGATGAGTTAAGAATTATAACTCGTTTCCCAAGGCACCCCCTCTTAATTCATAACTCTTAATTCTTCACTCTTAACTCTCGGGCGGAGAGGGCGGGATTCGAACCCGCGGTACCCTTTAGGGGTACGACAGTTTAGCAAACTGCTCCTTTCGGCCACTCAGGCACCTCTCCGTATTGCCCTGTCGTGCAATTGGGACACAAATATAGAGGTTTGTAGAGCTATTCCCCAAAAAATAATGCTAAAATCTTTATTTAACCGTTAATTTCGCATTATAGCCGTCGGGCTGCATATGGCTAACCGCTTTCCCATCAGTCTGGTACAGCGTATCCGGTATTTCTTATTGCATGAATTGGCTTTATCGTTTTTCTGTTACCGAGTGGAGCATTGTCGCCCTGTTTCTGCTGTTATACGGCCTGTATTTTTCCCGTACCTTCCGGCTCGCCCGCCAGTTGGGCACGTCGGCCAGGGCGGTTATTCCCAAATTCTTTCTGCGGAGCAGTTACCTGCTGCTGCTGCTGATGGCTCTGCTTGGTCCTTCCTTTGGTGAAGCCGAACGCAGCGTTACCACCCAGGGTCGCGACATCTACCTGCTGGTCGATATTTCCAAATCGATGGATGCCACCGATGTAGCGCCTACCCGACTCGAACGCATCAAATACGATATTCAGCAACTGACCGATACCTTAGCCGCCGACCGCTTCGGCCTGATCCTGTTCTCCACCGATGCCTTTGTGCTGTCGCCCCTCACCGCCGACCATGATGCGTTTAACCGTATGCTCCGCGATGCCGGCACCAGCCTCTCCCCATCCGGCGGCACCGACCTCTGCTCGGCCCTCGAACTGGCCCGCGAGAAGCTGATTACCGACCCCACTACGCAGCAAAGTGCGAAAGCCCTGGTGCTGTTCAGCGACGGCGAAGATTTCGGTACCTGCGACCGCTCAGCCCTGAGCCGCTTACGGACCTACGCCATTCCGCTGTTTACCGTCGGCGTCGGCACAGAGTCGGGCGGCACCATCCGGAAAGGCCGGGATTTTGTCCGTGACGATCAGCAGCGTATCGTGCGCACCCGGCTGGATCGGGAAACGCTCCAGCGGCTGGCATCCGACGGCCGTGGGCAGTACATCGAAGCGGTCGCCAACAGCCAGTATATTGCCGATCTGGCCGGGGCCCTGCACGCTTTGCAAGGCCGGACCATCGACCGGCGCCTGATTGCCGTCTCGACCAACAAATACTATTACTTTCTCACTGCGGCCCTGCTGCTGATCGCCATCGACCTGATCGTTACCGTGCGTACGTTCAGTATCTAACATCCACTTTTTTCCACTATTTTTGGCACCACGATCCTAAGCTGGTATGACGCATCTGCTCATCTTTATTTTTCTTTCCCTGTGGCAGCACCGCTCCATCGACCAGATTTCGCGTCATAACCTGGCCCGGAAAGAAGCCGAAGCAGCCTATACCGCCGGCACCTATAAAGTGGCGGCCGAGCGGTATGCTTACCTGAACCGCTCCCCGGCCGATGGAGCCGTGCGGCTGAACGCCGGTCATGCGTATTTTCGGCTCAACCAGCTTGACCTGGCCCGCGAGCAATACGAAGCGCTCCTCCGGCAGGATGATCCGGAACTGGCTTCTATGGCGGCTGTTCAGTTGGGCGTTATCGCTTGTTATCAGCGCGACAGCGCCACCGCACTGACTTTTTTCCGGCAGGCGCTGCTCCAGAATGCCAATAGTGAACCGGCACGGTATAATTTTGAGTTAATACACCGACAGTATTCGGGTAAACCGCCGGCCGGAGAGCAACCACCACCCCCCAGAAAAGCGGAGCAGCCGACGCAGGCGTCTGCCCTCAGCCCGTCGGCGGGGCGTGTAGAGCATTCGGAGCGCCAGGACGAACAACTGAATCGCTTTGGTGAGTTGAACATGACGGAGGAACAGGCCCTGCATCTGCTCAATGCCATGCAGGGGAATGACCTTCCTTTTTCAACGCTGAGGCCGTTTCGGGGCGGGCGCTCCGGCAATTCGTCGGCATCCCGAAACAAAAACAGGTGGTAATTTTCATCAACAACTGCATATACATTCATGAACGAAGTAGTTATTATATCAGCCGTCCGCACGCCCATCGGTAGTTTCGGTGGGGTACTGGCAGCGCTGTCGGCCACCGACTTAGGAGCCGCGGCCATTAAAGGCGCGCTGGAGCGGGCGGGCGTGCAGCCCGATCAGGTGCAGGAGGTGTACATGGGCAATGTGGTTTCGGCCAATGTGGGGCAGGCTCCGGCCAAGCAGGCGGCCATGAAAGCGGGCCTGCCGGTTACTATTCCCTGCACAACTATCAATAAAGTATGCGCATCGGGCACGAAAGCCATTATGCTGGCGGCCCAGGCTATTCAGCTGGGGCAGGCCGATATTATCGTGGCCGGGGGTATGGAGAGTATGTCCAACACGCCTTACTACGTACCCAAAGCCCGCTTCGGCTACAAATACGGTAATGGTGAGCTCATCGACGGCCTGGCCCGAGACGGTCTGGTGGATGTGTATGACCAGTGTGCTATGGGCGTTTTTGCCGATGCTACCGCCCAAAAATACAACATCAGCCGCGAGGTTCAGGATGCCTACGCCATTCAGTCGTACCGGCGGTCGGAGGATGCCACGCAAAGCGGCCGCTTCAGCGCCGAGATCGTGCCGGTAGATGTTGCCGGTCGCAAAGGCACCGTTACGGTAAGCGAAGATGAGGAATACAAGCATGTGATTTACGATAAAATACCGTCGCTGAAACCGGCCTTCACGCCCGACGGCACCGTTACGGCGGCCAATGCCTCTACCATCAACGACGGAGCCTCGGCGCTGGTGGTGATGAGCCGGAAGAAAGCCGACGAGCTGGGGCTGAAGCCGCTGGCCCGTATTCTGGGCTATGCCGATGCCGAGCAGGAGCCGGCCTGGTTTACCACCGCGCCGACGAAAGCCGTACCCAAAGCCCTGGAACGCGCCGGCCTGAAAGCCGAAGACATCGACTATTACGAAGTCAACGAAGCCTTTGCGGTAGTGCCGCTGGCATTCAGTGAGGTGCTGGGTATACCGCAGGAAAAACTGAACGTCTTCGGTGGCGCCGTCTCCATCGGTCACCCGCTGGGCGCATCCGGTGCCCGCATTGTGACCACGCTGACCAATGTGCTGCACCAGCACGGCGGCCGCTACGGAGCCGTCGGCATCTGTAACGGCGGTGGCGGGGCATCGGCGCTCGTTTTAGAAAAGCTATGATAATAGTTTGAACGGGGCCGCCCGGCGGTTTGAGGTTTGACGTTTGAGGTTGCTCCGCCAGCGCACCTATATAACCTCAAACCTCAAACCTCAAACCTCAAACCAAAAGATGTCCATTCCACAAACCAACTTCCAGTTCGACGGGCAGACCGGTTTTTACCGGGGCAAGGTCCGTGATGTATACCATTTTGATAACCACCCCGGCGGTCCGCTGCTGGTGATGATAGCCAGCGACCGGATTTCGGCCTTCGATGTGGTACTGCCCCGGCCTATTCCGTACAAAGGGCAGGTGCTGAACCAGACGGCTGCCCACTTTCTGCGGGCTACGGCCGACATTGTGCCCAACTGGCTGCTCGATGTACCCGACCCCAACGTGAGCGTGGGTCTGAAGTGTACGCCCTACCCGGTCGAGATGGTGGTGCGGGGCTACCTGGCAGGCCATGCCTGGCGGCAGTACCGCGCCGGCTACCGGACGCTCTGCGGGGTAGCGCTGCCCGACGGCCTGCGCGAAAACGACCGGTTGCCGGAACCCATTATTACACCCACCACCAAAGCCCACGAAGGACACGATCAGGATATATCGCGGGACGAAATTATTGGGCAGGGGCTTGTCGGCGAAACCGAGTACACCCAGTTGGAGCAATACGCCCTGGCGCTGTTTAAGCGCGGCACCGACATGGCAGCCGGGCGGGGGCTGCTGCTGGTAGATACCAAATACGAGTTTGGTGCACAGAACGGACGAATTTATCTGATCGATGAAGTGCATACGCCGGACTCGTCGCGGTATTTTTACGCCGATAGCTACGAAGCGAACCTGCACAGCGGTTCTCCGCAGAAACAATTGTCGAAAGAGTTTGTTAGAGAATGGCTGATCGCGAATAACTTTCAGGGTAAGGCGGGGCAGACCATTCCGGCTATGGCTGATGAATGGATCAGTCAGATTTCGACGAGGTACATTGAGCTATACGAAACCGTAACCGGTGAGTCGTTTTTGAAGGCCGACGCCGTTGATCCACTCTCTCGTATCGAAGACAATATCCGGCAGGCATTGGCAAAAACTTATGTCTAATAACTGTTTCACCATGAATTACACGATTGAAAAAACCGAACAGTACGCGCTTATCCGATTAACCGATAACCAGTTCGGCGGGGAAGTACCGGCATCGTTCGAAACCCTGAGCCGCAACCTCTTTCGCGAAGGCTACAGCAACCTGATTGTCGACATTGAACCGGTACAGTCGGTTGACCCGGCCGGCGTCAATTCACTCCGGAAAATAAACCGGCAGTGCAGCAATGAACTTGGCCTTCTGGTTCTGGTTACTAAAAACGAGGACTTGATCGACTTCCTGGATTCGGCCAACATTGCCGACCTGACCATTCTGCCGACGGTAGAAGAAGCCATCGATGCCGTGTTCATGCACGAACTGGAGAACGATTTCCGCAATGAGGAAGAGGATGAGTATGACGGAGAATTTGGTAACGGCCGGGATGCCGATTTCTGACACGGAGAGCCCCAGACCATCGTCACTGACTTTTACGCTTACCATCCTGGGAGCCGGTTCGGCTACGCCCACGCTCGGGCGGCATCCGACGGCTCACCTCCTTACCCATAATACCGAATATTACCTGATCGACTGCGGAGAAGGTACGCAATACCGGCTGCTTGAGCAGAAGATCCGGCCGGGCCGGCTGCACCATATTTTTATCAGTCACCTCCACGGCGATCATTATTTTGGGCTGGCCCCGCTGCTATCGTCGCTCAACCTCGCCGGCCGCACCGAAGATCTGCACCTGTACGGCCCCAACGGCCTGGATGAGATCCTGACGACTATTTTCCGGTATTCGGATACCCGGCTGGGCTACCCGCTACATTTCCACCCGGTTGATCCGGTCACCCCAACGGTGCTGGCCGACCTGCCGGAGCTGACCATCTCCTCGGTTCCGCTGGAGCACCGCATTGCCTGCTCCGGCTACCTGTTCCGCGAAAAAGCCCGCAAGCCCAAACTGCTGCGCGATAAACTGCCTGCCGATGTGCCGGTTGAATACCTGAAACAACTGAAAGAAGGCCACGACATTATTGACGGACAGGGGCAGGTGATCTATGCCGTCGAGGACTACACCACGCCCGGCCCTCCGCCCCGATCCTACGCGTTCTGCTCCGATACCCGGTACAGCGAGCGGCTGATCGAACAGGTCCGGCAGGTGGATCTGCTCTACCACGAGGCTACCTTTCTGGAAGACAATGCCCAACGGGCGTATGAGGTTTTTCACTCAACCGCCCGGCAGGCAGCCACCATTGCCCTGAAAGCGGAGGCCGGTAACCTGATTATCGGCCACTTCTCGTCGCGCTACAAACAGTTCCAGCCGTTTCTGAACGAAGCCCGTCAGATTTTTCCGCACACCTCGCTGGCCACAGAAGGCCTCCATGTCGAAATTAAAGATTGGCAGTATTGATTTTATTTCCTAAACTGCCGCCTGAATTACCCTTAATGCATTTCGGAATGTTTGCGCTCCGCATTGGCTTTCTGGATGTCGGATGGATCGACCTCCTCGATATACTTATTGTAGCGATTCTGCTGTATCAGATCTACAACCTGGTCCGGGGTAGCGTGGCCAGCCGGGTCTTTGTCGGCTACCTGCTGGTATACCTGTTCTACCTGACGGTAAAAGGCCTGGGGTTAAGCCTGCTGACTACCATCCTGGAGTATTTTATCAGCGTGGGAGCCCTGGCACTGATTATAATCTTTCAGCAGGAGATCCGGCGCTTTTTGCTGCTGATCGGGAAATCGACCAGTTTTGCTAACAACAAATGGTTCCGGCGGTGGCTGCTGAGGCAGTCCCGCGACGTTGACCAGGCAGCCGTCCTGAAGCCCCTTGTAGAAGCCTGCAAAACCCTGGCGGCCGAGTTTGCGGGGGGGCTTATCGTGATCAGCAAGAACGATGAACTGGTAAAATACGTGGAGTCGGGCCAGATTATTGATGCTGAGATATCCAAACCGCTGCTGCTGGCTATATTCAGCCAGTACAGTCCGCTGCACGACGGAGCCGTGATCATCAACGACGGCCGTATTCAGGCGGCCCGCTGCATCCTGCCCGTTTCGGACGATGATAACCTGCCGGCAACGCTGGGGTTCCGGCACCGGGCTGCCCTGGGCATGACCGAAGTGACCGATGCCACCGTTATTGCCATTTCGGAAGAGACCGGCCGGGTATCACTGGCCGTCAACGGCGAACTCCAGTACAACCTGGGCATTACCGAGCTGGAAGAACGGCTCCGGACGTATCTGCTGCAACCCAGTCAGCGGCAGGGGCTAGCACCCTCCTAGGCTATAAACGCCAGAAGCCGGTAACTGGGCAGCTACCGGCTTCTGGTTGTATACCTTGTCTGGCTTAATACTCCACCATGCCCGGCAGTTCTTTTGCCTGAGCCACAAAATCCTCAATCTGACCCAGGGTCGGGATGCGCTGGGTCAACTGCTTGGCACTATTTACTTCTTCAATTTTGGCGTACAGATTGACCGGTGAGCGCCGAGCCAGTTCCTTTACGGTATCTACGCCGGCTTCTTCCAGCAAATCGGCATATACCCGACCAACGCCTTTGATCCGGGCCAGATCGGCGCGGTTCACCAGCTCAAGAATGTCGCTGGTTGGCACACCGGCGGCTTCAGCCAGGGCCTTCCGACCTTTTGTTGTTTTACCTGCTTCGAGCAGTTCTTCACTATTATCGATTCCCTGCGATTTTAAAGATGCCAGGATAGCTTCAGTGATGCCTTTCAGTTCAGCAACGATAACTGTCATAGTTTTTAGGGTTTTGTTTGTTTTAGCGACTAATAACGTGACAAAAGTAATCACCCTAAAATGCACAAAAAACTGCTATACAGCAAATTAACTACCTTTTAACGGTGATTAATTTCGCATAAAAACACATTAGCGCAACAGGTACTTACGCCGGACTTTATTGACCAAAAACTTTTTCTGGGTGGTGAAACTCTCCGGATGCATCTGCGCAAAGAGCGTTTTCCATTCCGTATACACCGCTGGTTCGGCGGCCTGAAACTGTGGGCCGTCAATTTTCTTCTCTATCAGGTATTCTTCAAACGTCATAGCGTATGTGACGATTTTACCGAAAGCAGGCAGGGATCAGCCCCTGAGCATGAATAAACCTGGACAACCCTGCCAAACTGGCTGACAGGCAACCGCTTACTCATATGCAATAAACCTGGTACAGACTTTGGCGTGCGTCCTTATCCGTTTACCAAAACCATTCTCTAGTATGGAAACCCAGTTTATTTCGTTTGCCGATACACCACCGAACTCGTTCGGGCAGGCCGATGAGGATGCTCCGCTGCTGGATGCGTATTCCCATACGGTTGTAAATGTAGCTAAAAAAGTGAGCCCGTCGGTGGTGCAGATCAAGGTCAGCGGCCGGAAAGCCGCCGACCAGCCCGACAATCGCCGACGGGGCCGGGGCGATCAGGGTACTGGCTCGGGCTTTATTATCTCCAGCGACGGCTACCTTATCACCAACAACCATGTCGTAGCCGACGCCGGGAAGATCGACGTTGCATTACCCGACGGCCGGGAGTTTGAGGCCACACTGGTAGGGCGCGATGCCGCTACCGACATTGCGGTTATCAAAATTTACGGTGAAGGGCTGCGCGGTATCCGCTTTGCCGATTCTAAACAGGTACAGGTTGGTCAGATTGCCATTGCCGTAGGCAACCCCTATGGCTTTCAGTATTCACTGACAGCGGGCGTAGTAAGCGCCCTGGGCCGTACCCTGCGCTCAGAATCGGGCCGGATGATCGACGACATCATTCAGACCGATGCTTCCCTGAACCCCGGAAACTCGGGTGGTCCGCTGGTGAACTCGCACGGCGATGTCATTGGGGTTAATACGGCCGTTATCCTGCCCGCGCAGGGCATTTGTTTTGCGGTATCGTCTAACCTGACGGCCTTAGTGGCGGGCAAGCTGATTATGCACGGCCGCGTTCGCCGGGGCTACCTGGGTATTGCCGGCCAGCTCATTAACCTGACCGAGCGCATTAAGCAGTACAACCAGTTACCTGCCAAAACCGGTGTACTGGTAGCCAGCCTGGAACCCGACGGTGTTGCTTATAATACTGAACTCCAGCCGGGCGACATCATTGTGGGTTTTAACAACCAGCCCGTGGCTACCGTCGATGACCTGCATCGGCTCCTCACCGAAGACACCATCGGCCTGCGGTTGCCCATGACCGTCCTCCGCCAGAACCTGCGGACAGAGGTAATGGTGGTGCCGGGAGAGTTGAAGTGAGTGAAAAGTGAAGAGTTAAGAATTAAAAAGGTATGCGTCAGCAACAACTCTTAACTCTTCACTCTTAATTCTTAACTCACCTCCCTTCATTAAAAAAGATTTCCAGCCCATCCTTTCCCGCTACGATAATGTCGGGGCGACCGGTGTTGCGGAGGTCGGCGAGGGCGAAATAGATGCCGGTGCCCTTGCCAACGCCTGGTTGGCCGTACGAAATGGTGTGCTTCTCGAAGGCTTTGCCGGTCCAGGTGAAGTAGTACAGCCCGACATTGTCGTAGGCACCGGCATCGTTGTCGTTATGGGCGCGGTAGCGCTTGCCGGTGATGAGCTCCGGTTTGCCGTCGCCGGTAATATCGGCCCACTCCATTACGTGGTATTGGGAGTTTTTGTCGTCGATGGTATTTTTCTTCCAGCTTCGCCGGCCCTGCTCGTTAATGGTTTGCTCATACCAGTGCAGGCCGTACCCGTGCCCCTGCCCCACAATCAGGTCATTCTTCTTGTCGCCGTTCACGTCGACCACCAGAATGGGCACGCTGGCGGTACCGAGAGAGAATTCTTTGTGTAAGGTCCAGTTGGGTGCTTCGAGCCAGCCGTCGCTGACGATAAAATCCCCTTTACCATCGCCGTTGACATCGCCGAAGCCCAGGCCATGCCCCTGCGTTGGAGCTACATTGATCTGGCTGAAGGTAGCGTTTGGCCCCAGTTTGAAATATTTGAGCGGGTGGTTGGGGTTGTTGGGGACAATTTCAATGGTGCTGTCACCGTCTATATCCCAGGCCCGTACGGTTTCTACGTTCCCGACATTGGCAATCTCGTGAATGGTCCACGGCTTATCCTTCTCTGTCGGCCCCGGATTCTCCAGCCAGCGCAGGGTTGCGCCGAACCAGCCGCCGGTGATGATATCGACGTTTCCGTCGCGGTTCACATCCAGCGGGATGGTGGAAAAATCATCGTAGTACTGGTCAAAGCGTTTCTGGTTGCCAATGAGGTGGCGTTTGCGGAACAACGCCTTCAGATCGGCGGAGTTCTCGTACCAGAAATCGCCGGACACCAGATCAGGCCGGCCGTCTTTGTTCACATCCACAATACCCACCGACTCGTAACTTTCGGCGGCTACAAAGTAGCGGGAGAAGCGCACCGGAGGAGCCGGCTGGTAGCTGATACTGGTCAGGAAGGTGATGGCGGTGAGGAGGAGTAGGGTTTTCATGGGGGATTAGGGGGATGACAAAACCAAAAGTCAGAAAGCCCCCTAAATTACCCGCTTCAACACTCCGTTGCGCTCAGGGCCAGCCCTGCTTCGGAGGTTTCCTTGTACTTGGTCGACATATCGCGGCCGGTTGCTTTCATGACCTTGATTACCGAATCCAGGGAAATCTTCTGCAGCGAGTGCGTACCTGCTGTGGCCAGCAGAAAAGCGTTATAAGCTTTTACGGCTCCCATGGCATTGCGCTCAATGCAGGGAATCTGCACGTAACCGCCGATAGGGTCGCAGGTCATACCAAGGTGGTGTTCGATACCGATTTCGGCGGCTGCCTCCACGGCCTCAATCTTGTGCCCGGCTGCGTAGGTAAGAAAAGCGGCCCCCATAGCCGAGGCCGTGCCGATTTCGCCCATACAACCCATTTCGGCACCGGAGATACTGGCATTATGCTTCACCAGAAAGCCCACGGCGGCAGCCGCCAGCATACCATTGCGCAGGGTAGTTTTGTCGTAATGGAAATGATGTTTGGCCAGGTACGTCAGCCCCGGTATCACGCCCGACGCGCCGGAGGTTGGGGCCGTGACCACGATGCCGCCGGCCGCGTTTTCTTCCGAAGCCGCCAGACAGTAGGCGTTCAGGAAAATAAGAAAACTGTCTGATGATTGTGCCAGCCCCCGCGCCTGCTTGTAGAGCACCGGCGCTTTGCGGTGCAGTTTGATGGAACCCGGCAGTATACCCCTGTGCCGCAACCCGCGCCGGACCGCCTTGTGCATAAATTCCAGAATATCGTCAAGGCGCTGGTTTATTTCTTTACGGCCGCAGCCAGTTACCGCCATTTCATTTGCGAGCATCAGTTCCGACAGCTCCAGCGTATGGTGTTTCAACTGCTCCTTCAGTTCCTTCATGGTGCTATAGGAGTACGGCAGATCAACTGGCCGGGCAACTTCTGTGTCCGTATGTTCTCCTTTCCGCAGAATAAAACCGCCACCGATCGAGTAATACTCCTCTTCCAGGATTATCTCTTCGGCACTGGTCAGTTGCAGCACCATCGTGTTGGCGTAGGGTGAGTCGTAGCGTTTTCTGTTAAAATGAATATGGTCAGGTCCTACGGCGAACGTGCGGTCACGCACCTGAACCGGGTAAGTAACCGTCGGGTCTTTGAGCAGGCTTAGCAGTTCGTCGGGATCGGCCGTTTCGGGTTGCTGGCCGAGCAGCCCGGCCACAATGGCGCGGTCGGTGCCGTGGCCTTTGCCGGTGGCACTCAGCGAACCGTATAATTGAATATGGAGGGTATCGGCGCGTTGCAAGGCGTTGTCGGGTAGCTCACCGAGTCGCTGTCGGAAATCGTAAGCCGCTTTCATGGGACCAATGGTATGCGAGCTGGACGGCCCCGGTCCTACTTTAAACAAATCGAATACCGAAGTTGTAATCGGTGCAGGGTTCATTGTAATTCTCCTGAAAGTTGATGAAGTTGTATCGTCAAATATACGAACGTATAAACCGTAAAAAATGCTCAGTTGGTGGTCAATACTTTTAGGCACCTGGTTGCTCTGTTCCTGCCAGACTTCGGCAGAGTATGTACATAACGGCGAAAAGCTGAAAGGCGTCAATCTGGTGGCTCCCCCCCGCCCCGTCGGTCCGGAGGGTCTGGCGGAGGTAAAAGCCGTTGGCGGGGACTGGGTAGCCGTGGTGCCGTATGGGTTCATCCGCAAAGGAGAAGCGCATTTTTACCACCCCTGGACCGAGTCTCGCCAACGCAACCACCAGTGGTGGGGCGAAACCCCCGAAGGCGTAGCCGAAACCATCCGGATGGCGCGGCAGCAGGGCCTGAAGGTCATGCTCAAACCCCATGTCTGGATGCAGGGTGGTTCCCACCTCGACCTGGAGTTTACCCGCGAAGCAGACTGGCAATCGTTCGAAGCCGACTATACGCAGTACGTGCTCGAATGCGCCCGGCTCGCCGACTCGCTACAGGTAGAGTTGTACTGTATTACCACCGAACTTGACCGGTTTGCCGCGGCCCGCCCGGCATACTGGAGCCGGCTTATTGACCAGGTGCGGCAGGTATATCGCGGCAAACTCACCTACGCGGCCAACTGGGACCGTTACGATAAGATACCGTTCTGGAAGCAACTCGATTACGTGGGTGTGGATGCCTACTTCCCCCTCTCCGACGAGCAAACGCCCAGCGTATCGACCCTTAGCCGGGGCTGGGGCAGGCATATGAAAGACCTTGAGCGATTTAGCCGGCGGCAGCAGAAGCCTATTTTGTTTACCGAATTTGGCTATCGCGCCTGCGATTATGGGGCCAGGCAACCCTGGGAGTCGGAAAGTACATGTACGCCCAACCCGACTACCCAGGCCAACGCCTATACGGCCCTGCTGGAGACCGTCTGGCTGCAACCCTGGTTTGCCGGCGGCTTTCTCTGGAAGTGGTTTATGACGCCCCAGCCCGCCGGTATGCCCGACCGCCGTAGAGACCAGTACAGCCCACAGGAGAAGCCGGCGGGCAACGTATTGCGGATGAAGTGGAAGGAGACTGAGGCTACTGCCCGTTAAAAACAGTCTGACCGCTTCAGGTTAATCCGTATCCTGACGGGCTTTTTTCCGGTTTCGGTGCCAGCTCTGTACATCGTCCCAGAAGCGGCCCAGGAAAAACGTTGGCCCCACGCTATAAAAGAATCCCCGGTAGGCGACCTGACTGCCGGGGAAGTCTTTTTTCAGGGTGGTTCGGTAACCGGCATACGCATTTATTCCCAACCAGCGCAGAGCTTTACATTTTGGCAGGGCGGGTAATTTAGCCGTTACCGACACGCCCGCCCCCACGGGTATAAAATTCCCCGTTTTGACCAGCGTTCCCCGCACCGATTCGGTGGCGAACTCGTACCGGGAAGTACCCCAGCCAATATCCACCGGCAGGCTGACATCCCAGCGATCATTCCGGATCAGAAACGGCTCATAGTAGACCGTAAAGAAATTGAGCCGTCGCAGACCCGCCTTGAATGATACAGGTTCGGCCAGCAGGTTGTGCTGCTGAAGCGGCTGCCGTATAAAACTGTAGCCAATGCCAACCTGGTGCCGGGTGGTAAGCCATAGGCCCACCCGGACCCCATTTACGCGAATTAGCCGGTTAAGGCCATCCAGATCTTTTGTATCTTTAAGAAACAGGAATCGCCGGTCCAGACCGGCCGTTAGTCGGTCCAGCCCACTCGGCAGGCTGACTATTGGGGCTGGATCAGGCTGTTCAAGCGTATCAGAACGAAGCTGCCCGAAGCTGGTCAGGGTGCAAAACCAGGCTATTATGAAACTAGATGTACTTGTCCGCCACATATCAACTCTCTCTGCGTTTATTCACATACCTTTCTCTCAACGATGAATAAAGTCAAAACCCGTGCCATGATCATACACCCGGATACGGCGATGCCCATTATTCCTCCTCTCTGCTCGCTAACGGGTAGTCGAATCAGAACTTTGCTACGACCTTTCTGGTCCTGCCACAGGTTTAATATATTTTTAACGATGGCCGGTAAGGGCCCGACCGGCACCCGCTCTGCACGCTCCAGCCCCTGATTCCGTGCGTTTAAAGCATTCTTCCCAGCTTCTTGTAAACCAAAAGTTACACTGAAATTACGGTGCGTATAAGTAGAATGCGTTTAGCGCATTTCTTTTGTGGGTAATCAAAAAATATCCATCTAAAGTACCAAATGAAGCCTTACTCCGCCTACACCGCTGAAGAGCTCGCTCTCGACGACCTGTTCGTCCGGTGGGTGCAGCACCCCGGTGATGCGGAAGTAGACGCGTTCTGGCAAAACTGGATTCATCAGCATCCGTACCGCAGCGATACCGTAGATACCGCCCGCTTTCTGGTACGCGAGCTATCGACAATACGGCTCCGGCGGATGGGGCACGACGACGTGTCGTCGCTTTGGGGGCGCATCCGCGAATCCCTGCAGGACATGGAGGAGGTACGGCCCCTGCAACCGGAGGTACGCTCGTTTATCGCCTGGTGGTACTTCATCCGGACCGTAGGCGCAGCGGCCGGCATTATTCTCTTCATTGGCTGGGCCCTCTGGATGCAATACGCCGAAGAAGGAATGCAGACGATCCGGACCACGGCGGGTCTAACCCAGACGGTCCGGCTACCCGACGGCTCTACGGCTTTCCTGCACCGGAACAGCCAACTGCGCTTTTCGCGTCAGTGGACCTCCGATGCGCCCCGTGCCGTGTGGCTCCAGGGCGAGGCCGACTTCATGGTGATTCACACAAAAGGCGTCCGGGCAGAAGGGCTGTTCCGGGTCCACACGCCGGACCTGACGGTAGAGGCTACGGGCACCACGTTTCGGGTGCAGCAGCAGCAGCAGGGCACCCGGGTCGTTTTGAAAGAAGGGCAGGTCAAACTGCTATTAAGTCATTATCCCGAACCGGTTCAACTGCGCCCCGGCGATTCGGTCGATGTATCATCCGGGCGTATCCAACCGATTGACCGACGGCCGCTGGCCGAGCGGGATTAGCTACGCAATCCTTTATCTTTTCTTTACATATAGCCAACCGTTAAATCCTAATTATGAGCCAATTATCTACCTATCCCAATCCGTTCCGACTCCGGTTGTCGGCGTTGGGACTCTCCGCGCTGCTGGTAGCCGCTACACCGGGCTTTGCCGCTCCGGGTACCGGTATTACACCACCGGCGAATCCAACTGAGCAACCCGCTCAGGAACGCACCATTACCGGCCGCATCATCTCCTCCGAAGACAACAGTGGCCTGCCGGGCGTAAACGTCGCCGTAAAAGGTACTACCCGTGGAACTACCACCGACGCCGAAGGCCGCTACCGACTGGCCATCCCCGGCGACAATGCCGTACTGGTGTTCTCGTCTGTCGGTTTTATGTCCCAGGAAGTCAATGTTGGCAACCGCTCAACCATTGACATTAAACTGGCCGTTGACCAGCGCACACTGAACGAAGTTGTGGTTGTTGGTTACGGTACGCAGAAGAAAAGTCAGTTGACCGGGGCTATTTCGTCGGTCGGTGCCAAAGAAATCCAGGAGTTACCGATCACCAACGCCCGCCAGGCCCTACAAGGCCGGGCCGCCGGGGTTGACGTAGTACAAAACAGCAGTAAGCCGGGTGCCGGTCCGGTGGTGCGGATTCGTGGCCGTCGTTCCATCAACGCATCCAACGACCCGCTGTATGTAGTCGACGGTATTCCGCTGGCTGGGGGTATCGACGATATTAACCCGCAGGATATTCAGTCGATGGAAGTCCTGAAAGATGCTTCTGCCACAGCGATCTACGGTTCACGGGGCTCAAACGGTGTTGTCCTGATTACCACCAAACGGGGTAAGCCCGGTAAAACGGTCGTTAACATTGATACTTATTATGGTGTCTCAGACCGCCTGGGCCAGATTGACGTTCTCTCCGGTCCGGAGTTTGCCGAGTACAAGCGTGAATCACGCCGGGCCATCGGTACCTATAAAGATGCCAACGGCATCCGGTACCGTCAGGGGTGGTAGATGCCTTCGCGGATTCTAAACTGTTCGAACCGGTCGAACTGGATGGTATTGCGAAAAACCGGACGACCGATTACCAGTCGTTCCTGCTGCGCCAAGGCAATATCCAGAGCCATCAGATTGGCGTGCAGGGCGGTAACGAAAAAACCCAGTTCTCCATCTCGGGTAACTACTTCAAGGACGTAGGGATCATTTACAACCAGGACTTTACCCGCTATACGTTCCGGATTAACCTGGACCACCAGATCTCCAAAAACATCAAGATTGGTACGTCTACCCTGGGTGTATATAGCCTGCGGAATGGTGAGAACTTCAACCCGTACGGTGGAGCCCTGGCCGAAAATCCGCTGGGTAAGCCGTTTGACGACAACGGTAACATGATTTTCCTGCCGACCTCAGACGGTCTGCGGACAAACCCAATTGCCGAAGTACTGCCGGGTGCCCAGATTGACCTGACCAAGCGGATGCGTATCTTCAACAGCATCTACGGCGAGTGGAGCATCATCGACGGCCTGAAGTACCGCGTTAACTTTGGTCCTGACCTGACCAACCGTCGCGTTGGCCGGTTCACCAACAGCCTCACCAACGCCCGTCGCGGTGCCGACCCCACCGCTTTTACGTTCAACGAATACCAGTTCAACTGGACGCTGGAGAACATTCTGAACTACACAAAGACGTTTAATCAAATTCATAACCTGAACTTTACGGCGCTGCATTCTGTCCAGAAAGACGATTATGAAACCAATCAGATTGATGTATTGGGTGTACCTGCAGAGACACAGTTGTTCTATAACTTAGGCCAGGCTTCCGTTATCAGCGGTGTAGGCAGCAACATCAGACAATGGGTGCTGAACTCCTATATGGGCCGCGTCAACTACGACTACAACGATAAGTACCTGGTGACGCTGACGGCCCGTTATGATGGATCGTCGCGATTCGGTCAGAACACCAAGTACGGTTTCTTCCCGTCTGCGGCCGTAGGCTGGAATATCAGTAATGAGCCGTTCATCAAAAATGTTACCTGGATTGACAATCTGAAACTCAGGGCCAGCTATGGTACCATTGGTAGCACAGCTATTGACCCCTATCAGACGCAGGCGCAGTTGGCCCGTACGTCATACGCATTCGGTAATACCGGTGCCTTCGGCTATCGTCCGAATAGTATCGGTAACCCGGACCTGAAGTGGGAATCAACGACAACCGGTAATATTGGTTTAGACTTCAGCTTCTTCAGAGGGCGGATAGCCGGTAGCCTGGAGTATTACCGCGCCGATACCCGCGATCTGCTGCTGTTTGACCAGCTTCCGCTGACCAGTGGTTTTAACCAGGTACTCCGGAACGTAGGAAAAACCCGCAACCAGGGTTTTGAATTAACGCTGTCAACTGTTAACGTAGATGCCAATAATGGATTCCGCTGGACCACCGACCTACAGTTTACCCGCAACCGGGAAGCGATTCTGGAGCTTTTCAACGGTAAGGTAGATGACGTAGGGAACGCCCGATTCATTGGTCAGCCGCTGACCGCCTACTTCGACTACAAGAAGGTTGGTATCTGGCAGTTGAACGAAGCCGAAGAAGCCAAGAAGTACCAGAGTGCGCCGGGTCAGATCAAGATTCAGGACACCAACGGCGACGGTAAGATCGATCCGTTCGACCGCGTAATTCTGGGTTCTCAGGTACCGAAGTGGAGTGCCGGTATGACCAACCGCTTCGAGTTCAAAGGCATCGATCTGTCGTTCTTCCTGTTTGCCCGTGTTGGCTACATGTTCCGGAGCTTGTTCCACCAGGATTTTATGACGCTGGCCGGTCGTTACAACAACCTGGACATCGACTACTGGACCCCAAACAACCCGACCAACGAGTTCCCGCGGCCGAACCAGAATCAGGAGTTCCCGCCGTTCCGGTCAACGCTGCTCTACTTCGACGGTTCGTTCCTGAAAGTGCGGAACATCAACCTGGGCTACAACTTCCCGGCTACGCTAACGCAGAAGCTGGGTATCGGTTCCCTGCGGGCTTACGTAAGTGCTCAGCAGCCGTTCATCTTCTCGGAGTACCGGACAAAGTATAAAGGTATCGACAGCGAAACAGACGGCGACGTGAACGCCAGCCAGACACCGGCGGTCAGAACGATCACCTTTGGTATTAACCTGAAAATCTAATGAACCTGAATGGCTGACGCTATTCAAAAGCAAGAAAAGTAAACCATGAAAATAACACGTCAATTCGCGATTTTCCTGGCCGCCGGTATGCTGCTGGGAACCCAATCCTGCAAAGACCTACTTAACGAAGTGCCTGTATCTCAGGTAGGTATCCAATACCTGAATACGCCCAACGGTTTTGAATCAATCGTTAAGGGGGCCTACTCTTCGCTGCGGGATTACTACGGTACCGAAGATGCCATGACCCTGACGATTTTCGGAACGGATACCTATACCATGGGGGCCGACGGTAGCTTTAAATTCGTCAATCAATATACCTCTCAGATTGATGGCCGTTTAGGTGTTACCAACAACATCTGGAACAACTTCTACCGGGCTATTAACACCATGAACGTGGCCATTGATGCCGCCGATGGTATCGCGGGCCTGGATCCGGCTATAAAGAAGCGCCGGATTGCTGAGTTAAAGTTTTTACGCGGACACCATTATTTCATCCTGGTGCAAATGTTTGGTCCAGTTTCGTTGCTGACAAAAGGCAACCTGGTACCCAACAAGGAATACACCCGCGCCCCGGTTAAGGATGTGTATGCCCAGATCATTGCTGATCTGGAAGCCGCTATGGCCGACCTGGGTACCCCAACCTCAGACTATGGCCGGGCCACTAAAGGTGCGGCTGAGCACCTGCTGGCCAGAGTTTACCTGACCAAGGGTACGGATAAGGATGCCAAAGCCGCCGATGATTTTGCCAAGGCTTACACGTATGCTAACAACGTAATCAAAAATTACACCTATAAGCTGCTGCCCGATTTTGCTAAGGTATTTGAGCAAGGGGGTGGAGAGATCAACGATGAGGTAATTTTTGCTACCCAATACACCTCTGATCCGCTGACCAATGGGGTGGGCAACCGCACACACCTGTACTTTGGTATGGAGTATGACACACAGGCAGGTATGCAGCGCGACGTATTGAACGGTCGTCCGTTTAAGCGGTTCATGCCAACCACCTACATGCTCAATACGGTATTTGATCCGGCGATGCGTTCTGTTGACTCCCGATACAAGAAAACCTTCAAAGACACTTGGCTTAGCAACCGTCCGGGTACCTTTACAAACCTGTTCGACACCTCGAAGAAGTCCGTCACATTTGCCGCCGGCGACACTGCTATTTTCATTCCTGGTGTAGAGTGGACGGAAGCCCAGAGAGCGGCCAAGAAGTATCAGGTGTTAACGCCCAGCATGTACAGAGCCAATCTGTTTCCAACGCTGCAAAAATTTCTTGACCCGCTTCGTCCGGACCGTACGTATGAGCAAGGTAGCCGTGACTTCCTGATGTTCCGCCTGGCCGAAACGTACCTCATTGCCGCCGAAGCGCTGATCCAGCAGGGCAAAGCCGCCGATGCCGTTCCGTTTATCAACGCGGTTCGTCGCCGGGCAGCCTGGCCGGGTAAGGAGAAGGACATGGAAATTACCGCTGCCCAGGCAACTATGGACTTCATTATGGAAGAACGTGAGCGTGAGTTGGCCGGTGAAATGTTCCGCTGGTTTGACCTGAAGCGCTGGGGCAACCTGGTTGACCGCGTGAAGAAGTACAATCCGGACGGTGCTCCAAACGTAAAGGAATTCCACAACCTTCGTCCGATTCCGCAGGATCAGATCGACCGGACTGCTGATGGCGCTTCCAAGTATCCGCAAAACCCTGGTTATTAATTGGGTTTGAGGTTTGAGCGGGGCCGCCCGGCGGTTGCTCCGCCAGGGCACCTCTTAACTTCAAACCTTGAACCTTAAACGTCAACCGAAAAAAGGTGGCTCCCAGGCCGCCTTTTTTCAGTTGGGCCGTTCAGTAGATTAACGGTAACCAAATCTTTACTGAGATAGGACTTAACCCACAAAATCTTTACTTTTAAATGTCGGCTTATACTGATTACTCCCAAACCCATACCGCAGAAACAGTCGGTAGACGGCAGTTTCTGAAAATGGCCGGTTTGTCGGCTCTGGCGGCTACTGCCGGAGCTGACGCACTGGCCGCGTCATTCAAGAAATCCGGTCTGAAGATCGGTTACTCGGCCATTACCTGGGGTGGTAAAGACGAGCAGGCCATCAAAGATCTGGCTTCTTTAGGCTACAAGGGCATCCAGCTCCGTGCCAATACCTTCGGCCCCTACCGCAACAAAGTCTCCGAGCTGAAAGCCCTGCTGGATGAGCATAAACTGACGCTGGCTATGTTTTCCAGCGGTAACGTTGACGTTGATCCCACCAAAGTACAGAGCACCATCGACACGCACGTGGCACACGCCAGCTTTGTGAAGGCACTGGGTGGTTCGGCATTCCAGATGACCAACAGCCTGCGCAAAAAAGACCAGGTGCCTACCACCGACGAACTGAAACGTCTGGCCAGGGTGATGAACGAAGTAGGTAAACAAACAGCCGATATGGGTATTCAGGCGACCTACCACAACCACATGAACCAATGGGGTGAAACGCCGGAGGAGGTAGACATCCTGGTGCAGGAGATGAACCCCAAATACGTAAAACTGCTGCTCGACATTGCCCACTACAAGCAGGGCGGTGGCGACCCGGCCAAAGCTGTGCGGCAATACAAAGACATCATTCACGCCCTGCACCTGAAAGACACCATGAGCCCGCTGCCCGACAAACCCGATAACCCGAAAGCGTACAAGTTTGTGGAACTCGGCCGGGGCAATGTAGATGTGCCGGCGGTATTTGCCGCCCTCAAAGACATTAAATTCAACGGCTGGGGGGTGATTGAGCTGGACGGTGTTCCCGAACCCGGCAAAACCCCGCTTGAGTGCGCGCAGATCAATAAAGAGTATATCACGAAGACACTGAAATTTCCGATTAGTTAATTGGTTCACTGGTTGATTGGTTAACCGGCAGCTAGTGAACCAGTCAACCAGTCAACCAGTGAACCAGTCAACCAGTCAACTAATCAACCAATGAACAAACTATTAGCTGCCGGAGCCCTCCTGCTCCTCATCGCGGCCGAAAAACCGCAAACACCAAATACGCTGACCGGTGCCGAGAAAAAAGCCGGCTGGAAACTGCTCTTCGACGGCAAAACGACTACCGGCTGGCGGGGGGCGTATAAAGAATCGTTCCCAACCGCCGGCTGGTCGGTTCAGGATGGTACGCTGACGATTGAGAAAAAAGACGGCCGCGAATCACAAAACGCCGGGGATATTGTCACCACGGGCGAGTACGGCGACTTTGACCTGACGTTCGAGTTCAGGCTGACCGAAGGGGCCAACAGCGGCCTGAAGTACTTTGTAGCGGAGCATACGCCCAAACCGGCCGGCTCCGCGTATGGGCTGGAGTTCCAGGTGCTGGACGACGACAAGCACCCCGACGCCAAAATGGGGCGCAACGGCAACCGCACCATAGGTTCGCTCTATGACCTGATCCCGGCCGCTAAAGACAAAGTGGTAAAGCCCATGGGCGAGTGGAACCAGGGGCGGGTGCTGTCGAAAGGAAGCCATGTGGAACACTGGCTCAACGGCAAAAAGGTGCTGGAGTACGAGCGTGGCAGCGAAGCGTTCCGGCAATTGGTCGGCCAAAGTAAATACAGCGCAGCCAGCTACAACGCCAACGGCCGCTTCGGCGAAGCGCCCAAAGGGCACATTCTGCTCCAGGACCACGGCGACAGAGTGTCGTTCCGGAACCTCAAAATCAGAGAATTTTAAAAAAGACGGTAGATAATAGACGTTGGACATTAGACTTTGATATTTAGCGCCTTTAGTTTTTATCTAACGTCCAATGTCCATTATCTAACGTCTGATTTAGCCAACCTCAAACCTCAAACCAACATGGATTCCCGTAGAGACTTTATAAAGAAATCTGCCCTCGCCGGCCTCGGCATGAGCTTCTCAGCCAGCAGCTACGCCCGCATTCTGGGCTCCAACGAACGCGTTCGCGTCGGCATCGTTGGATTTTCTGACCGCTTCCGTTCCTCGCTGGTCCCTAGTTTTGCCGCTCACGCCAAAGACATGAACTTCCAGTTTGTGGCCGTATCTGACATCTGGAACCGCCGTCGTGACGAAGCCGAGCAGTACCTGAAGGGCAAAGGCCTCATTAGCGATAACTTTGTAAAGTGCCGCAACAACGAAGAACTCTACGATCGTAAAGACATTGACGCCGTTATCATCAGCACGGCCGATTTCCAGCACGCCCTCCACTGCGTAGAAGCGGTAGAATCCGGCCGCGACGCGTATGTTGAGAAGCCATTCGCCGAATCGCTGGAAGATGCCCGTAAGGCGTTGAAAGCCGTTGAGAAGACCAAAAAGATCGTGCAGATCGGTTCGCAGCGCCGGAGTGCGCCCAACTACCATGCGGCCAACGAATTTATCCGCTCCGGTAAGTTTGGGGATATCACCATGGTGGAGATGACCTGGAACGTGAACCAGCCGGGTCGCTGGCGTCGTCCGAAACTGGTCTCTGAAATCCGAAAAGAAGATACCGACTGGGTGCGCTACCAGATGAACCGCCCGAAGGCCGAATGGGATCCCCGCAAGTACCTGGAGTTTCGTTTGTTCTATCCGTATTCGTCGGGTATTCCGGGCCAGTGGATGTCGCACCAGATCGATACCGTACACTGGTTCAGCGGCTACGACCATCCGCGCAGCGTAGTAGCCAACGGAGGTGTGTATGTCTGGAAAGACGGCCGCACCAACGCCGATACCTTCACTGCCGTGTTTGATTATGGTCCGGAAAACGACAAGTCGAAAGGCTTCCAGGTAACCTATCACTCCCGGATGCACAACGAAGCCGGTGGCGTTAAGGAATACTACTACTCAAACGGCGGTATGATCAATCTGGATACTAACCAGATTACGCCGGAAGGTGGTTTGCAGGCCAGAGCCGCCAAAGAAATGAATATGCAGGCCAATCTGCTGCCGACCATTCAGCTGGAAAAAGGAGCGCCGGTAGAAACGTCGGCCAACACCGGTGCCGATGATATGACATCGCGCCACATGCGTAACTGGATGGAGTGCGTGCGCAGTCGCAACGAACCCAATGCGCCGGCCCGCGCCGGCTTCAACCACTCGGTAGCCAACATTATGGCAACTACGGCCCTGCAAACCGGTAAGCGCGTTACGTTCGATGACAAGAAGCAGGAAGTAGTTCTGAGCTAATAACCTTCTCGTTAACCCCTCTCCTGACCGGGAGAGGGGCTTTTTTATTCAAATATGAAAACGACTCGTATTACCACTCTTTTTGTAGCCGGCGTGCTGTTGGCCGCCCCCGGGTTTGCCCAGAAGAAAGGCGCCCGTGTTCAACTCACTCCCAACGAGGCTCAGAAGAAGATTGAGGTAAGTATCGACGGCAAACCCTTTACGGCCTATTTCTACCCTGGCCCTGACGTGCTGAAGAAGCCGGTCCTCTACCCTATTCTGACCGCCAACGGTACCGCCATTACCCGTGGCTGGCCCATTGACCCGCGCCCCGGTGAGCGCGTAGACCACCCGCACCACGTGGGCATGTGGTTTAACTACGGCGACGTAAACGGCCATGACTTCTGGAACAACTCCAACAACGTGCAGGGGCACGGCGGTCCGTTCGGTACCATTGTGCATACCGGTGTTACGTCCATAAAAAGCGGCAACGACCAGGGCGAGCTGACCGTAACCGCCGACTGGCTCGACAAAGACAATAAACCCATGCTGAAGGAGGTAACCACGTTTGTCTTTCGGGGCACCGGCAACGAGCGCAGCATCGACCGCACAACCACGCTGACGGCCCTTACGAAAGACGTGCTGTTTAAAGACAATAAAGAAGGCATGATTGCCATCCGGGTGGCCCGGCAGTTGGAGCACCCGTCCAACAAGCCGGAGGTATTTACCGATGCCAGTGGCCTTGCCACCAAAGTGCCCAGCATGGACAACACCGGTGTAACGGGCCACTACAAAAGCAGCGAAGGGGTAGAAGGTGAAAACGTCTGGGGCAAACGCGCCAAATGGATGAACCTGACCGGCACCATCAACGGCGAAAACATCTCGGTAGCCATTTTCGACCATCCGCAGAATGTAGGCTATCCAACCTACTGGCATTCACGCGGCTACGGCCTGTATGCCGCCAATCCGCTGGGGGCTAAAGTCATGAGCGAAGGCAAAGACCCCGCCATGAACTATACCCTGCCTGCCGGCAAATCGGTTACGTTCCGGTACCGGGTGGTGGTTACCTCAAACGCCGATAGCGAGAAATCGATGGATAAGCAGGCGGAGCGCTTTTCGGCCAGCCGAAGCCAGTAAGGCGATTTCGGATTGCTTACTATAGGTGATACTATCAGCCTTTTGCATAGAGACATGTATGCAGTATCGATTCATAAAAAAAGCCCTCGATGGAGGGCTTTTTTTGTTGAATAAAGCGTTATGAAAAAAGCTTGTTAGTTCAGGTGGACCAGTGCCGATTTGTAAATCCGGGTTTCGAGCGAATCGAGCCAGCTCCGAAGCGCTTCGCTTTCCTCTTTGGCATTGTTTAGTTCAGCGTCGATCTGACGCAGCAGGAAAAATAACTGCTGAATGTACATCCATTGCTGGTGAATGCGCTGAGCATCGTCGGCAGATTGCGGAAACTTACGGGATTCCGCAGTTAATTTGCGCAGGCTGATGCGCAGGTGATACCGTAAAATCATCAGCCGGCTCGCCATGGGCAACTCTTTGGGATTCCGTTCAAGTTGAGCAATGCCCCGCGACAAAATTGAATTACGTTGTTGAAGCTGGTCCGATACAACCATCCAGGCCTGCTCTGCCTGTAGCAATTGGTACGTTACGGTAGTCATATTGGTTACGGTGTTTTTTTACAATTATAACAATATATCAAATAGATAATTCGAGATTTTACCAGTTTATACGAATTTTAATTCGACCTTTCGCCATAACTTAGAATATTCTACTGTTTGTCGAAATTTTGTACAATTCTAAGTCGAATCTGTCGCCTGGCCGACATCCGCATAGCGGTAAACAACCGGACTTTTGCTATTTTCTTATACTTAGATACACATGAAGATCATTCGTTTAGTAGGGTTAAGCTTATTTTTTGCGGGGTTCATCACCTTCATTCTGACGCTGACGTTCGGCCAGTACCGGCTAACACCCGCCCTGATCGGGCAGACTATAAAACCGGAACACCGGGCCGTGTTGCAGGAGCGCACGGCCTTTATGCACGGGCGGCTGTACACCTCAAATTTCGCTTTCATCAGCGACTTCAAAGGTGCTATCAATGCCTACAATGCTGAGGTCAGGTCCCGACAGGAGTGGGATAAGGTCATTTACGACGACTACACCTTTGAGGTAACCAAAGCGGCCACGCAGGGTATCTTCCAGGGCAATGCCTGGCTATGGTTCTGGCTCAGCATTGGCGTTGCCACCTTAGGAGCGCTGATGTATATACTGGCCGGTCTGCAACGGTTGCCGGGTATTAAAAACAATCACCTGTACCGCCATCCTGCTACCGACCGGGGCTGGATCGGCATTAGCCTGGGCGCTTTTCTGATCGGTTTTTACATTGTGCTGTACTTCTACCCCGAATACCTCACCAACTGGGTGCTGCTCGTCGACCCCATCAGCCAGGGCATCAACGGCGGGCCGGCCAGTCGCTGGTTCCTGTACGGCTTCCTATATACGCTGGTGATCTGGGTTATGGGTATCCGGATGCTCATCAACTACCGGCACAACCGCTATCAGCAGGTCCGCACCCTGTCTGTTATCTTCTTCCAGACGGCCTTTGCCTTTCTGATTCCGGAGATTCTGACGCTGCTCAACCAGCCGTACCAAGATCTGAAAAACATCTGGCCACTCGATTACACCTTCTTTTTCGACTACCGGATCAACGAAAAAATTCAGGCCGGAGGGTTTGGCATTTTTATGCTGGTCTGGGGCACTGCCTTGTCGTTGGTTGCCGTGCCCATACTCACATACTTTCTGGGCAAACGCTGGTACTGCTCGTGGGTCTGCGGCTGCGGGGGTCTGGCCGAAACGCTGGGCGACCCTTACCGCCACCTCTCCGACAAACGGCTGGTGGCCTGGAAGATAGAACGCTGGATGGTGCATAGCGTGCTGGTCTTTGCCATAGTGATGACCCTGCTGGTGCTGTACACCTACTTCTCCGGTCAGTCGACCATACTGGGTTTTCTGGACTCGTACAGCATCCGGTCGGCCTACGGCTTCTGGATCGGCTCTATTTTTGCGGGTGTGGTGGGTACCGGCTTCTACCCGCTCATGGGCAACCGGGTGTGGTGCCGCTTTGGCTGTCCGCTGGCAGCTTACATTGGTTTGGTGCAGCGGTTTAAATCGCGGTTCCGGATCACCACCAACGGCGGTCAGTGCATCTCCTGCGGCAACTGCTCGGCTTACTGCGAAATGGGCATCGATGTGCGCTGGTACGCTCAGCGCGGCCAGGACGTTGTGCGGGCCTCCTGCGTCGGCTGCGGCATCTGCTCGGCCGTCTGCCCCCGTGGCGTCCTGAAGCTGGAGCTGGGACCAGAAAAGACGAGAGTTAAGAGTGAAGAATTAAGACGGGGCCGCCCGGCGGTTAAGAATTAAAAAGTGCGCCAGCCAATTCTTAACCGCCGGGCGGCCCCGTCTTAACTCTTAACTCTTAATTCTTAACTCTTAACTCTTTTGCTACTTTTACCGTATGGATCCGAAAGTAAAGGTGCTTATTGTCTGTACCAATCACACCGACTACCCGACCAAGCCGCAGAAAACAGGCTTATGGCTGAGCGAAGCCACACATTTCTATGATGAACTGGCCGACCGGAATCTCGGCTATGACATTGTGAGTCCCCGGGGAGGCTCCGTTCCTATCGATCAGAGGAGCCTGGATCTGAAAGATAACATCAACGATAAATGGTATCATAATCCGGAGTTCAGGTATAAGCTGGAAAACTCCCTAAGGCCGGAAGCCATTAACCCAGCCGATTACCAGCTTATTTATTTTGCCGGAGGGCACGGTACCATGTGGGATTTCCCGGAAAATAAAACGCTGCAATCCATTACCCGGCAGATCTATGATGACGGGGGTATGGTAGCGGCTGTTTGCCACGGCGTATGTGCCCTGCTCAACGTCACCCTCTCGGACGGGACATTGCTGGTAGACAACCGGCAGGTTACCGGCTATTCGAACCTGGAGGAAAAACTCGTCCGGCTCGACGAAGAAGTGCCGTTTTTGCTGGAAGATGCCTTAAAACAGAAGAATGCCTTATATAGTAAGAGTCTGATTCCGTTTCTGCCGTATATTGAGGTAGATGAGCGACTGGTTACCGGGCAAAACCCGTTGTCGAGCCGGAAAGTAGGCCGGAAAGTACTGGAAGAAATCTTCGAAAAATGAGGGGTTCAGGGTTGGGCAGAAAACAAAGGCGACTGCATGGCATTCTGAATCAGCTCGATACGGGGAGGAGCCGCCCAGAAATCGACCATGCCCTGCTGCACCAGCCACTCGGCTAACCGACGGGTAGCGGGCGTAGCTTCAGAGGTCAGCGACCGCAAATTAACCTGAAAGCACACGCCGGCCTCGCGCAGGATCAGCACCCGCTCGGGCATTTGCTGCAAGAAAATATATTGCTCTGTGTGACTTAGCACCACTGAATAGCCCTGCTGTTTCAAGCTGTTCATAACAAGCGCAAAATTTTCCGGGCGGTACACCAGCGAGGTCTCTATCAGGACAAATTTTTTAGACGGATCGTCACTGGTGAAGCTGAGCAGGTTCTGGCCTGATGCCAACGTATTAAATAATCCGGCATCCCAATAATACTCCGCAGCCGGTTCCAGATTCATCTGAATTTTTTCCTGCCGCAAAAGTTGTTCCAGATGTTTTGTCTTTCGGACTATACTCTCCGGATTAGGAAAATAATACCCCTGCATCACAAACGGCGTTGCCACTACACTGTGCCAACCCATCTTGTGTAATCCCCGTAAAAAGCGCAGACTTTGTTCAATTTCACCAGGATCATTGTCTAAGTCGGGTAAAAAGTGGCAAAGCAGCGGTATCTGGCCGGCAGGCTTATGCTTTACTTTGGTAAGTTGGTGTCGTTTAAAGTATGCAAAAAGCATTCGTTATTCGTATACCTCCTTTGATTTGGCACAACCAGCCACTGAGGTATAGTACAATGTAGACACCAATTATGCCAGAAGTCGGACCATAGGATAAAAAATTTCAGAAAAAGCGTATATAGGTTAAAGCAGAAAACCGGCTTCGGGCAGCGTCAAGAAAAAAGCCGGTTGCAGGACCGGCTTTTCAGAAGCTTTTTTCTCGTCAAACAGCCATAATATCTTTTTCCTTGGCGTCAAAGATTTCGTCGATGCGGGCAATAAAATTGTCGGTTAGTTTCTGAACGCGTTCTTCTCCTTTCTTTACGTCGTCCTCCGAAACGCCTTCTTTGGTTAACTTCCGGATGCCGTCGTTGGTATCTTTGCGAATGTTGCGCACATTCACCTTGGCCGTTTCAATTTCCTGCTTCACCTTCTTCACCAGGTCGCGCCGGCGCTCTTCGGTCAGGGGCGGAATGTTGAGCCGGATAATTTCGCCGTCGTTGGTGGGCGATAATCCGAGGTTACTGTTGCGGATGGCCTTTTCAATCTCGCCGATGATCTTCTTCTCAAAAGGCTTGATGGCAATGGTCCGGGCGTCGGGGGTGGTGACCGATGCTACATTATTCAGGGGCGAGGGCACACCATAATACTCAACCTGAATACCGTCGAGCATATTGGTTGACGCCTTGCCGGCCCGGATTTTTGCCAGTTCGATGTTCAGATGCTTCAGCGCCTTTTCCATCGTATCTTTAGCATCATCGAGATATAGTTCAATCTCTTCCATTCGTTAGATCAAGAATTTAGCGGATACGTTATTAAGTAAACTTCTATAGCGAATCGGAGGGGGTGTTGACCGTAATAAGCGTACCTACGTCTTCGCCCTGCACCAGCCGCAGCAGATTCCCCGACTTGTTCATATCGAAAACGATGATCGGCAAGTTATTTTCCTGACAGAGCGTAAAAGCCGTCAGATCCATAACGCTCAGTTTTTTCTCGTAAACGTCGTTGAAGGTAATGGTGGTATAGCGGGTAGCGGTTTTGTCCTTCAGCGGATCGGCGGTATATACGCCATCCACGCGGGTTCCTTTCAGCACCACATCGGCTTCAATTTCAATGGCCCGCAGACTAGCCGTGGTATCTGTCGTAAAATAGGGGTTACCCGTACCGGCCCCGAAAATCACCACCCGGCCTTTTTCGAGGTGACGCACCGCCCGCCGGCGTACGTAGGGCTCGCACACCTGCTCCATCTTGATGGCCGACATCACGCGGGTAAACATACCGTGCTGCTCCAGCGAACTCTGAATAGCCATGGCGTTAATCACGGTAGCCAGCATTCCCATGTAATCGCCCTGCACCCGGTCCATACCCGACCGCTCGCCGGTTATCCCCCGGAAGATATTACCCCCGCCGATCACAATGGCGATCTCAACACCCAGGTCGTGAATCTCCTTTATTTCTTTGCTATACTGCTCCAGAATGGCCGGATCAATGCCATTTCCATTTTTACCGGCCAGGGCCTCACCGCTTAACTTGAGCAGTATGCGCTTGTACTTTAGTTGTTGAGCCATGTTTACGATTTTGCCCGCAAAGATAAGAAAAAAGGAGTAAAGGAATAGAGAACGGGAAGATGGTAAAGTCTATGCCCATTCTCCTTTCCTCTCTTATTCAAACTCGATTAATACCTGATTCTTCTCAACCCGGTCGCCTTTAACCACGCGAATGGTGCGGACAGTAGCGTCGCCGGGGGCCTTAATGGCGTTTTCCATCTTCATCGCTTCCAGGATCAGCACAATGTCGCCCTTCTGCACGGCGGTACCCGGTTCTACGCTAACGCCGACGATCAGGCCGGGCATAGGGGCTTTGATGTCGTTCACTTTGGCCCCGGCGGCATTGCTCATACCCATCTGTTCGAGCAGCAGGTCGAAGCGGTCTTTCAACTGCACCTGGTACAGCGCCTGGTTGATCTTGAGGGTTATTGATTTAGCCGCAGCATCCATATCGATCAGCTCGGCCGTGTACGACTGATTGTTGCGGAGAATATGAAATGTCCGGTCAGAGAGCCGGACCAGATCCCAGTCGAAGGGAGCATCGTTCAGGGTTGGCCCCTGTGGGGCGAAGTCAATCGTGACGGTGTCGCGGTCGTTAACGCTGGCTTGGAACATGATAAGGCATTGTCAGATGAAGGGTCATTTTTTTCGGTTGACCAAATATACGCCAAACAAACAAACAGCCATACCAATGTAATGCGGCAACCCAATCCGCTCATGGTCCAGCATTCCCCACATCAGCGCGACCATCGGCATGAGGTACGTCACCGACGAGGCAAAAATCCCCGACGACAACTGCACCACCCGGTTGAAAATGATGGAGGTTACGCCCGACGACATGACGCCCAGAAACAGCAGCGCCAACAGCGAAGCCGACGCCCCGGAAGCCGCTACCCGGCTGAAAAAATCGGTGGTGAGTAGGATACCCAACGCCGGCGGCCCCACGAACGCAAAGATCCAGGTGGTAGACATCAGCGCCGGCAGGTGGCTGAGGTACCGGGCAATGGTGTTGATGTTGATGCCGTACATCACGGTAGCGAGCACTACCAGCAGCGCGTAGCCGTTGACCGTGAGCGCTCCAGACGCCGAATAAAAGATCAGGAAGGCCGTACCGGTAAAGCCCAGCACTATACCCATCACCTGTAGCCACCGGACCCGCTGCCTGAAAAACAAGGCACCGATGATAAGGGTAAAAAGCGGACTGAGCGAATTTAAGGCCCCCGCCAGCGAGCTGTTGATGTGCGCACCCGCTTCGGCAAACAGGTAGGCCGGCCCCAGAAAACCCAGGGTACCACTTATGAGGAAAGCCCACCAGCGATTGCGGAGAGTTTGACGCACCTCTGCCCGCCGGATTTGCCGCAGCATCATCGGCAGAAAAAACAGAAACGCAAAAAAGATGCGACCGGCCGCTACCTGCCCGACCGGGAAAACAGCCAGGCTGCGCTTGATAAGAATAAAGGAACTTCCCCAGACCAGCGCCATCAGCACAAGCAATCCCCAGGCTAGTAACGGGCGCGGTCGCTGAACCACAATTGGCTCGGCCGTAGCAGTATTCATGTAGTTTGTGGTTTCTGTTTTAGACCAGAGCGCCTTCGTACTGCTCCGTAATCCGGTTCAGAATCTCGTTCAGATCGGCATAGGTGTCGGCCTGCACCAGTTCGGCCCGGTAAGGTTTAAAGTTTTCCAGCCCTTTGAAGTAATTGGCGTAGTGCCGGCGCATTTCAAAGATACCCACCTTCTCCCCTTTCCAGCGGATTGAGAAATCGAGGTGATTCCGGCACACCTCCACCCGATCGGAGATAGTCGGGGCCGGCAGGTGTTCGCCGGTTTTGAGGTAATGCTTAATTTCGTTGAATATCCAGGGATAGCCGATAGACGCCCGGCCGATCATGATGCCATCCACCCCGTAGCGGTTCCGGTACGCCAGCGCTTTTTCGGGGCTGTCAATGTCGCCGTTGCCGAAGATGGGGATCTTAATGCGGGGGTTCTCCCGGACTTTGGCAATGAGGGTCCAATCGGCTTCGCCCTTGTACATCTGGGCGCGGGTACGGCCGTGGATAGTCAGGGCCTGAATACCGATGTCCTGGAGCCGCTCGGCTACATCCTCGATGTTTTTGGTGTTGTCGTCCCAGCCCAGCCGGGTTTTCACGGTAACGGGCAGGTGCGTGGCTTTTACCACGGCCTCGGTCATCTGCACCATTTTGGGAATATCCTGGAGCAAAGCCGCCCCGGCACCCCGGCAGGCCACGTTTTTGACAGGGCAACCGTAGTTAATGTCAATCAGGTCGGGATTGACCCGGCCGGCGATTTCGGTGCAGGAGCGCATGGTCTCGATATCGCTCCCAAAAAGCTGAATGCCGATGGGTCGCTCATACTCAAAAATATCCAGTTTCTGCACGCTCTTGGCCGCATCGCGGATAAGCCCCTCCGACGAAATAAATTCCGTGTACATCAGGTCGGCCCCATTGGCCTTGCACACCGCCCGAAACGGCGGGTCGCTCACGTCCTCCATCGGAGCCAGCAGCAGCGGAAACTCCCCTAATTCTATAGTTCCAATCTTTACCATATCCTGTTATAAGCCCGGTACTCAGCTAACAACAACCGGAAGCCGTAAGTTTTATCATTATAAAAAGAAACAAACGGGGCTAATGCGCAAAAGCTCGCATTTAACCTGTAAATTTACGAGAATTATGCAACCTGTTCCTACTGATTTACGCACTACACCAGAACCTCATCCCCTGCGCACGTTGCTGCTGCTGACGGGTTTCGTTATTCTGGGCATGTCGCTGGGCAGCCTGATAGCGGCTCTGGTGGTGGTGGCGTTTTCGGCGTCCGGCGGGGAGAGTTCACTAACCAATCTGGCGGCCCTGCTGCAGAATCCGGCGGCTTATCCCAACGGCTGGTATATACTGATGACGGTACAGGGCATCAGCCATGCCTGTACGTTTCTGCTACCCTGCCTGGCCTACTGGTATCTGATTGATCGCCGGCGGTGGGCCGATTTCAACATCCGCCCGCTGGCTACGGTCTCGGCGCTCGGCCTGGTGGTGCTGCTGGTGATTGCTTTTATGCCGTTCAACGGCCTGATTATCGAATGGAACCAGCAACTGAAACTACCGCAAACCCTGGCCCCGGTAGAACAGTGGATGCGCCGGAAAGAAGATGAGCTGGCCAACCTGACTAAATACCTGACTTCGTTCCGGACCACCGGTCAGTTGATAATGGCGGTACTGGTTATAGCCGTGCTCCCCGCCATCGGTGAAGAACTGCTGTTCCGGGGCATTCTGCAGCGCAAGTTTGTGGCCTGGACCCGCAACGTACACGCCGGCATCTGGCTGGCGGCTTTTATCTTCAGTGCCATTCATGTGCAATTCTATGGCTTTATCCCCAGGGTGCTGCTGGGAGCCATGTTTGGTTATCTGTATGCCTGGTCGGGCAATTTGTGGGTACCCATTCTGGCACACTTCATCAATAATGGGTTCACGGTGCTGATGGTCTTCATGTATCAGCAGAAGTTAACATCCATCGATATTGAAAATACAAAAACGGTACCTATGCTGGGCGCGTTGGTATCGCTGGCATTTTCTGCCATAATATTGGTATATTTCCGAAGGGTAAATCAGCGGCCCGCCAATACACATCCGTATGTTTGAAAACTGGGAGAAGGTACTCACGACCCCGATGCCGTACCGGGCCGAACTGGCCAAAGCCATTTTAGCCGAAAACGAAATTGACGCCGTAGTGCTCAATAAGCAAAGCAGCAGTTATCCTCCTTTTGGCAATTGTGAAGTGTATGTACCGATAAAACACGCTATAATTGCCAAAATCATCTTAGAGCATGAAACAACGTTTGGCTGAAATGTCGAACCTCCAGCAGCGGGTAATTGCAGCCATTGTGGGGGTTTTCTTAATTCTGATAGCCATCTGGTATAGTGACTGGACCTGTGCGCTGCTGTTTCTGGTAATCAGCGCCTTAACCCAAATTGAATTTTACCGGCTGCTGGGTCTCGACGGTAATCAACCCCTCACTTACTATGGTACCCTGGTTGGCAGCCTGATCGTGGTGCTGACCTTTCTGGTCGAAAAAGGGTTTATCAACGAGCAGGCCTACTACCTGATCTGCCCGGCGGCCAACATGATCTTTCTGATTAAGTTATACAAGAAGAGAGACGCCAAACCCTTTACCAATATCGGCTTTACGTTTCTGGGTATAATCTATGTGGCGGTTCCTTTTGCCTTAATGAATGTGATTGCCCTGCGGGGGGGCAATTACCATCCCTGGCTTATTTTCGGCTGTTTACTGCTGCTATGGGCCAGCGACATTGGCGCCTACTTTGCGGGAACGAAGTTTGGCCGCCGGAAGTTATTTGCGCGGGTATCGCCCAAAAAATCCTGGGAAGGCAGCGTTGGCGGGGCCATCGCAGCTGGTATTATTGCCCTGTTGCTGGGCATTTTCTCGCCGGAACTAACGGCCTGGCAATGGTACTGTATCGGAGCCATCATTGTGGTAACCGGTACCTACGGTGACCTGGTCGAGTCGCTTTTCAAGCGGAGTATTGCCATTAAAGACTCCGGAAGCAGTATTCCGGGGCATGGTGGTTTCCTGGATCGGTTCGACGGGCTGCTGCTGGCGGCACCGTTTATTGTAACATTTCTTAAAATATTTACTTAACTAAAATAGGAGCCAATGCCCGGCGTTTTGATGAGATGAGACACTTGCTGAAAAAAGGGATATTGTTTGGATGCCTGTTTTGCCTGACGGGCCTGTTTTCTGCCGCATGGGCGCAGGGGCAGGAGCGGCAGATTACCTTTACAGGCTTTATCACCGACGGTAGAACCAACGAGCCTTTGCCCGGTGCCGCCATTTATATTCACAAAGCCGGCCGGGGTGTGTTATCTGCCTCAAACGGCTATTTTGTGCTGCCTGTGTATCCCGGCGATAGTATCGTCTTCAGTTACGTGGGTTTTAAGCCCCAATATCACATTATTCCGCGCCGGCTGTCGGATGTAACATACTCGGCCGTGGTTGCACTACAGGAAGACGTAAAAACGCTGGCAGAAGTAAAGGTGTACCCCTTTCCCACGGAGGAGCTGTTTAAGCAGGCTTTTGTCAACTTAAAACTGCCGGATGAAAAGCAGCGGGAAGCCCTGGCCAGAAATACCGACCCCGAATACCTGATGCGGCTGGCGGCCGTGACGCCAATGGGTGCCGTAGCCAACCACCAGTATTTTATGAATCAGCAGTATTTTGGTCGGGAAGCTATTACCAACCGGGGGCAAGCTACTACCCTGCCCTTCCTGAACCCCTTTGCCTGGGCTAATTTTATCAAATCGGTCAAGAACGGCGACCTCAGCAAAAAAGACTGGCGCAAAGAGCTGAACCAGGCCCCCAGAGAGAACATGACCCGCGATGATATGCTGAAGAACTAACCAGCCGAAACGCCACTCATTTACCGAGTCCTATTTGGGTCCAAGTGTCATCCTAAACCGGTTTTTATACCTGCTTCGTTAGGTACGTTGCTGTCTGAACGTAGTTTCGCTCTGCCTCTTAACAGGAAGGGTGAGACATTCGGTCAAACCCGTACACCCCACCCTGATCGGCATTACATTTGTTACTTGACCGGTTTTTTGAAAACTTTGTCATCGATGGGTTCATTAACTTTCACCTTATCGGTGGTAAATGTAAGCGTTCCCATCTGCCCACCGGCCATTTCCATCGATCTGGCAAACTTAATGCCATCGAAATCTTTGTAGTCTGAGATTGTAATTTCAGCAGGCTGTCCGTCTATACCACCTCGTTTCATTTTGCTGACGAGGTAGGTATCGGCATTGAGGTATTCCTCCATCACATTTCCTTCTTTAGTCGTTATTTTCAGGTGATAGGCGTCTTTGCCGTCCAGCTTTTCCTTACCAAGCAATTCAACCTGGTTGCCTTTTTCCTTATAACCCACCAGTGGACCAAATGGGTCTAGTTGGTCGGTCTGTTGTTTCAGCACCTCGGCGGGCATATCCTCAGGATCACCTGAGCCGCCCATCATAGCCGGACGAATCATCCAGCCTGTTGACCCATCTACCACCTGCACCATAATATTGCCCATCACGGACGACTCAGACCGGAGTGCTTTGCCAACTACCAGCGTCGATTTGCTGGGAATGTCCATGCCTTGAACAGAAATTGTGCGTTCCAGCACCAGCGTCTTTACGCTACTTAGTTTATCCTGCCCGCCTAAGGCCGCAATATGTTTGTTGACCAGTTCGTCTACCGTTTGGGCAAAAGCACCGAAAGTTAGAATAGTGGCCAGCGTCGTGACCAGACATTTGTTTGTTTTCATCTGTGTAGTTATCGGAATTACTTTTGGGCTAAATCTACTAAATCTATTCCGGTTATCAGCGGGGTTGCCTAAGCCGCCACCGAACCCACATAACTGGGTTTGGCTGTCGTCATTGCCTTTTCCTTAAGAAGCCCATGTGTTCAGTTGCAGGTCAATACCGTCGAACACCGCATACGTTCGGGCCGATACCCATTCGCCGAGATTAATATACCGGCTGGTATCGGAAACGGCCAGGTCCAGGGGCAGGTGGCGGTGGCCAAAAATGTAGTAGTCGTGGTGCCGGTGCTGCTCTACCTCCCGGCAGTACTGAAACAGCCACTCCAGGTCTTCGTTTACAAACCGGTTTTCTGCCCTTGTCTGATTGCGGATGCGGCTCCGGCGCGACCAGCTATGCGCCAGACCGATGCCCACGTCGGGGTGCAGCCAGCGAAACAGTCGCCGGGCCAGATCGTTCTCAAACACATGCTTCAGGCGCTTATAGACAAAATCGCCCGGCCCTAAGCCGTCGCCGTGGCCGATGTACAGGCGTTTGCCGGCTATTTCGTAGACACGGGGCTGCCGGTAAACGGGAATGCCCATCTCCTGGGTGAAGTAATCCTGCATCCACATATCATGGTTGCCGGTAAAAAGGATGATTCGCTTGCCGGCATCGGTCAGTGCGGCCAGTTTGCCCTGGAACCGGATAAAGCCTTTCGGAATACTGCGCTTGTACTCAAACCAGAAGTCGAATATATCGCCGACCAGGAAAATCACTTCGGCATCCCCTTCGATGGCATCCAGCCAGTTAACAATAACGCGCTCACGGTCACGGCTTTGGGGAAGTGACGGGGTGCCCAGGTGAAAGTCGGAGGCAAAATAAACCTTCTGCCCTGCCGGCAGGGGAATCTGTTCAACTACGGACATCTACAAACAATTTCTGCTGCAAAGGTAGGCAATAGCCTTCGTTTATCCGATGTGGAGTAAACGGCCGCGCCAAACGAACAGTAAACCGGGCGAAATCAAACAACGCAGGGGCAAAAATAGTATTACCGTTGTTACAATACCTGAATCAACGATATATGAAAAATCAACTGTTTTTGCTGATGCTATCCGGGGCTATGATGTCCTGTGGGGAATATGGACACTACACTGATACCGCCAATGACGCAGCCGGTACAGGGGGTAATTACATAGCCAAAGATGTATCCGGCCTTTACATACTTAGCCCGGATCATGAGTACGAACGCCCTTGTAACTACATGTCCGCTGCGTTTATAAAGGACATGTTCAACATACCCCTTACAACCGAGCTAACAACCATTGATGTCCCGAACGGGTGCGAATTTCAATGGGGAAACAGCCGGGTAGGGGTAGCCTTTGCCAAGCCGAATCCGTACGAATCTATGTACCATGCAGAGTATATTTTTAACATGCTGTTTCAGCCGGGCGACCCACAGGTGCTGGGGCAGCTAAGCCGAAAGTATACTCTGGGAGAGGATTATAAAGCACGCTCTATATTTGGGCCAAAGCCGTCGGGACTAGCTGCCGAGTGGCCAACATCCAGACAGGTCAGGTTAGGCATTACCCAGGAGTCTACGCTGCCGAACGATACTGCCACCACAACGGCCGGCCCCACTACCTCACCGGCAGCCACGCAGTTTGTCTTACCTGTTGAAACGACACAAAAGTATATTGGCCTGATAGGTGTAGGCGATAAAGCTGTTTGGGAGCCTGGTACGCAAATCCTGCGCGTGCTGTATTTAAATCATATTATCAGCCTAAAGGTACAAACGCCTGCTACTGAAAAGGTGAGACAGCAGCAAGCGGTGAATCTGGCTAATTTTATAATGGATGAGCTTATTACTAAGCGGTGAAACTACCAAAAAAGCCCCCTGAGAACTCAGGGGGCTTTTTGGAATTATTCGCTGGTCAGATGCGGTAGCGGCTCAATCTCCGTTGGCTTGCTCTCCGAGCCGATGCCTTCTTTAACTTCTTCACCCCGCTTCTTGTAGGCCTGGTAAGCCGTATCCCGCTCAAACGGACGCTTACCAATCAGGCGCTCCAGATCATTCTGGTACAGAATTTCCTTTTTAAGCAATTCCTGAGCAATGATTTCTAATTGCTCACGCTTGTGCGAAAGCATTTCTCTGGTACGCTGGTAGGCTTCGTCTACAATCTTGCGCACTTCATCGTCGATATGCTTGGCCGTCTCTTCTGAATACGGTTTGTTGAACGAGTACTCAGATTGCTTGGAATCGTAGAACGACACATTACCGATTTTATCGTTCATGCCGTATACGGTCACCATGCTGTAAGCCAGTTTGGTAATCCGCTCCAGGTCACTGAGGGCACCGGTTGAGACTTTACCAAAAACAATGTCTTCGGCCGCACGACCACCCAGTGCCATGCACATTTCGTCCATTAACTGCTCGGTACGGTACAGGTACTGCTCGCGGGGCAGATATTGAGCATACCCCAAAGCGGCAACCCCACGCGGCACAATGGTTACCTTCACAAGCGGATCGGCATGCTCCAGGTACCAGCCCGCTACGGCATGACCGGCTTCGTGATAGGCCACAATTTCTTTCTCTTCCGGCGAAATCAGCTTGTTCTTTTTCTCCAGACCACCAATCACCCGGTCCATCGCATCCTGGAAATCCTGCATATCAATGGAATCCTTATTACGACGGGCGGCAATCAGAGCAGCCTCGTTACAGACGTTGGCAATTTCGGCCCCGGCAAAACCCGGCGTCTGAGCCGCCAGATCTTTCGGATCGACATCGATCGACAGCTTCAGCGGCTTCAGGTGAACCTTGAAGATAGCCTCACGGCCCACAATATCCGGTTTATCGATGCTGATCTGCCGGTCGAAACGACCCGGACGCAGCAGGGCCGGGTCTAATACATCCGGCCGGTTGGTAGCGGCCAGAATAATGATTCCTGAGTCGGTGGCAAAGCCGTCCATCTCCACCAGTAGCGAGTTCAGTGTGTTTTCGCGCTCGTCATTGGCACCCGGCATAGAGCCCCGGCCCCGCGAACGACCTACGGCGTCGATCTCATCGATAAAGATGATACAGGGCGCTTTCTCCTTCGCCTGCTTAAAGAGGTCACGCACGCGGGCGGCACCTACCCCGACAAACATCTCGACGAAATCGGAACCCGACAGCGAGAAGAACGGCACGCCGGCCTCACCAGCCACGGCTTTCGCCAGCAGGGTCTTACCCGTACCCGGAGGGCCTACCAGCAATGCACCTTTGGGAATCTTGGCACCGAGTTTGGTAAACTTGGTTGGGCTCTTCAGGTAATCAACAATCTCCTTGATTTCTTCCTTTGCTTCCTCCAGACCCGCTACTTCACTAAACGTGATTTTAACGCGATTTTCGGCATCAAACAGGGCCGCTTTAGACTTCCCGATGTTAAAAATCTGCCCGCCGGGACCACCAGCTCCCGACATCCGGCCCAGGAGAAAATACATCGCCAGAATCATGACGATAAATATGCCCCAGGTTCCGATGAAGTTTCCCCAGTCGTTTCGCTGTTCAAGGCGGTACTCAATTTTTTCGTTGTCTGCCAGTCCTTCCTGCATTCGCCCGAGATCCTTCAGAAAGGTTTCGGCCGAGGCAACCTGAAACATAAAATGCGGACCAGAATCCTGGTTGAAGTACGGCTTATCGGAAAACAAGCCACGGTATTTGTTACTCTGTAGTGCCTGCTGAGTCAGCGTAACTTCCACAATTTTGTCGTTGACAATGACAACTTCTGCCACCTCCCGATCTTTTACCATGCGCTCAAAACGCTTTTGGGAGGTTTCGCGGACAGCACTGCTCTTGTTGAAGAAGGTAATGCCCAGAATGGCGGCAATCAGTAATGCAACAATCCACCCCTGAAAACTAGGCTTACGTGGCCCTCCACGGGGTGTTAACGGATTTCTATTATTATTTTCTGACATTTCTGCAGGTTGTACATAGGGGTTTCACAGGAAAACACCATTTCAAACGCTAATGTTTCACACCCGAAATGGTTTTGACAGGTGGTAAACAACGGGTATAAACGGTTGTTTACCACCCAGACCGGCAGCCGCCGATCCTTAAACGGCTGACGAGGCAACAGATTCCTCATCAATATACTGAATCTCGGCATCACCCCACAACTGTTCCAGGTCATAGAAGGTCCGGCGATCCTTTTTAAAGACATGCGCCACTACATCTACGTAATCGAGCAAAATCCATTCGCGGTTGAGTTTACCTTCTTTATGCCAGGGGTCAATGTGGCTGGCTTTAAATACTTCTTCCTCAATAGAGGAGGAAATAGCATCTATTTGGGTGTCGGAAGTTCCAGAGCAGATGACAAAGAAATCGGTAATGGCATTTTTAACTCCACGGAGGTCCATCACTACTATATCCTGCGCTTTCTTTTCCAGCATCCCCTTAACAACCAGATCGCGCAGTCCCTCTGCGGTTACTTCTTGGCGAGCCGTTTCTACGGCATTGTTTATTCTCATGCTAACGTGTTAAAATTGCAATTTGGTAGCGAAAGCGGGGGCGTTGCCAAAACGGACATATAGTCACGACGCACCATAACCTACCTTGTTCTCTCTAAATTAACAATTAATTGCACAAAATTTATCCCAAAACGCTATTTGTTGGCCAAAATTTTGAATACCTGCCAACGTGTCAGTCTACTAATGACGTAGCCGCCGATTCTATCAGCCGGTCGGAGCCGGAGGAGGGCCTGGTTATTCTGACCGATCACCAGACTGCCGGCCGGGGGCAACGCGGTAACCACTGGGAGGCTCAGGCTGGTCAGAACCTGACCTTTTCGCTGATTCTGCGTCCGTTTTTCCTGAACGCCACCGAACAGTTCTGGCTGAATATGGCCATTTCACTCGGAATTGCCGATGCGCTGGAACCACTCACGGGCGCTATGCTGCGCATCAAATGGCCCAACGACATCTACCTCGATAATCAGAAGTTAGGCGGTATATTAATCGAAAACACCCTTCAGGGGTATTCAATTGCCTGGTCGGTGATCGGTATAGGTCTCAACATTAATCAGACCCAGTTTCGCTTTCCGACCGCCACTTCGCTGCTGCAGCGCTTTCCGGTCGAGGAGGAGTATAACCGGCCTGCCTTGCTGACTACGGTACTGGAGCGGCTGGAACAACGCTACCTGCAACTCCGAACCGGTCAGCTGGCCCTGCTTAAAGCTTCGTATCTGCAGCGGCTGTTCCGTTATCAGGAAGAACACGACTTTGTAGCCCATAACGAACGGTTCCGGGGCAGTATTGTCGGTGTAGACGCTACCGGTCGCCTGGCCGTCCAGACCGGTGACACGCTGCGCTACTTCGGCTTCAAAGAAGTGGAATTTGTGATTGGTTAACTAATTCACCACTTCCTCAATCGGATTACCGATTGTCCCGCTCGGCTCCAGAATACCCAGCAGGGCGGCCAAGGTGGGCGCAATGTCGGCAATTTTGGTCCGGCGCACCGTTTGCCCGTGCTTAATACCCCAGCCGTAGAAGAGTAGCGGTACATGCGTGTCATAGGCGTAGGTAGTACCGTGGGTAGTGCCTTTGTTGCGCCCCTCGAACCAACCCGACTGAAACATGACATAGAAATCGCCACTCCGGTTCGGATGGAATACGTTCCGCATCATTTCCATCTGTACTTCCGGCAGGGCCTGAGCGGTCACCTGGTGAAAATTGATGACGTTGATTACCCCCGGCTGGTTGAGCAATGCCCGCTTGACGGTCTCGTAGGCATCGCCCATGGCTATTTTCTTTTCAGCCAGCAGCGAGTGGTTCAGGTACACCTGCTGATTCATGTACGCTAATATCCAGTTACCTGAGCCAAAAGCTTTCTCCAGAGCCGCTTTCGCCACTTCGCCAACCACTCCATAAGGCTTTACATTGGCGGGTATCCGGTACACCTGAGAAAAGCCGGGCACATCGGCAACTCCGTGGTCGGCCGACAGAAACGCCAGGTAGTTTCCTTTGCCAATGGTAGCATCCAGTTGCGCAAATAAATCGGCGAGTTGCCGGTCGAGCCGCAGGTAGTTGTCTTCCGTTTCGATGGCATGCGTGCCAAAAGCATGGCCGATGTAGTCGGGCGACGAAAAGCTGAGGGCCAGAAAATCGGTCACATTGTCGGCTCCGAGTTGTTCGCCTTTAATGGCCGCCAGGGCAAACTCTTTGGACAGCACATCGCCGTACGGGGTGGCCCGCAACACTTCGTACCGAAGACCGCCGGTAGTTGCAATGAACTCATGCGGAAATACCGCTTTCGACTCGCCCGGCAGGGGGGCTTCATAGGGTTGGTCGTCGGTCGTGCTGGCGGTGTACTGGTTCAGCGGCCGGGAGAACTCCCACTTCTGCGCCATGAACTGTTCCGGTAACCGGCGCTTATTGAAATCGTTTACCCACTTGGGCAACTCCTGCATATAAAAGGTACTGGTTATCCAGTTACCGTCTTTCGAATCGAACCAGTACGCCCCGTTGGCCGCATGACCGGCGGGCAAAATAGCACCCCGGTCTTTCAGCGCCACCCCGACTACTTTTGCCCGGCCTTCTGTTGCCAGTTTCAGTTGGTCGGTAATAGTAGTTACCAGCATAGTCCGGGGCGACATTTTGCCCGCCGGACCGGTCCCGCCAACGGTACTGACCGTTGTATCTTCGGTGCAGTACAGCAGCCGTCCCAGGTTCCGGTCGTAAAAATCATTGCCCACAATTCCGCTGAGGGCTGGTGCCGAACCGGTATAAATATGCGTATGGCCCGGACCCGTATACGTAGCCGCGTAATGATAATGATTGTTGCGGCAGTTAAAGCCCTCGTCCATCATGCGCCGGAAGCCGCCGGTGGTAAATTTGTCGTAATACCGATACAGATAATCGTAGCGCATCTGGTCAACCACAATGCCGACAACCAGTTTCGGACGGTTCGGGAAACGAGCGTTGCTGGTGGAAGGCTGGGGCTGAGCCGACAACTGACCAGAGCGTATAAAAAGAAGAAAGAGTGCAGCGAAAAGTCCTCGCATATTGGCAGACATGATAGTTAGAACAAGAGATCAGGTAAACCCACTGAATCCGGGCTAAAGATAACGAACATTTTTTCGGCACATACCGTTTGTCTCATAACGAAATACATAATCGAATATGTCTTTAGCCACCGCCATTAAGCCAACTCCTATCGGCTGGAAAGGTCTCTGGATTGCCACCACCGTCCTGATAAGCTGGTTTGTGGTGCTGGCTTTTTTGCTTCACTACCCTATTAACTTCACCAACCCGCTGGTTTATCTGTTTGTGCTGGTCCAGATGCACCTGTACACCGGCGTTTTTATCACCGCCCACGACGCCATTCACGGCGTGGTAGCCCCCAACAACAAGCGACTCAACTACTGGATCGGCTTTCTGTCGGCTACCCTGTTTGCCTTTAATAACTACAACAAACTGTCGCGCAAGCACCACCTGCACCATAAGCACTCAGCCACCGGAGATGATCCTGATTACCACGCAGGCAACCCGAACTTTTTTGCCTGGTACTTCAGCTTTCTGACCCAATACATTTCCATCGGCCAGGTTGTGCTCATGGCCGTCACCTACAACGTTCTGAAGCTGTGGTTCCCGATGGAGAATCTGATCGTGTTCTGGATGGTACCGGCCATACTCAGCACGTTTCAGTTGTTTTATTTCGGCACCTATCTGCCGCACCGGGGCGAACACCACAATCCGCCCCACAACGCCCGCAGCCAGCCGCTGAACCATACCGTCGCGTTCCTGACATGCTACTTCTTCGGCTACCACCACGAACACCACGCCTACCCCTACCTGCCCTGGTGGCGGCTGGCGAAGGCGAGGGAGATCAACGAAGTGTTAAGAATTAAGACGGGGTCGGCCGGCGGTTAAGTGTTGGGTTTAATGATCATTTCTCCAGTAGCACGAGTTGTTTCAGTTCGTCGGTGGAGAGGTCGCCGAGCCAGGTTTCGCCGGTAGAGACGCTGAGGTCGGCCAGTTCGCGCTTGCTGCGGATCATGGCGTCGATCTTTTCTTCCATCGTCCCCTGATTAATGAGCCGGTAAACCATCACGTTGCGGGTCTGCCCGATCCGGAACGCCCGGTCGGTGGCCTGATTTTCGACCGCCGGGTTCCACCACAGATCATAATGCACCACGTGGTTGGCAGCCGTCAGGTTCAGCCCGGTACCGCCCGCCTTCAGCGACAGAATAAAAGTATTGGTCTGGCGATCGTGCTGAAAACGCTCGACCATGGCGTCGCGGTGGGTGCGGTTGGTACCGCCGTGCAGAAAGAGCGGCTCCCGGCCGGTATGCGCTTTGATGAACCCAGCCAGCAAATCGCCCATTTCCCGGTACTGGGTAAAGATCAGCACCTTCTCCTGACTTTCGTAGATATTGCCCAGCAGGTCGAGGAGTTGCTGGGCTTTGCCGGAGAGGTCGGGGGTCGTGTCGCCCTGCCGGGTGTACTGGTACGGGTGGTTGCCGATCTGCTTCAGGGCCGTCATCAGCTTCAGCACCAGCCCCTTGCGCTCGATACCGTCCTGGCCGGCGATGGCGTTCAGGCTTTCGCCGACTACGCCTTCGTACAGGGCTGCCTGCTGTTTGGTCAGGGTGCAGTACCGGTTGTTCTCGACCTTGTCGGGCAGGTCGGTGATGATGCTCTTGTCGGTCTTAAGCCGGCGCAGCATAAACGGAGCCGTTATCTTCCGGAAGGTGTCCAGTTTATCGTGGTTCAGCTCCAGTTGAATGGGTTTGGCAAACTCATCGGTGAACTTGGGCAGGTTGCCCAGGTAGCCTTTATTGGCAAAATCCAGCACCGACCAGAACTCCGAGAGCCGGTTCTCCACGGGCGTACCGCTCATGGCAATGCGCACATCAGCTTTCAGCGCCTTTACCGCTTTGGTCTGGTCGGAATGGGGGTTTTTGATGTTCTGCGCTTCGTCGATCACCAGCACATACCAGGGTTGCTTTTTCAGGACTTCCTGATCGCTGCGGACCAGCCCGTAGGTGGTGAGCAGGATATCGCAGTCAGCCAGCTCCAGTTTGCGTTTGGCACCGTGGTAAACGGTGGCCTGAAGCGTTGGCGCAAACCGGGCAATTTCTTTCTGCCAGTTGGTCAGCAGCGTGGTAGGCACCACCACCAGCCCGCGCTTTTTCGCCAATTGCCCTTCTTCTTTAAACTTCAGCAGCAGCGAAATGACCTGGAGCGTTTTACCCAGCCCCATATCGTCGGCAATGAGGCTACCGAAGCCCAGGCGGGTGTTCTTCACCATCCACTCGTAGCCGCGCTGCTGGTACGGCCGAAGCTGAGCCGTCAGCCCCTGCGGCAGCGGAACGGCCGCCGGCTGGGTCAGATTGCGGAGCAGCTCCAATACCTCCGGCGAAAGGCCGATGCGGGCTCCCTGGTACTCTTCGGCCAGAGCAGCTTTCAGCATGTCGTTGCCGGTGAGTTTGGGCGGATTTTCGAGCCGCTTGTAGAGTTTATCGAGGTCTTCCTGCTGAAGCAGGACGTACCGGTCTTTGATCCTGACCAGCCCGGAGGCTCCTTTCACCAGCTTTTTGAACGCCTGGAGGTCCATCAGCGCATCGCCCACGGCCACCTGCCAGTCGAACGATAGCATTTCGTCGAGGTTCAGGAAGGAGCCGATCTGGTCTTTGTTCTTGCCCTTTAGTCGGGCCGACGCCTGGGGTTTCACCCACTCCCGCAGCGACTTCGGCAGCAGAATGCGGATTCCGAACAACTGCATTACGGGCAGGGTCTCCAGCAGCACGCTCACGAAGGCTTCCGCGTCGAAAACGGCTTTCTGGCTGCCGTTGGACTTCAGGACCGTCTGGAGTTGCGGAAAATGGGTGGCCAGCAGCATTAAATCCTGCAAAAAGTCAAAACGGACCGGCTCGTACTGTTTCTCGTTCAGGATCTTACGCAACGCAATGGGCGGCTGTAGCGGCTGGTTGCGGTCTTCGGCCAGCACATCTACGGTAAAAGGCTCTCCGGCATCCTCTTCTTCGACCCGGATCAGCGGCACCAGCGTTTTGTGCGACACGTAGAAGTTGTTCAGCCAGAGCTGGATGGCCGCCGGCAACTCGCGCATACCCCGCCCCTCAAAGCTTAGCGGTTGCCGGCGAAAGAAAAGATCCTCCACCCATTCATACTCCAGAACATGTTTACGGCTTCCCCAGGGAGAGGCTGGTTTGCCCAGCGGTATCGTGAACAGGCGGATATAATCGTCCAGAAAAACGGAACAGAGCGAATACAACTGCTCTGCCGGAGCCTGGTAGCTGACAGCTTTCCGGTCGATGCTGACCTGCACCAGATTCGCCGGAGTGACAGCCAGCAATCGCTCAAACAACGTTTTTACCGTCGGGTTATTGGTAGCCGGCAGCCAGCGAATGAGGAACTGGTCATGGCTGCCCAGATCGAGCAGTTGCGGGATCACCGCGCCGTTTTCGAGAAGCTGAAGGCAAAACTGCTGAATCCAGTAGATGGCCCGCACCGAGTCGGATGCCTGCTCCACGGTGCGTAGTTCGGCCGTCAGCAGCGTATTCCGCAGGCGCTCAACCAGGTGGTCCGGCGCGTCGACCGGCTGGGCCTTTCCGTCGGCATCGGTAGCGCTGAGGTGGGCGGGCTGGAGCGTCTGATCCAGATGCAGCGTGATTCGATGATCCCACGTAAAAGTGTCGATCAATAGTTTCCCCGGCTCGTATTTGGCGGCTCCTTTGGCAAAGAGGCCATACGCTTTTTTCAGCGTTTCCCTGAAATCCTTCTCGTAAAAGATAGGATTGGGTGCCAGTAGCTTCAGGAGTTTGTCTTTCAGGGGTTCCAGGCGGCTGAAGTCGAGCTGCGCCCAGGCCGACTCGTCCAGGGGCGTTTCCGCAGGCGGTTCGGGCAGGCATAGGGCGACCGGGGTAAGTACCTGCACCGCCGAGCCTTTCTGAATGGTCACGTTGCGTTCTTTGAGCGCCTGGATCAGGTCCAGCCCGTGCAGTTGCAGCACCAGAAACGGGTTGTGGTCAATTTCGGCGGCAATCATGTAAATGACCGCTGCCAGGTGCTTGCAAGGCACGGCAAAATCAGGGCAGGAGCAGCGCATCGGAAAGTCCTTCCACGAGCGCGGGAACAGATCCATGCCCTGCTGCCGGGCAAACTCGTACAATTCGGCGGGCAGTTCGCGGTTCAGCAACTGAGCCAGCAGGGCCGGGTTCGACTGGATCTCGCTGAGCAGGACATCCATCTGGCGGGGCGTAAACGCCGATACCGATACAGATACTTTGTACGGCCGGGGCTGCGAACCTTGTACCTTCGCATCGATGGCACCGCCCTTTATCTGAATATCCTTCACGGCCCCCTTGTTAGCGTAGGTTCTCCCACGAGGGAGCCGGTTGGAAAAATCGATGCTGGTGAGCGCGTTCAGCCATTGCTGCCCCCACCATGTTTTGCCGTACATTGTTGCGGCCATACTACATCAGACAGACATGGAACGGATAGGGCTAAACGCATCTGTCACGCTCCGGAATCAGGAATAGCCAAAGATACCAAATTTTACGGGCAGGCTTACCGCTAACCGACCTTTTTCCCGGCAAAATGCCAATCGGCACCTCTGTCTCAGGACGTATTCACTAAGATTTTCGGCTATTTGGATCAGATACGGAGTTAGGGTAGTACAACTTGAATCGACGTTCATTTTACGCAACGACCGCAACGCTATGACGTACCACAGCGCTCTTGTGACAATTGCTGTTCTTGTCGGCCTGGTTCTCCCCTACCCGGCTTACCCTGCCGGGCCTATTACCGTTATCGGTTATTACGCCGGCTCACCCGAGAAAGTATCCACCATTGATGCGGGTAAGCTGACCCACGTTATTTACAGCTTCGGCCACCTGAGCGGTAATCGCTTTTACATTGGCAAAGGCAAACCAGCCGAGACGGTCAGAAATCTGGTCGCGTTGAAGAAAAAACACCCAAAGCTAAAGGTAATGCTCTCGCTGGGTGGCTGGGGCGGCTGCGCTACCTGTTCAAAAGTCTTTGCCTCGGCCGACAACCGCAAAGCGTTTGCCCGCTCAGTACGTGAGGTTCTGGATGCCTTTAAAGCAGACGGTATTGACCTGGATTGGGAATATCCGGTGGTCAAAGGGTTTCCGGGCCATCCGTACGGCCCCGAAGACAAGCCGAATTTTACCGAACTGATTCGGGAACTGCGCCGGGAACTAGGGCCAAATCGGGAGTTGAGTTTTGCCGCCGGCGCTTTCCAGAAATACCTGGATGAAGCCGTAGACTGGCGGGCCGTGATGCCGCTGGTGAACCGGGTTAATCTGATGACGTACGACCTGGTCCACGGCAACTCCCCTACTACCGGTCATCATGCAGCACTCTATTCAACACCCTGGCAACCCGAATCGACTGACAATGCGGTGCAGACACTGCTGCGGCTGGGCATCCCCGCCGACAAACTGGTAATTGGAGCCGCTTTTTATACGCGTATCTGGGAGAATGTACCCGCTGGATATAATGGTCGCTACCAACCAGGCAAGTTTAAGGGCAGTACGGCCTACCGGAATGTGCAGCGGGATTTTGGTCCGCAGACGGGCTACAAAGCGTACTGGGATGATACGGCCAAAGCCCCGTATTTCTACCATGCTTCCCGCAAACGGTATGTCTCCTACGATAACCCACGCTCGGTCGAGATGAAAACGCGCTATGCGGTGGAAAAGGGCTTGAACGGCATTATGTTCTGGGCGTTGCTGCACGACAAGCCAAACGGGCTGCTGGCGGTAATTGACCGGGTGAAGCAATCTGTAAAGAAATAACCCCTCATAAACCCACCTCCGCAAGCGCAAGCACTGGTTTACGAACTTCAGAGCCAATAGTCATCAGGTTCAACATCTTCTGCGTTGCCTGAATAGCCGATACGGTCTGGTCGGAGTCGAGGCCGCGGGTCTTCACTTCTTTGTGGTTAATATCCCAGGTGATGATAGTTTCGCAAAGGGCGTCGGTTTTACCACCGGGCGGAATGCGTACGGTATAGTCTGTCAGCATCGGCAGAACGATCTGCTTGCGGGCGTAGATCTTTTTCAGGGCGTTCATGAACGCATCGTACTGCCCATCGCCCTGCGCGTTCTCCTCAAACACCTCATCGCCTAGTTTCACCTGTAGCGTGGCCGACGGCCGTAGCCCTTTTGAGTGAGTCAGCACATAATTCAGCACCACCACATTTTCGTCAATGGAGCTGCTGTCGAGCACATCGGAGATGATATACGGCAGGTCTTCCCGCGTCACCATCTCTTTCCGGTCGCCAAGTTCAATAATGCGCTGGGTTACTTTCTTCAGGTCCTCAGCGGAGAGTTTGATGCCCAGGTCCTGCAGGTTTTTTTCAATATTAGCCTTGCCGGAGGTTTTACCCAGCGCATACCGGCGCTTCCGCCCGAAGCGCTCCGGCATCAGGTCATTAAAGTACAGGTTGTTTTTGTTATCGCCGTCGGCGTGGATACCCGCCGTTTGCGTAAAGACATTCTCCCCCACCACCGGCTTATTGGCGGGTATCCGGAAACCGGAAAACGTCTCCACCAGTTTACTGACCGAGTAAAGCGATTTTTCAACCACCGACGTTCTGACTTCCGGCATAAAATCGTTCAGCGTCGCAATAGCCGATGCGAGTGGCGCGTTGCCGGCCCGTTCGCCCATACCGTTTACGGTAAGGTGCAGGCCCTGCGCCCCCGCCCGAACGGCCTCCAGTACATTGGCGATGCCCAAGTCGTAATCGTTATGGGCGTGGAAATCAAAATGGGTATTGGGGTAGCGCTTGACAATGGAGCTAATGTACTCGTATGTCTCGCGGGGTGTCAGCACACCGAGGGTATCGGGGAGCAGAACGCGCTCAATGGGCTGCAGGACCAGAAAGTCCAGAAACTGGAACACGTAGTCGCGGGAGTTGCGCATGCCGTTGCTCCAGTCTTCCAGATAGATGTTACATTGAATCCCTTTGGAGCGGGCCAACGAGATGACCTGTTCAATGTCCTCGAAGTGCTCTTCAGGTGTTTTCTTAAGCTGGTGGGTGAGGTGATTCAGGGAGCCTTTGGTAAGGAGGTTCATTACCCGCGCACCGGCCGCCAGCATCCAGTCGACCGAGGTATGACCATCTACAAAGGTCAGCACCTCAATTTTTTCCAGACAACCGTGTTCTTCGGCCCATTCGGTGATTTTCTTCACCGCCTGAAACTCGCCATCCGACACCCTGGCCGAAGCTACCTCCAGCCGGTCTACCCGAACCTCCCGAAGCAGTAACTGCGCGATGGTCAGCTTCTCGGCAGCCGAGAAAGACACACCGGAGGTTTGCTCCCCATCCCGGAGTGTCGTATCCATAATCTCAATGTAGCGTCTCATCATAGAAAGAGCGAAAGAGCGAATGAGCAACAGAGTGAAAGAGCGAGAAACAGCGATGCCACTCCACTTCGGCGGTTTGATTTCGCTCTTTCACTCTGTCGCTCTTTTTAATACGGCCTTGCGGCTTCAAACTCACTGATTTCGTTTTTAATGGCCTGGAGGAAATCAATATCATCAAAGCCATTCATCAGGTTATGCTTTTTGTAGCCGTTCAGGCTGAAGGACTCCTGTTCGCCGGTTGCCAGGATGGTAATCGTCTGCTCCGGCAGATTGACTTCCAGTTCTGTTTTGGAGTCTGCCTCAATGGCCCGGAAGATTTTGTCCAGAAACTCGGGGCTGACCGTTACCGGCAGGATACCGACGTTGATGGCGTTGTTCTTGAAAATATCGGCAAAAAAGCTTGATACCACACAGCGGAAACCGTAGTCATAAATGGCCCAGGCAGCGTGTTCGCGGCTCGACCCACTGCCGAAGTTTTTGCCACCCACCAGGATCTTACCGCTGTAGATGGGGTTGTTGAGAATAAAATCCTGCTTTGGCGTTCCATCGGCGCTATAGCGCCAGTCGCGGAACAGGTTATCGCCGAAGCCAGTGCGCTCGGTCGCTTTCAGGAACCGTGCCGGTATAATCTGATCCGTATCGACGTTTTCAATAGGCATCGGCACGGCTGTGCTTTTAAGTACGGTGAATTTATCGTAAGCCATTGGTGAGTTAGAATTATGAGTTAAGAATTACTACGGACCGGGCAATTAAACAATCGGCGGAGTTCAATTCATTCTTCTTAATTAGTCATTTATCAGTTCACGGGGATCCGTAACAACGCCGGTTACGGCTGCGGCTGCGGCTACCAGCGGACTGGCCAGCAACGTGCGGGCACCGGGTCCCTGACGTCCTTCGAAGTTACGGTTTGACGTACTGACGGCGTATTTACCGGCTGGAATCTTGTCGTCGTTCATGGCCAGACAGGCGGAACAACCCGGCTGACGCAGTTCAAAACCGGCTTCGTTCAGAATGTCCAGAATGCCTTCTTCTTTAATCTGACTCTCCACCACATGCGACCCCGGTACCAGCCACGCCGTCACGTTATCGGCTTTTTTACGGCCTTTTACGATGGAGGCAAAGGCCCGGAAGTCTTCAATCCGGCCATTCGTACAGCTACCCAGGAATACGTAATCGATGGGTTTGCCCAGAATGGAGTCGTTTTCAGAGAAGCCCATGTAGTTGAGCGCCTTGGCGTACGAAGCGGCTCCGTCCAGCACCTGGTCGGCGGTGGGGATATGGCGACTGATGCCGGTACCCAGTCCGGGGTTGGTTCCGTAGGTAATCTGGGGTTCAATGTCGGCTGCGTCGTAGGTATATTCGAGGTCGAAGGTAGCGCCTTCGTCGGTCTTGAGGGTCTTCCAGTAGGCCACGGCCTTGTCCCAGGCTTCGCCTTTGGGAGCCATCTCGCGGCCATTCAGGTAAGCGAAGGTTTTATCGTCGGGCGCAATCATCCCCCCACGGGCCCCCATTTCGATGCTCATATTGCAAACGGTCATGCGGCCTTCCATGCTCATGTTCTCGAACACCTCACCGGCATACTCCACAAAATAGCCTGTAGCGCCACTGGCTGAGATTTTAGCGATGATGTACAGCACCACGTCTTTCGGCAGTACGCCACGTTGCAGTTTACCATTGATGGTAATCCGCATCTTTTTCGGCTTGCTCTGCATGATGCACTGCGACGACAGCACCATCTCCACCTCCGATGTACCGATACCGAACGCAATGGCCCCGAACGCTCCATGTGTAGACGTATGCGAGTCACCGCAAACGATAGACATTCCCGGCAGGGTAATGCCATTCTCCGGGCCTACTACGTGTACAATACCATTTTTCTGGTGTCCTAATCCCCAGTGCGAGATGCCATATTTAGTGGTATTTCGTTCCAGCGCAGCCAGTTGGTTAGCAGAAAGCGGGTCCTCAACCGGTAAATGCTGGTTGATGGTCGGCGTGTTATGGTCGGCGGTAGCAAAGGTGCGCTCCGGGAACATTACCTGCAAACCTCGGGTTTCCAGTCCCAGAAAAGCGACCGGGCTGGTTACTTCATGAATAAAATGACGGTCGATGAATACTACATCCGGACCGTCATCAATTTTGCGAACCACGTGGGCATCCCAAACTTTGTCAAATAAAGTGGAGGACTGAGACATATAAACTTTGGTTATCAACAAGAACTGGAAAATTTTACAAATTTTGTACTAAAAAGCCGGAAAACATACGAATATACCCCCAATTCTTTCCGGGTTACGGTATTTATTCGTAAAGTTTAGCTGATTTAGCGGATGAAGTGAAGAAGGACAGCGCCCCAAGACTACCCTAGAAAAAGAGTAGACTGCAAAGGTAACTTAATGAATTGACTTTTCGGAAAGTTTGCGTTCCGAAAGTTGCAGGTAAGCCAGCAGGGGTTCTAAAAACGGGATGATGCCTTTATAATCCAGCATGGCCGGTGGCGTGGTACTCAACACCTGCCGTATACGCAGTGCCCGTTCCGGGTCGATAATTTCATGGGCCAACCGGTTCTGGTACGTGTGAATACCAAACAAAACGGCACCGGAATGCGGCAAGCGGGTCAGTGTCTGCCGCTCAATCCGGACGAACAGGTGCTGTCCGATATTGTCTGGGTTGAGTTCGGGTAGCAGGTGGGCCAACTGCTGATTGAGGGCGGCCGTGTGGCGGCTGGTCAGGTCTGGTTGGTCCGTGATTTTAATACTCCAGTTTAATCGACAGACCGGCCGACCAGCGGGCAGGCGTTCCATCAGTTTCTGAGCTGCCTGCATCATAGGCTGTACCACCGACGTTACCGGCCCGTGAAGTTGCCAGAACGATAGGCCAAGCTTTTCATTCAGGCTCCAGCCGTTGCCAAAGCATAGTTGTCCTGCAACCAGGTTGGGGGCATCGCCGGCCAGCAGCAGCAGATCTTCCTGCACCTGCCGCCCCACCCAGTCGAGTGGTTCGAGCGGCAAGGTAGCGGCATCACCAAAGGTAAAAACGGCCTCTTCGTTAAGCAGGTGATTCTGCCAATGCCAGTGGTCAACCGTTTGGGTCAGGCAAAAGTGTTCAGGGTAATTCTGCACCAGACTTTCCAGTACCAGCGCCAGCACCTCCCATTGGGCGGTATGGTAGCCGGGCAGTGCCTGAAAATAGTAGTCGGGTAATTCGGTTAACAACCGGCGTTTCAGGGCAAGTTCGGAAACATAGTGTTCGTCTGCTTCCACCAGCGGGTCGGCCGGAAGCAGCGGCATGGTGCCCATTTTATCGTTGAACTGCTGCTGAAAGGGGAAATACCGGAGCATGACGCAAATTTAACCCAACAGACTTAGCAAAAAAGCAGGAAGCCGTGTGATTCTGTGGGTAATTATGTTATAGGTAGCAGGATTAAAGGACAGATCCAGTGATATGCTTTCTTGACATGGTTTAGTGCCATTGACCAGTACGGAGAGCCGACAACGTAGCAAGTATTTCTGCAGTAGCGGAAGTCTGTGTTCCGTCAGCTTAAATTTATTAGTAAAGTTCAATATTGTTCAATTGTTGAGCATTTTTTCTTCAGCCGCTATTGAAGAAATACCATGTTACCTGCAGTCATTTGTTTTCGAGCCTCACATCACTCCTTTTTTGCCTATTTATATAATCCCCTTAGTTAGTTCCTTACGATATATTGTTGTATTATGTTCAAACAAACCTAGATAACCTGAATACCCATTCCCTCAAAGAAAAAATCACAGGTCAGTTGATCTGTGATTTTCGATAATTGCGATTTTATACAAGACTTTGTCCTATCTGTAGGTGGGTGCTTAGTACAACCCTATTCCACAGATTGATGGTAATAATGGCAGTTATCATATCTGCAATCTGGGTTTCGCTGAAAAATTGTAACGCTGTTGTGTACGTATCGTCTGATAAACCACTTCGATGGATTAATGTGATCTCTTCCGTGATCGCCAACACTACTTTTTCCTCTTCGGTAAAAATACCTTCGGCTTCTCTCCAGGCATTTAGCAAGAAAATACGTTGGGGCGTTTCGCCATTTTTAATGGCATCCCCTGAATGAATGTTGATACAATAGGCACACCCGTTGATTTGTGAAGCACGAATTTTAATAAGTTCCTTGGTTGTTTTGGAGACAGAACACTGCGAAAGATAAGTTTCTAAACCAATCATTGCTTTCAGTGCACCCGGAGCAGCTGCTTTCATGTTGAATCGTTTTTGCATTGCTTAATTCTTTTAAAATTGTTCAATGCAAAGCTGGCAAATGAGAAAACGAAAAATCTTAAACTGGTTTAAGAAATACGCTTCTTACGGATTTCGCTTAAATATTCGGGTGTGAATCCCAAGTAGGACGCGAGTAAGTACTGCGGAATCCGTTGTGCAAATTCGGGATACCTTTCGATCGATTGGTAATAGAAATCTTCTTTGGATAGGGAGTAAAGATATTTAATACGCATTTGGGCTGCGGCATAGGCCCGCTGGTAAACGAAACGGAAGTAGCGTTCCATTACCGGAAATGCTTTTACAAGTTTTTCCTGACCCTCTTGTGTGATACAAAGTATCTTAGATTTTTCTACCGCTTGGATATAAAATTCGGAAGCAATCTTGCGTTCGTAAGCGATGTTATCGGTCATCCACCAGGTTTCTATAGCAAACTCAGTGGTTTGCTCAATGCCTTTTTCGTTGATGTAAAACTTTCGTAGCAGTCCGCTCAATACAAAATAATGGTGTCTCGGAATTTGTCCTTCCTCTAGTAAGTTTCCTTTTTTAGCTACATTTTTGATCTCAAAGAATTTTTGAATTTCCTCAAATTCATCGTTAGAAACTTCTGCAAACTTGTCAATATTTTTTTTAAAAGTATCCAACATTTGAGCTTTAGGAGTGCTGGTTGTAAGATTGCAGGTAACTCGTAAATAGACGCATGTTTATCGCTTATTTACAATAGTATGCAAAAAATTCTAAATACCAAAATTACTTTGCATATTTCTTATAAACTGCTTATTATCTGCACTTTATCTGGTTTAGTAATGCTATATTGACCTACTAACAATACAAAATACGCACTTCGCTAATCTATTCTTATTCGTGTGTGGACAATACAAAATACGCATTGCGTCAATGAGCACAACATACTCGTTAACAATACCAAATGCGAAGTTTGATTATTAGGTCAGATTGTCGAGTGGACTTTTTATTTTTCTGATGCTTTTTTCACTCACCTGCGTATAGCGTAAGGTAGTGTGGATATTGTTATGTCCTGGTAGCTCCTGTATGCCTGCGTAGACAAAAAAACGGGGTTTCAGCAAAAAAACAAAAAGCTGTAGGACTCTTTCGAAATGACTTATTAATGCAAAAGGGATTGACGACTTGTTGTCGCCAATCCCTTTTGCTAATAACCTGATTCCGCTTATTCAGCTTCCTTTTGTAGCATCAACGCGCCAACCGTTACGTTGGATGTTTCGTCGATCAGAATGGCTCCCCCGTTGACGCGGTTCTGGTGATACGGGTCAAAGCTGACCGGCTGGGCCGTTTTCAGCACTACGCGGGCAATGTCGTTCAATTTCAGGCTCTCTACCCCTTCCGTTTCTTCGTAGGTATTGACGTTGAGCTGGTACACAATGTCGCGAACAACACAGCGGGTGCGGAACGTGCCGTGTTGTAGCGTATACTTGCTGCCGATCTTCAGTTCTTTGGTATCCATCCAGCACAGCAGAGCCTCAATGTTTTGCGACACTACCGGCCGGCTGTCGGAGCGGACAATCAGGTTACCCCGGCTGATATCGACATCATCGGCCAGGTGCAGCACCACCGACATGGGCGCAAAGGCTTCTTCCAGATGGGTCTGGTATAGCTCAATGGCATCTATGGTCGACGTTTCACCGGACGGCAGCACCGTTACGGCATCGCCCTTGCGGAAAATACCGCTGGTGATTTTACCGGCATACCCCCGGTAGTCGTGCAATTCTGCCGTCTGGGGGCGAATGACATACTGAACGGGGAATCGGGCATCGGTCAGGTTCTCGTCGTGGTCCAGTTCAACGGTTTCGAGAAACTCCAGCAAAGCCGGCCCTTCGTACCACGGCATGTGGGTGGACTTATCAACCACGTTATCACCATTCAGCGCACTGATAGGAATGTACGTTACGTTATCAACGTTCAGCTTCCGGGCCAGTTCGTTGTACTGAATGCAGATGTTGGAGAAAACATCCTGCGAGTAGCCGACCAGGTCCATTTTGTTGATAGCCACCACCAGGTGCGGAATACCCAGCATCGACGCGATCAGCGAATGCCGGCGGGTCTGCTCCACCACCCCGTTGCGGGCGTCGATGAGGACGATGGCCAACTGGCAATTGGAGGCTCCCGTTACCATGTTGCGGGTGTACTGGATATGCCCCGGCGCATCAACAATGATAAACTTGCGTTTCGGCGTCTGAAAATACCGGTAGGCTACGTCGATGGTAATTCCCTGCTCCCGTTCCGAACGCAGGCCGTCGGTCAGCAGCGCCAGATCCACTTCGCCGGCGTTGCGGCTTTTGCTGGCCCGTTCGATCGCTTCCAGCTGGTCGGCCAGAATTGATTTTGAATCAAACAAAAGGCGACCGATCAATGTGCTTTTGCCATCGTCTACCGAGCCGCAGGTAATAAATCTGAGTAGGTCCATTGTCAATGATTGACTAAGCGTCAATTTGGTTGTAATCTATGTGCTTGTAGTAGTCGCTCTGCCGGGATATGTTGTATTCGGTTCTGTCAAATGTTTCTGTTCGCAGTTCCTGTCTGACTATATCCTGTATTTGCTGCCGAAGCAGTGGCAGTTGAACCTTTATGACATCGTACGTGATAAACTTATCAACTCCGGTATAATCGTGGGCAGCTACATTTCTGAACTGCTTTATCTTTTGCCAGAGTACCTGTGGATACTTTTCCCTCGTAGCGGCACTGATACGCGCCGATTGTTCTCCGATATTAATGAGTAGCAGCAACGAAGCATTGAAATCTTTCTGGTCGTTGGCGAAGAAGAAGTCAAGCGGATTATCGAAAACCCGTGTGTACAGCGTTATTTTACCAATCGATTCCAGGATGCGCAGGCAATAAACCAGGTCGTTTTTACTGCTTTGTTGCATACTTTACATCTTTCATGGCCCTGTATAATATAATTGGCTCAGCAAACGGCTTAAGCATTATATCAATCCGAACCTGTAGGTCTCGCTGCAATTTCTCCCGTAACTCAATCAACTGTTGGTAGGGAACATCCTCGTCAATCAACAGATCAATATCCTGGTACACTTCTCCACGGGCAAACGACCCAAAAACGCCAACCCGGTTTAATCCGAACTGGTCAAAAACCTGCTTCTCGCGCAGGTATCGCTGAAACGTTTGAAAGTCGTGTACCTTTACCATCCACTCAATTAAAAATATCCGCCCTTTTTCCGGTCTTCCATGGCCGCTTCCGACATCTGATCGTCGATGCGGGTTTCGCCACGCTCACTGATGCGGGTGGCCTGAATTTCGGTGATAACCGCTTCCAGCGTGTCCGCTTCCGACTCAACGGCGGCCGTGCAGGAAATATCACCAACGGTCCGGAACCGGACTTTTCGGGTTACAATCTGGTCACCATCTTCGGGCTGAATCACATTACCGGCCGTAGCCAGGAAGCGGCCATCGCGCAGGATCAGCTCGCGCTGGTGGGCAAAATAGATGCCGGGTAAGGCTATATTCTCCCGGCGGATGTAATTCCAGACATCAAGTTCCGTCCAGTTCGAAATGGGGAATACCCGCACGTTCTCGCCTTTATGGATTTTGCCGTTATAAATGTTCCAGAGTTCCGGCCGCTGGCGTTTGGGATCCCAGGAGCCAAACTCGTCGCGCACGGAGAACACCCGCTCTTTGGCACGGGCTTTCTCCTCATCCCGGCGGGCCCCACCAATGCAGGCGTCAAATTCAAACTCTTCAATGGTATCCAGCAGCGTAAAGGTCTGCAGGGCGTTCCGGCTGGCGTTACGCCCCGTCGGTTCCTTTAGCTTCTTCTCCCGAATGGTGTCGGCTACGTAGCGAACGATCAGTTTTTCGCCGATACTTTCGGCGAGCCAGTCGCGGAAGTCGAGCGCTTCCTGGAAATTGTGCCCAGTGTCGATATGCACCAGCGGGAACGGAAATTTGCCCGGCCGGAAGGCTTTCAGCGCCAGGTGGACCAGGGTAATGGAATCTTTCCCGCCCGAAAACAACAGGGCCGGGCGCTCAAACTGACCCGCCACTTCCCGCATAATGTGGATGGCTTCCGATTCGAGCTGATCTAGATAATCAAGTTTCATGGTAATTAGGTGAATGAGTGATTGAGTGATTGAGTGACTAGGCCTCTTCGCTCAATCACTCATTCACTCATTCGCTCAATTATTTTGAATGTAATCCACACTCCTTTTTCGAATTATCTTCCCACCACCAGCGGCCGGCGCGGAAGTCTTCGCCTTCGCGGATGGCGCGGGTGCAGGGGCCGCAGCCGATGCTCACAAAGCCCCGGTCGTGGAGCGGGTTGTAGGGCACGTGGTTTACCTTTACGTACGTGGTCACCTGCTCAAGGGTCCAGTCCATCAGCGGGTGGAATTTGAAGAGGTTATGGCCGGCATCCCACTCCAGCCGGGGCATCGACTGCCGGTTGTTGGACTGCTCCGCCCGGATACCCGTAATCCAGATCTTATTGCCGGCCAGCGCCCGGTTCAGCGGCTCTACCTTGCGGATTCCGCAGCACTCTTTCCGGTTTTCGACCGACTCATAAAAGCTGAACGGACCTTTTTCTGTCACCATGCTCTCCACTGCTTCCTGCTTCGGGAAGTACGTCTCAATCTTGATGCCGTAGTGGTTATTGGTCTTTTGCCAGACGGAATAGGTCTCGTTGAACAGCCGGCCGGTATCCAGCGTAAAAATGCGAATGGGTATGTTGTTCTTCGCGATCAGGTCGGTAATAACCTGGTCTTCGTAACCCAGGCTGGTCGAGAAAACCACCTGGCCGGGGAACAGCTCAGCCAGCGTGCGCAGGCTCTCCACTTCATTTTTACCGGCCAGCATTTCCGACAAGGATTCGAGCGTGTATGCGGGTTCTGCTATCATATTGTGTACAACGGTCCGGGTCGCCGGTGCGATTGTAATCCGTTTTTTACCTTATTTTCTACCATTATTGGCGGTCTATACAACGGTCCGGGTCGCCGGTGCAACTCCAATCCGTTTCAGCCAGCGCCTAAACGGTTTATAAAACCGTTTTACTTGAGCGCGATAGGTTTCTTTTCTTTGGCCGATTGCCGGGCCGCATCCAGAATCTCCATCACAATCATATTCACTTTCAGGGAAGACAGTTCGTCTTCTTTTTTAGTTTCGTTGCGCACTACGCTGGCCAGATACGCAAACGGGTCGGCGGCCGGTATATCCGTTTTAGCCGCTTCCATAGGCTGTTCGGCTTTGTCATCTTTCAGCCGGACCCGCATCCGGGTGCCATCTACGGTAAAGACGTAGCCGGTCTGCCCGTACACTTCCATATCCTTCCGGGCAAACGGCCAGTTCCAGGAGCCCTGGATAATCGCCTGTGCTTTCGGATAGGTCAGGATGATAACTGACTCATCGTCGACTTTCGGATAAATGTCCGGTTTGATCTGCTGCGTTACGGCCGTTACCGTCAGCGGGCGTTCGCCTTTCATCAGCCAGGTGGCCAGGTTAGCCCCGTAGCAGCCGAAGTCGAATAACGCACCGGCACCATTAGCAACCGGGTCGGTCAGCCACTCCAGAAACTCCGGGTTTACGTTAATTTCTTTAGGCCCCTGATGCCCATCGTGTACCACCATTTTGCGTATATCCCCGATGGCTTTGTCACCGTGAATCATGGCGTATGCCTTGTGGTTGCTGCCGTACCAGGTGGTTTCGTAGTTGGTGAGCAGGTGGATGTTGTGTTTTTTGGCCAAAGCCTCCATCTGCTTAGCGTGATTAAGGCTAACGGCCAGGGGTTTTTCAACCATGACGTGAATGCCACGGGGGGCGCAGACCTGCACCGTTTTCAGGTGGTCGATGATCCTGCCAAAGTCGGTGACCGCTTCCGGTTTGGTTTTGTCCAGCATCTCTTCGACGGTCGGGTACACCAGGCTCATGGGCAGGTTATGCCGCTTCAGAAAACGCTCGGCCAGGTCGCGGTTCGGCTCGGCAATGCCTACGATTTCAATATCACCCATTTTGGCCCGGCCCAAAATCCCATGCACGTGCGAATGCACCAGCCCAACTACGCCCACGCGGACAGGTTTCCTGGGTGATTGAGCGTTTGCGATGATGCTTGCAAACTGAACAAATAGTAAAGCAATCCAAGGGATGACATTCATGTTATTCACCAGCTTCGTTTATGACCAATTGATAGAGATCTTCGCTCGCCCTAAAATCTGTTTCTCTTACTTTCTCCAGTAGCGGACGAACAGAGTGGATCACTCCTGACCGTTTTGCCCGAAGGATTAACCCAAATGTGCCTAAATATTTCTGACCTACTGCTTCAGCATAGCGCCTGGCTCTGTTGTCATCAATGAGTACGTAACCGTTACCAAGCTCTGCGGCTAAAGTTAATACACTCGCTTCACCCGCATCCATTAATGCGTTTATTTGCTCCTGTTTCAATAAATCGGTTGGTGCCTGTACAGTAATCCAGTCCGGTAATGGAAAACCATATTCCCGGACAACAACCGGAGTGGTAAGTACCCGATCAAAACACCGGCTGAGCAGGTCAATTTCTTTTATTTTGTCTAATAAAATTAGCGATGATGTATCCGAAATGACTAGCATATTCAGATATTGTCAAGCTCGCGTTGCAAGTCTTCTACTGAGTAGTTGAATAAGCTAAACCCAAACTGCCCCATTGTTTCCATAAACGTCCGCTTACTGACACCGACAATGTCAGCAGCCTGGCCTAATGATACCTTACCTTTCTCGTACAATTGTCCCGCCAGCAGCATTTTAGCTTCAAACTCTTCAACGTCTAAATTATCCGGCAAATTAATCGTCAGCGTTTTCATAGCCTTTCCGTTTATGGGCTAAACACGAACCGAGCGTACTAACGTTCAGTTGTTTGCAGCACCTCCGCCGATTTGGCAATAGCCTGCGTAAAGTTTTTAACTAAGTGGGCAATGTTTTTCAAATTCACCACTCGTTTGGCATCACTAGCGATGCGGGTCTAGCCGAACAACAGGCAAATAATTATCGTGCAAATGGTCAAAATCCTTATCAGTGGTCAGCAAAGTGGCACCTAAAACGGATGCAGTTGCGGCAATCCAGATGTCATTCTTACCCATGTTGCGGGCTGAGCCCTGAAGCGGTTGCCCATGAAGTTTGCCCTGACTGAAAGCATCAATCTCAGCATACCGTAAGACAATTTCTCTACGATTTATATCAGCCAGTAAAAACCTGCTTAGGAATTGCTGAATTTCATTAATCCGGCGGAATCCCCAGTTATTTTGCCGCGCCAATGATTCAAGTTCCGCCCAGGTGACCACTGAAACTACCGGGTAATTTTCTGGTGCCAGGGCGGCATACTGTTGGTCAATGAACTCGCATAAAGGATGTTGTCGCAAATAAGCTAACACAATATTGGTGTCCAACAGATAAATCATTTGGTCAGCATGGCTACCAACTCCTCATAAGATTCCTGAATATCCATTTCATGGGCAATCCGGTCAAGCTCCTGACGGTTGATACCCTTGTAATTCTGCCGCTGAATCATTTCCTCTACCGTTAACGTGGCTTGCATGGGTTTTGTAATCTCCTGTAAAAGCTTTTGGGTATGCTCCGGGAGGGTACCGAAATAATTTTCGGCATATTCGGTTAAATCAGCAGCCTGCTCAACAGTTAATAAACCATTATGGTACAGTTGCTGGGCAACCTCTCCCAAAACAGCTTTCGTATCCTCTGTATCCGGTATTGTAATCGTCAGCGTTTTCATAGCCTTTCCGTTTATGGGCTAAACACGAACCGAGCGTACTAACGTTCAGTCGTTTGCAGCACCTCCGCCGATTTGGCAATGGCCTGCGTAAAGTCTTCGATCAGATCGTCGATGTCTTCCAGGCCTACCGATACCCGAATCAGTCCTTCGGTAATACCCAGCGACTCTTTTTCATCCGGCTTCAGCTTGGAGTGGGTGGTGGTGAAGGGGTTGGTAACAATGGTCCGGGTATCGCCCAGGTTCGACGACAACGATGCTATCGAAAGGTTATTGTACAGCTCTTTTACCCGCTCGAATCCGCCTTCCACCTCAAAGGTCACAATAGCCCCACCCGCCAACATCTGGCGTTTGGCCAGCTCGTACTGCGGGTGCGACGGCAGGAATGGATAGTGTACCGCTTTTACGTCCGGGTGCTGCTCCAGCGCTTCGGCCAGTTGCAGGGCGTTGCGGCAGTGACGCTCCATCCGCAGGTCCAGCGTCTCCAGACTCTTGGACAGCACCCAGGCATTGAACGGCGACAGCGACGGCCCCGTATGCCGGGCAAAGAAGCGGATTTGCGCCATCAGGTCGGCGCGGCCAACGATGATACCGCCCAACACACGGCCCTGCCCATCCATGTATTTGGTGGCTGAGTGAATGGATAAATCGGCACCGAGGTCGATCGGCGTTTGAAGGATGGGCGTTGCAAAACAGTTATCAACCGACAGAATAAAGCCGTACTTCTGCTTCAGCCGGGCCAGCATCTCCAGATCTACCAGTTCCAGGCCGGGGTTCGACGGGGTTTCCAGATACACCATTCTGGCGGCCGGCGCTCCGGCGGCCGCCGGAGCGCCGGTATTAGGCTGAATGGCCGCTTCCCACTCGGCTTCCGTTGCGTCGGCATCCACGTAGGTATGGGTAATGCCCCATTTGGGCAGAATCTGCGAAATGATCTGGTGGGCCGAGCCGAACAGGGCCCGGCAGGAAACAATATGGTCGCCGGATTTCAGCAGCGCCCCCATACTCGCGAAAACGGCCGCCATACCCGTTGCCGTAGCAATGCCGTCTTCGGCGTTTTCGAGCATGCAGACTTTCTCGACAAACTCCGTAACGTTGGGGTTTGAGAAACGGGAATAGATGTTTCCCTCTTCTTCTTCGGCAAACAGGGCGCGGCCCTGCTCAGCGCTGTCAAACGTAAAACTCGACGTCAGGTACAACGGCGTCGAATGTTCCCGGTATTGCGACTTCTCGGTCTGGGTACGTATGGCTTTGGTTTGTTTTTTCATGCTACTCGTAGAGGCCGGCATCCCTGCCGGCTTTATAGTCATTGGGAGCCGACAGGGATGCCGGCCGCGACAATTAAAGAATAAACATCAATATCTTCCGCAAACTTACGATGATAACGACAATGCCGACCAGCACCATCATCGTTTTTACCGGCAACCGGCGCGACAGGTGGGCCGCAATGGGAGCCGCGATCATGCCGCCCAGAATCAGGCCCAGAATTACCAGGCCGTAATTGCCTAATCCCACATAAAAGGCAAAGACCACGGAACTGGCAAACGACACAAAGAATTCCGCCAGGTTGACCGAGCCGATGGTATAACGCGGATGCCGACCGGCCGCAATCAGCGTGGAGTTCACAATGGGCCCCCAGCCACCCCCACCAATGGCATCGACAAAGCCGCCGAACCAGGCCAGCGGAGCAATCCGGCGTACCGGTTTCTTTTTGGTCCGCTTAGTGAGCGCCTTCTTTAGGATCAGAATACCCAGAATAGCGGTGTAGACAGAAATAACAGGCTGTAGGTATTTGGCTACTATTTCCAGTTCGGCCAGAGAGGAAATGAGAAAAGCCCCCAGTGCGGCCCCGATAACGCCCGGAATCAACACCGCTTTGAAAAGCTTGCTGTTGATATTCCCGAACTTCAGGTGCATATAGCCGGATACCCCACTGGTGAAGATTTCTGAACTATGTACGCTGGCAGTGGCAAACACCGGACTGATGCCCACGTTCATGAGAAACGTAGTGGCCGTTACGCCATAGGCCATACCCAGCGCCCCATCGATCATCTGCGCCAGAAAGCCCGCCATCAGGAAGTAGAAAATATCCGGGTTTACTTCCACTGAGGTAACCAGCAGCGTCATCTGATCCCAGGTCAGGTAGCTGAAGATCAGATGGCCGACGACCATCAGCGCCAGGCCGGCAAACACATAGACCGCAACCTCGGTGCGGGTTCGGCGACGCAGGAGTGCTGCGAACTTTGAGTGCGTTTTAACCGGGGTAACCTGCACCTCAACATCAGGCAGCACAGCCTGAATTAGTTGTAGCTGCGCCGGCGTCACCTCCCCTTCTACCTTAATTGTCAAGCCCTTTAGCCGGGTAGCCACAGCCGATGTTTCCGCTGGTGTGGACTCTTCGTCAAGGCCAATGTCCGATGATGGCATCATTAGTGAATAAAGTATATATACTTTGTAGACTATTCTTTTTATGAAAAACGGCACAGTGAAGTGCCGCCTGCTGATGGAGTGAACGCAAATATGGCTAATGATTCGCACTTGCGCAAACAATTACCTGTTGAACATCCGCTATTTTACTAAACTCTTTTTTCACTTTTCTTATTTAAAGAACAAATAGACTTTTGGCAAGAAAGATACCAAAAGCTGTCAGGAACCTGTTTGTCAGCCCTTTTACAACCTGAAGAAAACTCAAAGCATCCGAAATTTTTTTGCAAATTATTTGGTTGATATATCAACAGATATTTACTTTGCACCATGAGCGTTAACGAAGCACAACAACGGGTACAGCAGCTTGTCAGCTTTAATCTGGCTCAGGTTAACCATAAACTGTTCCGGCATACCAACCGGGAACTGGCCAAGTTACCAACGCCGGTCCTGATGGAACAGTTGCCGATCCTGTTCATGCTATACCTGTTTGGTGATGAATGCAAATCGCAGCAGGAAATTGCTAATGCCCTCGATAAAGACAAATCGGGTATTCTGCGGTCAATCCGGACGCTGGAAAAAAATAAGTACGTCCGGGTAGTACAGGACGCCGACGACCGTCGGAAAAACTCGGTTTGTCTGACAGAAGCGGGAAAGGCAGTTTGTGAACTAGCCATTGATACGGCTCAGTCGCTGGATAAGGAAATCACCGAACACCTGACTGCCGAAGAAACCGAGTCGCTGTTGCGCATTCTCAACAAGATTAACACCGCCATTTCGAACTAACACCTATTTTTTTGGGCACTGGGTTGATATATCAACCGTTGACATGTCCACTTTTAACTTGCCTAAAGACAATAATGAAAAAGCTAATCACTTTAAGTATTCTCTTAATCGTGGCCCTTCCCTTTCAGAGTTCGGCGCAGCAGCCGCTGAGCCTGAAGCAGGCCATCGACTATGGGCTACAGCACTTCGGAACCGTGCGGATTGCCCAGAATCAGACGGAGATTGCCCGCCAGCAGGGCCGGGAGGCTCTGGCCGGCTATCTGCCGCAGGTGACGGGTTCGGGAACGGTCGACGATAACATCAAACTTCAGAGCACCCTACTGCCGGCCGGTATCTTTGGTCCCGAACCCAAGCGGGTGGCCTTCGGCTCCAAATACCAGACAACCGCATCGGCGCAGGCCGACCAGGTGATCTACGACAAATCGCTGCTGATTGGCATTAAAGCCAACAAGCCTAACCAGCAGCGAGCCGAATTGAACGAGCTTCAGACGAAAGAGGACGTTATTTATTCTATTGCCAGCAATTACTACCAGGTGTTTGTGGTCCAGCAGCAAATCGGGCTTCTGCGCGATAACCTGAACCGGACGCAGCAGGTCCTTAACATCCTGAAGTTGCAGCGCGACAACGGCGTGATTCAGCAGGTCGACTACGACCGGACGGAGGTGAACATCAACAACACCCGTTCGCAACTGACGCTGGCCGAAAACAACCTGAACCTGGCGCTGAACCGGCTGAAGTTCCAGATGGGTATGCCGCTGGAGCAGGCGGTTACGCTCTCGGACTCTACGGTGCTGACCAAACTACCCAATATAGGCCCGGCCCAGTTTGACCCGAAAAATCTCACAAGCGTCCGGCTTTCAGATACAGATTTAGCCTTGCAGCGGTTGAACCTGGAAAGCATCAAAGCCGGCTATCTGCCGCGCCTGAGCGCCTACGCCCGCTATGGTACGCTGACACTGGGTAACGAGTTTATCCCCTCCCTGAGCAAGTTTACCGGCTTCGGCTCGGTGGGTCTGCGTCTGACGGTACCCATCTTCGACGGTTTCCGGCGCGATGCCCAGATCCGGCGTACGCAACTGAACGTGCAGTCGCTGGAGGAGCAGCAGAAACTGAATGTGTCGTCGTACCAGCTTCAGTTCTACAACGCCCAGTCGCAGATACAGCGGGCGCAGTTGAGCGTGCAGAACGACGAGCGTACCGTAAATCTGGCGCGTAAAGTGTACGATGTAACCACGTTGCAGTACCGGCAGGGTACCAGGCCGCTGACGGATCTGATCAATGCCGAGAACTCGTACCGCGAAGCCCAGACGAATTATGTGAACTCACTCATTAACTATTACCAGGCCCGGCTGGACCTCGAACGGTCGCAGGGCACGCTATCAACTTTCTTTAACCAACTGTAAGCACACAACCATCCAGAGAGTATGAAAAAGACAACCCTTATTGTGATCGTGTCCATGCTGGCCATTGTCTCTCTAATCGGTTTCCGACTGGCTTCGAACAAGAAAAAGATTGACGAGAAGAACCAGTTGCCAACCAGCACGAACGTTGCCATTCCGGTAACGGTGGCACAGGTTGAGGCCGGTACCGTTACGCAGCAGTTGGTGAAGACCGGCAACCTGATCCCATTCAAAGAAGCCGATATTATGGCGACGGCTCCCGGCAAAGTAACCCGCGTCAATTTTGAACTGGGCTCGCACGTCGGCCAGGGTGCCGCCCTGGTGCAGGTCGACAACCGGCTGAAGGAACTGTCGCTGGAAGCCACCAATCTCAGTATCAATAAGCTGAAGAAAGACGTTGACCGGTACAACAACCTGCTGGCCGGCAATGCGGCTACGGAGGTGCAGGTGAACGACGTGACGTATAATTATCAGAATGCCCAGAACCAGGCCGAGCAGATCAAAAAGCAGATTCAGGACGCTACCGTGAAGGCCCCCATCAGCGGCCAGGTTGTCAAGCGTACCATCGAAGTAGGCGAGTTTGTCAATATAGGAACCGTGGTCGGCTCCATCGTTGATATTTCCCGGCTGAAAGTAGAAGTCCTGGTCAACGAGAAAGACGTGTATGCACTGCGGAAAGGCCAATCTGTGAAGGTGACAGCCGATGTATTTCCGGGTAAGGTATTCAACGGCCAGATTTCGTTTATTTCTCCGCAGGGTAACGCCGAGCATAACTACCCGGTTGAGATCACGCTCAGCAACGGCAACCTGCTGAAAGCCGGTACGTTCGTGAATGTCGACTTCTCGAAGTCGTCCAACGAAAAGGCCCTGCAAATCCCGCGTTCGGCGCTGGTCGAGAGTGTGAAAAACCCATATGTGTACGTGGTGGAAGGTAACGTAGCCCGGCAGCGCCCCATTAAAGTTGGCCGTGAGTTCGGCGACTCCATCGAAGTCGTCAGCGGCCTGACCGCCGGCGAGCAGGTCATCACCACCGGCCAGATCAATTTGAGCGACGGCGCTCCGGTGCAGATAACGAAATAAAAGACTTTGGATAGTAGACGTTAGACATTAGACTTTTCCATATAGGTCTAAAGTCTAAAATCTAACGTCCAGCATCAACAATAGAAATGTCAATTACCGAATTATCCATAAAACGACCGCTGCTGGTGACGACGATCTTCACCGTGCTGGTCCTGTTTGGGGTTGTTAGTTACAAGCAGTTGTCGTATAACCTGCTCCCCAAGTTCGAAGCCAACGTCATCAGCATCGCTACCATCTACCGGGGGGCGTCGGCTGCTGAAGTTGAGACGAACGTTACCAAGCGCATTGAAGATGCCGTATCGGCGCTGGAAGGGCTGGACCGTATCCAGTCTACCTCGCAGGAAAGTGCGTCGATCATTATCATCCAGCTGAAAAACGGGGTGGATGTAACCAAGGCGCAGCAGGATGCGCAGCGTAAAATCGACCAGATCGCCAACCTGCTGCCCGATGCTGCCGACCGCCCGATTCTGAACAAATTCTCGACCGATGAATTGCCGGTACTGCGGATGGGAGTTACGGCCAACCTGCCGCCGACGCAACTGTACGATCTGCTGAATGATAAGCTGAAGCCACAACTGTCTAACGTGGCGGGTGTGGGTCAGGTAAACATCATTGGGGGTACCGTACGGCAGATTCAGGTGAACGTCGATCAGGAGAAGCTGCGGGCCTACGGCCTGTCTATCGGTCAGGTATCGCAGGCGATCAACAGCGCCAACACCAGTTTTCCGGCCGGTCAGCTCGAAACGCGGGAATCGCAGTACTCCATTCGGTTCGATGCCTCGGTGGAGACCTTGAACCGGATGCGGCAGTTAATCGTTGCCCGGAAAGCCAGCGGTGCCCAGATCCTGCTGAGCGACGTTGCCGAGGTGGTCGATGCGACCGCTAAGCCGACCGCCATTAACCACATCAACGGCAAGCCGTCGGTGGGTGTGCAGATTCAGAAGCAGTCGGATGCCAACGCCGTCGACGTAAGTAAGCTGGTGCGGGAGCGGATTGCTACACTGGAGAAACAATACGCGTCGACCGGCCTGAGCTTTAACATTGCCGCCGACCAATCGACCTATACGCTGGCTTCGGCCAATGCGGTAGTCGATGACCTCTTTTTGGCCGTGCTGATTGTATCGGTAGTGATGCTGTTGTTCCTGCACAGCTTCCGCTCGTCGCTGTTCGTGCTGGTGGCCTTGCCGTCGTCCATGTTGCCGACGTTCGTGCTGATGAACCTGGCGGGTTTCTCGCTCAACCTGATGACCCTGATGGCGCTCTCGCTGGTGGTCGGTATCCTGGTCGATGACTCCATTGTGGTGCTGGAAAACATCAACCGGCACCTCGAAATGGGCAAAGACAAGCGAACGGCGGCTCTGGAAGGCCGGAACGAGATCGGCTTTACGGCCCTTGCCATTACGCTGGTCGACGTGGTGGTGTTTGTACCGCTGGCTCTCACGGGTGGTCTGATCGGAAATATCCTGCGGGAATTCTCGCTGGTGGTGGTATTCTCGACCCTGATGAGCTTGCTGGTGTCGTTTACGCTCACGCCATTGCTGGTATCGCGCTTCGGTAAGCGGGAAGTACTGAACCCGAAATCGCTCTGGGGTAAACTAAATATCGGTTTCGAACATATGCTGACCCGGTTGAGCGAAGCCTACGGCCGTAGCCTGCATGTCATCTTACGCCGGAAGCGGTGGGTATTTCTGGGTATTTTTGCGCTGCTGGTGGGTTCCATTGCGCTGGTGCCGGCCGGTTTCATCGGGGCCGCCTTTATGCCGCAGAGTGATCAGGGCGAAATGAACGTGCAACTGGAGCTGGCCCCAACGGCTTCCATCAACCAGACGAACGGAATCGCCCAACGAGCTGAGCAACTGATCCTGAAGCACCCGGAAGTAACCAATGTGTTTACGAATGTGGGCTATACCAGCAGTGGTATCGCTACCTCATCCAACAGCAACATTGCCGACCTCAACGTAAAACTGGTCGACAAGAAGCAGCGAAACATCTCGACCGAAGAGTTTGGTCAGTTGCTCAAGAAAGAAGTGGCGCAGATACCGGGCGTAAAGGTCAGCGTTTCGCCGGTAGGTATTGTGGGCGCTCAGCAGTCGCCGATCATGATTGCCGTGAAAGGTACTGATCTGGCCAGCATCCGCAAGGCAGCCGCGCAGGTGATGGCCGTTACCAAAGCTACGCCCGGTACGCAGGATGTGAAGTATTCGGTAAAAGATCCGAAGCCGGAGGTTACCGTCAACCTTGATCGTGAACGTATGGCACAACTGGGTATCAGTGCCTCCGACGTAGGGATGGCGCTGCAGAACGCCTTCCGGGGCAACGACCGCTCAAAATTCAAGCAGAACGGCAACGAGTACGATATTCTGATCAGCCTCGACCGCTTTGATCGCACTAGCCCCGGCGACATCAGCCGCCTGACGTTTGTCAACAATCAGAGCCGGATGTTCGAACTGTCGCAGTTTGCCACGGTGGAAGTGAAAGTTGGCGAAAGTGTGCTGGAGCGTATCGACCGGTTATCGTCCATCACCGTTAACTCGCAGGTGGTTGGCCGTCCGGTGGGTACCGTAGGTGCCGATATTCAGGCCAAGATGGCGAAGGTGCAACTGCCGGAAGGCGTTACCGTTCAGTACCTGGGTCAGTTGCAGCAGCAGTCCGACGCCTTTGGCAGCCTGGGTCTGGCCCTGATTACGGCCATTCTGCTGGTGTACTTCATCATGGTGGCCCTGTACGAGAGCGTGGTGTATCCGTTTGTGGTACTGTTCTCCATCCCGGTAGCCCTGATTGGTGCCCTGCTGGCCCTGGCGCTGTCGATGGAAAGCCTGACCGTATTCGCTATCGTGGGTATGATTATGCTGCTGGGTCTGGTGGCCAAGAACGCCATCCTGATCGTCGACTTCACCAACCACCTGAAAGCCGAAGGCATGGGGGTAGTCGAAGCCCTGATTGAAGCGGGTAAGGAGCGTCTCCGCCCGATCCTGATGACCACTCTGGCGATGGTGTTCGGTATGCTGCCGATTGCCCTGGCGAGCGGGGCCGGTGCCGAAACCAAGAACGGTATGGCGTGGGTGATCATCGGTGGTCTGACCAGTTCCTTGCTGCTGACCCTGCTGATTGTGCCCTCTATGTACCTGGTAGTTGATACCATCAAGGCGAAGTTCAGCCGGAAGAAGAAAACGGCTAAAGCGGAACTGGTCGAAGCGTGATCCGTGTACGGCGGATTTGTAATCCGCTACAGCCAGGAACAATAAAAAAGCCGTTGCACCACCCGTGTGCAACGGCTTTTTTGCGGCTGATCTCTACTTGCTCCGCTCAATCGTATACTGCACCAGTTGCTCCAGCGAGGTGCGGTAGGCAGATTCCGGAAAGCTGTAGAGGATGGTTTGCGCTTCGGTAACGTATTGCTCCATCGCCGTGGTGGCGTATTCAATGCCGCCCGACTGCTTCACAAAAGCAATTACCTCGTTTACCTTCTTCGGATTCTCACTTTCGTTTTTGACGATGTTAATCATCCGGCGCTTTTCCCAATAGCCGGCCTTCCGAAGGGCATAAATAAGCGGCAGGGTCATCTTCTTTTCTTTAATATCGATGCCCAGCGGCTTACCCACCTCAGCCGTACCATAGTCAAATAAATCGTCTTTAATCTGAAAGGCAATACCCACCTTCTCGCCAAACAGCCGGGCTTTTTCTACAATATCGGAAGCGGCATCGGCCGAGCGGGCTCCTGCGGCACAACAGGCCGAGATCAGCGAGGCCGTTTTCTGGCGGATGATTTCGTAATACACATCTTCGGTAATGTCGAGCCGACGGGCTTTTTCGATCTGGAGCAGTTCGCCCTCGCTGATTTCACGCACCGCCCGCGACACGATCTGCAGCAGGTCGTAGTCGCCGTTATCGACGGACAGCAGCAGGCCCCGCGACAATAAATAATCGCCGACGAGTACCGCAATTTTGTTCTTCCACAGGGCGTTAATGGAGAAAAATCCCCGGCGGTAGTTGGAATCATCCACCACATCGTCGTGGACGAGCGTAGCCGTATGCAGCAATTCTATTAAGGCAGCCCCCCGGTAGGTCGATTCGGTGATGGGGCCGCAGACTCCCGCAGTCAGAAAGACAAACATGGGTCGGAGCTGCTTGCCTTTCCGCTTCACAATGTAGTTCATGATCTGATCCAGCAGCATCACGTCACTTTTCATCAGATCCCGAAATTTCTGCTCAAAAAGCGTCATTTCGACGGCAATGGGAGCTTGTATATCCGCGACGGTCAGAGCCATTCAATGGGGGTTGTTCCAAAATTACGGCAAGTATAGCAAGGAAAAGCCGGAGGGCCAAAGCAAGATTGTTTGTTAAGCCTCCGGCATATAGAGACTGAAACAGGAAAAGGCAGCTTTGGGCTGACCGGCCTGCTGCACGGCATCGCGTACCCCCTGCATCTGCTGGGCCAGTTCTTTCGGCTATTCCAGACCCTTGGCCCATTGGATCTTAACCTTCTGGGCTTAGTCGTTCACCTGGATCAGGTCAATTTAAACATCGATCTCAGTCCGGATCAGGTAACTTGCTGGGGAATCTGTTATGTGCCGTTGCCGGCTTACTGGATCCGATTAATTTCTTAGCGAATCTAGCCCAGATTGTAGACCTGCTTAACCAGATAGTAGGCATTATTCAGGGCTTGTAAGCCTAATACAAACAGTTTGATAATAAACACAAAGGCAGCTTTTACCGGCTGCCTTTGTGTTTATTGAGGCCTTACAACCTGAGTCCGGCCGACAGGGTAAAACTGCGCCCATCGGAGGGCCAGATACCGGGACCAGGGTAAAAGGTCGGCCGTTTGGTGAAATACTGGCGGTTGGTCAGGTTGCTGATGCTACCCCGGATGGTCAGACGTTTCCTGAACCACCACGTAGCGTTTAAATCCCATAAGCTATAGGCCGGTACCAGCCCTCTGGCTCCATTACCAGTGGGAATTTCCGTGTTCAGCGCATCAGAAAACGTTTTGCCGACATAGCTGTATTGGGTGGTCAGACTTACCTGGCGGTAGCGGAGTGTCACCCCGTTCCGGCTGGTCCAGGCCGGCGCAGCTTCAACCCGATTTCCGGAGACAGACCGGTTTTCAGTGCCGGTGGATACCTGTACGTTCAGATAGCGGGCATCCAGATACGCCGTTGACGTAAAACCACTCACCAGCAGTTTTCCCGAACGAAATAAGTCTGCTTCCAGTAAAGCCTCTACGCCCCGGCTGCGGCTATCCCCGATGTTGGTCCGTAAAACGGTTGAACTGCCATCGGCGCTGGTAGTAACAATGCTGCCCAGCCGGTTGCGATAGAGCAGGTCAAAAACCCCGACATTAACGTGTATCGACCGCCAAAGACCGGCCACTCCGGCTTCCAGCGTGTAGCCGTGGGCATCTTTCAGGTTAGTGTCTACCCGCTCATACACCGAAACCGGAATGATGTCTTTGAAGATCACCGGCCGGTAGGCCTGGGAGTAGCCCGCATAGAATCGTATCTGCGGAGTGATCCGGTACTGACTGCTTACACCCAGCAGCGTAAACTGATGGGCTATATCATTGGGTACAGCGTCGGGACTATAATAGCTGATGGTACCCCGCATCCTGGTCAGGCCATTTTCCCGGCGAATACCCGGCGAGAGGGTTAGTTTAGGGGTCAGTTCAACCTGGCTTTCGGCAAATACCGCTACATTCCGGGTGTAATAATGCAGGTCCCGGCCCCAGCCTGTCGCTGTCAGGCTCAGGTCAAAGGCAGATCCGGTTGTACCCCGGCCTACTTGCCGGCGGTGCAGATCATTATTCATGCCTTGTACGCCAATTACCAGCGTGGCCGGCAACGGCCCGATCTGGTAGCGATGCAGCAGCCGGATTTCGGCGGTATAGCTGTTGAAATGGTCGATGTCTACCTGCCGGGGCTTGTACTGACCGGTCTGCGGGTCGGGCGCATCAGGTACGTCGGCAAAGGCATCGAACAGCACACTATTCCGCATCCCCAGCACCGCCGACAATGTGGCGGTAAGCTGCGTGCGGTCACTTGGCTGCCAGACTGCCCGTAGCGAAGGCACGTAAATATCCGGGTTAAAATAATTGCGGCTCCGCGTGGCCTGCCGGGGATTCCGGGCAAACTGGGCGTCGGTCAGCGGACCGGGTTGTTGGGCCAGGTAAGTAGACCGGCCTAACTCGGCACGCAGCCGCAGCCTGTTTGTGGCCTGAAACTGTAAACTGACAAACTGGGCCTGTGCATGGGAACGCGCGTTTTCGCGGTAGCCGGCAAAAACCCGCCGGTAGTCATAGGCATAATAGGTAAGCCGCCCTACCTTGCCGCCGATGGCATTGTACGTACTCAGCAAGCCGTACGAGCCAACCGCGTTGATGCTCTCAAAACCAAACCGCCGGGTGGTATCGGCGGCTTTGGTGATGTAGTTGATCATGCCGCCGAACTGGGCGCCATATTGCAGGGAACCGGTACCCCGAACCAGCTCGACCCGCTCCAGGCTTTCGGTGGGTGGGGAGTAGTGAGACGCCGGATAGCCGTACATATCCGAATTGGTGATGATCCCGTTCTGCCGGATGTTCAACTCCCAGGAGCGGTGCGGATCAAGCCCCCGCGTAGCAATATTCAATTGGTTGCCCGTGCCGTCCATGTCATAAACAAACAGGCCGGGAATGCGGGCCAAAAGCTGCCTGCCGGTTTTACTGGCTATATTGGCATCGAGGTTGGTAAGCCGGATTAGTTCGCTGCGCTTGCCGGCCAGCAGGTAAGTGCCATGCACATCGGGTAGCGATTCGGTCCGAATCTGACGGATACCTTCAACCGTAAGGGTATCAAGCGTGTTAACCTTGAGCGTATCGGCCTGTTGCTGTGCCTGGACAAATCCTGGCCAACAGCCTGCAAAAAAAACAGAAATGACTAAGTAAAATCGACCCATTAGCATCAGCATGTAGCTGCGTAAACCTGCTGGTTTAACGCTTTTAGGGCAAAGTTGGTTACAGTTCTAGCAATAGTCCTACACTTCCGCTACAGAAATCACGTCTTGCGTTACAAACAACCGGTTTTGGGCTACCGGCTGAATGAGTACCGATATTCCTTTCGGCAGACCGAAAACAGACCAGGGGTATCAGGAGCCTCTACCCGGCATAAGCCCCCTCGCCGGTCTGCCGCAGCAGCGATAGCGCCGTAAGGGTGTCCAGCAGCGGCTGTACTTTTTCGGGCCGGGTGCGGTGGAACCCGTCGGCCACCTGTCTGGACGTCAGCGGCCGACCGGCCTGCTGTAACGCGCCAGTCGGTCTAATGCTGCGAAACCTATGACCGTTCGTTAACTTTTTGCTAAAGAGTAACCTATCAAAAAAAGAAATACCTAGTTTAAGCTTCAGAAACCCAGCGTACTACCAAATCACACTTCCGCTATGGACGGTTTTAACCTCAACTTGCGCTCGTTTGCCTTAGCCAAAGCCTTCAACCAGGAATACAAAACCGGCGATGCCTTAATCGTTCATAGCCTACACGGTCGCATGCTATGGGGCAGACTACAACGCCCGGCAATGGCGCTGGGAGATCAGGTTATTATCAATCTGGAGGGATATACCCTGTGTTTTCACCTGGATCAGGTAATCGGAAAAGCCTGAAAAGCGGATGCGGTTCACGCCCTGGCCGGCATACGCCGGCAGCAGACATAAAATCATATAAGCCTGTATAAATTTTCGAACGTATTCCTATGATAAAATAATTAAACAATCGTTATAATGCTTAGGTAATTTTAAGATAAAATACCAATCTGAAAATAGAAATAATATGAAAGCCCTTGTACTCGGTGGAGGATCGTTGAAAGGTGCGTTTCAGGCCGGTGCTGTCATGGCGGTACTCGAAGCGGGGTATGAGCCCGATGCGGTGTACGGAATTTCCGTCGGCAGCCTTAATGCAACGTTTTTAGCCTACGAAGCAGCAAAGCAATACAAAGAGACCCGATACGTCAACTGGCCCAAAGCAGGCCGCCATTTGCTGGAATTCTGGATTCGTAACATTACCCGCCCGCAGGATGTAGCAACCATCCGCTCCCGCTTCCGGACGGGGTTCAACACGCTCATGAGCCGCTTCGACGGCTTTCTGGACAACACGCCCATCCGCTCCCTGATCACCAATCACGTCGATATGGATGTGCTGCGGAATGGTCCAATCCGGATAAAAGTGGGTGCCGTCGACGTTGTTGGGGGCGATATTATTTACGCTGATGCGATGGACCCGCACTTTATGGAGTTCGTATATGCCAGCAGTTCGCTGCCTTTTCTGATGCCGGGCGTACACATTGGCGGAGACACCAAAAAACTGTTTATGGACGGTGGTCTTCGGGAGGTAGCCCCCCTGCGCGTGGCCATTGAAGATAACGCCGGCGAAATTGTTTGCATCGCCTGTCAGTCGCGCCGGATCTTTAACGAAAAGTTTAATTGCCGGAATCTACTGAACCTGATGGACCGGGTAAAAGACATTACGGTCAACCAGATCGTAAACAACGATATCTCCTGGGCCGAGCGTTTTGCCGAACGGGAGCGGATGCACGGACGCGATATGCGCCTGACAGTGGTCCGGCCTACCGAACCACTTTCCCTGAATCTGTTGCGCTTCACCTCCGAAGACATCGGCGACCTGATCGTGAAAGGCTACCAGGCGGCTACCGATGTGCTGCGGGCCGAGGAGTTGAAGCTGCGGGCGTAGGCCATAGAGCCGGCCAACCTATACCTGCTCCGAATGGGCAAAAACAAACAGCCCTGCCAGATTCCTCCGGCAGGGCTGTTTATTGATAATTTACTCAACCAATTAGTTGAAGATGTAGCGCACACCGATTTGTGCCTGCCACACGTTATCCAGCGTAATGCTCTTCGTGAATGAGTCACGCAGCAGGATCGTCTTACCGTCGACCACCTGCGTTGCCAGGCGATAGGTAGGCTTGCCATCCGCAGCAACGCTGGCTACCGTCAGCGGGTTAGCGGTACCAAAGTTACCAGTCGTCAGTACGTTACCAACACCCCACTTATTGTTCAGCATATTGCCGAAGTTCAAAACGTCGGCGCGTAATTGAATGGTGTTACGTACACCTTTCGGGCCAACTTTCACGAAAAACTCCTGAGTAACCGTCAGGTCAACGCGAGTCAGCCAGGGTAAAGCACCACCGTTACGCTCAGCATACAGGCCCCGACGCGACTGCAGATACGGGTTGTTCTCGATAAAGCTATCGAATGCCTGCTGCTGCTGCTCCGGCGTAAAGACCTGCGCTGTGGCTCCTGAACCTACAGTAAATGAAGTAAAGGTGGTTTCAGATGCGTTTTTCGGCACATAAATCAGGTCATTGATCTGACCGTCGCCGTTCAGGTCATTACCATAGGAGTACGAAACCTTAGTACCACTGTTAGATACCAGACCCAGCGTAAACATAGTAGACCCACCAAACTTACCACCGTAGTTCAGGCGGTAATTCGCGTAACCGATGATCCGGTGACGGAGGTCGTTATCACCGAACGACTCGCGCAGGTAGTTCTGACCACCCACGCTCGGCGTGTTGGCCTGTACCGTACTCCCCACCGACTGCAGATCCCGTGCATAGCCATAGGTGTAGGCCAGCATACCACCCAGCCCGCGCACGGCCGGTTTCTCCAGCTTGGCCGTTAAGGTGTAGGCATATCCCACGTTGGTATTCTTAAGCACGAATACGTTAGTAACGGCCGTATTGTAGAAACGGGCCGCGTTGAGGGCAGCCCCCGATACGCCGGAGCCGGGGAAGCGGTCGCGGTCATCCGCACCACTCAGTTTACGATCCGGAGCTTTCAGGTTGGCATCAACATACCGTACGCCATTGATTACTTTATTGTAGATAAACTCGACCGTACCGATCAGTCCATAAGGCAGACGCTGATCAACCGCAATATTGGTTTTCCAGATCGACGGGTACTTCAGATCGGGATCGGTTGCGTTCACTACATACGGAGCCAGTTTGGTAATATCTACCTTGGTCGGGTCCGGACGCAGGGCCGCCGGTAATTGACTTGGATCAGTTACAAACGGTACCGTTGTGGTGTTCTGCAGGTTGATAACGGCCGTATTTACACCGTTGTTACCCAGCTGGTTAGACACCAGTACCTGCGGAATCCGCGATACGAAGATACCCGTACCACCACGCACCTGCGTCGACCGGTCACCCTTTACATCCCAGTTGAAACCCAGCCGTGGGGACAGCAGCAGCCGGTTTTTCGGGAATGCACCGGTATTTACGTTATAGTTGGCATTGTTTTCGTCCCTGAACGTCAGACCCGCCACCACCGGGTTATTAAAGTCGGTCGCCAGCGATTGGTCGTAGGCGAAAATATCACCGCGCAGACCCAGGGTTACCTTAAAGTTCGGATTAGCCTGGAATTCGTCCTGCAGATACGCGCTGTACGTATTTGACTCCAGTCGCTGCCACGGTTCAGCACCGCCCGGCAGCAATGAATACCGCAGGTTGTAGCGGTTTACCGGTACTGGCGAGGTAGTAGCCGTCGGGTTATTCTTGGATGCTAAGGCCGCCGTTTTGAAATCGGCCAGTGAGTTGTAGACATACACTCCGTTCGAGGCCGGGAAGAACAGGTTGTTCGACGTAAAGTGCTCGTAGGCCAGCCCCAGCGTCAGCGTATGCTTACCGGCAAAATAGCTCAGGTTGTTGGTCACGTTCAGCGTCGAATAGTTCAGTTTGTTGCTGGGCGTAAACGGGTCGAAACCAACCGACATGTACGTAGTTCCGTCTTTCAGAATGTCAATGGTTGGGAACAGACCTGTCTTGTACTGGCGGTCTTCGATCTGCTTGTTGTACGTAGCGATCAACTGATTGGCAAACCGGCCCTGGAAGTTCGAGTTCAACTCGGCAGCGATCGAGCGCGTGTTATCCGCAATCAGGTAACCTGATGACTCAGGCGACAACGCCAGTGCGGAGTTAGTGCGGTTACCGTTACCGGCCGTGTTGCTACTGTTACTATTGCTGATAATAACACCCGATTGCGAATCGTGGTGCGAGTACCGTACGGTCAGCTTGTGGTTATCGTTGATGTTGTAATCCAGACGCAGCAGACCCTTAATACTTTTTACTTCGTTGTTGAAGTTGTCGAACGCCCCCAGCGAACGCCCGAAGTTGGTCTGCATAAAGCTGGTAATATCGTCCACATCAGCCTGCGATACGCGGGAAATGTTACCTGAAGTTTGCCCCCGGTTTACCTGCCAGTCGAGCGCAGGGTTGCTGCTCCTGAACTGCTCCAGGTTGGCGAAGAAGAACAGCTTATTCTTGATGATCGGACCACCAACGCGGAAGCCGTAGGTTTTCTCGTCGATGTTTACCGGCGGCAGCGGCTTGCCGTCGGCTTCTTTACCGATCAGGCGGGGACTTTTGCTGCTACGGAACAGGTGATAAGCTGAACCCGAGAAATCATTGGTACCGGAGCGCGTTACGGCGTTGATACCGGCACCGGCAAAGCCGGACTGACGCACATCGAAAGGCGCAACGTTCAACTGAACTTCATCCAGCGCGTCGATCGACACGGCGGTGGTACCCGTACGACCACCGGCCTGCGCCGATGAACCCAGACCGAAACCGTTGTTGAACACCGAACCGTCGATGGTAAAGTTATTGAAGCGGCTATCCTGGCCACCAAACGAGCGGCCGTTACCATAAGCGTTATATTTGGTAATATCGTTTACCGTACGGCCAATTGTCGGGAGGCTGTTAATGGCTTCCCGGCCGAAGGTAGCAGCGGCACCGGTACGGTCGGAGCTGAAAATATCGCTCCGGCTACCCGATACAACTACTTCCGCCAATTGCGTGCTTTCATCGGCCAGGGCAAAGTCTACGTTCACGGCAGTACCCAGGTTGGCCGTGAACCCTTCTTTTACCACTTCCTTATACCCAACAAACGTGGCCGTAATCCGGTACGGACCACCCACCCGCACATTTGGCAGGTTAAAACGACCTTCATTGTTTGTAACCGTTCCGTACCGTGTACCGGAGGGTACGTGTACGGCAACCACCGTAGCGCCGGGGAGAACCTCCCCTTTCTGATCCCGGACCTGACCGGTAATCGCTGATGAAGTCACCTGTGCCAGGGCTGCGCTCCCGCCGAGAACAGCCACCAGCATACTGCCAAGCAGCAGAAATGCCGCTCTGAAATGCAGTAGTTTTTTAGACATAAATGTGATTGGTTTGTTTGTGTTTATTGTGCAGTAACCCATTTGTAGGATTCAAGTACGGATTTGGCTGCAAAGGAAAGTGAAATTATAACCGTATGCAAGCAGCCTAATCTTAGGAAAGTACTATGAATACCAACAAATTCCTGAATTATTCATTTCTTTATAATATAAAGCCTATTTCTCGATATTAAAAAATTATTAACTCCAGTCAGACGTGTCCCAACCTTAAAACTGCACTTAATCTATATACAAAAACTATTGTAATAAAAAAACGTCGCTCCTGTGAGCGACGTTTTCGACTGAAAATCAAAGGAAAAGAGATTCCTTTTAATTATTAATGACCTGCCCCAGCGCCAGTGCGTTGGCTCCGGTTCCCCTTACCAATCCACGGGCAAACAGCGTATAGAGCTTACCGGCCTCCAGCGTTATGGTCTGGCTCAGCACCGGATTGCCGGTTGCCGGTATGGTGGCTCCGGTAAATACCTGCACCGTGTATGCCCCCGCCGGCACCGACGTAAAGTTGGCAAAGTTTACGGCCGTGGCACCCGTACCCGTCGATGTAGTCCGGTAGGTACGGTTCAGAAACGTTGGTGCCGTTTGACCAGTCGTTTGCGGTTGTAACCGGACCGAAACGGCCGGGGCGTCGGGAGCCAGGTGAAAGAACCGGACACCGGCGTTGCCCGCCGTCGGAGCTGTCAGGTTATCGGTCACCACCAGAAACTGCGGCCCACCCTGGTTAGTAGCTCCTGAGGTTGTTGGCCGGGGGCGGTTCAGCGTGTCCGTTACAAACACAGTATAACTGGTGTTGGCCGAAGCTGCAAAATTAGTCTGGTTGGTCGCCCCCGCCCGGAATACAATATCGTTGTTGCCTAATACACCACCAATAGTACCCGATGCCGCCCGCGCCCGCAGTTGAATGGTACCCGCCTGAGCGGCTGTGTAGCCGGTCGAACTCTGGCCGTAGGCTACCGACTGCGCAGCCTGGTTATTCTCAACCAGAAAATTGAGGGCCGGCGCACCCGGCGCGGCATTCACAAACAGGAACCGGGCCTGGTTGGTCGACGGGCCGGTGGCCGGCTGCGGATCAGGATACTCGGTAGACTGACAGCCGATCAGCAAAGCCGTTGCCAGTACACCGGTTACGGCAATTGTTCCTGTATAATTCAGATATGTTCTCATACGGTCAATCTCTATCGGTTTAGCGTTGCCCTGTTTAGTTGAAAATATACCGAAGACCCAACTGCAGCTGCCAGCGCGAAGCCAATGTCAGGTTATTGATAAACGATTCGGTCAGGGCAATTCCCTGCGACTGCTCGGCAAAGGAGTAGATTGGCCGGCCGGTCGTGGCTGCGGTGTTTGTGTTCGGTGTTTCGTAGCCCACAAAGTTCAGCAGGTTGGTGCGGGATGCACTCCGCGCCAGGCCCCAGTTGGAGTTCAGCAGGTTCAGCAGGTTCTGCACATCCACCGACAACTGAATGGCATTGCGCTTGCCTCCGACATTGGTAAACACATCCTGCAGCAGTCGGAAATTGACCAGGTGCTGCCAGGGCAGGTAAGCCCCGTTCCGCTCGGCATACTGCCCCCGGCGGGTACGCAGATACGGGTCCTGCTCAATAAACGCATTCAACTGCTCCCAAATCTGCTGGGTAGTCCGGGTATCGGCGGCATTGGTCGTTACCAGGATGACCTCGTTCTGATTGCGCGGCACATAAATCAGGTCATTGTTGCTGATACCTTCGTTGTTCGGGTTACCGCCGTACACATAGGAGTAGTTACCCCGGGTTTGTCCCTGATAGGTCAGCGAAACCGTGGTAGCCAGGAAGCCGAGGTACTCCAGCCGGTACTGCAGGAAGCCTACGACCCGGTGCGGAACCAGGTTGTTGGAATACGAGAGGTTAGGCAGGTTCGGACTGGTTACAATGGCCTGACCGGTATACAAACTACCCGCCGTAGAAGCCGATTGCGCGTTTACGTCTTTCGAGTCGGTGAAGGTGTAGGCCAGTGAACCTTCCAAACCACGGGAAAACCGCTTCTGAATCTGGGCCGTCATACTCAGGGAGTACCCCCGGTTGATGTTGTCCAGCACCAGCGCCTGCACAATCCGATCGTTGATCCGGCGGTCAAACGGCGGATTGACCCCCGCCACCCCGGCGGCATTACCCCAGATGGGCCGTCCGTCGCCGGCCAGCGTACCCACCGGATCGGCCAGGTTGGCGTCGCGGATGAAAACCGCGTTGACGTCTTTTGAATAAATAGCGTCGAAAGTGGCAATCCAGCCGCCCGGCAAGGTTTTATCGATACCAAAGCTCGTACGCCACACCTGCGGGAACTTGAAGTTCGGGGTTGTAGCATTGATGGTAAAAGTAGGTGCCAGCGGTACGCCCGGCTCACCCGTCAATGGGGGTACATACGCATTGGGGTCCGGATTGAACGGGAAGCTGGCATTGGCTGCCTGTCCCTGACGAAGTACCGTCCCGAAAAACACTCCGTTGTTGCTGACCTGATTCGACAGCCAGACAAACGGTACCCGGCCAGTGAAAATACCTGTTCCACCCCTTAACTGCAACGACCGGTTGCCCAGCACATCCCAGTTGAAACCAATACGGGGTGACCACAGAAAATTGGTTTTGGGTAATTCATTGACCCGAATCTGCTCACCGCCGGCAAACCGCATAGTATCGGTTACTACGTTACGGAGCAGTTTACTGTCGTTATACGTTGGTACGTCGAGCCGGATACCAGCCGTCAGGCGGAAGTTCCGGGTAAGGTTAATGTTATCCTGCGCATAAAATCCGACCTGCGCTGCGCTGAATTCGGCCGTCGGTACCGGCGTACCCGGTACGGCCGAGTACTGCAGTGCGTACTGCGTAGGAGCATTAGCCGCCGACGGGTTCGTCACGTTATTGATAAAGTCATCGACGCTGTTATACTGATAAACCCCCCGGATTTGTGGCGTAAACGCGTTGTAGAACCGGTAGAACTCATTGGCCGTCCCTAAGGAGACGGTGTGCTTACCCAGGAAAATATCGAACCGGTCGTTCACCTGGATCACATCCTGGTCCAGCCGGTTATTCGGCGTAAAGGCTTCGGCACCGAACGAGGTAAGTGTATTGCCATTAGGGCCGACAATATCGACCAACGGGAAATTTGGCGTTTCGGCCCCACCGCCGGCCTGGCGGAAATCCCGGAAAGCCGTATAACCGACCTGTAGGTTGTTGGCAAATTTGTTACTGAAAGTTGAGTTTAACTCGGCAATAACAGACTGCAGGTTATTGTTCTGCCGGTACCAGGAATACTGGAACGGAATGGCGTTGTTGTTGTTCTGACGACCACCCGGAGGAGCCGACGTAAAACCACCGGAGTTGCTGGGCGGTGTATCGCGGAACGCGTTCAACTGGTTGTAGCGAACCACCAGTTTATGCTGGTCGCTGATGTTCCAGTTGATCTTGGCCAAAAACTTAAAGTTTTGCGTGAGCTGGTCAAACGTACCCAGCGAACCCGGATCGAACGTCCAGGGTTTATTGGTGCCGGTATTGCGCAGAAAGTCTGACAGGCGTTCCAGATCGGCCCGAGCCGCAGTTTGCTGGAAAGGCTGCCCCTGCGAGTTGGTGCCGCCAACGGGGAACAACACCGCCGGGTCGGCCTGACGCTCCTGCTCCACGTTCACGAAGAAGAAAAGCTTGTTTTTGATGATCGGACCACCCAGCCGGGCACCAGCATTATAATACCGGAAGTCCAACTGCTGCTGCTCCTGCCCTTCGACCTTGCGTCCTACGAAACTCTGGTTTCGGTAAAAGCCGTATGCCGACCCCTGGAACTCGTTGGTGCCGGAGCGGGTCACCGCATTTACGCCCGCACCGGTAAAAGAACCCTGGCTAACATCAAAAGGAGAAATAGATACGTTCAACTGGTCAATGGCATCAAGGCTGATAGGCGTTCCGGCCGCGCCACCCGGCAGGGCCGACAGACCAAATACGTTGTTGGAGGTAGAGCCGTCGATAGAGAAGTTATTGTACAGGCTGCTGCGACCACCGAACGAAAAGCCGGGGCCGGCCTGCGGTGTCAGCGTACTTAAATCGGTAAAACTCCGGTTTAAGCTCGGTAGCCGTTCAAAGTTTTCGCGACGGAAGTTGGTAGCTACACCCGTTCGTTCGGAATCAATAACACCACCCCGCTGCGAAGTAACCACCACTTCGGTGAGTTGACGACCCTCTTCGGCCAGTCGGAAATCGGCCGCAACGGGCGTATTCAGTTCAGCGGAAGCGATCTCCCGAACCTGCTCCTGGTACCCAACATAAGAGACCGTAATCCGGTACGGTCCGCCAATGCGCACAGCCGGCAGATTGAACCGACCTGAGGTGTTGGTGGTAGTTCCGTAACGTGTTCCCGACGGCAAGTGTACGGCAATTACGGTAGCACCCGGTAAGGCTTCACCACTGGCGTCGGTGACAAGCCCGCTGATCGACGACGTAGTAACACCCTGCGCTAAGGCCCCGCTGCTACCCAGCATGGCCCATAGCATACTGCCAAGCAGCAGGATAGCTGCCCGAAAGCGCAGTAATTTTTTAGACATAACGTAGTTGATTTAGTTGTATGAAAAAGAGAACGAGTTGTGATGCTGAACTGGAAAGACAATGGCATACTCAGGAGAAAAGCCTTGCCGACGCGCCTGACTAACGCATTTTTGTTTACTAACCGCCTATCAACTTGCCAGGTAGTATACCACATATACCCTCTATAACTTTCCGATAGGCAATGTAGGTTTGTTAAATAATTATTAACTCATGAAGTAACCTACATATTCTATCGACTCGAAGATTAACTACCTTATTAACATATACCTGTTTGGTTTGTTTGGGAACCTTAGCGATCTACTGGCCGCAACAGCCGCAGACCAGCGCGTTATCTCCGGGCTCATTTTGTTATTTTTGATGCCCGACAGTTATTAATATTGCAGCCACATGCAACACACAGAGACCTATAAACTCACCCAATACAGCCACGGGGCCGGCTGCGGCTGTAAGATTTCGCCCAGGATTCTGGACCAAATCCTGCACAGCAACGCTACAGCCGCCCAACCTGCATTCCCGAACCTCCTCGTCGGTAATGACAGCCGCGACGATGCCGCCGTCATGGATCTGGGTAACGGCGAGGCTATCATCAGCACCACCGATTTTTTTATGCCCATTGTGGATGATGCCTACGACTTTGGCCGGATTGCGTCGGCCAACGCCATCAGCGACGTGTATGCCATGGGTGGAGAACCCATTATGGCCATTGCTATCCTGGGCTGGCCTATTGATAAGCTTCCGCCCGAAGTAGCCGGGCAGGTGCTGGAAGGCAGCCGCGCTATTTGCCGGGAGGCCGGTATCCCGCTGGCGGGCGGGCACAGCATCGACAGCCCGGAACCAATTTTTGGTCTCGCAGTAACGGGCAAAGTCAGGCTCCAGCACCTGAAGCAAAACAATACGGCCACGGCCGGCTGCCGGCTCTACCTGACCAAACCACTCGGCGTAGGTATCCTGACTACAGCGCAGAAAAAAGGCATTCTTCAGCCCGAACATGCCGATTTGGCTCCCGCCCAGATGGCGCAGCTCAACAAGTTTGGTGCTGTGCTGGGCCACCTGCCCTACGTAAAAGCCCTGACCGACGTAACCGGTTTTGGCCTGCTGGGTCACCTCACCGAAATGGCCGAAGGCAGCGGGCTAAGTGCCGAAATTGACTTTAACCGCGTACCCAAACTGCCAATGCTGGACGGGTACCTGGCGCAGAAAAGCATTCCCGGCGGTACGCACCGCAACTGGGACAGCTACGGCCACAAAATTGGCAATCTGTCTGACCTCCAGCGCTTTGTACTGGCCGACCCGCAGACCTCGGGTGGCCTGTTGATCGCCGTCGACCCCGACAGTACCGCCGAATTTGAGCGGGTAGCCGACGAAAACGGCCTTTCGCTGCAATACTTCGGGCGTCTGGTCGAGCAGCGGGAGAAAACGGTTTACCTGATCTGATTCATGAAACTCTATTACCGTACCGTCGGCGAGGCCGGCATACCCATTATTATTCTGCACGGCCTGTTTGGTTCGTCGGACAACTGGCTGACCATCAGCAAAACCATTGCCGACCAGGGCTACCGGGTTATTCTGCCCGATCAGCGGAACCATGGCCGCTCTCCCCGCAGCAACGATTTCGACTACCAAAGCATGGCCGCCGATTTAAAGGAATTGATAGACGACCTGGAGCTGGACCAACCAATACTGGTGGGCCACTCCATGGGTGGCAAAACGGTGATGCAATACGCCATGAATTTCCGTAACGACGGAACGCCAGGTAAATTCAGTCATCTGGTGGTGGTTGATATTGCGCCGAAGTTTTACCCGGTTCACCATAGCGACATTCTCAAGGGTCTCAACGCCATTAACCTGGCTTCCCTGAAAAGCCGTAACGAGGCCGATGCCGTGCTAAGCAGCCATGAGCCTTCGGTCGGTGTGCGGCAGTTCTTGCTCAAGAACCTGTACCGCAATGAACAGGGGCAGTTCGACTGGCGGATCAACCTGCCCGTGATCGAGCGGAAGATTCACGGCATCGGTGAGGAGCTGACCAATCCGCGTATCGTTACGGAGCCTACGCTGTTTATACGCGGCAGCGAGTCGTCGTACGTGCTGGACGATGATATTCCCGCCATCCGGCGCATCTTCCCCAACGCCCGGATCGCCACCATCGCCGGGGCCGGGCACTGGGTGCAGGCCGAAAAACCGGATGCGTTTGTAGAGGAACTGTTTAACTTTTTAGCCTGAAGTTCGTAGTTACAGTTCCTGCTTTTTAGCTACAAACTTCAGACTAAAGACCTCCAACTCTCTATGCCAACCCTCTACCTCATCCCCACTGTATTAGCCGACGGCACGGCGGAGCAGGTGCTGCCTCCGCAGGTGCGGGAGGTCATTGCCCGTACCGATGTATTTTTTGCAGAAAATATCCGCACGGCCCGGCGCTTTATTAGTAGTTTGAAGGTGGGCAAGGTAATTGACGAACTAACGTTTTACGAATTGACTAAAGATACGCCGGAGGCCGAAACCCGGCAGCAACTCCAGGATTTGCTTAAACAGAATCGTGATGCCGGGGTTATGTCGGAAGCCGGCTGCCCCGGTGTGGCCGATCCTGGTGCGGTAGCGGTGGGTATCGCCCACAAACTGGGCATGACGGTAGTGCCACTGGTGGGACCATCGTCGATTCTGCTGGCGCTGATGGCGTCGGGTATGAGCGGGCAGTCATTTGTGTTTCATGGCTACCTGCCCATCGACCGGCAGGACCGGGGCCGTACGCTCCGGCACCTGGAAAAAGAAGCCCGGCAACGGCAGCAAACACAGATTTTTATCGAAACGCCCTACCGCAACAACCAACTGCTAAGCGACATCCTAAACACCTGCCAGCCCGACAGCCGCCTGTGCATTGCCTGCAACCTGACGGCCCACGACGCCCTGGTGCGAACGCTGACGGTGCGGGAGTGGAAAACAAGCCCACCGGACTTACACAAAAAACCAACCGTCTTTTTACTTTTGTGATATGGTCAAGTCGTTTGTCTTTTCACCATTTCAGGAAAACACCTACGTTCTCTCCGACGATACCGGCGAAGCGGTCATTATTGATCCCGGCTGCTACGAGCAAACGGAAAAAGAAACGCTGGCCCGGTACATCGACGACAACAAACTGACCGTCAAACATCTGCTGCTGACTCACGCTCACCTCGACCATGTATTCGGCTGTGCGTTCGTGAAACGGAAGTACGGCGTAAAACTCTACCTGCACGAACGCGACATGGTCATCTTCAACGATGTGCCGGTACGCTGCCAGTTGTATGGCTTACGCGGTTTTGAGCCGACAGAAGTAGATGAGTACCTGCACGAGCATGACATCATAAAGTTTGGTAACACCACCTTATCGGTCATCTACGTACCAGGGCACGCGCCGGGCCATGTGGCGTTTGTCAACCAGGCCGAACGATACGTGATCAGCGGAGACATACTCTTCCGGGGCAGCATCGGCCGCACCGATTTCCCGTTTTGCAGCCATACCGACCTCATCAACAGCATAAAAACAAAAATGTACGCCCTACCCGACGACTATACCGTATACGCCGGCCACATGGAAACCACCACCATCGGCCGCGAGAAGCGCACAAACCCATTTGTAACGATGAATGATGAATGATAAACGATGAATAGGGCTGACACCAGTTTTGCATTCAACACTCATCATTAATCGTTCATCATTATGTTAAAGCATCTCCCCAACGCTATGACCTGTGGCAACCTGCTGTGCGGATGTCTGGGCATCGTTCAGGTCTTTGAGGGCGAGCTGGCCGTAGCCTCCTGGCTGATTCTGCTGGCGGCTGTACTCGACTTTCTGGATGGCTTCGTGGCCCGCGCCCTGCGGGCACAGTCGCCCATCGGCAAGGAACTCGACTCGCTGGCCGATTGCGTTACCTTTGGGGTGCTGCCTGCTTTCATTATATTCAGCCTGCTGAGAAATCCGGCCGATGGCGCTCCGGTCGGCAATGCCCCGCTCCTCCCCTATCTGGCATTCTCCCTGGCGGTTTTCTCGGCTCTGCGGCTGGCCAAGTTCAACATCGATACCCGGCAGAGTGATTCGTTTATTGGGGTACCCACGCCCGCCAACGCTATGGTTATTGCTTCCCTTCCGCTGATTCTGGTCTACCAGCCCGGCTATAGCAACTGGATACTTAATCCCTATGTGCTCTATGCCTATACGCTGCTGATGTCGTACCTGCTGGTGGCGGAGTTACCCTTGTTTGCTTTGAAGTTTAAATCGTTTGGCTGGCAGGAAAACCGGATTAAATTCATTTTTCTGATTATATCGGCGCTGTTGTTATTAATTTTGCGCTTCGCAGCCGTACCGCTGATTATCTTTTTGTATATCCTGCTGTCGGTTTTTGCGCCAAAACAAAACGCATGAGGGTTGATCTGCCATTCAATCACTCAGCCATTCAACCATTTAATTATTGATGAAATACATCGCCGAAATTGACATTATGCCCCAGAAAGAGATTCTGGACCCGCAGGGCAAAGCCGTTCGTCTGGGCCTGCATAACCTCCACATCGACTCCGTGGGTGACGTTCGCATCGGAAAGCACATTCGCCTGGAAGTAGAGGCCGAGTCGGAAGAACAGGCCCGCGAAACCGTCGATGCCGCCTGCCGCCAGTTGCTGGCCAACCTGATTATGGAAGAGTACACCTTCTCCCTTCATACTGCTTAAGCAGCGGAATACTATAATACCTACCAAAAAAAGTGCTATTTTTGCCGACTTTTCGGCATGACCATGACGTATTCCAAGATAACGGGACTGGGCTACTACGTCCCTGATACAGTTGTTACCAACGACGACCTGACGCAATACATGGAGACCTCCGACGCCTGGATTCAGGAACGGACCGGCATAAAGGAACGTCGCTACTTTACCTACGGCAAAGACACCAACGCCAGCATGGCCACAGCCGCGTCGCGCATGGCACTGGAACGGGCCGGTGTCGATGCCAAAGCTGTAGACCTCATCGTTTACGCCACCATCACTCCCGATTACTTTTTCCCTGGTTCCGGTTTTCTGATGCAGCGCGAACTGGGCCTCAACGGGATCGGCGTAATCGACATCCGGGACCAGTGCTCCGGCTTTGTCTATGCTTTATCCATTGCCGACCAGTTTATCCGGACAGGTATGTATAAAACCATTCTGGTAGTAGGCTCCGAAATTCAGTCGACCTGGATTGATAAAAGCACCAAAGGGCGGGGCGTAGCGGTTATTTTTGGCGACGGTGCCGGAGCCGCCGTGGTGCAGGCTACCGATGATCCGGAGCACCGCATCCTGTCGACGCACCTCCACGCCGACGGCCGCTACGCCGAAGACCTGTACGTAAAGGAGCCCGGCAGCAGCCGCCCTGATCGTTCGGCCACTAAAGAAATGGTCGATGAAGGCGGCTTCGATGTGGTTATGAACGGCAATGCGGTGTTTAAACATGCCGTAGTGCGGTTTACGGAAGTGATTCAGGAAGCGCTCCAGGCCAACGGGTACACCAAAGAAGACATTTCGCTGCTGGTGCCCCACCAGGCCAATATTCGTATCTCTGAATACGTACGCCAGCAACTCAACCTGCCCGACAACAAGATCGTAAACAACATTCAGCGGTACGGCAACACCACGGCAGCCTCCATTCCCATCGCCCTGAGCGAAGCCTGGGAGCAGGGCCGCGTCAGGCCCGGCGATCTGGTTTGTCTGGCCGCCTTCGGCAGCGGCTTCACCTGGGCCTCCGCACTAATCAAATGGTAGTTAAGAGTGATGAGTTAGCTGACGCAAGCTTTATTAACTCATCACTCATCACTCTTAACTCTAATAGTCACCTACCGCCAGCATCACCAGCGTGCAGGCTTCGATGGGCTGGATACCTTCTTTCTGTAATTGTCGCTCCAGCTCCGGATTTTCGGCACCGGGGTTGAAAATGACGCGCCGGGGCTTCAGTTTTTTAAGATAATCGTAATAGGGGCCCTGGTTGCGGGCTCCTACGTACATAGTTACCGTATCTATATCCTCCAGGTCGGGCAATCCGGTTTGAATGGGATGCCCCTGAATCTGACCGGGGCGTAAACCAATCAACGCAATGTCGTGGCCATGGCGCAGCAGGCTATGAGCCGCCCGATACGCATACCGGTCCGGTTTCTCACTGGCACCTATCACTAAGGTTCTATTGCGACTTTCTGTCATATTGCTGGTTTTGGTTGTACAAAAACTACATACCAGACGCCAAAATGTTTTAGGCTCCTCTCACCTACTCTATTTCTGTTGAAAAGCTATCAAACAAAACACCCGCTATTTGCAACAGCTATTACATCGTTTTCAACTACATTTTACAGGTCCGTTCGAAAAATATCGTTAACTGTGTTGACTTCCACGGCAATATCCCCTACCTTAGTTAAAATTAATGCAACATTTTTGTTTAATTGTTGTTTAACAAATGGCCACTTACAGAGCCGCCGTACTACTAAATTATATGAACCACTCAAACCCATGATTGAGAAAAAAAATCAAAGCTTCTGGAATGAAAAATGGGTGCTTATTGTATTCGACGGCGTCGAAAACCCACCCCGGTATGAGGTTTCCAATTACGGCCGTCTACGTAGTTTTCAATCCGGAGTAGATGGAACCATCATTAAAGGCTCAATTATTCAGGGGTACCGTTCGCTGAACATTCGCTCTGGCGGAAAAACCCTGAATCGCTACATCCACAAACTAGTTGCCGAGCACTTCGTATCCCGCGAGAATTCTGAGAAGACGTTTGTCATTCATCTGGACCATGATAAGCAGAACAACTACTACCAGAATCTGCAGTGGGTCAGCAAGGAGGAAATGATTGAGCATAACCGGAATAATCCGAATCTGAAAAACCGGGCAGTGCCCCGACGGACCCGCAATTACAAGCTCACCGAAAGTAAAGTTAAGATTATCAAGAAGTTGTTGCGTAATGATAAGAACCGGCTTAAGATGATTGCCAAACAGTTCGGCATTACGCATACCCAGTTAAACCGCATCCGGTCGGGCGAAAACTGGAAGCATGTAACCATTGAAGAAGAAGCCTGATCCGTCGCACGCAAACCCACTACGGCGCTGATGGGAACGCTGGTGGGTTTGCGCCTATATAGGGGCTTTCGACTGGCCATTCAGGGGTGGCACCACCAGCACCTGGGGCAGATTAATAAAGAACGATGTCCCTATCGTTTCCTCCGAGTCAAACCAGATACTTCCTCCCGCGTGTTCGACACCCCGCCTGGCAATTGCCAGACCCAGGCCGGAGCCGTTTTGCTTGGTACTGAAATTGGGCAGAAAAACTTTATGATGAATGGCTTTGGGAATACCGGCACCATTATCGTGTACCTCCAGATGAGCATTGGCCGTATCCGTATATAGCCGAACGGTAATCTGCGGAATACGCCCGGCCGGCACCGACTGTATGCCATTCAGGATCAGATTGGTCAAAATTCGGCTCATCAGTTGTCGGTCGCCCCGCACCATAACCGGCAGCGGAGTGATCTGGCGGTAAATGTGCATTTTGGTATCTTCCGTGTACAGATCAACCACTTTGGTCACGACCGGAGTCAAGTCAAACAACTCATTGCGCGGCATCGGCATTTTAGCAAAATCTGAGAACGAAGTGGCAATATCACTGATGTTGTCAATCTGATCGAGCAGCGACTCAAACGTTTGCCGGAATAACTGATGACTGCCTGCATTCGGATCGGCTATTTTCCGCTGAAGGTGCTGGAGTGTCAGCTTCATGGGCGTCAGCGGATTTTTGATTTCGTGGGCTACCTGCTTGGCCATTTCCTGCCAGGCCGACACCTTCTCGCTCTGCGCCAACGCCTGTTTGTTTTCCTCCAGCTTAATGAGCATTCGGTTGTATTCGCTGATCAGTAACCCAATCTCGTCGTCCGACTTCCACCGCAGGGGCTCATTCAGCTTATTGAGGTTTGTCCGGCGAATTTTCTGCGTCAGAATCTGAAGCGGCTTTGTGAGCAGATGGGCGGCAAAATAAGACAGCACCAGAAACAACAGAAACAGCAGGGTAAAAACATTCAGCGCCGACGTGGTAATGGCAATAATCCGCCGGTCGAACTCGGGCCGGGCCAGAAAATACGGAATACTGAGCACCCCCATTGAGCTGCCGGTGGTAGCTTTCAGCGGTACATATGCCGTATAGTACTCTTTTTTACCCAGCGACTCACTGAGCAATATACCGCCTTCATTGTGTTCCACCAGCCGGAGGTAGGCTTCGGGGTTAATATAGCGGGACAAGTGGCGCTTTTCGTAAATAATCGGTCGGGTGGTGGTAAACAAACGCCCCTGACTATCAAACAGGTTGACGTCCAGATCAGCCTCGCGGGAAATGGTTTTTATTTTCTCCTCCAGCGACGCCAGACTGCGCTTCCCCTGCCGGTACTCCTCCAGAAAAGACTTCATCACCAAAGCCATCTGGCTGGTCCCTTTAATATATGTCAGTTCCTGCTCCTGAGTGCTGTTTGCCTTAATATTACTCAGACTGATGGTAATTACCAGCAGCAACGGCATAAAAAACGCTATATTCAGCATTAGCTGAATACGCGTAGTATAGTTGATGCTAAATTGCGAGAGCCCATAGGTAATGGCGTAATAGATAATAACGGCGCTAACCGTCAGCACGAGCAGTAAAAACAGGAAGGAAAAATTGGTAAACAGCGTGTAAAACGGATGATAGGGCGAGGAAACTACAACTCGTCGGTCATCTTTACCGATTAGGCCCAGGTGTTTGTAGCCGTTTGCGATAATCCCCTGTTTGTATAAGATCGGATTGCCAAACCACCGGCCGGCACCATTCCCCTCATAGGCAAACTGTCCCGAGTTATGCAGTATCCGCTGGTCCGGGGCAAGCAAGGCGTAGCTGAATTCGTGCGATTCGTCAGTTTGGATCAAATTGTTTTCGGCCAGCAGTTCTTTATACACACTTTTGGGGATACCACTCAGCTTTTTTAGCAGCAGCACCACATAACCGACCACCCCCCGGCCGGCCAACTCAACCGGTACAAAGCTGATGTAGTGCCGGGCAAAATCGCCGGCCGATTCGTTGACCAGGAACAGCTCCGGATACAGGGTCTGATACCGGGGCTGGTGGTAACGGGTCATCAGGGTAGCATAAGACTCTTCGTCGGCCACCTTATCAAGGGGTTCTCCCCAGGCGTCGAACGCCAGCACCTGAACATCATACGTGTCGAAGTATCGATCCAAAATCACGCTTTTGACCTGTTGCTGAATTCGTTCGCGGGCAAACAGGGCATCGTTTAGCAGCGAATGCTGAATCAGGAAATCGCCGGCAATCGCTTTCTTTGCCTTGTTGAGCATCAACTCGCCCAGTTCGTCGTTGGTATTTAACAGCCGGCGGCCAAACTCCTGCTTCACGAACGACTCATTACGCAGCCCCTGATCAAAAAGCACATACGCCGGCAACAACGCACAAATCAGCGCGCTACAGATCAGGTAAAGCGAAGTCTGGTATCGGAACCGGTACAACGAATGTGGAAAGCGGGCCAGGTAAAGAATGACAAAATAAACACTATTCAGCAGCCAGACCGGCTCTGCACTCCTGTTTAACCAGAACCAGCCTGGCAGGGCCAGCCCCGTTCCGGCGGCAAACCAGATCAGCCCGCTGATGACCGGCTTGTTGAACCGGATAAACAGGCTGCTGAGCAGATGCATGACCAGGAAGTAAATAATAGCAATGCCAACGATGATCAGAAGCCCCAGCGTTTTCAGCGCGGTCACCCGGATACTCAAGGTGATGTCAAACGTAAAGGCCGGGTTAGCGCAAATCGTGATTAGTTGTTTGTAACACAAATAAAAAACCAGGTAACTGAGCACCACACATACCACCGAAAGACTGGTTTGTACCGCCGGAGACTGGTGCAGCAGGTACTGATAGGCCCGAAAGCGGAAGTATGTGCTACTGAGGTAGAACAGCCCAATCGCTACCATGCTTATGTTGATGAGCAGATCGCCCAGGGAGGGGGTCAGAAAGGAGGAAAAGTGTTTTGGGTTAAAGACCTCCGGATTACTGAACACAAACGGAATGTCAAAATACAACAGAAAAGCGCGTAACGCCACCAAATACCCCACCAGCCAAAGAAATCCCTGGGCGGGTCGACGCCGTTGCCTCAGGTACCCAATTTGCCGGATGACAGACAGGCCGAGCAACAGCACACCCGCCAACGCCAGCAGCAGGGATTCGGGTGACGCAAAATGGTGCCGAAAGGCGTTTGTCTGCGGAGGATATACTGAAAACAGAAAGGCGGGCGCAGCGTCGAAAATATTCTGGTATTGGTCCTGCTTTTTTCGCGAAATCGCTTCTGGGTCGTTCACGAAAATGTCCGGATTATACCCCGAGCGCAAATAGCTGTTCGATTTCTGATAACGTCGATAGAGGTTAATCAGCGAAACCAGGTCGTACGTTTGATCGGCATACTGCACCTGCCGGCGGCTGACCAGATACTGCCCCTGGTAAAAGTCGACGACGGTGGGTCGCGACTCAACAGCCGAAAGGGCCTGGTAATCCGGGACAAAGCGGTGATCGGACCAGAACACCAACTGCCCGTTCCGGAATACATAACACGGAAACTGCGCCGGAAAGTAAAGGCTCGCCAGCGAAACCGTTGTTTGCTTCTTCAGGCGCTGTTCCAGCGTATCCAGATCCTGCCGGCTATGTTCCAGACTTTTCAGCACCCGATCCTGCACAGTCAGCATATACTGAATGCCGGCATCGCCACCCACCCCCCGGTCCAGCCAAACATAATGAACGGCCGATAACAGCAGAAACATAGCCGACAAAATCAGAAACAGGTATCGGTAATGCTGCTTTGGCATACGCGCTCAGAATTAAGGTCTATGGCCGTTCAACGGTGAACCCACTACCTTCGCTATGGCGTTCATAGCCGATGGTCAGGCCCAGTACATACAGCAGATGCTTTTTATCGATTAGTACCCGCACGCCATCCAGCGCATAAACCTCATCGGTTTCGCCGGGCGTATCGAACCCCAGAACCCAGGATGCGCCACAGCCTCCCCCGCGAATGCCAACGCGCAACCCATATTCCGCCGGAATTTTGTTTGCCCGCAGCGTCTCCAGAATCTGGACTCTGGCCTCGGGGCTGATCTGTACCGGTTGTTCAATATCAATTCCTTGCTTCACTATAATGGCGGTAATGCTGTCGCTGTTATTCCTGTTATAGGCCAGAACAATGCGTTGCCTGGGACTTGCGACCAGTACAATAAACCAATAGGCCAAAAATAGCTATTTTTGGCCACATTAATACACACACTGTATGGAGTTAGTAAGTGAATTGCTCAAGTTAATTATACCCGCCGGGCTGGTACTTTACGGCATGTATCTGACGGTAAAACTGCTGCTGGAGCGCGACGCCGACCGGCACCGTTACGAGGCACAGAACCGCTACACCGAGGCCGTTATCCCGATACGACTGCAGGCGTACGAGCGCATGGTGCTGTTTCTGGAGCGTATCAGCCCCAATAACCTGCTGCCCCGGCTGGGCAGCAACGCCACCACCGCGCTGGAGTTTCAGCAGTTGCTGCTGCAGGAAATCAGGGAAGAGTTTACCCACAATCTGTCGCAGCAGGTATATATGAGCCAGAACGCCTGGGATCATATCCAATCGGCCATGAACGATGTGATGTCGCTGGTCAACCAGGCGGCTGCCAGTGTTGCAGCCGATGCCGCCCCCATCGACCTATCGAAGAAGATTTTCGGGCAGATAATTGATAAAGGGCAACAACCAACGGCCGAAGCGCTGCGGGTGGTCAAAAGCGAAATTCAGGTAATGTTTATGGAGCAGCCCAAAAGTGCCGGAGCCTAGCCTTCGCCGAAAACCTGGTTTGAAAGCCGCATGGCCTGCTGCCAGGCTCCCATCTGAAGTGCCAGTGGGTAACCTTCTTCCGACAGTACCTGAAGAATCTCTTCGGTCGGCAGGTTCCCGGTGAGTTCGTCGGCGGCCATGGGGCAGCCGCCAAAGCCGCGCAGGGCACCGTCGATGCGCCGGACACCGGCCCGCATGGCGGCTTTAACCTTACCGGCGGCTTCACCGGGCCGGGCGTGCAGGTGGGCGCCAAACTCTACCTCCGGAAAGGTGCGTAATAAGTGTCCGAACAATTGCTCGATGCCCTGGGGAGTAGATGTGCCTACCGTATCTGAGGGAGCAATAATCCGCACGCCCAGTTGCACCAGCCGCTGGGTAAACTCACCGACCAGGGCCGGACTGTACGGGTCACCGTAGGGGTTGCCAAAGCCCATCGACAGGTAGACCACCAGTTTCTTCTGGTGTTGTTCACACAGGGCCTGCATCTGCGCCACCTCCTCAAAGGCCTGGGCAATGCTCTTGTTGGTGTTCCGCTGCTGAAACGTTTCGGAGACCGACAGCGGAAAGCCCAGGTAGCGGATAGCATCGTAGCCAACGGCCTGCTCGGCCCCCCGCCCATTCGCCACAATGGCCAGCAGTTTGGTGGTGGTGGTGCTAAGATCCAGGCCGGCCAGTACCTCGGCCGTATCCTGCATCTGGGGCACGGCTTTGGGGGATACGAAACTGCCAAAGTCCAGCGTATCAAAGCCGACCTGCAACAAGGTGTTCAGGTACCGGATTTTTAAATCGGTCGGAACAAAGTGGGACAGCCCCTGCATAGCGTCGCGGGGGCATTCGATGAGTTTCATATGGTGAATAGAACGCAGGCTACCCTAAATACGTTATCAATTTAGAAAAAAACATATTAATGCTTTACCCGAATACCCTGGAATCCAAATTAGGTTTCGATAAAATACGCGAATTGCTGAAACAGGCCTGCATCAGCCCGCTGGGGCAGGATTATGTCGATAAGATTCGCTATACCGATAATTTTCAGCTCATCGACAAACTGCTGCGGCAAACGGCCGAATTTAAGCAGATTGTGCAATATGAGCCCGACTTCCCGGCCTCAAATTACATCGACGTACGGCCGCACCTCAGCAAAGCCCGCATCGAAGGCATGGCCTTATCGGAAACAGAGTTTTTCGACCTGAAGCTCTCGCTGCGCACCATTCAGCAGTGCCTGAAGTTTCTGGAACAGCGCGAAAGCAACAGCTACCCCTTCCTGACCGAACTGGCCGGACCGGTCGCCGTCGACAAAAAGCTGACCGAAGCCCTGGAGCGGGTCATCGACGACCGGGGCAATGTGCGCGACACAGCCTCGCCGGAACTCGCCAACATCCGCCGGCGCATCATTGCCGAAAACAGCAACCTGCGCAAGCGGCTCGACAGTATTCTGAAACAGGCCCGCACCCAGGGCTGGATACCCGACGACCTGAGCCTGACCGTGCGCGGGGGCCGGCTGGTGATTCCGCTGGCGGCCGAGCACAAGCGGAAAATAAAGGGTTTTATCCACGACGAATCGGCCACCGGGCAGACGGTATTTATTGAACCCGCCGAGGTGTTCGACGCCAATAACGAAATCCGGGAACTGGAGTACGAAGAACGGCGCGAGATTTACCGTATTCTGCTGGCGCTGACCGATCAGTTGCGGCCCCACCTGCCGGAAGTACAGAAAGCCGTCAATTTTCTGGCGATGATCGACTTTATCCGGGCCAAAGCGCGGCTGGCCGCGCAGTTGGATGCGGTGATGCCCAACCTGCAAAACCGGCCGCTGGTGAACTGGACCGAAGCCCGGCACCCGCTGCTGTACCTGTCTTTCCGGAAACAAGGCAAAAAAGTGGTACCACTCACCGTCCGACTCGACGAAACGCAGCGGATTCTGATTATCTCCGGTCCTAATGCCGGGGGTAAGTCGGTAGCCCTGAAAACCATTGGCCTGAATCAGTACATGCTGCAATGCGGGCTGCTGGTTCCCATCGCCGATTACTCCGAAATGGGCATCTTCCAAAACCTGTTTATCGATATTGGTGATGAACAGTCCATTGAAAACGACCTGAGTACGTACAGCTCGCACCTGACAGCCATGCGGCAGTTTCTGGTGGGTGCCAACAAGCGAACGCTGTTCCTGATCGACGAATTCGGTACCGGCACCGAGCCGGGTCAGGGTGGGGCCATTGCCGAGGCCATTCTGGAAGAACTGAATAAATCCAACGCGTATGGGGTTATCAACACGCACTACACCAACCTAAAAGTGTTTGCCGATAAAACGGCCGGCCTCATCAATGGGGCCATGCGGTTTGACGGTGAGCACCTGGAGCCGCTGTACGAACTCGAAATGGGTCGGCCCGGCAGCTCATTTGCCTTTGAAATAGCGTCGAAGATCAACCTGCCGAACGCGGTGATCAACCGGGCGAAGGAAAAACTCGGCAGTCAGCAGGTGAACTTCGAGAAGCTGCTGAAGGAGCTGGACATTGAGAAGCGCGTTTTTGCGGAGAAAAACATCGAGGTGGGTATCAACCAGCGGAAGCTGGCGCAGCAGTTGGCCGAATACACGGCCCTGAAGACGAAGCTGGAAAACGAGCAGAAGCAGATGCTCAACGAGGCCAAGCAAAAAGCAAAAGCCCTGGTGCAGGAGGCCAACCAACGCATTGAGAATACGATTCGGGAGATCAAGGAAAACAAAGCCGAGCGGGAGGCCACCCGGCAGGTACGGCAAAAGCTGGAGCAGTTTGAACAGCATACGCTGAAAACCGAAGTGCTGGCAGACGAGCCGAAGCCCCAGCAGCAGGAAGAGTTTGAGCATGCGGAGGGTGCCATTACCGTTGGTAGCTACGTCCGGCTCAAAGGGCAGCCTACGGTAGGCGAAGTGCTGTCGCTGCGGGGCAAAGACGCCGAAATCCGGATTGGCGATCTGAAATCGACCCTTAAGCTGAACCGCCTGGAGAAAGTGAGCCGCAAAACGTTCCGCGAAGCCACAGGCAAAGAAGAAAAACCCCGCGTGCAGGGCGTTGATATGAACGAGAAGATGATGAACTTTAGCTTCAACCTCGACATTCGCGGTAAGCGGGGCGAAGAAGCCCTGGGCGAACTAGACCAGTTCATCGATAACGCCCTGATGCTGGGCTACCCTGAACTCCGTGTCGTCCACGGCAAAGGCGACGGTATTCTGCGAACCTTAGTGCGCAATCACCTGCGCAGCTACCCGCAGGTAGCTCGCCTGGAAGACGAACACGTTGACCGGGGCGGCCCCGGCGTCACGATCGTAAAGATGAGATAAGCAAACAGCCCCGACAACCGTTGGGGCTGTTTGCTTAAAAACCGTGATAGAATAATTTTTCAGGTCCGCCGAAAACGGAACCTGCTGCACCCGGTTATTAGGTAAATTATCACTTCAACAGCCCGACGTATGAAAACGAAACAAAGCACTACCGGCCTATGGCTGGCCATTGGCCTTCTGGTCAGTATACTACACTATAGCTGCCAGTCGAAAGTAAAGGAAGCGACCAAAAACGTTCAGAACGAATACAAAGACGTTGTTGAAGCGAAGAAAGAAGGCGAAAGCCAGGAGGAAATACAGGAGGAGCGAAAAGAACTGAACAAAGCCCGGCAGGAGTATGTGGCGGTCTGGGAAGAAGAGCGAAACAAGATGAAAGACGAGATCAACAAAGGCCTCCAGCAGATTGACCAATCCATTGCCCGTCTGCAACAGCGAATGCAACAGGCGGATGTTAACGCACAGGATAAATACCGGCAGTCTATTTCGGAACTCCGAAAGGAGCGAACCCAGCTGGAGAGCCGCACCAAAGACGTTATGGCAGCCACGCAGGCCAACTGGTCGAATACCAAACGGCGGATTCGCAGCGCCATTGATGCATCCAGAAACCGGATCAACCGCTTGGTTGCCGACGCTAAATAACCGGGGGTATGGCTACCATAATCCGGCAAAATGATGCATTTTTGTGGTAAGTAAGTCCTGATAACTATGTTCCCAGCCAATCGTCTGACCTGTTACGCTGCGGTGCTCGGCAGCCTGCTCTCCCTATCCTGTTTTGCCCAGCAGGCCGTTCTGGTAACGCCACAAACGGCCGATTCGCTACTGCGTCACGTGCCGGCCATTCAACTGCTCGACGTTCGTACCGCCGGTGAGTTTGCCAATGGGCACCTCCGCAATGCCCGCAACCTGGATGTCCGGGACCCGGATTTTGAGAAAAAACTGGCTCAGCTTGACCCCAAACGCCCGCTGGTGGTGTACTGCCTGGCCGGTAGCCGCAGCGCCAAAGCCGCCGATATGCTGGCCAAAGCCGGTTTTACGCAGGTGTACGATATGCAGGGTGGCTTCGCCAAATGGTCGGGTAGCGGCCTGCTCGTTGAGGAAGGCGCTACGCCACCCAAAGGCGGTATGTCGCTGGAGGAGTTCACCCGCCTGACGGCCTCCGGCAAACCGGTGCTGATCGATTTCTACGCGAAGTGGTGCGCCCCCTGCCAGAAAATGCTGCCGACGGTGAAGAAGCTGGAAAAAGAACTGGCCAGCCAGGTCAGGATCATCACCCTCGATTACGATCAGAATCGCCAACTGGCCGTACAACTGGGTATAGACAGTATTCCCGCGTTTCTGATGTACAAAGACGGACAGGTCCGCTGGAAAGCCCTCGGCCTGGTCGAAGAAACTGAATTTCGCGAGCAGATCAGGGCAGTGCAGTAACCACCGACCCTGCCCCAATCAGCTTTATACGCAAAAGCCCCGCAACCGTCCGGCTGCGGGGCTTTATTTATTTACTTGATGTGATAGCTACCTGATACGCTAACTTACAGGTTAGGCTGCTGAAGTACTTTCTCTTCGGTAGCGTATGTTACCCGGCGGTTCCGCATGAAAATGTACAGCAGGGTAAACGCTACAACCAAAATAATGGGGAATGTTGTCATTCGGAGCAGCGTAGCCTGGCCGGCTGCCAGCTCCAGTTCATCACCCGACAGGCTCCCAGACAGTTGAGTTTTTGCGCTATCAATCCAACCACCGATAATAGGCTGGAAGATAGCCGTTGAAAACATACCCATACCACCAACGATCGACATACCCAGGGCACCACTCAGCGGAATGCGCTCGGCCACAAAACCAATCATGGTCGGCCAGAAATAACACACGCCAATGGCGAAGAAGATAGCGGCTACATAGGCCATTGCACCGGTCTGCGTACTGAACAGGTAAATACCGATGGTTGCGAAGATAGCGCCACCCAGCAGTACCCCCGTCTGATCCAGCCGATGAATAATAGGCCCACCGAAGTACCGGCCTACGGCCATCAGACCCGTTACCAGCGCCAGAATCAGCATCGGGCTGGCACCACTCTTGCTCATGATCAGACCTACCCACTGCTGCGGACCAAACTCAGAAATAGCGGTCAGGGCCATGCAGGCGAGAATGAACAGGAACAGGGGTGTCACCATAGCTTGGAAGTTCTTCGCCAGTGACGTTACACCTTCGACACGCGGCTGCGGGAATGTCTGCCCAAAATACAGGAACGCATACAACACCGTCGGGATCATGATCACCCAGATCTGCGCCTGCCAGGGCAGGCCGGCATCCGTCATAAATTTTGACACCAGACTACCGATTACGATACCACCGGGGAACCACATATGGAAACGGTTCAGCATTTTGTTCATCTGAGCCCCCGTATACATATCGGCAATCATCGGGTTACAGGCCGCTTCCGTACAACCATTACCAATACCGATAAACAGGGTTGAGATCAGCAGGGTTGAATAACCACCGGCGTAAATCGTCAGCAGAATACCCAGTGTGTGGCACAAAAAGGCAATCTGCATAATTGTTTTGGGACCAACAGAATGGTACACCAACCCACCAATAATCATGGAGATTGGAAAGCCGATAAACCACATGGAGTTGATAAAGCCAAGCTCCTCGGCGGTCAGATTGAACGATGTGCCCAACTGGGGCAAAATACCGGCCCGGATACTGAAGGAAAAGGCCGTGGTAATCAGGGCAAAACAACTGGCGTTAAAAAGCCGGGTCCTGTTAATGTCTAAGGTCATAGTTAAATTTACAGTTAAATGGAAGTTCGGAAAAGGTTTAGTTATAAACGTACAAAGATTTGTACTACTACAATTCTACGCATTTTTTTGAAATTACTTAATCTGCCTTTTTTCATTTCTCCATCGGATGCTCTTTGAGCAACTGATCCGGCGAGTAAAAATCCTTTTTACTCGCTGTTTCCGCCCGTACTTTTTTCACCTGCTCAGGCGTAATGGCCGGAGCCTGGTTGCCGAAGGCGTTCCGGACATAGGTCAGTACAGCGGCTACTTCTTTGTCGTTGAGCAAGCCGCCGTAGGGTGTCATGGGCACCTGCCCCGGATAGGTTTTGCCGTTTACTTCAATAGGGCCCATCAATCCTTTCAGCACGATCTTGATGAGCCGTTCTTCGTTGCCCTGTACCCATTTGGTGCCGGTGAGTGGCGGAAAACCGGAGGCCGTAAGACCACGCCCGTCGGGCTGGTGGCAGGTGATACAGTAGCCCTCTTTGGCAAAGATTTCGCGGCCCAGGGTATGTAGTTCCAGTTCGGTGCCTTTCAGAGTTGAGGTCACGGCTACTTCTTTCACTTTCTTCACCGGTTCTCCTTTCAGATGCGCCACAGCCGCTTCGTGCGCGTGAACCATCCAGTCATCGAGCGGCTTTTTGGTAGCCTCAGCCAATATCGGCAACCCCTTCTCCGGACCAATCCAGGAAGCAGCCACAATGGCCACCAGCCGCACCCGGCTGTTCTCATCCCGGACGGCCTGCATCAGCAGATCGGCCTGGTCGGCTACCTGGTGACCGGTATACCGCACTACCTGCACCGCAGCCGCCCGAACCCGGTAATCCTGGGCCTTGAGCAGTTGCCGCAGCAGCTTCTGATCTACTTTGTTCAGGCCCCAGCTTACCCACAAACCTTCCAGCAGATGGTGTTCGTAGCGGGGATCTTTTTTATCCAGCGTAGCCACCCAGGTGTTCAGTTTGGCTAAGACCTCATTGGCGTTGCGGCCCCGCAGCTCGCGCCGGGTGCGGTAGCGGGTGCGGTATTCCGGCAGTTTCAGGTTGTCCAGCAACTGATCAATGCTGGCCCCGTCGATTTTGGCCGGTGTCACCAGCGGCCGCGACGGATAGGTGATCCGGTATACCCGGCCGTGCATGTGGTCGCGCAGCGGGTCGCGGGCGTTATGCTGCATGTGGCCGATCAGGATATTGTGCCAATCGATGATATACAGCGAGCCGTCCGGGGCAAACTCCATGTCCACGGGCCGGAAGTTGCGGTCGTCGCTCACTACCAGGTCCATGCGGTGGCGGCTTTTGTAGCCCGTACCGTTATCCTCCAGCGTATGCATCTTCGTACCCAGAAAGCCGATGGTGTTGTTGATCAGGAAATCACCCTGCACGTCATCGGGAAAATGACGGCTGGACACTACTTCCAGGCCCGACGTAGGCCGCACCCGATGAGCCTCCTCAATCAGTTGCTTTGACTTATGCGTCGATTCACCGTAGCGGGGCAATACCGTGCCGGGGAGCATCCAGCGGAAATCGGGGCTGGAGGTTTCGGCGAAGAAAGGCTGACCCCACTCATCGACCATAATGCCCCACGGGTTCGGAATAGCCAGTTGGGCGGTGCGTTCCAGTTTGCGGAGTTGCGGGCTGTACCGGTAAAAACCGCCGTTGGTTGCCCGCACCGGTCCGTAGGATGTTTCTACGTTGGTATGCAGGAACACGCCTTCGCCCGTATAAATAGCACCGGACGGATCGGCCGTGAAGGCACTGCTGTTATGGTGGGTATCATGGTCATCGAAGCCGCTCAGCAGGATGTCAACTTTGTCGGCCCGGTCATCGCCGTTGGTATCCGTGTATAGTTTAAGGTTGGTGCCCTGGGAGACATACACGCCTTCGGGGGCAATTTCAAAGCCCAGAGGCAGGTGCAGGTGATCAACAAAGACGGTTTGTTTGTCGGCCTTCCCGTCGTTGTTGGTATCTTCCAGAATCAGGAGTTTGTCGTTTGGCTTCGGGTCACCCGGTTTGTAGTGGGGGTAACTGGGCATGACAGCCACCCACAGCCGGCCTTTGTTGTCGAAAGACATCTGCATGGGCTTAGCCAGATCCGGAAACTCCTGTTCAGAAGCAAACAGCTCGATTTTGAAGCCGGGCGGTACCTTGAGTTTGCTGAGGGCCTCCTGTCCGTAGAGGTACGTCAGGTTACCGTTTTTCTCCGGGTTATAGTTGGTTTTCACCTCGGGCAGGGGCCGCGTATTCGTATCGGCGGCTGCCAGATCCATCCGCTGCCCTTTCGAGGCTGCCAGCCAGATGGCGGTATCGCGGATCGCTGTCAGTTGGCGAATTTTCTCAATTTCGGCGGGGTAGTTGTCGGGACCGAACGGATTATACCGACGGCCGTAGGCATGCACGCCGTTCGGAATTTTGTAGTCGTTATGCCACATGAAGTTTTTCTCCATGACGGCTTCATGCACCAGCTTCCGGTTGCTTTCGGCTTTGGCCGCTACTTTGCCAAACACCTGGTCGGCCAGCAAAAGGCTCAGTTTTTTGTAGCCTTCATCGTTCAGTTGCGAGCCATCAATGGTGAGCGGTTCTTTATTAGCGGCATACCACTGCTGCGAGGGCGTAAAGGCATCGACAAAGAGCACCTTGTTTTTGTCGGCCACCTCTTTTGTGGCCTTCGTATAGAGGGCCAGGTTCTCATTCTCTTTTTTGCCGTTGGGCAGGTCGTAGCGATCCGACAGGTCTTCAAACGCAATAGGAGAAACCAGGGCCAGTTGCGGGGGTGCCGTTCCGTTGTATTTCTGGCTCAGCGTATGGTTGACGAAGGCATCGAGTTCAGCCTTGTAGTTTTCGAGGCCGGCCTTGCCCTGGAAGGATTCATTGTAGCCGAAGAAAGCCACAATTACATCGGCTTTGAGCCGGGTAAGCCACTGGTCGGGGGTTTCAAAATGCCCCTCGCTGTCGGAATTGGTAGCCAGTTCGGTCTGGAACTTCTCGGCACCGGGAAACGCCCAGGGCGAAAACCGGCTGGCGTGCGGCCGGAAACCGGGCGTATCGCCCCCGTCGCACATGTTGCGGATATAGAGCATATGTTCCGGATACCGCACCTGCATTTCGGTCTCAAAATGGCCGTAGTTCATCATCCGGGACCCCAGATTATTGCCGATCAGCATGATGCGGGCACCTTTGGCGAGCGTCAGTGACGGAGCCACATTCGTCCGAAAGGCGATAAAGGCAATCAGGATCAGGACAAAGGCGGTGAGTAAGGCGGTAAGGCTGTTCTGCCGGCGTAGCATGGCTTTCATAAGGTTCAGGCTTTAGCGTGTTGATCATAGGCAATATCAAAGGCTATCTTCCCCTTCCACCGGTCGGTGCCCCGACGCGTCGGAACCGGCTTGCCAAGCTCCCAGTGAATGGCGTTGATAACCAGCCGCTGCACCGCTTCCACCTTGAAATCTTCCGGATGGCCCAGGGTGGTCAGAAAGGCTTTGCCGCCCCATTGATTCTGCCAGGTCCAGGCAACCGGATTATCGACTGCGGCTTTATCCGGATTGACCGCCTTCCCCATCAGCAGCGGAACGGCTGATTTGGGCGGGTAATCCGGCAAGACGCGGTACAGCCAGGAAGGCACATGAAACGAAGGCTCCACGCCTGTCAGAACCGGGTGTTTGGCGGCTTCAGGAATGACTGACACATCGGTGGTACTCTTATGCCCATAGTGGGTATGCTTAGCCGGGCCGCCCCAGCCGGGAGGAGCGCCAAACGCAAACTCCCCGAAGGCATTCCACCGCTTCCGGTCGTCACCGTCCGGATAATTGAACGCGTGCGTTGAGGTTCGGAAACCCATCACGGGCTTGCCGGATTTCAGATAATCTTCAATATACTGAAGCTGTTCGTTGGGCAGCAGCCGCCAGCGCAGGAAAAAGACCGCCAGATCGGCATCTTTCAAGGCTTCCAGGCCGGGAATATCTTTTTCGCCGTTGTGGTCGGGCGACGACTTCAGCACAATGGTGCGCATGCCGTAATTTTTTTCCAGTTCGGCGGCAAACAGCGGCATGGTCAGTTCGCTGCTGTACTCATGGTCGCCGGTGACAAAGACCACCAGCGGTTTGCCGGCTTTACCCTGAGCCGCCCGGGCGAATGCCGATGATGCAGTGAGTTCCAGCAGGCTGGTTACGCCCAGAAGTCCGGAAGCCTGCTGCAGAAAAGATCTGCGGTTGGTTTTCATACTAGGTTGGGGTTGGAGACAATCCGTGGCCGTAGTCCGGCTGTTTTTCAGGTTTGTACTTTTACTCAAAAGAAAAGCACGAAAATACGTTCACTTACCCGGTTTACCCTAAACTTTTAACCCACTGCCGCTGCTAATCACCTGTATGTCGCTTACGGCTCCAGGGGTTCAGCCGGCCGCTCGCTTTCAATCGGTAGTGTAAACGTTACGGTAGTGCCCCGGCCTTCTACACTGTCGATATGGAGGCTTCCCCCGTGTAACTCTATAAACTGACGGACAATAATGAGTCCAAGGCCGGAACCCTGTATATTAACCACGTTGCCGGCCCGAAAGAAGGTTTCGAATAAATGAGGCATATCCTCCGCCGGTATACCGATTCCCCGGTCGATGACTGCCACGCTAAGTTCCCGACCAAACGTAAGGTGCAGTTCCGGATTGTTCTGGGAAAACTTGAAGGCGTTGGCGAGCAGATTGATCAAAACGTGCGTAATCAGCTTGGTATCCAGACAAACGGCCTGCGGGATACCCGAAACCCCTATCTCCACGTTCCGGTTATCGTTTCGTTCGCCAAAATGAGTAGCCACCACTTCCTTTACCAGAGCCTGTACATCTACGGGCCTGAGGCTACAGCTAATTTTCCCGGCATCAATTTTCCCGATGGTCAGTATATCGGCCATCAATTCACTGAAGTTGGTAATTTCCCGTTCAATGATTCCCAGATGGCGGTTAATGGCGGGCAAAACACCCTGTGTCGACCGTTCCAGATGCAGCCGGATCAAATCCAGACTCGATTGAATGGTAGCCATCGGCGTCCGGAACTCATGCGAAGCGGTAGCCACAAACTGCGATTTCATCCGGTTAAGCTCCTGCTCCCGCGCCAGTGACTGTTGTAGTACCAGTTCCTTTTCCTTCTGGTCGGTGATATCGGACGCAATGCCAATATAGCGCATGGGCTTACCGATCCGGGTGCGGATCACAAAGGTGCGTGAGCTAATCCAGCGGATAGACCCGTCGGGCTTTCGTATCCGATACTCTACCACGCTCGGTTCCCCATCCTGGTAACGCATCAGCGCCTGCGAGGCTGCGGGTTTATCTTCGTCCAGCACCAGCCTGAACGAAGAATTAGGATCCCGGTAAAGCTGCTCCGTGCTTAACCCAAAAACTCGCTCAAACGCCGGATTGATATACAACAGGTCGAAGGTAGTTGCCGAATGAATAAAGATCACCTTATCGATATTTGCGGCAAATTCCTGAAATAACTGATTGCTCTCGTAGAGGGCATCCAGGGTTACTTTGCGCTCGGTTATATCAGTAATAGTGCCGGTGGTGCCTACGGGCCGGCCGTCATCAGTTGCCACAAGTTGCACGAAGACTTCCGCCCACCGGTGATCACCATTTTTATGCTGATATAAGATGATATGCCGGAACGAAGACATCCGGTGGCTCAGCAACTCCCTGAACAACCGGTATACCTGCACCTGATATCTGGGCGAGAGATGGCGGTAAAAAGGCCGACCCAGCGACTCCTCCACCGTAAAACCGATGAGTGTGCTCCAGTAGGGGTTCAGAAAAGTCCAGTTGCCGGCTAAATCCGTCTGAAAAACAACTTCTTTTAGGTTATCAACCAGCGCCAGGTATTGCATTGTCCGCTGGTGCAGCACCAGCTCAGCCTCCTTACGCTCCGTTACATCCCAGGCTACGCCCACTGCCCGTTGGGGGTTACCATCGTTGCCACCTACAATGATGCCTTTTGTTTGCACGTATCGGATAGCCGCATCCGGCCGGACAATTCTAAATTCGCTTTCAACTGATTCGGCACCATTTTCAAGAACGGTTTTAATATGCACCAATGATTCATGATCGTCGGGATAAATATACGTAAGTAAATCTGCGAAACACAAGATAGTATCTTCGGACAGATCACCCAAAATTTCGTACAGGCGCTGGTCTAGGGTCAGCTTTTCGCTATCGATCTCGTACTCCCAGATACCCTGTTTGGCAGCCCGTGTTGCCAGTTCCAGCCGTTCATTGGCGGTTCTCAGCTTTAGTGCTGTCTCAGAGGCCTCCGTAATATTGCGTGCCGAGGTATAAAACAGGTTGCCGTCGAGCACAGCATGCCACTCGATAAGCCGGTAAGTGCCATCTTTCGCGCGAATTCTGTTGATCAGTTTATCGGCCCGTTTCCGGTCAAGGGCCCCCTGAATAGCTGCCTGGGTTGCCGCCACATCATCGGGGTGCAAAAAGGTAAGGATGGATTGCTTCTGTACCTCGGCGGTCGAATACCCCAGCATGGTCTCCCACGACCGGTTCAGCTGCATGATGACCCCTCTGGTATCGGTAATGCAGTGGAGATCGAGCGAACTGTCGAAAAATACCCTCAACTGGCGGCTCCTCTGTATCAGTTCATCCTCTGCCAGTTGCCACTGAGCGTGATTCGTAACCAGATCGCCGTACCCGTGGCTGACGATCGCCTGCAGCATTCCGTTTTTTTCCTGCAACTGCTGATTGGCTTTTTCCAGCAAGAGTTTCGTACGGCGCAGGGTCAGCAGCGATTCAACCTGCCGGGCAAGCCCTTTCAGCGCCGTAATCTGCCGGGCAGACAGTTGGCGGGGCCGGTGGTCAATAACACAAAGCGTACCCAGGGCATGACCCGATTGGTCGACCAACGGAACCCCGGCATAGAAGATTACGGGTGGATCACCCAGGGTAAGGGGGTTATGGGCAAACCGTTTGTCGATCCGGGCATCCGGTACTTCCATAATCTGGTCAGGATGCAGAATGGCGTGTGTACAAAACGAATGTTCACGGTGTGTTTGCCGGACACTAAAACCGTAGACAGATTTGAACCATTGCCGCTGGTCGTCTAAAAATGTAATCAGCGAAACCGGCGTCTCGCAGAGCTGCGACGCTAATTGGGTAATGGTATCATACGCTTCTTCGGAAAGGCTATCCAGTATATGATAGCCGGCGAGCGCATTCAGGCGCTCCTGTTCGGTATCGGAAAAACGCATAGTAGAGGTACTTACAGGCTGTTGAACAAACGAACCTGAACGACTCCCGACTCAGGTCGATGTTACTAAGTAGTCTAAACTAATGCAAAAGTTAACCGGGGTGAACAGTTAGCGAGTAAAAATAACTAAAAATTTAAAAAATTGACATTCTTTATAAAAAACGTCCTAATAGTTTTGCTTCAGCCAGTTGGCCACGAATTAAGTTATTATCTACGTCCATAACTAATACTACCTTGAACGACATGCCTCTTAATCCAACCGATTCACCTGTCAGCCTCGTTACATGGCAGCAGGAGATAGAAAACATGCATTACCACTATCATCTGATCAGCGTATTGCTGCGCGAACCGACCAACCTGCCGGCAGAGACCCTCCATAGTTACCGCCATCTTCAGGGGGAATTACTAAAAACCGTTAGCAGGTTTGCACGTGATTTGGATAGAAAGCCCGGTACAGACACAGCCTCCCCCTCGGCGAATCTGGGATTCCTGAAAAAGCATACCCGGATTATGAAGCAGATCAATCTGCATATGCGTACTCACCTGTTCTCTCAACAATAAAGCAAGCTACCCATGGAAATTTCTACGTCAGTTCTGGTCATAACCAATCGCCCACAGGAAATCGCCCAAATTAAGAGAAGCTTTGCCAGCCGACAGATAGCCGTGCATAGTCTGGTAACCATGTTTGACAGCTATGTAGCGGATTACCTGAACCAGCACAATACAACGGCGGCATACAGTCATGTGCTGCTCGATCTGGACATGGGGTATCAACCGGCCATAGACATCCTACGTCTGCTAAAGACCCACAGTTCTACCACTCAGATACCCGTTCTGGTTTATAGTCTGTACCAGAGTTCGTCTATTGTGCAATACCTTGAGCGGAACGGAGCCGATCTTTATTTTGTAAAATCTGCCGGCTGGCCCTCCTTGGTAAAAACATTCAGCCGGCTTTACCGAACCAACAAAAGCTTGTCTTCGGCTCATTACCTGAATAGTCGGAAAAGCGACTGGGCAGCCTGAGCAGAACATCCACTTACTTATTTGTTTCCTATAGAGGCCGGCAGCAGGAAATCTACTCAGCCTGCGGCCGGTCTCTATAGGATTTTTTGTATTCAACTGGCCGGCTATAGAAAGCTAAAGTTTGTTAAAAGCAACAAAATTCATTACCTTTTAGGCGTATACGTTATTTCTCGGCTAAAATTTATATCTTTAAATCATCATTTCTGCCTGACCGACTTGCTTAAGCTACCGCTTTTACGGTCAGGTACAGTAAATACCTATAAGACAATCGGTTAGTTCAGCATATATGGCAAAAATTCTGGTGGTTGAGGATGACAAACAATTAAGAGAAAATATTTGTGAGCAGCTTCAACTGGACAACCACCAGGTGAGAACCGCACCCGATGGACTACGGGCGTTTGAGGTCCTCCCCTTCTTTTCGCCACACCTGATATTGTGCGATATTATGATGCCCCAGATGGATGGTATTGCCTTTATTCGCGCCATTAAACGACACGTTAACTACCGCACCATACCGGTAATTTTTCTTACCGCTAAAGTTGCCCAGCAGGATAAGATTCAGGGGTTGGAGGAAGGGGCCATCGACTATCTCTCCAAGCCGTTTCTCTTTCGGGAACTATCGCTGAAGGTGAAAAACATAACTAGTCACCAGACAGAGTTTCTCCTACAGGAACTGGAGCAGGCCACTGGCGAAAAGCCGGAGATTCAATTTGTAAAACTATTTAGCGAACGACTGGAGCTTCACCTGAGCGATCCTTCCCTAACGGTCGAAAAAATGGCCGGGGAGATGAACATGAGCCTCTCGGCCCTACAACGAACCATTAAGAAATACCTGGGGCGAAGTTATATTGATATTGTGAAAGACTACCGGCTCCGGAAAGCAACCTCTTTCCTGATCCAAACCGATTATACGCTTCAGCAAATTGCCGATAAATGCGGCTTTTCCAGCCTTTCTTACTTCTCGTACAGTTTTAAAGAAGCCAACGGTCTGTCTCCGCTCCGGTTCCGGCAGCATCATCAGGTTAGAGCCGATCTGCCCTAAATCGAAACAAACCGCTGTACTGATTCAATGCAATATGGTTGTTGACCAGCACGCCGGTAATGCAGAACAGCCGCTACCAGATACCCTAGCGCTGCCAGGGCGTACGCCACCGGCAGCGCTTTTTTACCATCGGCAACGTACAGGCCGCTCACAATCATCAGCACAACAAATTCAGCGAAGAAAACAAAGGCGTCGAAGCTCCGGAAATGCCGGGCGAGCCGGTGATGAAAAATTGTGATCAGAAAGACGCCCCCACCAATCAGTGTCAGGACAATACCTATTGTCAGGTGGTGATGATCCTATTTTGTCAACCCCTTTGGCGACAATGATAAAACCAGCCAGGGCGTGTGCCAGTTGTTTCCGAACTTCTTTTTGCGTAAAGACATGTAATTGGTCAGGGTCAGATAGTCTGCTAATGTATTGGCAAAACGGGTACGATATACCCAAAGCAGCGTCCTGCCTGGCTACTAGTATCAGGCAGGACGCGCTATCAGGAGTCCGTTTCAACAATCAGCCGGATGCCGTCGAGCTTACGGATCACCACCGACGCCCCTTCGGCAATGGTCTGACCCGTACCCGAACGGGCAATCCACTCGGCCCCCCGGTAGAAAATCCGCCCTTCGCCGTTGGCCGGGATCGTGAGCGTTACTTTAGCCCGGTCGCCAATGTACTCTACATAACCCGGTGCCTTTTGCCGGCCACCAAGCCAGCGCTTGACCGACCGGCGGAAAGCTGCCAGCGTCACAATTGAAACAACGGAGAAGCAGAGCAACTGGCTGTTTATTTCCGGCGTCACACCCAGGTATGCCGTGAGTGAAGTTACCAGGGCTCCTACGCCCAGGAAGGCGAAAAAAAAGGAGACCGTCAGCAATTCGATAATCAGGAAGGCCAGGCCGGCAATGGCCCAGAACTCCGGTAAGCTGAAAAAGTCCATAGCGTTATTTTACTTGTTCCTGGTGTTTTACCACCGTCATTGCCGATGAAATAATAGACGCCATATCGCCGAAATTAGCCGGCAGTATCAGCGTGTTGTTCGTTCTGGCCAGTTTGCCGAACTGATCGACCAGTTGTTCGGCTACCCGAAGCTGCACGGCATCCATGCCGCCCCGCTGCTGAATGGCTTCCGCCACCTTCCGGATACTTTCGGCCGTAGCGTCGGCTACGGTTATAATGGCCTCGGCCTCACCGGCCGCTTCGTTGATCTGCCGCAGCCGGATACCCTCCGACTCCAGCACGACCTTCTGCTTCTGCCCTTCGGCCAGGTTGATGGCCGACTGCTTCTCGCCTTCCGATTGTAGAATCACGGCCCGCTTTTCGCGCTCGGCCTGCATCTGCTTCTCCATCGCATTTAGTACCGTCTGCGGGGGTGTAATGTTCTTGATTTCGTAGCGCAGCACCTTGACACCCCAGCTGATAGCCGCTTCGTCTATAGACTGCACCACCGCCCGGTTGATGGTCATCCGCTCCTCAAAGGTCTTGTCGAGTTCGATTTTACCAATCTCGCTCCGCATCGTCGTCTGCGACAACTGACTCACGGCAAAGCGGTAATCGGCAATCCCGTATGACGCTTTCTGCGGGTCGACAACCTGGATAAAGATAACACCATCGACGCGAACCTGCACGTTATCGCGGGTGATACAGATTTGTTCCGGAATATCAAGAGCGGCTTCTTTCAGGCTGTGCCGGTAGGCTACCCGGTCGAAGAACGGAATGATAAAGTTAATACCGGGCTGCAATACGGCATAGAATTTTCCCAGCCGCTCGACCACGTAGGCTGTCTGCTGCGGCACCACCTTGACAGTCATAAAGACAAAAAGCAGTGCCAGGATCGTAATGGTTAAGAATACGTAAAACATGGTTCGGTAGGTGTTAAAAGGGTGATTGATAGCGGAAAATTGGTGGAAAAAGCGGTGTGGTCCAAGCCTTGTAAGGATAAGCAGAAAAAAGCACAAATGAAAGGATGCCGGGATTGAGGAACGGAAAGGGCCAGAACCATTTTACCGGAACAGACGTATTGCTGTAAAACAGCTCTACCAGATACGCATGCATTTCAGCCATTCTGTTCCCATAGCCCGGTACCTGCTTCTGCTCATAACCGCCTTGGTAACAGCAGCCTGTACGCAGCAGCCTCCCACTTATAAAGCCGGCTCCGGTAACCCCGTCAACCATTTTGCATTTGACCAGCTTCTTCAGAAGCACGTCAACGAGCGCGGCTTAGTGGATTATATGGGGCTCAAAGCAGCCGAGAAACCGTTTAATGACTATCTGAATCTGTTAAGCCAGAATCCACCCTCCGACCAATGGAGCCAATCGGAGCAAATGGCTTATTGGATCAATGCCTACAATGCCTTTACCGTTAAGCTGATTCTGGACCACTACCCGGTAGAGAGCATCAAAGACATTGGACCACCAATTCAGATTCCGTTTGTGTATACCCCGTGGACCAAAAAATTCTTTACCATCGGGGGCACCAAAATGAGCCTCGACAACATTGAGCACGGTATCCTGCGTAAGCAGTTTAATGATCCGCGCATCCATTTCGCGCTGGTATGTGCCGCCATGTCCTGCCCGCGCCTGCGAAATGAAGCTTATACGAGCGACAAGCTAAACCAGCAGCTTGATGACCAGGGACACCATTTCCTGAACAATCCGGCGAAGAATAAAATCAGCGCAGACCAGGCCGCGCTGTCCAAATACTTCGACTGGTACAAAGGCGACTGGCAGGAGAACGGCCAATCGGTAGTGACGTGGGTGAACCGCTATTCAGCCGTTAAGATTACAAACAATACCCCAATCTCGTACCTGGATTATAACTGGAGCCTGAACGAGCAGTAGATGTTCTGTTTATTGTAAGCAGGTAGTGTAGTTGTGTTTTACTGATATATCAATAAGTTTTCGTCCCGCCGGCAATCTGATTCTTTCTTTTAGCAGTATGTATGGTCATTCCGAACAATTCCGAATGCCTATGCGCTAAAACAATTCTACTTTTTCCTATCGCTTTTCTGCTGTCCGCCTTACAGGTTGCCTCCCAACGCAACTAGCGCCCCCGTGCGTCCACATCCATCATTTTTCTTTTTCCACTTTCAAAAAACACCGCATATGTGTATATTTCCTTATGGAAGACTAAGGGTTAGTTTTCTTTTGTATGCCCTGTTAACGGTGACCATCGGCAGTTATGCCTCCAGCCACCGTGAGGCCCCGCTGATCTCCCAGGACCCGCTAGCCGATAACACGGATGTCTACGCCTTCAAAAGCCCCGACGATCCGAACACCATTACCATTATCGCCAATTACATTCCGTTTGAATCCCCGGAGGGTGCCCCCAACTTCTACGACTTCGGCACCAACATTCGGTATGAGATTCATATCAAAAACAAGACGACCACAACTGGCGATGACATTACCTACCGGTTTACGTTTTCAAAAACCGACCAGGACCCGTCGACCTTTTTCTACATCCGGCTCGGTAAGCAAAACCGCAAAACGACCTATAAATGCGAAAAAAGCCTCGACGGCGGCAAAACGTTTACGACCATTGTGATGAATGGCCTGGTGCCGCCGGCCAATGTGGGACCCCGCTCCATCGAAAACAATACGGTTGGCTTAGGCACCACCTACGAGGCTCTTGTGCAGCAGGCAATTGCCACGGCCACTACCGGCGAACAGGTATTTTGCGGACCGGTCGATGACCCGTTCTTTGTCGATCTGGCGGGCGCATTCGATGTGGGCAACTTCCGGCCGGCCGGTAATATGACCAATCCGCCCAAAGATGGTCTGAACCGCTTCAACGTACACTCCATCGCCCTGAAAGTTCCGGTCAGCCTGTTGCAGAAAGACGGCAAGGGCGTTGACCAGGCCAGCGACATTCTGGATTCCGATTACGTCATCGGCGTGTGGGCATCGGCCAGTCGCCAGATGGTCAGAACGCTGAATAACACCGGTGAGGTAGGTTACTCGGGTGAGTGGGTGCAGGTGTCCCGGCTGGGTATGCCGCTGACCAACGAAGCGGTAATCCCTATTGGGATGAAAGACAAATGGAACGGCCTGACGCCCTACAACGGCAGCGACCTGCAGTTTGCACCTTACTTTACCAACCCGGAGCTGGCCCTGTACATGGACGACTCCCAGTTTGGCCAGGCGGTTCCTTCGCTGAATGCGCTACGCATCCAGACCAAATCGCTGGGTTCGTTCGACTTCCGCAACGGCAAGCCCGGCCTGTTTCCCCTGAAAGGCACGGCGGCCCTCAACGGCACGGCCCTGTCAGAGGCCGCGTTTGGCAGTATCCTGCTGCCCGACAACAAAAGCCCTCGTGCTGTTGATCTGCTGCCGATCTTTTACACGGGCGTACCCAACCTGCCGCCCTACCAACTGGCAACCGGCAAGGGAGGTAATCCGCTGGCTAAAGGCAAGCCGTTCATCAACAATTTTCTGCCGACGCTGGGCGATATGCTGCGGCTGAACATGGCCGTGCCGGCTACCCCGCGAAACCATCCCAAGTTCAGTTCGCTGGGGCTGGTGCAGGCGGCCGTGCTGGGTTTGACCGATCCGGCGTACAACAATCCGAAAACCAACCTGAAGTTCATTCCCAACATGGACGGCTTTCCTAACGGCCGACGGCTGGAAGACGATGTCACCACGATTGAACTGCAGGCGGTATCGGGTGTTGTGCTGGCGGCTATCGGGTTGTTCTACGACGACGCTACGCCAACCATGCCGGTATCGCCCCGCTTGCAAAGTGTGCTGGGCTTTACTGCCGGACCCACCCAAAACGACACTGAGTTTAAGAAGGTGTTTCCGTACGAGCAAAATCCCTGGAGAGGGTTTGATTATCCACAAAAAGCCCGGTTCTAACCCCAACAGCGTATCCGTTTAAAATATGAAGAAGCTTTTGTATCTGGCAGGCTTCCTGGCAATGATTTGCCTCCTGCCCTTATGGTCTGTTGCCTCCTCGCACCGCGAAGCCCCGCTCATCTCCGAAGATCCGCTGGCCGACAATACCGATCTGTATGCCTTTAAAAGCCCGACTAACCCGGAAAACATTGTCCTAATCGCCAACTATATTCCGTTTGAGCACCCGGCCGGTGGCCCAAACTGGTACTCGTTCGGCGAGAATATCCGGTACGAAATTCACGTCGATAATAACGCGTCGACACCCGGCGACGACATTATCTACCGGTTTACCTTCCGGAAGATGAATGAGGACCCCACCACCTTTTTCCTCATCCGGCTCAGCCGGGAAAACCTGAAAACAACGTACACCTGCGAGCGGAGTATGGATGGCGGCCAGACGTTCACCACCATTGTGGAGAACGGCATGGTACCCCCGCCTAACATTGGACCCCGTTCCATTGAAAACAAGACGGTCGGCTTAGGTGCATCTTCCTACGAAGAACTCGTGCAGAAGTCGATCATGACGGCGGCTACGGGGGAGAAAATCTTCTGCGGCCCGGTCGATGATCCGTTCTTTGTAGACCTGGGTGGCATATTTGACGTGGGCAATGTGCGCCCGAACAGTGGCCGCGATGCCGTGGCTAAATTCAACTGCCACTCCATTGTTATTGAGGTTCCCGTTGCTTCGCTGCAGAAAGACAAAAAAACGGTAGCTCAGGCCGGCAATATGCTCGACCCCGATTACGTCATCGGCGTGTGGGCATCGGCCAGTCGCCGGCAGGTTACTACCCTGAGCAGCAGTGGCGAAACAGGCTACTCCGGCGGCTGGGTGCAGGTGTCCCGGCTGGGTATGCCGCTGACCAACGAAGCGGTAATCCCTATTGGGATGAAAGACAAATGGAACGGCCTGACGCCCTACAACGGCAGCGACCTGCAGTTTGCACCTTACTTTACCAACCCGGAGCTGGCCCTGTACATGGACGACTCCCAGTTTGGCCAGGCGGTTCCTTCGCTGAATGCGCTACGCATCCAGACCAAATCGCTGGGTTCGTTCGACTTCCGCAACGGCAAGCCCGGCCTGTTTCCCCTGAAAGGCACGGCGGCCCTCAACGGCACGGCCCTGTCAGAGGCCGCGTTTGGCAGTATCCTGCTGCCCGACAACAAAAGCCCTCGTGCTGTTGATCTGCTGCCGATCTTTTACACGGGCGTACCCAACCTGCCGCCCTACCAACTGGCAACCGGCAAGGGAGGTAATCCGCTGGCTAAAGGCAAGCCGTTCATCAACAATTTTCTGCCGACGCTGGGCGATATGCTGCGGCTGAACATGGCCGTGCCGGCTACCCCGCGAAACCATCCCAAGTTCAGTTCGCTGGGGCTGGTGCAGGCGGCCGTGCTGGGTTTGACCGATCCGGCGTACACCAACATAAACCTGCAGTTCATTCCCAACATGGACGGCTTTCCTAACGGCCGACGGCTGGAGGATGATGTCACGACCATTGCGTTTCAGGCGGTGTCTGGGGTTGTGCTGGCGGCCATCGGTCTCTGGTATGACGATTACATCCCGACGGTTACGGCGAGTCCGGTTACCCCGCAGTTGGTCAATGTACTGAGCTTTAATGCCGGAGTCACCAAAAACGATACCACCTTCAAAGCCGTGTTTCCTTATGAGCAGAACCCCTGGCGGGGCTTTCAAGGCAACAGCTACACAGGGCCGACGCTACCGCCGGCATCTGCTCAATTGGCCGCCACGGTAGTAAGCTATAACTGCGCCACGGGTGCGATTGTGTTTGGCCGGACGGGCGGTGACCCTAACCGGCAGGTCGAATACATGGCAGCGGGTGTAACGCCATACACCACCGATGTGAATCAACGCATTGGACCCGAAGCCCGGCGGGAGCAGACCAAAAACCAGACGATTACCCTAAAGGCCCGCTACGTAGGAGATCCGTCCTCTGAGGTACAATACATCTTCGACTTCGGAGCGTTCTGCAGCTCGGCGGCCCGACTGAGTGCCGAACAGCCGGAGCCACTCACAGCGCGGGTATTGGGCAACCCCGCAACCGGAGATGAGGTAATTGTAGAGATACGGGGGGCCGCCGGGCAGCCGCTGCAGTTGCAGGTCATCAACAGCCAGGGCCAGTCAATGAACGAGACTACGGTGGGTCTCGCCAAAGACGTAGAGCACCAGAAGGTGCGTCTGGGCCGGCAATCGGGTATTTACCTGCTACAGATGATAACCCCAACGCAGCGCCAAACCATCCGGATTATCCGGCAATAGCCGTGTATCCGGTTGGTCAACTGTTTTCCTGATTAAACCAGGTGCCGTTTGACCGTTGGGTCAAACGGCACCTTTACCCTCATTCAATCACTCTAATCCAGCCTTTTTATGTCTGCTTATCGATTTTTCAGCAAACAAGCCGCCCCGCTTTTCGGGGTAATGATGCTAGCAGTAGTGGCGTTTAGCTGCACCCAGCCTAAAGACAAAACAGCCACCGCCACCGTTGGCACGGATATGCCGGCCCTCTTTGAGCGACAGGGCGAACTAGCCAAAGCCGTTGAGTGGGAGCGCACCAAAAGCAAAGTTGCCGAACTAAAGCAAAAAATCACCAGTCATCCTAGCGAGGTTAAGCCACGCCTGCAACTGGCAACAATTTACCTGTCTGAAGCCCGCATTACCGGCGAACACCCATACTATTACCCGGCGGTCTTATCGATTCTGGACGGTGTTCTGACGATCGACCCCAACAACTTTGAGGCTACGACCTTCAAGGCATCGGTAAAAATGTCACAGCACCAGTTTGCCGAAGCCCGGACGCTGGCCAGACAAGCCCGGAACATAAACCCCAACAACGCGTATGTGTACGGTGTGCTGGTCGACGCCAACGTTGAACTGGGTAACTACGATGAGGCCGTGACCATGTCGGATACCATGCAGCGGCTTAAGCCTTCGCTGGAGTCGTATTCGCGGGCCTCTTACCTGCGCGAGATCTACGGCAACTACCCTGGTGCAATTGCCGTGATGAAGCTGGCGGTACAGGCCGGTTTGCCCGGCTCCGAACCCCAATGCTGGAGCAAAACCACGCTGGGGTATCTGTATGAGACCACCGGCAAGCTGAAGGAAGCCGAAATGCAGTACAACGAGATTCTGGCGATGCGGCCCAGCTATGCCTTTGCGCTGAGAGGACTGGCGCGTATTCACAAGAGCCGCAAGGAGTACGACAAAGCGCTGGCCTTATTGGCGCAAGCAGCCGGAATTATGCCTGAGTTCTCGTTTCACGAAGACATGGCCGATATCTACGCCTTGCAGGGCCAAACCGAAAAAGCCCGTACCAAGTATGCCGAAGTGGTAAAGATGCTGGAAGAAGATGCCAAATCCGGCCATGCCGTTGACCTGGAGCTGTGTAAACTATTTACCAAATCGGGGCAGTGGGAGCTGGCCCAGGCCTACGGATTGAAGGAATACCAGAAGCGGCCGAAAAACATTGATGTCAACCAGGCGCTGGCCTGGGTTTATTTTAACCAGAAGAATTTCCAGAAAGCCCGGCAACACATGCAGGTAGCTTTGCGTACAGGTAACAAAGACCCCGAACGCTTGCAGCAGGCCGGAGCCATCGAAATAGCACTCGGTCATGTACCGCAGCAAAAGAAACTACTGGCAGAAGCCCAAAAAAACTAATCTGGGATTTACCCTGTAAACGCAACCTATGAATAAGGCGGCTTTTGCCCTGCTTTTCCTGCTGATGAGCCTGCAGGCAGTTGCGCACTTGGGTAATCTGGCCGGAACGGTCTATGACCAGACCACTCATCAGCCGCTTCGCGGGGTAACGGTGCAGCTAACGGGCCTGGGTAAAGCCACCCTGACCAACGAACTGGGGCAATTCCGCTTTGAAGGATTGGTGGCGGCCACCTATAAACTGGAATGCTCGCACCTCGGCTTCCAGGCCCAGGTAATTACCGCAGCGGTGCAGCACGACCAGACAACTACCGTGCAGATCACCCTGACGAGTGCCCCGGTAACGCTGCGCGAAGTAGTGGTGTCGTCGCTACGGGCGCACGAGCAGCAACTGATTAGTTCGTTAGCCATTAAACTGCGGCCGGTCACCAACTCGCAAGAGATTCTGCGGTTGGTGCCGGGACTGTTTATCGGCCAGCACGCGGGCGGAGGAAAGGCCGAACAGATTTTTCTGCGGGGCTTTGACCTCGATCACGGCACCGACATTCGCCTGACGGTTGATGGCATACCCGTCAATATGGTCTCCCACGCGCACGGGCAGGGCTACGCCGACCTGCACTTTGTCATCCCTGAACTGGTCGAGGGCGTAGACTTCAAAAAAGGCCCGTACCATTCCGACAAGGGAAATTTTGCCACGGCCGGCTGGGTTGACTTCCAAACCCGCACCACCCTCGACCGCTCCTTTGTCAAGCTGGAGGGTGGTCAGTTCGACACCTTCCGGGTCGTGGCCGGGCTGGATTTGCTGGGGGGTAAGGGTGGGGCTACCAGGCAGACCAACAAAGAGTCGGCTTATCTCGCATCGGAATACACGTACAGCAATTCGTATTTCGATAACCCACAGCATTTCAACCGGCTGAATATCGTGGGCAAATACCACCGGCACCTCACGCCCAATACCTATCTGACCCTCAGCGGCTCAACGTTCCGGAGCCGGTGGAACCACTCGGGTCAGATACCCGACCGGGCGGTAACACAGGGATTGATCGGCTTTTTTGGGTCTATTGATCCGACGGAAGGTGGCCAGACCAGCCGCACCAACGCCAGCGCCGAACTTATGACGGTAACGCCCCGCAACCACATCCTGAAAAATCAGGTATTCTACAGCAACTACGCCCTGACGCTGTATTCCAACTTCACCTTTTTCCTGGAAGACAGCTTGCATGGCGATCAGATCAGGCAGTTGGAAGCCCGCAATCTGTTTGGCTATACCGGCAGCTATACCCGTACCGATTTCCTGGGCAGCACGCGCTTTACCTCTTCGGCGGGGGCGCAATACCGGCAGGACATCACCCACCAAACGGAACTGGCCCATACAAAAAATCGCACTGAAACCCTCGAACAGCGGCAGTTCGGCAACATCAACGAGGTGAATGCCGGCCTGTATGTTGATGAGCAGATCGAATTTTCTGACCGCTTGATGGTCCATGCCGGTGTCCGGGCCGATTACTTCCGGAATCAATACGAAGACCTGTTGGTACAACCCGCCGGCCTGAAACGCGCCCAGGTCGCCATTGTCTCCCCCAAGCTGAATTTATACTATACCGTCAATCCCAGGCTCCAGCTCTACCTGAACACCGGCAAAGGTTTTCACTCCAACGACACGCGGGTAGTGGTGGCCCAGCCGGGACGCCGGAGTTTGCCACCGGCGCTCGGTTCCGACCTGGGGCTCATAGCCAAACCGTTTCCGAAACTGCTTGTTCAGACGGCGCTGTGGTATCTCTGGCTGCAACAGGAGTTTGTGTATGTGGGCGATGCCGGCGTTATTGAGCCCAGTGGCCGCTCACGCCGGCAAGGCCTTGATGTTTCGCTACGGTACCAGCTCACCCGGCATCTGTACGCGGATGTCGATCTGAATACGGCCTCACCCCGCAACCTGGACGCCGAAAATGGGGCCGACTATATACCCCTGGCACCGGTATTTACGTCGGCGGGTGGTTTGTCGCTGAAAATGTCCGACGGGCTGAGCGGTTCGATACGCTACCGCTACCTGAGCGACCGCCCGGCCACCGAGACGAATTCCATTGTGGCAAAAGGGTATTTTATCACCGACCTGCAGGCCAACTACAACCGGCCCGGATACAACCTGGGTTTATCGGTTCAGAACCTGTTCAACACGCGCTGGAAAGAAACGCAATTTGCGACGGAAAGCCGGCTGCAAGGCGAATCAGCTCCCGTAAATGAGATTCATTTCACCCCCGGGACGCCGTTTTTTGCCCGGCTGAGCGTTACTTTTTTCTTTTAAGCACAACTCCTTCAAACGCGTAAAACAAAGGTATAGCCGGCATTCTCCTTGTCGGTCAGCCGGTTTGTTTTCTTGTGTTATTTAGCCGTTCAATATCACCGGACGCTTGTTCCTTAGGTGAGTGGTAATATACCTTTGTTCAATCACCCGCAGCGCTTCTTCCACCAATCCATCAATACCTATTCCAATCTGGCTTATTTCTTTTTCGGTATCCTCATCCTGCTCATTGCCCGGCATGATCACCGGCACCGGACAAACCGCCCGACGAATCGCTTAGCCGGCTTTCCCCTGATGGGCGTCTGCTTTGTGTATCTGAGTATTGGCAGTGCTTTTTTCCATGCCTCCCTCACGTATGCAGGCGAGCGGATCAATATGAACGCTACCTACAGCATTCTGCTCACGCTGGTGGACATTACCCTCTACTACATCGGCCACCGCATCCGGTTGAGCGGTTCACCAAGGGCTATGGGTAATTTCGCGGTTAGCGGTGATTGGCTTGTTTTACCGATTGCGCTGCGGGTGCCCAGTTCCCGGCTGGTACCCGCCCTGATTCTGCTGTTGAACGCTGGGATGGTGATCCACTATGTCCAGTTCAGGCGGCAACGCTCCATTTCGATTGTGCTGCTGAGCTTGGTGCTGGTTGTCCTGGCCATCTGCATCCGTACGCTAGATGTACAAAAAGTGGGCTGCGATCCGTATTTCTTCTTTCAGGGCCACGCACTGTGGCATCTGCTGACGGCCTTAAGCAGTTTCTGTAGTTATTGTTTCTTCCGGTTTCCTAAAGCCGAATAAACCCTACCCACAAAAAGTTCGGTCCCGCCTGCTAACAGACAATGCCGGACTACCACTATCTATCCGTTTATAACCTATTTTCTAAAGAACAGTTGGGCCAGGGGAGCCAGTGTAGCAAAATTCAGCAGCGCACCCGTCACGCAGTATACGCAGACTTTCTTCTGAACAGCCGCCATGTTGTAGAGGTAGTACGCTCCACCAGCGGCCTGCCCCAGCACCGAACCGGCCAGCAGCCAATCGAATACATTACCCCGTTTCCTGCTTTTTATGGCTCCGGCGGCCAGCAACACGTTGGCAGCATATAGCGACAGGCTCACCGGCCCGTCCGGTATACCCATCACCTGCGCGTCGTTGGCGGCATTGATGGTGTTGGAGTCGAAAAGCTCACCGGGCAGGTCGGGCAGTGATTTGATCACCCCCAACTGATACAGCGAGATAACGCTAAAATCGATAAGTCCGATTGCGCTCAGGGCGGCAATCTGGCGCCGGTCGTCGGCGGCCTCACTGTGCGCGGCTCTGACCACCCGAACGGCAGATTCGTTGTTTTTCATAACACGTTGGCTTTAGTTGTTAACAGACGTTTACAAACGGGTTACCTACGGAGGAGCAACCCTCCCAGCACTAAGCCGATCAGCACCGTTGCCGCCACCGGTACGGCCTGGTGCCGGCCCAGCCATCCAACTACGCTAACGTCATGAGCCTGTTCATCAAAACGGCCGTGTGCTCCGTAATCGCCCTTCACCGGTTCGTATAGGTTATCAGGCCGGCCCGGTTGCTCCGGCACATCGCTCTGCTGGCCCTGAAAGCCTTGTTTGGCCAGCACCCAGTCACCGACCAGGGGGAGCAATTTATTACCCAATATAGCCTGTAGCGTTGGAAAGCCTACCTTAAACTCCCGGTCCGGATTATGGGCGGCATAGTAAACGGTGCGGGCCGCCACCTCCGGCTGATAGATCTTGCCCATAGGCCGCATTTTATTCGGCATTCGATTCCGTGTCCAGTCAAACTGAGGGGTATTCATGCCGGGTAGCTGCACCATCGTTACCTTCACATCGCTTTTCTCGTGGAGCAATTCGGCCCGCAGCGAATCATAAAAGCCCTGGATGGCGTGTTTGGCGGCACAGTAGGCTGATTGCAGCGGAATACCCCGGTACGCCAGCGCCGACCCAACCAGCACTATGCTGCCCCGGTTGCGGGGCTTCATGCGGTTCAGAGCCACCATGGTGCCGTACACCTGCCCCAGATACGTAACCTCGGTAACGCGCCGGTATTCGTCCGGCTGCATCTCCCATACCGGACTGAGTACACTCACCATCGCGTTGTTTACCCACACATCAATAGCACCCCACTGCTGTTCTACCTCGGCGGCTGCCCGCTCCAGTTGGTCGAAATCGGCAACGTCGGCCGGGAAAATCAGGGCCTCCCCGCCTGATTCTTCAATTTCTTTCTTTGCCGATTGCAGTCGTTCTTCCTCACGGGCAATCAGCGCGACCCGAGCGCCATGCCGGGCAAATTCCTGGGCGATGGCGCGGCCCAGTCCGGCCGACGCGCCGGTGATAACTACTACTTCTTTTTCGTTCATCATGCAGTTTGTCGATTTATTGTTCGTCGGTATTTTCTGTCTCCAGGACAACCAAGTGCCGGGCAAGAGTCAGTTATTGACCTCGAAAACAAGCGTTTCAGGACGGGTTAGCGTAGCCATAGGTATGCGAGTAGTCCCTTCAGAAAGGGATCAATAGGCTGTAAACTAGCGGTCTATATAAAGGGTACTACAGGAGTAACCAATTTGTTCGGAGATATTGCCGGGTAGCCCGCTTTCCTATCGTTTGGTAATTTTCCGGACAAGGCCGGTTACCTTTATCCGTATTCTTTGTTGTAATAAGCAATCAGCCGGATCTGCTCATCGTTGATCCTGTACAGCTTCGCCGGCACCGCTATCACTTCGTATGAACGCAACTTCTCCCGAACATTTTGACGCTATCATTATCGGCGTCGGGCAGGCCGGTAAACCGCTGGCCCTGGACCTTTCCGAAAAAGGCTGGAAAACTGCTGTAATTGAGCGCAAATTTTTAGGCGGAAGCTGTATCAACTATGGCTGCACCCCCACCAAATCGCTGGTGGCCTCCGCACAGGTAGCGCACCAGGCCCGCCGTTCCCGGGAGTACGGCATTGGCACCGGTGCTGTTCAGGTTGATTATACAGCCGTGAAGCAGCGAAAAGATCAGATCGTCGAGCAGTTTCGGGACGGTATTCGGCAGAAATTTGATGAGGCCGAGCACCTGACGCTCATCCGGGGCGAAGCCCGTTTTACCGGTCCTAAACAGGTAGACGTGGCGCTGAACGAAGGGGGAAGCCGGACGTTGACGGCCGACCATATTTTTATCGACACCGGCACCAGCCCCCGCAAACCGGACCTGCCCGGTCTGGACACAATTACCTGGCTGACGTCTACCTCGCTGATGGAACTGGCAGAACTCCCGCAACACCTGCTGATTATGGGTGGCGGCTATATCGGGCTGGAATTTGGGCAGATGTTCCGGCGCTTCGGCAGCGAGGTTACCCTGCTTGAACGCGGTGACCAACTGCTGAGCCGGGAAGACAAAGACATTGCCGATGAGATGGCCCGATTCCTCCGCGACGAAGGCATCCGCATACAGCTGAACACCCAAATCGAACAGGTCAGCCGAGACTCATCCGGCCAGATTAACCTATCGCTGAAAACCGCCGAGGAAACGCATACGGTGAGCGGTTCCCATTTGCTTATTGCCATTGGTAGTACCCCTAATACAACTGCCCTCAACCTCGAAGCGGCCGGTATTGAGACAGACAAGCACGGCTACATACGGACAAACGAGCGGCTGGAAACCAGTCAACCGGGCATTTACGCCCTGGGGGATGTAAAAGGTGGCCCGGCGTTTACCCACATCTCTTACGACGACTACCGGATAATCCGCCAAAACCTGCTGGACGGCGGAAACACCACCATCACCAGCCGCCCGGTGCCGTACACGGTCTTTACCGATCCTCAACTGGGCCGTATAGGGCTTTCGGAAAAGGAGGCTACCGAACAAGGGCGAACCTTCAAAATAGCGTCTATGCCCATGTCGTGGGTAGCACGTGCCATTGAAACCAGTCAGACGACCGGGCAGATGAAAGCCATAGTGGACGCCGACACGGGACAGATACTGGGCGCGGCTATCCTGGGCATGGAGGGCGGTGAACTGATGGCGATGCTGCAAATAGCCATGATGGGCAAGGTGCCTTATACTGCGCTCAGAGACGCCGTTTTTTCGCACCCGACGCTGGCCGAATCGCTCAACACCTTGTTTAGCCAGATTGACTAATTATCTGTTTTTCTGTTGCCGATTCTCAACGTATGCACCCATTGGCTGACCTTCAATTAGTATACCCGCCGATTACCGATTTAGCCCTGATCGGCGACCAGCGTACGGCCGCCATTATCACCAAAGCAGGCACTGTAGTGTGGTACTGTCCCGGTAAGTTCGACAACCCATCGCTGTTTGCTTCCCTGCTGGATAGCTCCGCTGGCGGTTTTTGGGCGGTTGAGTTACCGGAGAAACAGGTTGTCCACCGACAATACCTCAACCAATCAGGCATTCTCCAGACTACGCTCCGGTCAGCCTCCGGACAAATACAACTCACCGACTGGATGCCGATGGGCGCAGACAGTCTGCCGGGCATTTGCCGCCGGTTTACGAAAGCACCTGACGATATGGAGCTTGTGGTGAGACCGGCTCCCGATTATGGCCGGTCTACAGTCTCGCTGACCCAACAGGATGGGGCTGTTGTGATTAACAACCAGTGGGCGTACTATGCCTCCCACCCGACCCGGATCGACAACGGTTCGCTCCGCACCCCTATTCCGAAAGGCGATACCAGTTGGGCGTTTCTGACGACCGCAGATACCGAACGACCCACACCGGCGCAGATGCAGGAGTGGCTGCTCCAGACCACCAAAGCCTGGGACAATATAGCCGTCCACACGACCTACGAGGGTCCATACCAGCGGGAGGTTGCCGACTCGGTACGCGCTATCCGCCTGCTGACCTACGCCCCTACCGGCGGTATTATTGCCGCACCGACCACCTCCCTGCCCGAAGTGATCGGCGGAGAACGTAATTACGACTACCGCTACGTCTGGCTCCGCGATTCCGCCATGATTATCAGCGCCCTCACCCGCTGCAACAGCGATGGGGTTGAGGAACGGCGTTTTTTGAGCTTTATCTGCGATACAGCATATAACATTCCCGATTTCCTCAAAACACCGCTGTTTTCTATTCATCAGGAAGCGGTAAAAGGTGAAGCGTTTCTGTCGCTGAACGGTTACCAAAACAGCCGGCCGGTACGGATTGGCAACAACGCCAATGTGCAGTTGCAGTTAGACAGCCTGGGTAACGTCCTACTGGCTGCCAAGCTGATCTACAACCGCTACGACACCCGCGAACACTGGCCGATTGTTGAGCAGATTGCCGATTTTCTGGTCGATAACTGGCAGCAGCCGGATCATGGCCTTTGGGAAGAGCGCGGAAAAAAGGAGTACACCAGCAGCAAGGTGATCGTTGCCCAGAGCCTGCATTTTCTGGCGAAACTTCAGCCAGATACCCAAAAGAAGAAACACTGGCAACAGACCGTAGAAACAATCCGGGAGTTTGTTCGGCAGCATTGCCTCACCCGCGACGGGGCTTATGCCGTGTACGCGGGCAGCAACGATGTAGATGTGTCGGCGGCCCTTTTCCCGGTGTGGGCATACACCGAGCCGGATACCGACGAGATGAAAGCCACAATGGCGCGGCTGGAACGCGACTACTGTCGCGAAAATCTCTACTGGCGGCACCTCGAATACCCGAGCGACAGGCCGGAAGGGGCCTTCCTGGCCGGCACGTTCTGGGTAGCGCAGTACTGGATCATGCGGAAAGAATACGCCAAAACCACCCGCATCATTGATGCCGCTTTGGCCTACATGAATGACGTAGGCTTGTTTGCCGAAGAAGCCGACCCCGACAGCCGGTGTATGCTTGGTAATTTCCCCCAGTCGTTTGTTCACGCAGCGCTGATCGGGGCTGCCATTGATCTGAATAATGCACAGGGTGGCCATTGAGGCTACCCGTCCTGTTTACAGATACTGCGCCACAACATGCCTCGCTCGTTCGGCGGTTTCCAGCACCAGCGGATGGCGGGGCTGGTGCTGGGCAGCATCCAGGTCGGCAATGGTGTCCTTGAACATCAGGTATACCGGCAGTTCGTGCGATTCCAGCTTCGATTTGGTGTAGACCAGCACAGGCTTTACCTTACCCTCAGCCGCCAGCCGGTTGTATTCTTTTTTGGCCTCGGCAAAACTTTCGTCCGTTGGACCAAAGCCAATGGTCTGCTCCGGCAGGGGCTGGGCTTTACGCTGGGCTAATTTACCATCCAGATCGGTTAGCATCTGGCGCAACCGGAACGTATCCTTGCCGGTACGAATGCGCTCCCGTAAAGACTGACGGATGAGGTACGTCAGCGAGTTGGTGATGTTCATGCCGATTTCGGCCATCTGCTTGAAGATGAGCGATGCCGGCGACATGCCCGGAATAGTGTTGGGGTCGTGCAGCAAAACACGGCCGTCGGGCGTCAGGAAGCCATCGATGCGCGAGTAGACGTTGATACCCAGCCGTGTGAATACCTCGGCCACCGCCTGCTGAATCTTGCGGTTATGCTCCAGACTGGCTTCGACTGGTATGCGCTTGCGGGTGGTATTGGACTGGTATTTGGATTTGAAATCGAAACTGGTGACGTTGTAAACCTCCGTTGGCGGCAAGGCAATGGCCATGCCTTCGTCGTCCTGAATAACCCCGCACGAAAACTCCTGACCGGTAATGAACTCCTCAAACAGCACCTCGTCTTCGGCATGAACAGAAGAAAGCGTGACGGGCTGCTGATGGTCCGCCAGAAAATCGAGCAAGGCCTGCGGAGAGCGCAGAATCGTACCGGTCTGTTCCGCTACTACCGGGTAGCCGATGCTTTCGTCCAGATTGGCGATGCGCTGGGCGTAATCCCGCTTATCGCCATCGGATAAGGCGCTCCACTCCTGCGGCTCTACCGTCAGGGTAAAGAAGCACTGCTCCACCGCCCGGCAGAACGCACTCAGGTTGTTGTCGCGAATGATAGCCACCCCGATAGACGAGCCCTGGTGCGGAGCTTTGACCACCACCGGCAACCCCAGATGCTCCACCAGCGAGGAGAAGAACGCATCTTTATTCGCCCTCAACCAGGCATCACGGGTAATGACAGTGGTCTTTTTCTGCTGCCCATTGACGAGTGCGATCAATTCGTTTTGCAGAATCTTGTTGATCCCCACCGCCGAACCCATCAGCCCCGGCCCGGTGTAAGGGATCTTATACCACTCGAACAAACCCTGGATACTGCCGTCTTCGCAGTCGGGGCCGTGCATGGCCAGAAACGCTATATCAAAATGCTGTTTGAAATCGTCTGGTTTGATTTCGGAATACTGACTGGACCAATCATCTTCCGGCAAGGACTCATCATAGACCGAAAACCCGGATACCTCCGGCAGTATCTGGCGGATGGCTGTATGCTGGAGTATGTCCGGAGTAGCCAGCCGGAACCGGCCGGTACCGTCCACAAAAACTAATACCGGCTCAAACAAGGACTTGTCGATATGGTCGAATGCCGTGCGCCCGCCGGCGAATGATATTTCCCGTTCCCGCGAGGGACCGCCGAAGAAGATTCCTACTTTCACTGTGCTCAGTTGGTCTATTGACGGCGCAAACTACAAAAAAAGCCGTCCCGCAGGGTAGCAGGACGGCTTTTTTCGGGTGTTCGTTATTCTATAAGCCCGGCGGCTCAGAAAGGCGAGGTGATATTCACGGCTTCTACCTTGATTACTTCGGGTACGGCCTTCAGCACGGCTTCTTCCAGACCGGCCTTAAAGGTCATGGCCGACATCGGGCACGAACCGCAGGCACCCACCAGCTCGAGCCGCACCACGCGGTCGTCGGTCAATTCCAGCACCTTTACGTTGCCGCCGTCTGCTTCCAGATACGGGCGGATACCGTTCAGGGCTTTTTCTATTCGTTCAATGATTTCGCTGTTACCTACCGCTGTTTCCATGTCGGCTTTATTTTACAAGAGCTGTGGTAAAAATACCATTATTTAGGTAAGAAAGCAAGGTGCGTTCTATTCATAACCGTTTCGTTACACCCGAAGTTCCACCCGCTTTGTCTGGTCGAGCTCGGCATTGCGTATAGAGACGAACTGCGCCAGGGCTTCGGCCGCCGACCGGAAGGCATCGGCCGCAACAGGCTCATCGCTGATGACCGCCGGCTTACCTTCGTCACCCGCTTCGCGGATGCGCTGCACCAGCGGAATCTGGCCCAGCAACGGTACGCTAAACTTATCGGCCAGTTGCTGCCCACCGCCTTTGCCAAAAATGTAGTACTTCGAATCGGGTAGTTCGGCGGGGGTGAAATACGACATGTTTTCGATCACGCCCAGCACCGGCACGTTGATCTGCGGCTGCCGGAACATAGCCAGGCCTTTGATGGCATCGGCCAGGGCAACTTTCTGCGGAGTAGTTACAATTACGGCTCCGGTTACGGGCACGGTCTGCACCAGCGTCAGGTGAATATCGCTGGTACCGGGAGGCAGGTCGATCAGCAGGTAGTCAAGTTCGCCCCAGTTGGTATCGCCAAAAAACTGCCGCAGGGCCTGGCTCGCCATGGGACCACGCCAGACCACCGCGCTGTCGGCCGGGGTCAGGAAACCAATCGACATCAGTTTAACGCCAAACTGCTGCACGGGCTGCAACAGATTCCGGCCATTTACCTCCGCCACTGCCGGCTGAATATCCTCGGCCCCGAACATGACCGGCATCGACGGGCCAAAAATATCGGCGTCGATGATACCGACTTTCGCGCCCGACCGGTGCAGGGCCACCGCCAGGTTAGCCGTTACGGTCGACTTGCCCACGCCCCCTTTCCCGGAGGCAACGGCAATGATATTCTTCACGCCCGGCAGCACCGGCGCGTTGTTTCTGGTAGAGGTCACATCGGCGGTCATATCCACCCGCACCTGAATGCTGGGGCCAATATGGGTATGAATCGCGTCTTCGCAACGCTTCCGGATCAGCTCTTTCAGCGGACAGGCCGGCGTGGTCAGTACGACGGTAAAACGCACCTGATCGATGCCCAGCTCAATATCTTTGATCATATTGAGCGACACCAGGTCTTTTTTCAGGTCCGGTTCTTCTACGTGGCTGAGCGCCTGCAGAACCGATTCTTTGGTCAATTTATAGGTAGACATACGTGATACAGTACGGTCGGATATAGTGCTAACCCCACGAAAGGCCGATTAGTTTGCCGGCTGCCGATTTGCTACTGTGGCGTCTAGCTGCTCCCGAACGGATGCGATCTCGGCCGACACATCCACCCGGCCCTGTAGCGCTTCCAGCCGGGCCAGCAGATGGGTCAGAAAACGCCGGTGGCCTTCGGTCGGTCCGTAGAGCGGGCGGTGCGCCAGCGACTTCCGGATGCCGGCCCATTCGGCAATGAAGGTGCGAAGTTCGTCATCAAACAGGCTTTCGCCAAACTTTTGGAAGATATACTCGTGGGCTACGGCATTGGGGTGGATCAGGTCAGCTTCGTAAAAGCGGTAATCGCGCAGGTCATCCACCATGATCTCGTAGCTGGGAAAATACTGGACGAAATCATGCCAGACAGTTAGCTCATGGCACACTACCCGCAGCAGCGATTTACTCACCTGGTTCACCGGCAGGGTATCGCGGGTGTGCCGCACCGGGCTAACCGTCAGCAGCACGTTCAGGTTGGGATTGGCCCGGTGCAACGCCTTCAGCAGCTTGGTCAGGGTATCGCGCACATGGTCCAGGCTATAGAGGTACTTCTCAAATAGGGAGCCGGGCATTTTATGGCAGTTCGCCACCACCTGCCCCGTTTCGATATGCCGATACACCATCGCCGTGCCGAAGGTCAGAAACAGCCAGTCGGCCCGGCGCAGCGTTTCGCCCACTTTCTGCAAAGTACCCACCAACTTTTCGGTAAGTGCCTCCCGGCTATTGGCCCAAAGTGACGAGTGAAAATCGTAGTGGAACCAGACACCATCCCGCTCTACATACAGATTCTCGTCCGGCCGGCTACCGTTCAGGGCCATCAGCAGCAGTTTAGCCATGGAGACCGGATTGAAAATGGTACCGAATGGATTGATGGTCACGTTCAGTTTATGGTCAGCCAGGTGGCGTCCCATCACGTCGGCGAAGCAGGAGCCGATGGTCAGAATTTCGTCGGTTTGCCGCAGCGCTTGCGGCAGTTTTATGGGCATACATTCAGTAGTGAACTGCATACCAATTAAACAAAAAAACGGACCAAATAGGTCCGTTTTTTTCATGATTTTACGTCTAAACCCCTCCTGATATACAGACATTTACGCACCAGGTCAAGGTTTTCTCAATAAGGTATCAATGTCATACACCTCGCCGTTTTTGACCACCTTCACCACATTCCAGGCATCGGTGATTGTCGTTAGCGGGTCACCCGTGACAATCACCAGATCGGCCAGCTTTCCCGGCTCCAGCGACCCCAAATCCTTACTCACCCCAACGGCTTCGGCAGCCCAGAGCGTGGCCGACCGCAGGGCTTCGTAGGGCGTAAGTCCCGCATCAACAAACGATTGCAGCTCGGTATGCAGGCTCATACCGTAGGGCACAAAGGGGCTGTCGGTGCCGGTAGTCACCCTGGCCCCGGCGGCTACCAGGGCTTTAACTGTTTTCTGCAGATTACCAAAATTGGTCAGGTAACCGGGGTTGATTTTGGTAATCTGAGCGGCTCCGGCCAGCATGGCGTTGGTAAACTGCTCGGAGTAAAACGCCTTGTACTGCCGGTTCTCGAAAAACTGGGGGTTTCGGCCCGACAACACGTTAAAGCCGCCCTGGAGCGAAGCCGTCGGCGTAATGTTCATGCCAGATTTGGCAATCAGTTGAATCACGTCCTGGTAACTCCGGTTCATGGCCGTTATCTTGGGCGAATACCCGCGCCGACTGGTACCGCCCATATGCTCCACGGCATCGACCTCGTAGCTCATGGCCGGGTAAATCTCGTGCGAGGATACGGGCATCCCGTGCGCGTGGGCAAAAGCCGTGATGCGCTGTTGCATGGCGTCGGGCATACGGACATACGTCTTAATCAGGTCGTAGCCCAGCCGGACCGACCGGTTCAGCTCCAGTTCCAGGTGGGCCGGCGAGGAGATGCTGGTGGCCATGCCATAATAAATCCGACTCCCGTCGGTCAGGCCACCGGTAAAGAACTGCCGGGGACCCCACCGCCGGCCGCTGGCCCAGGCTTCTTTGCGCTCCAGGGCATCGTACGGATCGGCTCCCGGTTCGCGCACCGAGGTGATGCCGTACGACAGCCACAGGCGGCCCTGCTGCTCGCCCGACATGGCGTTCTGGTGCGCGTGCATCTCAAACAAACCCGGAATGATGGTATTGGCGGAGGCATCAATTAGTTTGCCCGCCCGGCCGGGCTGATGCGGCTCAATGGCCCTGATGCGGTTCCCTTCGATGAGAATATCCACATTTTTCCGGTAAGTGGCCGAGCGGCCGTCGAATACCTGCCCCGCATGAATCACCACTTGCCCGGCCGGTTTTTTCAGCTGCCAGTTGAACGCAAGCGGAATAGCGTCTATCCGCCCGTCGGCCAGGTACACCTGCTTGAGCGTATCGGTGGCCAGGTACACCAGGCTCTGCGAGTCGCCCGTCCAGGTGGGCGCATCGGCCAGTTCGTTGGTGAGCCGTTTGGCAGGCCCCATCAAATTGCCTTTGCCGTCGACGGGCACCACCCACAACAGCCCATCCTGTATGTAAGCCATGTGCCGGCCGTCCGGCGACCAGACCGGCCCGTTCTTGCCCCGCGTACCCAGCGTCCGGTCGGGCGTGGGCGATACGGAACGGTCTGCCGGACGGTCGGGGCCGCTATCCAGCGATACCAGCAGAATTTCGCTGACGCCTTCGCGGTAGCGCGACGAATACACATCCAGAGCCGCCAGGGCAATGGTTTTGCCATCAGGCGACCAGCTCGGCTGACTGGGCACAAACACCGATTCGTGGTATTTTTCTACCGCTCCCGTCAATGCGTCGGCCACGTGCAGTGTACCCCTGCCCCAGACGTTCCGGGGGTCGCCCTGGTAAAAAGCAATCCGGCTACCGTCGGGCGACCAGGCCGGAAAGTTGATGTCGTCCGGCAAATCGACCAGCCGCTGATCTTTACCGGTTGCCAGATCACGCACCCACAGGTCCATGTTTCCTTTCCGGTCGGAGGTATAGGCAATTCGCCTGCCGTCGGGCGACCACACCGGGTCGGCATCCACATATACATCGTTGGTCAACGCTTTTGGCTGCGGATTCCCTTTGGTCAGCAGCCATAAATCGCCCAGCGCGGCAAATACTACCTGCCTGCCGTCGGGCGAAACGGCCGGTCCTTTCAGCCCGCGAACAGGCAGGGGAGCCGAGCGGTCGAAATCGTAGGCTTTGCGGGTATAGCTTGGTCTCGACAACGCCACGGTAGCCTGAAACGGAATCTCCTTTGCGTTTGCCTGCCCAACCGACCGCTTCTTCAGCTTGCCGTCGGCGGTATACAGATACTCCGATGCGGAGACCCAGCTTACGCGAAAAGGGAATACATCTTCGTCGGCGGCTGTCAGTAGTTGATTCTTCCCATCGGCAACCGTAACCGCAGCCAGACCACTTTGGCTTTTAGACACACTGTTGTACAGCACTCGTGCCCCATCGGGCGACCAGGTCGGGGCCGCCAGCCGGGCGGTCGTAGCGAACAGCAGGTGTTCAGTACCGCCCGCGTCAAGGCGATAAAGACCCGGCGTTTCGGTGCGCTCGGAGACAAAGGCGATCTGACTACCGTCGGCAGAATAGGCCGGATTGTAGTCGTTGCCGGCGTTACGGGTTAGCTGGGTCAGCAAGCCGGTGTCGAGCGTCAGTTGCCAGATATCGTAGTTACCGCTCCGGTCAGAGGCAAACACAAGGCGTTTACCGTCGGGTGACCAATGCGGTTCCCGGTCGTCGTATATACCTATCGTTAGCTGCTTTTTCTGTTTGCCGTCTTTGCTGACCATCCAGATATGGTAGGTACCATCCCAGAAGGCGTGGAAGGCCACCCAGTTGCCGTCGGGCGACCAGGCCGGTTGGCGGCAGTCGCCGTAGGCATCGGTGACAGGCCGGGCAACGCCACCCGCAGCAGGGACCAGCCAGATGGTGCCCTGCAGGTCCATGGCGATGGTTTTGCCGTCGGGCGATAAGGCGGCTGCCATATTGGTACCTTCGGTTACCGTTACCTTAAGCGAATCGATCAACCCACCTGCTATGGCAGATGAGTGATACGTACAACTGAGTAGCAAAGCCACAATTAACACAGCGAACCGGGATTTTCCGGAATTCTTCATAAGCCTGGTTAATGAGAAATAAAGAAAATGAAATACTGGTTGGCACAGAGCCGGATCATCAGCCGGGGAAGGGGGAGACTGATTGCCCAGCGAAGGACAGTTTACGGAACGAATACGTTACCCTGCGATGATACGTAAAAACAATTAAACCATGCGCTATTTGACAGATTAAAATATATTTAGTTGGGCCAATACTCTATTTTATAAAGTTAAATTTGGAAAAATCAAATAAACACCTAATATTCTACTAATCAGCCTTGACATTTTAGACTCGACCTATATCTTTGAGCCAGGTTTACGGAAAAATACAAAATAGCACTTACCCATAATGCTCCTTGCTGGCCGCACTTGAAGGATGCATTAGGCACCGGTAACCGGTGATTGGACTGCCCCCGGCAGTCTTACTGAAGCACTGATTATACACTGACGCATCGCACCTGCGCGTCTGGTTCATCCGGGAAGGGGAATGAATCGGATTCAAGGGCGCGGAGAATTACCGCAGTGGTTCTCACGAGCGGGCGTCGGAACGTTGAACGACGGCGATCATACTGGAACACTCCGGCGGTCGCTGGGCTTTTCGGCCCTTTGCAACGCATTATATCTGAACGGCCGGCCTCCCTTACGCTCTACGCCAGTGACAAAACCAGTTCCAGAACTGGTAAGGTATTTTTTTGCCTGCCGAAACCGAACGCACTCTCAATCAATCCATTCTCACCCTTTAAATTCTACTATGCGATGAGAAACAAACAGCTACTTCTGATTCTGCTTTTTATCACCTGTCTATCGGGCCGGTTACTTGCTCAGGAACGCATCATCAAAGGCAAACTAACCTCCGAAGAGGGGGAAGCGCTACCGGGCGTAAACGTGGTCATTAAAGGCACAACCATCGGGGCATCCACCAGCGCCGACGGCAATTATTCTTTGACAATTCCGGCGGCTCACGCGAAGGGCACTCTCATCTTTTCGTTTATCGGTATGAAAACGGAAGAAGTGCCCATTGGCAACCAGAGTATCATCTCCATGACCCTCAAATCGAACAATCTCGCGCTGAGCGAAGTGGTGGTAACGGCCCTGGGCTTTAAAGAGAACCGTGACCGGTTAGGGGCAACCTCGTCTAAGATTGAGGCCGGCGACCTGAAGCGGTCGGGCGAAACGGGTATTATCAACGGCATGGCCGGCCGGGCCGCCGGAGTCCGTGTAACGCGTTCGGCTGGCGACCCTGGCGCGGGTTCTACCATTCAGATTCGGGGGCAAAACACCATCACCGGATCAAATCAGCCACTGGTCATTATCGACGGTATTCCCGTCAGCAACTCAACGCTTGGGAACGGCAATGCCGGAGTAACGCAGCAGTCCCGCCTGAATGACATCAACGCGGAAGATATCGCATCCATGCAGATTCTGAAAGGCGCTTCGGCGGCTGCGCTCTGGGGGTCGCGGGCGGCCAACGGCGTAATCGTAATCACCACCAAGCGGGGAGCGAACGCCGATAAAGTCAACATCTCCTTTGGCTCGTCGGTATCGTTCGACCGGCCAAACCGGCTGCACCCATTGCAGGATAAGTACGGGCAGGGTTCCGGTGGGGTATATAGCCCAACGGCCGCTAACTCATGGGGCGATAAAATTGCCGACCGGTCCGGAGCAGCCGATGAAATCAACACAACCGGTCAGCGCTTTGAAGCCTACAACGGTCAGATCTTCTACCCCATTCTCAAGAAAAATTCAAAAGAAACGTTTCAGGAAGAACGGCTGAACGACGTTTTCCGAACAGGAACGTACATCGACAATAACCTGAGTATCAGCGGAGGCAACGAAAAAAGTAATTTCTACCTCAGCCTCGGCGACCTCCACCAGAAAGGTATTCTGCGCGGCACCAGCGATTATAACCGTACCTCGGTCCGGTTCAACAGCCAGCGGCAGTTCAATGACATTATCAAAGCGTCGACCAACGCCAACTACGTCCGCACCACCTCTAACCGGGTGCAGCGCAGCAACAGCGTAAACGGTCTGTACATTGGTATGCTGCGCACTCCGCCCGATTTCGACAGCCGGGGTTATAAGGGAAATTACTATGCGTCCCCCACCGCCAGCCCCATTCCGAACCGGCAGCGGGCGTACCGCAATTACCTCGGCGCTTCGGCCAACCCCATCTACAACGACCCGTTGTGGGCCATCAAAGAACAAACCAACTTCTCGGAAGTAGACCGGTTTATTGTCAGCTCCGAACTGGTGATCAGTCCGGTGAAATGGTTCGACGTAACGGCCCGTGGAGGCATCGACAGCTACACCGACCAGCGGCTAACTAATTTCCCGATGTGGTCGGCGACAGCCGCCGGCCTGGGTAGCTTTGAGGAGGAAATGCTGAAAGAAACCGAGCTAAACTTCGACGTCATCGGGCGGGCCACCAAAGAGTTCAGTCCGAATTTCACCAGCACGTTTATCCTCGGCTTTAACGTCAACAACCGGAAGTACTACCGATTGGGCGGTAACATGACCAACTTCGTAATTCCCGACGGTCCTCAGAACTTCAACAATTCCATCCGGGCCAACAACGAACCTTACAACGAACGCTCTAACCGCCGGATGGCCCGGTTATATTCGACCGTCAACCTGGGTTTTTACAACCAACTATTCGTGAATCTGTCGGCCGCCGGTGAAGCGGGTTCTACATTTGGGAGTGCGTCGCAGTCTACGTTCTACTACCCGTCGGGCGATGTTGCCTGGCAGTTTACGGAGCTACCAGCCCTGCGCAACAGTCCAATTCTGACCTTTGGAAAGCTACGGGCTTCGTACGGGATTGTGGGCATTCAGCCGGCGGCTTACCAGAACACCACGACCTTTGTCAACGCGAGCTTCAGCGATTGGGCCAGCGGCCTGAGCGGAACGGGGTACGGCGGAGCCTTTGTGCAGAACAACCGGCAGGGCGACCCGAACCTGAAACCCGAACGCAAGACGGAATGGGAAGTGGGTACCGACCTGCGCTTCTTCAATAACAAACTCACGGCCGGCTTTACGTACTACCAGAACCAAATTGTAGACCTGCTGCTCAACGTATCTACGGCCGGCTCCACCGGTTTTACCCAGAAATACACCAACGCCGGAACGATGGAAAATAAAGGAATGGAAGTGGAACTGACCTACAACATCCTCCGCCGGAAAGACTTCAACCTGAACGTGTTTGCCAACTGGAGCCGTAACATAAACAAGGTAACCGACCTGGCCGGCACAGATAACATTACCCTGGGTGGCTTCAGCAGCACGGCCAGTACGGTGGCTAAGGTGGGCTACGCCATGTCGTCGCACTACGGTGGTGCCTACCTGCGCAACGAAAATGGTACGATGGCGCTCAATGCCAATGGGTTTCCGCAGGTTGCGCCGGCCTTCCAGGTAATCGGCAATCCGAATCCTCGATGGCGGGGTGGTTTTGGCACAAATGCCTCGTACAAAAACCTCTCGCTGAATGTACTTTTCGAAACCTCACAGGGCGGTGACTTCTACACCGGAACACAAGGCGTGTTGTACAACTTCGGTACGCATCAGGATGTAGCCAATGAGGTAACGCTAACGCAGGGTCTGAAAAACTACGCCGGCAAAGTGATTCCGGCCGGCAGCACCGTGCGCGGCAATATTCAGGATTTCGGGGCCGGCCCGGTGCTGCTGGATGAGTCGTATTACACCTCAATTGGGGGTGGGTTCAGCACCCTGGTGGAGCAGTTCATCAAGGATGGCACCTGGACCCGAATCCGGGAAATTTCACTGGGGTACAGCCTGAGTTCGGCAGCTTTCCGGAAAAAAACAAAGCTCCAGTCCCTTGATATGTCGGTAACCGGCCGCAACCCGGTGCTGTGGACAAACATCGTTGGTATTGACCCGGAAACCAATTTGGGGGGTGTCAGCAACTCGCAGGGGCAGGATTATTTCAACAGCCCCAATACCAAATCACTGGTTTTCAGCCTGAAATTCACGTACTAACTCTGACATACCTATGAAGCGAATTTATAAATCCATCAGCGTGCTGCTGCTTAGCGGCTATTTTTTGTCCTGCGAATCCATCGTCGACAACCTGAATACCGACCCCAACAACCCCACCGATGCACCGGCTAGCCTGGTGTTTACCGGCACGCAGCTGGCCAATGTGGTGGTGCAGGAAGGTATCGCCAGCCTGCTGGGCTCTATCTGGGGCGGCTATACCACCGGCTACGACCGGCAGTGGAAAGATTACGGCCTGTACAACGTTACGGCCGGGGTGTACGATACCGAGTGGAACAACGTATTCCGGGGAGTTGTCATGAACGGCCAGATTACCATCAACAAAGCCACGACGCTCGGAAACCGGAAGATGGTGGGGATTACCAAAGTTCTGATGGCTAATTCGGTTGCCACGGCTACCGAACTCTGGGGCGATATACCGTTCAGCGAAGCAGCTCAGATCAGCGCGTTTCCGCATCCTAAATTTGAAAGTCAGCAGAATGTCTATACTAAAACGCTGGCGTTGCTGGACGAAGCCATTGCGGATTTAGCGTCGGGCGTTGGTACGGTGGGGGCCGAGGATATTCACTTCGGTGGCGATGCCACCAAGTGGACTCAGGTAGCCTATACGCTGAAAGCCCGGCTGCTGATGGACACGAAGCAGTACGAAGCCGCGTTTGCCGCAGCCGAAAAAGGCATCAGCACCTATGCCAACTCCCTGTACGCTCCGCATGGCACAACAACGGGCGTTAACCAGAACCAGTTTTACGTGTTTCTGACGCAGTCGCGACCGGGCGATATATCGGCGGTGGGCGCTTACAACGTGGGGCTGCTGAATCCCGCCGGCACGACCTACCGGGGTAATGCCAAAACCATCGAAACAGCCCGCTACCTGTTCTACTACCAGCCCACCGGGGTAAATACGCGCGGTGTGGTAGAACCGAATACATCCAGTACGACTACGGCCAAAGGGTTTTTCGGAATGGATGCCCGGTTCCCAATGGTCACCTATATGGAGAATATCCTGACGCTGGCGGAAACGGCCCTGCGAACGGGTAAGGGGATGACCGCAGCCCTGGGCTACCTGAACACCTACCGCAGCTTCCTGAATGCAGGCGGGTACATAGACGCCACGTACCGGACGGCGGCCACCCTCAAATACGAGCCGTACGTAGCCGATGATTTCGCAACCGGCGGTATCGAAAACAAAGACGGGCTCACACCCGAAAACGCCCTGCTGCGGGAAATTTTACAGGAGCGGTACGTCACCTTTTACGGCACCCACCTCGGCTGGAACGACGAGCGCCGGACCCGCAAAGAAACGGTGAGTGTGAAACTGCAACCTGCCAACGGCACCCAACTGCCGTGGCGGTTTATTTACTCGCAGAATGAGATCAACTCAAATAAGAATGCCCCCAATCCTGTACCCGGTATCTACGAACCTTTACCCATTTATAAATGAAACGGTATAGAAAACTATCCCGCCTTTTTGCGGCTACCCTGCTCTTTACAGGCAGTGTTACGGCCCAACCGGTGCCGACAGCCGTGTTCAAACAGATGAAAGCCCGCAGCATTGGCCCCGCCGTGATGGGTGGCCGTATTACCGCTCTCGACGCGGTACTGAACAACGGCTCCGGCCTGGTGACCGAGCCTTCTGTGATTTACGCGGGCGCGGCTTCGGGTGGCGTCTGGAAAAGCGAAAACGGGGGCGGCTCCTGGAAACCTGTTTTCGACGATCAGTCGAATATCAACATCGGTTCCATTGCCATTCAGCAGAGTCAGCCAAACATAGTATGGGTGGGCACCGGCGAAGGAAACCCCCGCAACTCGGTGAATATGGGAAACGGTATTTACAAAAGTATAGACGGCGGCCGAACCTGGAAGCACATGGGACTGGAGAAAACCTTCAACATCCACCGGATATTGATCGACCCCTCTAATCCGGATATTGTGTATGCGGGCGTAATCGGCTACCCGTTTGGGGAGCATCCGGAGCGGGGGGTGTTTAAGACCACCAACGGCGGGGTGAGCTGGGAGAAAATTCTGTATACCAACGAAAAATCGGGCGTGGCCGAAATGGTAATGGACCCGCTGAACCCCGGCAAGCTGCTGGTGGCGATGTGGCAGCACCGCCGGACACCCTGGGACTTTACCTCAGGCGGACCGGGCTCCGGATTATACCTGACCTACGATGGCGGCAAAACATGGAAGAAGAAGACGGACGCCGATGGACTGGCCAAAGGTGATTTCGGGCGGCTGGGCCTGGCTATCAGCCGGAGTTCACCCAACCGCATCTATGCCCTGGTCGAAGCGCCTAAAAACGGGCTGTACCGCTCTGATGATGGCGGGGAAAAATGGACGCTGGTGACCGATGAGCCCGCTGTGGCCACCGACCGACCGTTTTACTACAACGAAATATACGTCGACTCCAGAAACGAGAACCGCATCTATAAGCTCAGCGCTCCGCTGAACTACAGCGAAGACGGCGGAAAAACTTTCAAAGCACTGGCGACGCCTGATCAGGTCCATTCCGACCACCATTCGTTCTGGATTCATCCGGAGAATCCAAATTTCATAATCGTCGGCAACGATGGTGGGCTGGCGTTTAGTCGCGACCACGGCAAGACCTGGACCAATCCCGAAGGCATTCCGGTCGGTCAGTTCTACCACATCAATGTGGATAACGAGATTCCGTACAATATATACGGAGGCTTGCAGGATAACGGCTCCTGGACCGGCCCCGCTTATACGTTTTACACGGGCGGTATCCGCAACAACCACTGGCAGGCTCTGATGCTGGCCGATGGCTTTGATGTCATTCCCGACCCAACCGACTCCCGATACGGCTACGCGATGTCCCAGGGCGGCAACATTGTCCGCTACGATAAACAGACGGCCATTTCGTCGTTTGTCAAGCCGATCGTACCCGACGCCAACATCCGCCTGCGGTACAATTGGAACACCGGTTTTGCGGCCGACCCGATTGCCAAAAACACAATTTACGCCGGTAGTCAATTTCTGCACAAAACGACCGATCAGGGCATGACCTGGGAGGCCATTTCGCCCGACCTGACACTCAACGACCCGGAGCACCAGAAACAGGACCAGAGTGGTGGTCTGACCATCGATGCAACCAATGCCGAGAACCACAACACCATCCTGACCATTGCCCCCAGTCCATTGCAGGCCGGAGTCATCTGGGTCGGTACCGACGACGGCAATGTGCAGCTCACCCGCAACGGCGGCAAAACCTGGACCAACCTGAGCCCCCGAATAGCGGGTTTACCCAAGGAAGCCTGGATTGCTCAGATTACCGCATCGCGCTACAAAGCCGGTGAGGCTTATGTCGTCGCCAATGCCTACCGCATGGGTATTGACCTGGCCCCGTACGTCTACCGCACTACCGACTTTGGTCAGACCTGGACCCGGCTGGTAGACGATAAAAAGGTAAAAGGTTACGCCCTCTGCTTTTTGCAGGATCCCGCCGAGCCCAAACTGATGTTTGCCGGCACGGAACACGGTTTGTGGGTGAGCATAGACGAAGGCAAAACCTGGGCGCAGTGGGATAATGGATTGCCGGCCGCTACACCGGTCATGGACCTGGCGATTCAGGAGCGCGAAGCCGATCTGGTCCTGGGAACATTCGGGCGGTCGGTGTACGTGCTGGATAATATTCGGCCGCTGCGCCGACTGGCAGCTACGGGCGGTAAAATTCTGGAGCAACCGCTGGTGGCCTTTGAACCAGCAGAGGCTTACCTGGCTGCGTATCGGGGTCCGCAGGGCTACGGTAAAGATGCCGAAGGGCTCTACCAGGCCCCCAACCGCCCGGCCGGTGCCAACCTGACGTACTATATCAAACCCAAGGCTACCACAACGACACCGCTTTCGGCAACGGGCCAACCCGATTCCCTGTCTATCCGCATCTATGACGAAGCTAACCAGTTGATCCGGATCTTAACGCAGGCACCCGATACCGCTTTGGGTGTACAGCGCCTGACATGGGATTTGGCGGAAAAAGGAGTACGGCTACCCGGTAATACCGGTAGACGCGCCAACGATGAGCCTGTTGGCACACGGGTCTTGCCGGGCCGCTACAAGCTGGTATTTACCTTTGCCGGAGCCAAAGATTCTACTGTTGTGACGGTGAAACCTGACCCGCGTGTGCCGTACAACCAAGAAGCGGCCGTGGCCCGTTTCGCTTTGAACGGCAGGCTGAAAACAAACATACTCCTGGTTACGGCCGCTACCGACCGGATACAGGAAGCCAACAGCGCTACGGAAGTCATTCTAAGCCAGTTGAAAGGCAAATCGGATAAAGAAAGCGGAGAGCTGGTTAAACTCACCAAAGCTATTCAGGACTCCCTGAAAACCATTCGTGAGTCGATGATCGGCAGGCCGGTTCAGCGGCAGGGTATGGGCCGCACGTATATGCTTACCCCAGCCCTGAAACTACAGGAAGCCAATACGTACATCAGTCAGCGCGTGGGAATGCCCACCAAAACTGAAGCCCTGCTGCTCGAACAGGCCGAAAGTCTGATTCAGGAGACACTGGCCAAAGCCGACCGATTCTTCAATACCCAGTGGACAGATTACCGAAAAAAAGTGCAGGCCATCCCAGTGGAGGTGGTTAAAGCCTATTCACCGCTGGCCCAGGCAGGTATCAGCAGCACCCGGTAAGCCACATACCATTTATATTAAATGCAAGCGTCCCGCTCAAGTGAGCGGGACGCTGCTTTACGGTAGGGACCTTTCCTGCTTACTCGGCTATTACTTCAAACACAAGCGTATGCTTTACGTCTTTGTGCAGGTCGAGGGTAGCCTTGTATTCGCCGAGCGATTTTACGTCGTCGACTGCAATTTTCTTCCGGTCGATGTCGAAGCCTTTCTCGCGCAGGGCGTCGGCAATCTGGGTGTTGGTTACCCGGCCGAAGATCTTGCCGCTCTCACCGGCTTTGGCCGGGATGGTCAGCCGCAGGTCGCCGATCTGGTCGGCAATGGCCTGCGCATCGTTCTTGATCTTCTCGGCTTTGTGGGCCGCCTGACGGATATTTTCGGCGATCATCCGTTTGTTGGAGTCAGTCGCCATGATGGCAAATCCCTGAGGAATCAGGAAATTGCGGCCGTAGCCGGGCTTCACCGTCACAGTGTCATTTTTATAGCCCAGGCCGGCAATATCGGTTTTCAGAATTACATCCATTGTTAAAAGAGTCTTTAGAGTCGTTAGTCGCTGGTCGTTAGTGCCTCCGGCCTCCTATCGACTATCGACTATCGACTATCAACTAAAATTCTTACTTCAGCGAGTCGCCTACGTACGGCAGGATAGCCAGGTGACGGGCCCGCTTAACGGCCTGAGCCACTTTCCGCTGGTATTTCAGACTGGTACCGGTAATCCGGCGCGGCAGGATTTTGCCCTGTTCGTTCAGCAGTTTCAGCAGGAAGTTAGCGTCTTTGTAATCGATGTATTTGATACCGGAGCGCTTAAAGCGGCAGTATTTTTTCCGGTTTTCGTTCTTGTTGACAGATTCGTTCTGTAAGCTCATGATTATTTAGCCTCCTCGTTTTCTTGTTTTTTCTTACCGACTAACCCTTTGCGTTTCCGCTCGTTGTAGTCAACCGCGTGCTTGTCCAGGGCAATTACCAGGTGGCGCAGGATACGCTCATCGCGCAGATACTCCGTGTTCAGCGTAGCCAGGAGCGTAGGAGGGGCATTGAACTCAATCAGTTGGTAGTAACCCGTGTTCTTGTGCTGAATCGGGTAGGCCAGCTTCCGCAGGCCCATGCTCTCTTCGTGAACAAGCTCCGCACCATGATCGGTCAGCACTTTACGGAACTTGTCGACGGTGTCCTTTATCTGTTGCTCAGATAAAACGGGAGTCATAATGAACACCGTTTCGTAGCTTTTTAAAGACATGATTTAATGAACTGGTTTAAAATGAGGGGCAAAGGTACGGAAAATAGTCGATAGTCGCAAGTCAATAGTTGTTAGTTTATAAAGCCTGACTAACAACTATTGACTTGCGACTATCGACTATTGACTTGCGACTAATTACTTCACCGTAAACTCCCCCTCCCCGATTTTAAACCCTTCGGAGTAGAGTTCTATAACGTAGCGACCTTCGTTGAAGCGCTGCCCACCCCGACCATATACGAAGGAAACCTCCTGGCGGCTGTTGTCGAACTGAATGCGCTGCCGGGCGGTGTAGATCATGTCTTTACCGACGGCATTGAACTCACCGGAGCCGGTGGCCATGTCGGCGAGGACCGCCCCGTTCGGGTCGATGATCCGCATATAGATGTCTTTTTCGTTCTGCTGCGTCAACGGGTTTTCGGCCAGCCGGAAACTGACTTTCACCTTGTCGATGCGCCGGGCCTTGTAGCTGCCGCCGTCCCGCTCTTTGCCCCGCGAGTTAATGGCATTAACGGATACATTCTCAGCCCTCAGGGCCGAGGCAATGGTCACTTTTTCGGCTAACTCCCGATTTTTGACGGAATACACACTTACTGAGTCGCTGAGGGCCTGCCGCTCCGTTCGCAGGCCGGTGTTTTCCTGGGTCAACACCTCATTCTGCTGGGTCAGCAGACTGTTCTCTTTCTTAAGCCGGACAATCTCCCTGTCTTTCTGAACCAGCAGCCCCTCATACGACCTGATTTTCTGCTCGTATTTCCGGAGATTAAACGTATTGACATTACGCAGTTCCCGTTTATCCACTTCCAGTTGCTCCTTTACCCGCAACAGCGAATCGACATTGCCCCCCAGGCGCTGAATTTCGGCAATTTTGGCATCGAGCTGGAGCGAAATAGAATCCAGCTTGGTTTTGGTGAGCAGAACCTCCTCGGTTTTGGCAGCGATTGTGGCTTCCTGGGTTTTATTTGTTTGCCGTTCCTGATAATAGAAGTACAAGAGCAGTACATTCAGAGTGGCCAGAATCAACAGTGCGGCTATCAGATAATTACGACTGCTGTTCCGCCTTTCCTGATTTGCTTCCATAGAAGTGTGTAGCGTTTGAGGGTTTACATCTAAACGGTAATGAAACTTAATTTCAGACCGACTTATTGCTTCCGTGTGCCGAAATCGGGTATTTTGCGCCAAAAAGTACCTATTTCCACTAAATTCTCAAATTTAAACCCCGATAATCGGAAAAAATTTCCAATCACGGCGATTTTGCCGATAATAAGCCTATGACAATTGCCCAACGCATTGACTACATCCGTGCACAACTGAACGAGCGCGCCCGGCTGGTAGCTGTTACCAAAACAAAACCGGTTGCCATGCTCCAGGAAGCTTACGAGGCCGGCTGCAAGCTGTTTGGTGAGAACAAAGTGCAGGAAATGGCAGAAAAGCGGCCGCAACTGCCCGCTGATATCGAATGGCACCTGATAGGGCATCTCCAGACCAACAAAGTCAAGTACATTGCCCCATTTGTTGCCCTGATTCATTCGGTCGATAGCCTGAAACTACTCCAGGAGATTAACAAACAGGCAGCCAAACACGAGCGCGTCATCAACTGCCTGCTGCAAATTCATATTGCTGAAGAAGAAACCAAATTCGGCCTGAGCCCCGAGGAAGCCGAAACCCTGCTCAACAGCGCCGAACTGGACAGCCTGCCCAACATCTGCCTCGTCGGCCTGATGGGTATGGCCACCAACACCGACGATGAAACGCAGATTCGCCGGGAGTTTAGGGGGCTGAAACAGGTATACGATAAACTTAGCGCGATCCGGCGCACCAACGTCGCCTTCCGCGAACTCTCCATGGGTATGAGTGACGATTACGGCATCGCCATCGACGAAGGCAGTACGCTCGTTCGGGTGGGAAGTGCTATCTTTGGGGAAAGGAATTAATTCTGGTTTAAAGTTTGACGTTTGAGGTTTGAAGTTAATCTGGCAAAGCCAACTACAGACCACCGGGCTGCTCCAAACTACAAACTTCAGACTACAAACGTCAAACGAACATGGTCAAATTCTTCATCCAATCCGGTGCGGCTCTGGGCCTGCTGGGGGTAGCGCTTGGCGCTTTTGGGGCACATGCGCTGCGAGCAATGCTGGACGCGTCGGGCCGGGCCGATACTTATGAGACGGCCGTTAAGTACCAGTTTTACCACGCGCTGGCCCTGCTGGCGGTGGGTATCCTGATCCAGTTGCTGGGCAATAACCCGGCGGCCGTCCGCCTGCTGAACATAGCAGGCTACCTGTTTCTGGCGGGCGTTATCATCTTCTCCGGTTCACTGTATATTCTTTGCTTTACAGGCATCACCACCTTTGGGGCCATTACGCCGATTGGGGGGGTGTTGCTGATTGTGGGCTGGGCGCTGCTGTTCTGGGCGTTTATCTAAGGGGCTTACCCTCGGGCAAACATACTGGTCCGCCGGGAGTCGAGTTTCAGGAAGATAAAAAGCAGGATGGTGAACGACCAGAGCGACGAGCCCCCGTAGCTGAAGAACGGCAGCGGAATACCAATTACCGGCATGATCCCGATGGTCATGCCGATATTGACCATCACGTGGAAGAAAATAATTCCCGCCACACAGTAGCCGTATACCCTGGAGAACTTACTTCGTTGTCGCTCGGCCAGGAAAATCAGCCGGCATAACAGGCCGATAAAGAGCGCCACCACAATGGCGCTGCCAACAAAACCGTGCTCCTCGCCGATGGTGCAGAAAATAAAGTCGGTACTTTGCTCAGGCACGAAGTCAAATTTAGTCTGAGTACCCTCCAGAAAACCCTTGCCGTGGAGCCGGCCGGAGCCAATGGCAATCTTTGCCTGCGTCACGTTCCAGCCCACGCCCAAGGGGTCGATGTTGGGGTCGATCAATACCTTGATCCGGTTACGCTGGTGCTTCTGTAGCACATCGTTCACGAAAAAGTCAACTCCGGTGACCACCCCCATCATAATAACCCCGATCAGACTGATGGACAGAATATTGGTGGGCGTACGGTTATAGCGGGGCATCATCCAGATTACCAGCATGGCCAGGCCCGCAATAGCCAGAAAAATGTATAGTTTAGGCACAATCAGCGACAGCACCAGCAAGGCGGCAGCCGCAATCCCGATGGCCGGAATAAAGCCGGGCAGGCCCTCCCGGTATAGCATGATCACAAAGGAGGCAAAGACCAGCGTAGACCCCGTTTCGTTAGAGGCAATGATCAGGATAGCCGGCAACCCAATAAACCCGGCGATATACAGCAGATCTTTCCGTTTGGTCAGGTTTATGCCGGGGGCATCCAGAAACCGGGCCAGCGCCAGACTCGTCGCCACTTTGGCAAACTCAGCCGGCTGAATCGACACAGGGCCAAACTTAAACCACGACCGCGATCCGTTGATGTTGCTCCCCGCTACCAGCACCAGCAGCAGCATCAGAATCATGACGCCGTAGAAGATATAGGCAAATGAATCGTAGAAACGGTGATGAATCACCAGAATACAGATAATCAGGATAAGGCTGGTCCCGATCCACATCAACTGTTTTCCGGCATTGTTCGAAAAATCAAAAATACTGGTCTGGTCTTCCGGATTGTACACGGCGGCAAAGACATTAAGCCAGCCCATTATCACACAGGCCATGTACAGGATTACCGTCATCCAGTCGATATTACGCGTTATTTCTTCGTTACGATACATTTGAGTCTTAGCAATATTGAGCTGCAAAGGTGAAAGAGCGAAAGAGCGAGAGTCACTCTTTCGCTCTTTCACTCTTTATCATATTCATGGCCATTTTGGCTATAATGGGCTTGCGGGTGCTATCTTTCAGGATAGTATCTTTCTTTTTGGGAACCACTGGCTTAGGTGGAGAAGTCACCACGGCCGGCATGTAGTTCTTCTCGGTGATAAACTTCTCCAGTTCTTTGGCATCCGTCCGGCGTTTCAGGTAGCGCTCGGTCACCAGGGCCGCCACCGACGCGGCTGCTACCCCACCCCAGCCTGCATTCTCAACAAACACGGCAATGGCAATCTTGGGATTGTTGGCCGGGGCAAAGCCGATAAAGATCGAGTGGTCTTCTCCCTTCTTGTTCTGCGAGGTACCCGTCTTGCCGCAAAGTTCTACATCCGGCAGGTTGGCCATCCGCATCACGGTTCCGTTGGTGACGGCCGCCCGCATGCCGGCAATTACCGGTTCGAAGTACTTGGGGTTTATGCCGGTTTCGTGCCGCTCCCGGTACTCTTCGGGTACGCTATGGCCCGGTTTGGCAAAGCCCTTGATGTAGTGAGGAGTATAGTAATAGCCCCGGTTGGCGATGGTAGCCGCCACATTAACCATCTTGAGCGGGCTGATGAGCAGTTCACCTTCCCCGATACTCAGGGAGTATACCGTGGAGAACTTCCAGCGTCGCGTTCCGTATATTTTATCGTAATACTCCACATCAGGCAGCTTACCTTTCAGTTCACTGGGTAAATCAACGCCAAGACGTTCGCCGATGCCGAACTTCTGCACCATATCGTGCCAGTACTGCAGGCCGGCCGCCGACGCTTTGAAGGTGTTCGACTCGGAATTATTATACATCAGCCGCCGGAATACGTGGTAGAAATACGGGTTGCAGGAGTACTGAACCGCGCCGTACAGGTTGACCGAACCGGGATGGCCGTGGCATTTTACCGGCGCACCGGCGTGCGAATACACCGTGTTGGGAAACAGCGTTCCCTGCTGCTGCGCCACCAGGGCCTGAATCAGTTTGAAGGTAGACCCAGGCCGGTAACTGGCCATAACCGGCCGGTTGATCAGCGGCTTGTACGGATTCCGAAGCAGCTTGACATAATTCTTGGAAAAATGGCGGCTCGACAGCAGATTCGGATCATACGTCGGGGCCGACACCGACACCAGAATCTCACCCGTAGCCGGTTCAATGGCAATGACGCTGCCGACTTTGTTCTGCATCAGGCTGTCGGCGTATTTCTGGACCTCAATATCTATGCCGGTGTACAGGTTCTGACCGGGCACCGAGAGCGTATCGTATTCGCCGTCTTTCCAGGAGCCTTTGTATATCCCCCGGACGTTCTGCATGATGTACCGAACCCCGCGTTTACCACGCAGTTGCTCTTCATACTGCTCCTCCAGACCGTTGTGTCCGATATAATCACCCTGCCGGTAGTAGATCGTTTCCTGGTTGTCGAGTTGTCGCTTGGTAATTTCACTGACATACCCCAGCGCATTGGCCAGCGTACGGGCCGGATACGTACGCATGGAGCTGGTTGCGGGCTCAAACCCCCGGTAATCGACCAGCGCATCCTGAATGCGGGCAAAGTCTTCTTTTGACAACTGCCGCAGGAACAGCGAGGGTTTTACCGGCGAATACGCTTTAGCAATGGCCATCAGACTGTCGAACTCGCTGACCGTAATTCCCATCAGCCGGCAAAACGCCAGCGTATCGGGTATCCGGACCTGACGCGGAGTTACGTACAGATCATAAACCGGCGTATTATATACGATCAGTTTGCCGTTGCGGTCGTATATCTGACCCCGGACCGGGACTTCAATTACCCGCTTGATGGAGTTACTCGACGATTCGAGTGAGTAACTGTCATCCAAAATCTGGAGATAAAACAGACGAGTCAGATATACCAGGCCGACGAGGCAGAAGACGCCGATGATGATATATTTTCGATTCTCAAACATGAACTAAATTTCCGTAAATCCAGGCTACACACTACAACCCTTATCCTACAAAGTTAACACCGTTAGCCAGCATATGGCAAGTGGACCCGACCTCTGCCGATATTATTTTTCGGTTAAGCGTCGGCCCCTATATCTATAACGCTATCGTAGGGTTTTTACTGCATATCAAACCCCTGATTTGGCGGTAATGTTTGTATCAGGCCTGGGTGAGATCGGGCAGGCGGGGTACTTTTTACCTACCACCATAATGGTTACCAGCCCCTGGCAGTCGTGCGAATCCGGCAGAGGTACATATCGGCGGTCAGGTATAGCGTGGAGCCGTCGTCACCCCAGGCGCAGTTGGCGGTAGCCTCGCCCGTATCGATGCGCCCCAGCAGTTTACCGGCCGGGGAGATCACCAGCACCCCACCCGGACCGGTACTCCAGACATTGCCGTCGCGGTCGGTCTTCAGGCCGTCGGGCAGGCCCTTCAGGTTCTGCTTCAGGAGCGGAGCGGCATCAAACAAGACCCGGCCCTTCCCTACCGAACCGTCGGCCTGCACCGGATACGCCATGATGATGGGCCGATCCGGGTCCGACTGGGCAATGTACAGGGTCTTTTCGTCGGGCGAGAAGGCAATGCCGTTCGGCCGGGTCAGATCGCTGATCAGCAGCGACACGGTGCCGTTGGGCGCAATCCGGTACACACCGAATAGCTCCGTTTCCCGCCTGGGGTCTTTTTCCTTGCCGGGCAGCCCATACGGTGGGTCAGTAAAGTAGTAGCTGCCGCTGGAATGCACCACCACATCGTTGGGGCTGTTGAAGCGCTTGCCCTGGTAATTGTCGGCCAGCGTTCGTTTACCGCCCCCCGACAGCGGCATGGCCGATACCCGCCGGTCGCCGTGCTCGCAGGCAATAAGCCGCCCCTGCCGGTCGAGGGTCAGGCCGTTACTGCCCGGCTCGTCGCCATATGCCCCGGCGCCGGTATAACCTGAGGGTTTCAGAAACTGGGTGAGACCTTCTTTCTCCGACCATTTGAAGATGGTATTCTGCGGTACGTCGGAAAACAGCAGATAGTTACCGTCTTTGATCCAGATGGGTCCTTCGGCCCAGACGAAACCAGACGCCAGTACCTCAATGCGGGCATCTCTGGGAAGGAGTTTGTCCAGTTGCGGATCGTTCCGGACCACGGTGCCGATTGTCGGATAATGGGTAGTTTGGGCGGCCGCGCCGGTAGTCAGGACCATAGACAGTAAGGCACTTACGGCTATGGTGGTCGTCAGCGTTTCGGAGTACATGGATGTAGCATATAAGGCAGTTGGCGCAACTTACAAAGGTTTTGCGCATAGCGCAATGATTTCGTCGATAGCCAAACCAAATCGTTACCTTTGTCAGGAAATTAGATTGAAATGAAGTATCTATACCTTTTATTTATTGCCTTTTTTACGGTTTCTGCTTTCGCGCAGACGCTCACCATCAACGAACAAACGTACCAGTTACATATTCGAAAAGCCCGTTTTCCCCTTAACCTCGACGGTCAATTACAGGAGTCGGACTGGAAACTGGCCGATACAACTACGGTCTTTTGGCAGAATACGCCGTTTGACACGTCCCGGGCCTGGAATCATACGCAGGTGCGGGTTACCTTCGACGATCAGTTTCTGTATGTCGGGGCAGTTTGCTATCAGGCCCGGCACCGGTATGTGGTACAATCGCTGAAGCGCGATTTTCCCGGTGGCAGCTCCGATGTCTTTGTTGTCAATATTGATACCTACCGGGATAAACAAAATTCGTTCAATTTTGCGCTGAGTCCGTACGGTGTACAGCGGGAAGGGCTGGTATCGGGGGGAACAACCTTATCGACCGATTGGGATAACAAATGGTTCTCAAAGGTCCGTAACTACGACGACCGCTGGGAACTGGAGATGGCGATTCCGTTCAAGACCCTGCGGTACAAACCCTCAGAGGGGCAGAATGTCTGGAACATCAACTTCACCCGCAACGTCCTGGCCGATAACGAACGCTCGTCGTGGGCCCCCATTTCACGCAACTTCAACGGCAATAACATCGCATTCTCCGGCCTGCTGGTGTGGGACGACCGCCCGCCCACTCCGGGCGCAAACGTGGTGCTGATCCCCTACCTGTCGGGTAACGGTTACCGCGACTACGTACGTGATATACCCACCCAAACCCGGAGCGGGCTGGGTTTCGACGCCAAGATTGGTATAACGCCCGCCCTGAACCTGGACCTGACGGTAAACCCTGACTTTTCGCAGGTAGAAGTAGACCGGCAGGTCACAAACCTGAGCCGGTTTGAGCTCCTCTTCCCCGAACGGCGGCAGTTCTTTCTGGAAAACAGCGACCTCTTCGGACAGTTTGGTTTCAATACCATTAACCCGTTCTTCAGCCGGCGCATCGGTATTGTGCGCAGCCCCAATACGGGCGATAACCTCCAGGTACCCATTATGGCCGGGGCCCGCCTGAGCGGCAAGCTTACCAATAAGTGGCGGGTGGGGCTACTGTCGATGCAAACCAACCGTAATACCGAAATTGGCCTGCCGACCATCAACTACACCGTGGCGGCTGTGCAGCGGCAGATCTTTACCCGGTCGGGCATCGGGTTTATTCTGGTCAATAAGCAGGTATTTGCCGCCGACACGTCGGAACGGACCGGCTACCAGAGCCAATACAACCGGGTGGCGGGTCTGGATTACAACCTGAACTCCAAAGATGGCCGGTGGACAAACAAGTTTTTCTACCACCGCGTTATGACCCCCGTGGCAACACCGGGGCAATACGCCATGGGAGCCTTCATCAATTACAATACGCCGGAGCTGGAAGCCGAAAGCCGGTTTGAGCACGTGGGCGATCAGTACACCGCCGAAACGGGCTATGTACCACGCCGGGGCTATTACCGGGCCGCGCCCAACATCGCCTACAGTATTTACCCGAAAAACCCCCGGCTGGCCCGCGTTTTGAACCGGTACGGCGTTGGAGTAGACGGCGATATATTTATCCGCCGAACCGATGGCCTGGTAACCGATTGGGACGCAACACCGGTGTACCTGTTTGCCCGGCTCCAGAACACCAGTTCCATTCGGTGGAGTCCCTGGCGTATGGACTATACCTACCTGTTCTCCGACTTCAACCCCACCAATACCAAAGGCCTGCCCCTGAAGGCCGGCACTGCCTACCGGTACGCCAGTACCCGTCTGACATACCAGTCGGATACCCGACGGTTGCTCAACTACATCCTGCAGGCCCGTGTCGGGCAGTATTTCAACGGGAACATTGTGTCGATCACGTCTACGTTCAACTACCGCTACCAGCCGTACGGGGTCTTATCGCTGGATGTTAACTACAACCAGATTACCCTGCCGAAGCCGTATAGCTCGGCCATGCTGCTGCTGATTGGCCCCCGCGTGGAGCTATCCTTCTCCCGCAATGTGTTCCTGACCACGTTTGTGCAGTACAACAACCAGATCAACAACGTTAACGTAAACGCCCGGTTTCAGTGGCGGTTCCGGCCCGTCTCCGACCTGTTCATCGTTTATACCGACAACTACGTCTCCGACACCTTCCAGTCAAAAAACCGCGCCCTGGTGCTGAAGATGACGTATTGGCTAAATGTCTAGTTTGAGGTTTGAAGTTGCTTCGCCGTTTTAACCTCAAACGTCAAACCTATTCCACCCTCACCGTTTGGCGGCTGGAACCGGGTTGACCGGCGGCCGTGGTGCCTTCGGTGATAAAGCGGAGGGTGGTGCGGGCGTCGGAGGCAAAGAACGAAAGGGCGGCTTTACCGTCGGGGCCGGTCCGGATCAGGGGTGCCCAGTGGAGCGTGGCGCGGTAATCGGGCCGGATGTGTTCGGGTTTAGAGGTAGCGTACAGAGGGGCATAAAACTCCCGCACGGGCGTGTAGCCGGGGAGCCTGGCCACCAGAATACCCTCGGCTTTGTCCTGGCTGGGGTCGTAATTGGCCCCTCCGCGTTTGGTCATGACATTGATAACCCCGCCCCCGCCCCGCGAGCCGAAAATAGCGGCTCCAGCCCCTTTCAGCACATCAACATAATCGACATCCATCACGGGCAAGGACAGCACGGCCTGTTTATCCACCGGCATCCCATCAATCAGGAACAGCGGTTCTACCACGCCCGAGAAATTGGCGGCTCCGCGAATCTGCACCGTCGGGTTCATAGGTGAGCCGGAAATATTCAGGCCGGCTACGCGCCCCCGCAGGATGTCCAGCACGCTCATGGCTCCGCCGGCGAGTTGCTGGGTAACTTTCACCGTAGCATCGGCATTGCCGTAGATCTTGCGGCTGTCAGTTTCATTGCGCTTCGCCTTCACCTTCACCTCCTGCAGCAGGATTTCCCGGTTTTGCCGGATTTGCCGTTCTATAGCCAGATACTCGTTGGCGCGTTTCAGGAACTCGGCCAGTTCGTCGCGCTGCACCACCAACGGGTTATAGGGCACCTGCGTGAGCGTCACCGCCGGCTTTATCAGCTGGTCGAGTGTCAGGCTGAGATTCCGGTTGCCTTTTTGGGTTATTGCCTGGATCAGGACATGGGTCGTGTCGGTAAAATCGAGGCCGTACAGACTGTAATACCCGGCTTCGTTGGTCTCTTCGGTCAGGAAGCTCCGGGCACTGTCGCGGCCCACAAACATAAATGTCAGCCGCACCTTGCCGGCCTGTTTCTGGTTCGGCCGCACCACCTGCCCCGTCAGCGAGAGACCCGGCTCCACCGGGTACTTTGGTTCCGGCAGGTTGCCGGCCAGCACCTCCGGCCAGGTAAACCGGCGCCAGCCCTGGGTCATCAGCAGCAGATCGAGTTTTTGCAGGCGATCGCGTTTGCTACGGTCGAAATAGTAACCAGACTGCTCTATCGTCCCTTTCAGATCGGAAGTCAGCAGCAGATGCGATACCAGGGTGGTGCCGTTACTGTCGGGGTCCAGCGCCTGGCGGGCATCCGTCACAGCCATCGACAGATTGGCCGCTACCGGCTTATGCTCCGCATCGGTTACGTTTACGTTCAGTGTTATTTTCTCGCGGGGTTTTACCGCGCTTTTTTCCGGTGTCACCGAAATGGTGAGCAGGCCGCCGTTTTCTGCGTACACCAGCCGTTCGCAAACAGGGGTATTGGTTTCATCAAATAGGGTAAGCTGAGCGATGCCCTCCGGAAACTTATCTCTGGGAAACTGGACCAGCACCGCCTTCGGCCCTACAGGCACATTAGCCGCCTGAACAATCGTACCGCGTATCTGAGCTACCAGGGTCACTTCGCGGGTGCCATCGGCCGGTTTCTTGCCGGCTATAAACACCCGGATATGGCTCTTGTTGCTGATATTATCCACCGTCATCACATACCCATTGGGCTGAGCGGCCGGCAGCGGGTAGCGGCCGTAGGTCCCGGTGCCCTGCCGAGCAAAAGCGGTATAAGTCAGCCCCGGCTCCGGTTTTATGGTGAAAGAGCCCATCCCCAGATGCTGGGGTGTCAAACCGGTAATGGTATCATTGCGGGAATCAAGCACAAACCCCTCGATTTCGGCTCCGCGTCCGCCGGCATCGGTAGCCTTGAAGGCTACCCGGCTTTCGAGACCGGCAACCAGATTTCCACCCTCGGGCATGAACTGAACATCCGGCCGGGCCGCCGGCAAAACGGCTGGTTCGGGCATACCGGTACGGGTTTCCAGCACCATCAGCGAGCGAGTGAAGTAATAGTCTTCCGGAAAATTCCGCATCCAGCCGGTATACGCCCGCAACTGGTAGGGACCGGCGCTTAAGGTTTCCGGTAAGGTTAGCTGGCCCGGTGCGTGACCGCCTACCGCTTTCAACTGAGCCTGCATCACCAGCTTCCGGGCGGTCAGGTCGATCAGATCTACATATAACAACCCACTGACCGAATCGGCTTCGTGGCTCATGCCGTCGAACAGATAGCCTTTCAGCCAGACGGTTTCGCCGGGGAGATAATACGCCCGGTCGGTCTGCACATACACTTTTTCGTTAGGAAACCGCTGGTTGTATGTCTTCAGCCGGGCGATTAATCGGTTTACAAATTCATCGTCCGACAGCCGGAACGCGAACGCCCCCAGCGCCGTTAGCAGCAGCATGGCCCCGGCGATTAGGGGCCTGACCGGTTTGGTAAAAGAAAACATAAGGTAGGTTTTACGAGGAAGATGTTTCAATTTTGGGTATGGCGCATAAATTAGCAAAAATTCCGGCCCACGTATGACTTACCCCACCACAAAAACCGCCCTGATTGTTGGCGCTACGGGCCTGATCGGTGACCTGCTCACGCATCGGCTGGTAGACTCGACCGTTTACGACAAAGTAAAAGTACTGGTACGCAAACCGTTGGGCTGGCAGCACCCGCGCCTGCAGGAGGTCACCTATGATTTTGACCATCCGAACGGCTTGCTGGTGCAGACCGACGATATTTTCTGCTGTCTGGGTACCACTATGGCCAAAGCCGGCTCCAAAGAAGCGTTCCGCAAAGTCGATTATCAGTATCCGATGGACGTGGCCCGGCTGGGGCTGGCCAACGGAGCCCGGCAGTATGCGATTGTTACGGCGATGGGTGCCGACCTGGACTCCCGCTTATTTTACAACCGGGTAAAAGGGGAAGTAGAGCGGGACCTGGCTGCGCTGAACTACCCGACGCTGCTGATTTTCCGGCCGTCGCTGCTGCTGGGCAACCGCTCCGAATCCCGACTGGGCGAGAAAGTGGCTGCGGGCCTGATGCGGGCTACCGCCCCCCTGATTCCGGCGAAATACCGGGGTATTGAGGCTGAGAAAGTCGCCAATGCCATGTTTACCACCGCCCAGGAGGGGCTAACCGGCAAGCACATTTTTGAGTCGGATGTGCTCCAGCGGTATTGACGCCATGCCCATCATCACCAAAAAGAAGCTGGTTTACCGCATTAGCGAGGCACTGCACGACTACCTCGTGCAGTACAGCCGCGAACTGGCCCTGCCCATTCAGTATGCCGACCTGCTCCGCTATAACGACTCCATCACGCTGTACGACAATAAAGGCCAGGATACCCTCTGGGAAACCGTATTTTATACAGCTTCCGAATCGGACGACATTCACCTGGCACTGAAAGCCACGTACGCTCACCTGAAGGCCGATGGTGATATGTCTATCACCAACCACCTGACCATCGACCGCGTCGACCTCTGCAGCTACGGCAACACCAAGCCCTTCCGGGTGCGCATCCGGAATCTGGTCAACGACAACTTCGACTACTTCTACCTCAAAAATGCCGATGCCTCGCGGGTGTACGGGCTGGAACTGGAGCATATTCTGTCGCCCAACCGCATCAGCTACCTCACCAGCGGCCAGAGCCTGATTGAAGAACACATTGCCGGTATTCCGGGCGATATGTTCTTCATGATTCACATCCACGACCCCAACCTGAACCCCATCCGCTTATGCAAGGAGTTCATCAAGTTCAACGAGCGTTGCTTTGTGCGGCTACTGGGCGATATGCACTCCAGCAATTTCGTGGTGGATATAACCCCGGATTTCGATGAAGTGTATTACCGCATCCGCGCCATCGACTTCGACCAGCAGTCGTACGAAGGCCGCAAGTCGGTGTATATGCCGCAGTATTTCAAGCAGAACCTGCCCATTATTGACCTGGGCATGAAATACATGACACCGGAGAGCGTGCGGCAGTACCAGATTGAAGAGCGGTCGCTGATTGCGGGCCGTCTCCGCGTAGAAACGGCCCGCATCAGCGACCTGATGCGGGCCATGCGCGTTGATGAAATCTCGTTACCCGCCCATGTAGAGCAGCTAAAACACGCCCTCATGCGTCACTACCAGAACCCCGACTTCCTCCGCTGCCGGACTATGGGCGACCTGGTCTGGAAAAGCCTGGAGATGGTGCAGATGCATTAACCGTAGGGTTCGGCAGGACGCGGATTCCTACTTCGTCAGTTTCCCTTCCAGCATCTTGATAAAATACCCACCAACTACCGAGCGGGCGCGGAAACCGACGTGTTTGCCATTGGTGGTTTCGTGCCAGTCGCTGAGGGGAATGCGGTCGGGGCTTTCGCCGGCGAAGCGGTAGATAGGCCGGATGAAGGCCTCAAAATCGGCTGGGCGGTCGGCGAGGGTGGCGGTCCAGACAATCCAGTCGGATTTGGTGTAGGTCTTGCGGCTGTCGAGCGGCAGGCCGTAGGGTTGCTGTTTGGTCAGGTAGTAGCTGACTTCTTTCTGCGCCACTTCTTTCGGGAAAATGTTCAGACCGAGCAGTTTGTCCCAGACCAGGTTATACTTCTGGCTCCAGGAGTCTTTTTTGTCGAAGGTGAGGGCGTAGTGGTCGCCGTCCTGGGCCATATCCATCCACTTACGGGCCAGGTCGCGGGCCAGCTTCGTGTATTCATCGGCCACGGTTTTCTGCCCGAGCATACCGGCCAGTTTCCCGTAGGCGGCAATGCCCATGATGGCTTTGACCGACAGGTTGGCGTTGCGGGCGAGGTGACCGGCAAAGTCGTCGGTGCAGAGCTGATTGGCCGGGTCAAAGCCTTCTTTTTTCAGGTACTCGACCCAGGTGGTTAAGGTTGGCCAGTGCTGCCGGGCGTAGTTGGGGTTGCCTTCTGCGGCCGCAATGGCTGCGGTCAGGATAATCATGTTGCCGCACTCTTCCACCGGCATATCTTCGCCGTAGGTCTGCCCGTTGGCAATGGGATAGGTGCCTACGTCGTGGGCCGCAAACGGTTTGGTCCACTTGCCACTTTCCGAATAATAGAAGATCGGCTCCAGCATCCCTTTCAGCAGCGTGGGGTTGTACAGCAGAAACAGCGGGGCCGAGGGGTAGGTCACATCCACCGTACCGATGGAGCCGTTGCTGAAGTTCTCTTTGGACAGAAACAGCGGAGTACCCTTCGGGTCGGCTACCAGTTTGTGAGCGGCAATGGCCTGGCGGTAGGCCAGCACACACAGATCAGCGTAGGCAATGCCTCCAGCTTTCCGGGCATCGGCATACAGCTGTTTATCAAAGGCATCGCAACGGGTTTGCAGCGCCGTATAGTCCGTTTCGGCTGCCTGTAAGGCCTGTTCAATGGTCTTCTTCCCATCGCGTCGCCACCAGGCATTCAGCGGCTGCTGAAAGTATTCTACCGACTTTATATCATCGTACCCAATCAGCCAGTGCCGCTCAACCGGTTGGCCCGTCACCTGCCCCAGGTCAAAGGTGGTAGCCAGCACCAGCAGGCTATCGATTGCAGGGCGGGGCATCCGGCTATCGTCGGCACCCGATACATTTCCTTGCTTGCTGAACTGCGCCAGCGTCGACGTCAGAGAACCTATGTGGTTACTGATTCCCGCAGCCTTGGGTGCGGCCGTGTACAGGTAGCCCCAGTCGATGCGAACGTTATCGCCTTTACGGCCCAGCACCTTCTGCTCGGTGGTGCCCACGCGCATGAAGTTCAGGTTACCCGTTTGCCCCCGGTTCCAGGTTACGGTCTGGTCTGGAGAGTTGACGGCCAGTTCGGCCGACGCGCTGGTGTAGAGTTGAACGCTGTGGCGTTTGCCGTCTTTGGCGCGGGCGCGATACGTGACGTACTGCACCGGCCGCGACAGCACATCCAGGTTGTCCATCAGCAGCGGGGCCAGAAAGGTCACGGTCAGTTCAACGCCATCGGCCTCAAAGGTATATTCCGACTGGGTGGCGGTGATCCGCCGGCCGGTCTGGGCCGCGGGCGGGATATTAAGGTCATGCTCCTGCACCAGTCCCACATCCACAAAACCCGGACCGCTGAAATTCTGGCTGTGCACGGCAATCACGTTCGGGCCGGGTTTCAGCAGTTCAGCTACCTTCCGGTTGGTAGCCGCCAGTTCGTAATCGGCTGCGACGCCGGCCACGCCCGCCACCCGAACGCCGTTGACAAACACTTCGTAGTTGTCGTTGTAAATGGCCTTAACCAGCAGCTTACCGTCGGGCACGGTATTGAGCGTTACGGTCCGGCGCAGCCAGATTTCTTCGGTTTTCCAGGGCGTTTTATCGGTGTTGCGGGTGCCGAAGGTGCCCTCGCCTACCTGCCACGTGCTATCATCGAAGCCGGGCTGCGCCCAGTTATCGGATACCGGTTTGGTAGTCACGTATTTTGCCTGATAGCGGGCCTGCTGGGTAGTGGGCATAATGGTTCCGCCGGCAAAGGTGGGGTTGCCCATGAAACGATACGTGCGGCCATCCACGCGCACCAGGCCGTTTAGCTGCTGTGTCCGGCCGGTCCAGTGACGGGTCGATTCGCCGTTTAACTGGTCGCCGAACGACCATATGCTGGTGTATGGGTCAATGGTAATCAGGGGTGTTGCGGGTGGATTTAGCGCCGGCTTCGTCTGCGACAGACTGGCCGTATGGCTACCGAGAGTCAGAGCAGCAAAAAGGCAGGCGGTTTTCAGGCTAAGCCGCTTTACGGCTTGTAATCGGGTTTGCATAATGTATTTGGTAAGGAGAGCATGGGTTTACTGGACAAAAATAGTTTGGAGTTCCGGCAATGACGCGCCCAGCAGTCGCTGGGCAATGGGAGCTAGTTGGACTTCGTCACCCTGAATATGCAGGGTGGTATGCGTATGCGTCAGGCGGCCGCCGGGGGCCAGCGCTGCGGCCGGCGATGAGGTTTCCAGTTCATAAAACTGCCCCATCTGCGGTTTCCCGGGCTTCATAGGCCCATCGTTGTACGAGTTAACGACATCGCCCCCGTAGGGATTCTTTTGCTGCTCCCACATGGAGTTGACGTATTGCCGGTTGGTGGGATCGAAGGTGAACGTCACCAGCGTCAAGGTCTGCGTAGCCGGATCGTAGCTGCCGAGCCAGTTTTTGGCCCCATCGGGCGACACCCCGATTTTGCTGCGCAGTTTGGCATCCGCCCGGAAATACGCAATGGTATCGTTGATCACCAACCGGTCGAGCGGCACTTTGCCGAAATAGCTGTCGTTGATAACTGTCCCTGCTCCCTTCCGGAACGGCACCATCACGGTTGTACGCGGAGACGCATTAAACATCCCCAGTATCCAGACCGACAGCAGGCCCTTATCCGGTGTCCAGGCTCCCGGCCCCCGGTTGATCAGCGTGTTGCTGGACTGAATGCCCACCAGCTTCAGTCCATCGGCGGGCGGCACGCCCAGCAGTTGGGTCAATTCCGGGCGGGACAGCAGCCGGACGTCGCGTTCTACGCCCACCTGGAACGACGTGCCAGCGTAATTGGTCAGTTGAAAATTGCGGGTGAGCCGGGCCGACCGGTTATTTCCAGACACCACAATAAACGGCTCCGAATCGATGGGCGTGGGCGTTTGCCAGTTATCGGCCGTAAACGCAGCCCCTTTTTTGAAGAAGAGGGCGTACTGACCACCCTCCGGCCCCATCCAGAAGCGGTCTTCGCCCCCAAAGGCGTTCATGTGCGGCAGTAGTTTACCGGAGCGAATCAGGTCGTAATTGATCCAGCCGTAGCTGGTTTTGCCATCGGCGGTGCTGGTCATGACCCGTCCCTGGTAGGCCGGCAGTATCAAGGCCTGCGCGTCGCCATCGCGCAAAACCACAACATCTTTATGGTGATTCTGCAAAAACGCCAGATCATAGGCAAACGTCCCTACGGGCGGGCCGGCTGCGGTCTGCTCATTCGTCGTATTCGACCGGCAGGCCACCAGCCCGACCAGCAGCGCAGCGCCGATAATGATTACTTTTTTCATGCCTGGGTTCAGGATTTAGCGGAAAATCCCGAAATTAACCACACTTTAGGGACATCTTGCAGACCTGCTGTAAATCTTTCTCTATCTATGAACGCGCCCGTCGCCATCCGAAAAGCCAATAGCCACGATGTACGCACAATTTTTGACTTTATCTGCGATCTGGAGAAAACCGAACTGGATTTCGACGCCTTCCGGTCGGTCTTCCTGCACAACCTGACCGATCCGCGGGTTCACTACCTGGTAGCCGAGATCAAACAGGAAATAGTTGGTTTCATTAGTTGTCATATTCAATACCTGCTGCACCATGCCGGCAAAGTGGGCGAAATCCAGGAGTTGTACGTTAAGCCGGCATACCGAAGCCAGCAGATAGGCCGGAAGCTGGTAGAGGCCCTGGAAGAAATCGGCAAACGCGAAAAACTGGTCAACCTGGAAGTGACCAGCAATCAGGACCGCACGCATACCCACCGGTTTTACGAAGAGCTCACCTTTGAACCCTCGCATTTTAAGTTTGTAAAAAATATGCAGGAGCAGTAGCCTGAACTCCCCGTTCATAATGCTTTCAGACAAACCGGCATAGATACTATTATTTCTTTTCCGGTTGGGGTAAGTTTGCCGCTATCCGGGTCCCGCGCAAAAATGACAATATTGTCGGTATCCTGATTGGCGACCAGCACCCAGCGGCCGGTGGGATCAATCAGGAAGTTGCGGGGCGTTTTGCCCATGACGTCCTGATGGCCAACGTAGCTAAGTTTCCCTGTTTTTGGGTCGATGCGGAAAATAACCAGACTTTCGTGGGCCCGGTTCGAGCCGTACAGAAAACGGCCATCCGGCGAAATATGCACATCTGCACTCCATTTCCGGCCTGTGTATCCATCCGGCAGGGTATTAACCGTCTGAAAGGGTTTCAGCGTACCATTTTGGTATAGATAGCCGGTAATTGTAGAGGATAACTCCTGAATGACATACGCCCAGCGGCCATTCGGATGAAAGGTAAAATGACGCGGCCCCGAACCCGGCTGCGTGGCGATAAAAGGCGAAACCGCCGGCGCAAGCTGCCCGGTTTTGTCGTTGAACGTATACGCCATGATTTTATCAATGCCCAGATCGGGCACAAAAACATCCCGGTTGTTAGGGGCTATGTTGATGGAATGGACATGAGCCCGCTCCTGTCGCTCCGGATCGGGACCGGTACCTTCGTGCTGAATAGTTTGAATGGCCTTGCCCACTGAACCATCAGGCCGGATGGGCAGAACACTCAGATTGCCGGTCCGGTAGTTCCCCACGATAACCCAGTTGCCGGTTTTGTCCACCTCCAAATGGGGCGGTCCTACGCCAGCCGACGACTCGGAGTTCAGCAGGGTCAGTTGCCGGGTTTGCGGATCAATGGCAAACGCGTGGACCAATTCACCGTCTATGCCCTGCGCTGCGTACAAATAGCGCTGGTTGGGCGAGATCGCCAGAAACGAAGGATTCTTTATGCCTTTGGCAATGCTTACGGGGGTAGCATCGCCGGTACGGGTATCGAAGCGATACATATAAATGCCCTCACTGCCTTTGGTGGTATAGGTGCCAACGTACAGGTAGAAGCCGGTGGTTTGTCCGTGGCTGCAGAGGCTAAGACTCATCAGGAAGATCAGGAAGATAGAGCGGGTTTTCATACGTACTGGGCGAGATTTATCGGCCGGTAAATGGGCTTGTTATATAGTCTATGGGTCAAACCGTTAATAATACGTAATTTGGCGCATTGCATCAAGGACGTTAACGCCAACAGCCATGTCAACCCGGATTGTAGTAGCCGACGATCATCCTGTGGTACTCGACGGCATCAGGCTGATGCTGGAAAGCCTCCGCGAGTATACCCTGGTCGGGGTGGCTACATCGCTCCGGGAAATTGTATCAGTTTGTGCGGAAACCCACCCCGATATTCTGGTGCTGGACCTGAATCTGGAGGGTCAGAACGGTCTGGACCTGGTGCCTGAACTTCGCCAGCGGCACCCTGCTCTGCAAATTCTTATCTTCTCGGCTTACCAATCGAGCAGTCTGACCAAAAAAGCACTAGAAGCCGGCGTTGACGGTTATCTGCTCAAAGATGCTTCGAAAGCCGAATGGGCAGAGGCCCTCAGCCACATTACCCAGGGAAAAATGTACCTGAGCAAGCACCTGAAAGCCGGTGAAGGACTGCGGTTCGACACCCAACCGGTAAGCACCGCCTTTCCGCAATTGGCGGCTTTATCGGAGCAGGAACGAAAAATCATCCGACTGACGGCGCAGGGACTCACGGAACAAGCCATTGCCGAGAGCCTGTTTATCAGCAAACATACGGTACATACGCACAAGAAAAATATTTTCAGAAAGTTTCGGCTGCACACCAATACCGACCTGGTCAAGTTTGCCTACGAGAACAGTTTAGTCTGAGCGGGCAATTCAATCCGGTGTACCATACCCTGCGGCTGACGCTGTACCACAAACTGCCCACCCAGCAACTGCACCCGCGCCTGAATATTCTGCAAGCCTATCCCCCAGTTTTTTTCGGTAAGATCATACCCCCGGCCATCGTCGGAAACCAGTAACCGCAAGGCACTGTCGGCCTGATTGAGTTGCACCGTTACCGATTGGGCTTCGGCATGTTTCAGGACGTTGTTGAGTAGTTCCAGTGAAATCTGATACATAGTCTGGCTCACCATCGGATGAATAGCCTGGTTTACTATCTGCTCATGCTGAAACACCACCAATAAATCAGGATGGCTGTCCTGAATCTGCTGGGTCAGTTCATCCAGCGCGTCGACCAGTCCATATCGCTCCAGCATTACCGGCGACAAGGCGTGCGAAAACTGCCGGACATCCTGACCGACATTGCCTAATGCCTGGACCAGTTGCTGAGCCTCTTTTTGCCGTCCGTTCATACTGTCGGCCAGCATCGAAAGTTTCATCCGGATATTAGCCAGCGACAGGCTGATGCCGTCGTGCAGTTCCTGCGAGAGTCGCTTCCGCTCAATAATTTGCCCTTCGAGCAGTTGGATCGCATTTTTCTGCCGCTGAAGGGCGAGTTCGACCGCAATCCTGGCGTTCTGCACATGAATGTCCTTGAACCGGTTGGCCAGCAACACCGACAGAATAATGGTATCCAGGGCGTTGGTGACAAGCGGCAGGTTATGAGTAACGTAATTGTCTGGTAGCAGACCAACATGAACCAGCGTAATGGAAGAACCCGACAACAGCGCCATCAGGTAGCCGATTGCCACCCACAGACCTTCGGGCCGGCGGGTTTGCCAATACACCCGTAACCCAACAAAAATGACCGAAGCAATGGACACTATGGCTACCCCATGCAGCACAATCATGTAGCGCAGCAACCACTCCCCCGAATAGTAAACCGGGTTATACCAGTAATTTTTGAACAGGCCCAGAGCCGGGTTTTGCAGCCACAGCATCAGCAACAACGCCACCTGCACGCTTAACAGGATGGTGGTGTACCTAAACAGCCGTCGAAAGTTTGTTTCCAGCCGGAAAAATACCCGGACGAACAAAACAGAGGAAATATACATCATCAGCACCAGCGTCGGCCGGGCGGCACTGGTCCACCAGGTAGCCTGAGGCCACAGCAGCGCAAAGCCAAATCCGGTGTGAGCGGCCAGAAACAGCCAGGCCGAAACCGTGTAGCCGAAGTAGTAGAACATGAGCCGAAGGCGAAAGAACAGCAGAGCCAGCAAACTGAGCACGCAGTACAAGCCGCCAATGCCAAACATAAAGCCCACGAACAAATACAATTTATTCGTATTGGCCATAAAATAATCTTTCGCCCACAGCCGAAGCGGAATCTGCACCTGCTCCCCGTGTTTGTCGACCCACAGATACCCGTCGATGGTCTGGTTACCGGCTATCGTTATCGGAAACAGAAAATGGGGATGCCGGATGGGCCTCCGGCTAAACGGAAAGTGATCGCCCGTGAGCAGGCCGGCTTGTAAACGTCCCTGCGCATGCGTAAACAGTTGCAGCTTGTTGATGTGCGGATTCTCCACTTCCAGCACTAATTCTTTCGGGGTTGGCTCCGGATTCCTGACTCGAAAATGAACCCAGTAGAACTGATTGGTAAAGCCGGGGTTAATTGATGGACCCACCTGCGGCCGGAAGGCAGCGGGGTGTTTGATAACCTCCCGACTATGCGGCACCGGCACGGTATCGGCCAATAGGGTCGTCTGTTCGCTGAGTACGACCTGCCGAAAATGCCGGTCGGCCACAATCGGGGATTGCGGGTAAAGAGGCAGGCTGATCATCACCAAAGCCACCCAGCCGATACACCGCTGCCAGTATCTGCTCATCTACCGAAACGTTTGCAGAAAGATACAAAAAATACCCTCATGAGGGTATTGAGCAACGCCTTGAATCCCACGTACTTTGAATTAAAACTCCGCCTGCTTTTATGAAAAAGCGCTTCGCTTCACTGGTTCTGGTTATTCTATCCACCTCCCTTTGTCAGACGTTTGCCCAATCGGTCAGCCTGTCAAAGTCGATTTACCAGCCGGGAGAGCAAATCATTGTTAATTATGCCGGTTTTCCGGGCAACAGCCGCGATTGGATCAGTATTGCTCAGGTTGGCATGCCCGAAGATAAATACCTGGAGTGGTTCTACACAGGCGGCAATCGAAATGGCACACTGACCTTTGGTGGCCGCCCCTATGGCAACTACGAAGTACGCGGCTACTACAACAATGAAGGCATTGTGCGGGTACGGGTGCCGTTTCGGGTCGGAAATGCCGATCAGAATTTATCGGTCAAGACAGCGCAACCGGTTTACAAGCCCAACGAAAAGATTATCGTCCAATATTCGGGAATGCCGGGCAACAGCCGTGATTGGATCAGTATTGCACAACCGGGCAGTGCCGATGATAAATACCTCAGCTGGTATTACACCGATTCGAAGCAGAGTGGCACTACGGAATTCACCGGCTTACCCGAAGGCAGTTATGAGGTACGGGCGTATTACAATAATGAGGGCGTTGTTCGATCAAGATATTCGTTCACAGTCAGCAGAACGCCGGTTGTTAATCAGCCGGCTGGAGGAAAGCTCTGTAACCGGGAACTGAGTATTTTTTATGCCGGTGTCTATGGGTTAGGCTTAGCCTGGGCCCGCTTAGGGTCAGACGTCATTGCGCCCGGAACGATTGCCGATGTGCAGGCGGTACTGGGGAATGCCATTACCGGCTTAAATACCATCGGGTGTTTAGATTTTAACGTCAATAAAATCAGCGATTACACTCGCCGGTTGCCGGGCATGTCGCGCGCACAGGCTGTCAACGAAATTGATGCGCTGATCAAAGAAATTCTCGGCTCCATTCAGCGGTCGCGCATCAGTTGCAGTAATGGCGTCAGCCTGGCCTCTCTGTATTCCATCGGCATTCACCTGGGAGCCTCTCAGGGCATTGCCAACACCTTTGTATGCCGGATGATTCCCGCCGACTGGCAGCAAAACCTGCGCAACCACCTGGGGCTGGTTCGTGACGGCATTGCGGCTTACAGTAGCTGTATTCCCGGGGTAAGCCCCAGCCTCGTCAACGCCGTTGATGTCAGCTCGCCAAATGCCTACATCCCGTTCTCGACCATCGTCAGCATCCATATTCAGGTCCTATGGAGTGTCTCCCTGTCATCCTGCTGTTGTAGCTGCCCCTGACTGTAGACAAACCTTTTAATGCTTACCTACATGAAAACCGGCTTTTTACTTGGATTAAGTATGCTGCTGCTACCGGCAGCCCACGGGCAGCGGGTCGAAAGTTTTTTGGGGACCTACAAGGGTCAGAATGCGACAGGCTATTTGCAGCCGTTTGCCGATGCCCTGCCCGCCATGCTGCAGTCCGGCTATTCGCAGGATGCCCGCGTCGATTCCAGCTTTCATCTTTACATAGGTCTGGTGGTCTTTGCGGCCTTACCGACGGATGCCCAGCGACAGTTTACGGCTACCACAGAGGGCGCTTTTACGCCCGTACAACCAGCCACTGTTCCGACCATTTTTGGCGATACCAGGTCGGTAATCGTCAATGGCGATAACGGTACCTCGTATGTATTTTCGGGGGGCCTGAACACCCGGTATTTACCCCTGGCCGCTCCGCAGCTTACCCTAGGGAGTCTGTACGGTACCGAACTCAACCTCCGGTATTTTGCCTCCGATTTTGGTAAAAATTTCGGAAAGGTAAGCCTGATCGGCGGGGGCATCCGTCACAGTCTGAGTCAATATTTCCACCCAAGAAATCTTGATCTCACCCTGGCGTACGCAGAACAACAATTTAAGATTGGTACGGTGTTGAACGTCCGCAGCCGGCAGCTTATGCTCGAAGCCGGGCAGCACTGGAAAGGAATCGCCTACTATGGTTTTGCAGGCTATCTGATGAGCAAAACGGATATTCATTACGCCTACTCAGCGGAGGCCAGTTCGCAGGTCAATCTCAGCCTGAAAAACAAGAACGCCCTCATAGCCGGAGCCGGATTCAGTGTGAAGGTCTGGAAGATTAAATTAAACGCCAACGCCCGCTATGCCGGATCTATCGTCGCAACCGGTGGTCTGGGCCTTGATTTCTAACTCATTTTCCCTATGAAACTAACTAAACTCGCACGCTACAGCCTGTTAGTACTGATAATGGGCAGTTATGACCAGTGTGCACCAGAAGACTGGGACTACAGATCCCGGGAATATGTGGTGCGCAAAAATCTGGAGAGCAAGATTCCCCTTTCCGGTACATCAGGCCGTACGCAGGTGCTGACTATCACACCCGCTCAAATCAGAAGTACCCTGGGCTTGAATGAACAACTGGATTCGGAATGGCTTGGCGAGAAAATGACGTACACCCTGAAGGCGGTTAAGGTTGAAGGTTGCGCTGTCGATATTAACCTTTTAGCTAACAATCAGGCGTCAACCCTAAACCTGGAAGGTACGGTTACTGTAGCGGGCAGGAGTGGGAATGTGCCGCTATTCAATACCGGAACGGTGCAGATTCCCCTAAATGAGATTGCGCTGATCTTGTTAACGGCAAAGCTGAACCGAAACGCTGTAACAGACGTTCAGCAGGTTCTCTCCGATAACCTGAATAATCTTAACAAAGCACTGACCATCAGCTTTAAAGGAACGACAGATCCCAGTAATAAAGCTGCCTCTGCGGAAGCCCTCGTAACCTTAGGCATTACGGCTACCTATGATGTATGCCAACTTATGCCGCCCGGTTCTGGTGGAATGAAATGCAAATAAATTGCCGGACTAATGTCAATATAAAACTTTCACTTACAATGGATTGCTCCATTCGCCCTATTTCGTACATTGCCTCCCAATAAGTATGTACGTTTTGCCAGGTCGGAAACATGTACGGCAGGAAACGTACACGGCAACGAACCTTTCTCTAAAACCTTCATGAATCCGTCGCTTCATCAACTCACTACGGCCAAAACCTTAACCCCAAATAAGGTACGCATCGAGTCTGTTGACGTGCTGCGCGGACTGGTCATGGTAATCATGGCCCTGGATCATACCCGTGATCTTTTTCACAGCGCGGCCTTCGCCAACGATCCCCTGAATCTGGCCTCCACCACGCCGGCTTTGTATTTTACCCGCTGGGTCACGCACTTTTGCGCCCCGATTTTCGTCTTTCTGTCCGGCACATCCATCTATCTGCAAAGCCTGCGGAAGACCAAAAAGGAGCTGAGCCGGTTCCTGATTCAACGTGGGCTGTGGCTGATTGTTGCCGAACTCACGATCATTACGCTTGGCATCACCTTCAACCCATTCTACAACGTACTCATCCTGCAGGTTATCTGGGTGATCGGTATCAGCATGGTTATACTGGGCCTGCTTATTTACCTGCCTTTCCGATTGATTCTGGCGTTAGGGCTGGCTATTGTGCTGGGGCATAATCTGCTGGATGCATCTGAAGCCGCACCGGGGTTTAAACCAAATGTGTGGTGGTCGCTGCTGCATCAGACCGGACTGTATCCCTACGCGCCTAATTACATGGTGCTGGTCAGTTATCCCTTGGCTCCGTGGCTGGGGCTGATGCTACTCGGGTATTGCATCGGTACGTTTTTCAAGCCCACTGTCTCGCCCACCCGTCGCCGAACGGTATTGACCCGTATGGGGCTGGGGCTGATCGCCTTCTTTATCGTACTGCGGTTCAGCGGTATCTACGGTGACCCGCTCCCGTGGAGTCAGCAAAAAGATAGCCTGTTTACCCTGCTTTCGTTCCTCAACGTTCAGAAATACCCGCCCTCTCTGCTGTATATGTGCATCACCATTGGCCCGGCGCTGCTGTTTCTGGCTACCATTGAACCTGTAAAGAACCGGTTCACCCGCCTTATAGGCACCTTTGGGCGGACGGCCTTTTTCTACTACATCGCTCATTGGTACCTGCTCCACACGGTTTGCCTGCTCGTCTTTCTGATGCGGGGCCATTCACTGGCCGAAGCTGCTAAAATCCCAATACCCATCAAGTTTGTGGTACCCGGCGAAGGGTTCAGTCTGCCCGTTGTTTATCTGATCTGGGCCACGTTGATTCTGATTCTCTATCCGCTCTGCCGCTGGTATGATGCCTACAAAACAGCCCACAAAGAACAGTGGTGGCTGAGTTACCTGTAAGCGTTCACTTCCTGCTCCAAATGCAGCGAATCAGGAACGGCAAAATCGCTACATTTACTGCATGAAAAAGTCTCTGCCCGCTTGCCTGGTTCTGCTGACGCTGGCTACGGCCTCTTATGCCCAGCTCAGTTCCCTGCGGGTAAATCAGCAACGAATTAGTCAGCGGTTACAGGAACTGGCCGCCATTGGCGCTCAGCCCGGTGGCGCCGGTCGGGTGGGGTACAGCAAAGCGGACCGGGAAGGCCGGGCCTACTTTATGGGACTCATGAAAAATGCCGGCCTTGCCGTAACCATCGACTATGCGGGTAACATTATCGGTCGACGTGCCGGCAAGAATTCCGCGCTGAAACCCATTGGCTTCGGCTCGCACATCGACACCGTACCCAACGGCGGCAACTACGACGGTACCGTTGGCTCGATCAGCGGGCTGGAGGTGATTGAGATGCTGAACGAAAACAAAATCGTTACCGAGCACCCGCTTGAGCTCATCATTTTCGCCAACGAAGAAGGGGGAACCGTAGGGAGCGGGGCCATGATTGGCAAGGTTAAGCCGGCCGTGCTGGCCTCGGTAACGCAGAGTGGCCTGACCACCGCCGACGGGATACGGGCCATTGGCGGCAACCCCGACAGTCTGCAGCGAATGGTCCGGGAAAAAGGCGACCTCGCAGCTTTTGTTGAGCTGCACATTGAACAGGGCGGCATTCTGGAAGCCGAAAACCGACAGATTGGCGTAGTAGAGGGCATTGTCGGCATTGAAGACTGGGAGGTCACCATTGAAGGAATGCCCAACCATGCCGGCACAACCCCTATGAACCGCAGACGTGATGCCATGCTGGCAGCCGCCAGACTAACCGTAGCTCTCAACGACGTGATCACGAGTCGCGAAGGACGGCAGGTGGGTACGGTGGGCAAAATAGCCGTTGAGCCCGGCGCGTATAATGTCATTCCGGGCAAAGTAGTACTGGGCATGGAGATCCGGGATCTGAACTACGATAAGATCTGGACCCTCTTTCGGGAGGTAGAAGCCCGCGCGGCCGCCATTGCCAAGGCGTCGGGTACCACCATCACGTTCCGGCAGCCCTTTGCGCCGGTAACGCCCGCCCTGACGGCCAAACCCATTCAGGATCTAATCATCCGGGCAGCCAGTGGCCTGGGGCTTTCGTACCGCATGATGCAGAGCGGGGCCGGCCACGACTCACAGGAGATTTCCCATATTGCTCCGGTCGGTATGATTTTTATTCCCAGTGTTGGAGGCATCAGCCACTCGCCCAACGAATTTTCGAAACCAGTCGATATTGCCAACGGTGCCAACGTGCTGCTGCATACCGTGCTGGCCCTGGATTCCCGTAAATAGTCGCAACTTACGCTGAGGCCATCGGCCACATAAACGATTTAGACGAACCTACTTTCTCTGAAATGAAGAACCGATTCCTTCACCTTCTTACACTCGCCCTGGTGAGCAGTTTCGCAGGAATGGCTCAACCGCTCACCATGTCGCAGTTGGACACCCTCACCGAAAAATACGTCCGGGCCTCGTATAACGACCTGTACACCTTCCTGTCTTTGCCCAATAACTCCCGCATCGACGGGCATATTCAGCCGAATATCGACTGGCTCCAGAAGGCGTTTACCCAGCGTGGGTTTTCGGTGGAGGTGCTGCCCACCAAAGGCAAAAATCCGCTGGTCTTTGCCGAACATAAAGCCGACAAAACGCCGGCCGGAAAGCTGAAAACGCTGCTGTTCTATATGCATTTTGACGGTCAGCCGGTGCAGCCCGCCGATTGGCAGCAGGCCTCCCCGTTTACCCCCGTCCTGAAAGCGAAGGGGGAAAACGGCACATGGCAGCCCATTCCCTGGGAAAAGCTCCAGACCACCTATAACCGTACCGACGGATCGCGCGAATGGCGGATTTTTGGCCGCTCCTCCTCGGATGATAAAGGTCCCATTGTGATGCTGCTGACGGCCCTCACCGCCCTGCAACAGGAGCATATACCCATTCCATACAACATCAAAGTGATTCTGGACAGCGAGGAAGAGGTGGGGTCACCCCACCTGGCCGATGCGGTGGGTCAGTACAAAAATAAATTGCAGGCCGACTTTATGATGATCATGGATGGTGGTCGCCACCTGTCCAACCAGCCGACACTGATCTATGGCGCACGGGGCATTGCCAGCGTAACGCTAACCACTTACGGCCCCAGGGGTGCCCAGCACAGTGGTCACTACGGCAACTACGCCCCGAATCCGGCCTTACGCCTGACCCAGCTTTTAGGGTCGATGAAAGACGAGGACGGACGGGTAACCATACCGGGCTACTACGACGGCATTACGATTGATGCATCTGTAGCCCGGATTCTGGCGGCTGTGCCCGATGATCCGGCCCTGATCCAGCAGACGATTGGGGTTACAGTGCCCGACAAAGTCGGCCGTACTTACCAGGAAGCCCTGCAGTATCCCACCCTAAATATCCGGGGACTGTCCAGCGCCCACGTGGGCGTGCAAGCCGGCACCATTATCCCCGACAAAGCCATTGCCGAACTGGATTTGCGGCTGGTTCCCGAGTCGGACCCGCAGCGTCTGATTCGCCTGATCAGGCAGCACATTGAGCAGAAAGGCTATCACATCATTGACCACGAGCCGACCGATGCCGACCGGCTCCAGTATCCAAAGCTCATTCAGATGCGGGCAGCCGTAGGATCACTGCCGTTCCGGACCGAATTTGGGGGCCTGGAAGATCAGTGGCTCACCCAGGCCATGAAACGCGCCTTTGGCCGGGAACCGATCAAAATTCGGACAATGGGCGGTACGGTACCGATTGCGCCGTTCATCCGGACGCTGAACATCCCCGCCATCCACGTGCCGATGGTCAATCTCGACAACAACCAGCACGCGGCCAACGAAAACCTCCGGCTGGGCAACTACCTGGAGGGTATCAAAACCTGGCTGGCTATTTTCACGGAATAGCGAAAACCCCTCACGCAAAAAATAGTATCTTGACGGCTGAAAAACGCGACAGACCAACTATACCGAAAAATCAGCACAATGAAACTGACAACTACCTGTCTCCTCAGCCTCCTGACCGGCTTCGTTGTACACACCGCCCATATACAGGCCCAGGAGTTGGAACCGGGCAAAGCCGGCAACGTAGACGCCAGATACACCAAAGAAATTGACCAACTCGCCAAAAATCCGCAAATCCAAAAGGCGTTTCAGTTTATTGCCGCCCAGCAAAAGCAAAACCGCGACGAGCTGATTAGGCTCACCGAGATTTCGGCCCCGCCGTTTATGGAAGACAAACGCGGAGCCCGGTTCGCCACCCTGCTTAAAGAAGCCGGTGCCGACTCGGTCTGGACCGACAAGGTGGGCAATGTGCTTGCCTTACGTAAAGGCAAACAAGGCAAACGTACCGTGGCGCTGGATGCCCACCTGGATACGGTATTTCCGAAAGAGACCGACGTAACCGTAAAGCAGAAAGGCGACACGCTATATGCGCCGGGCATCGGCGATGATACGCGGGGGCTGGTGGCGGTAGTGGCTGTGTTACGGGCGCTGGAAAACGCAGGCATCGAAACGCAGGCCGATGTGCTGTTTGTTGGTTCGGTTGGCGAAGAAGGCCTTGGCGACCTGCGGGGGGTCAAGTACCTCTTCAGTGAGCAGAGCCGCAGGATCGACGCGTGGATTTCCATTGAAGCGGGCGATATGGGACGCGTCAGCAATATGGGCTTAGGGTCTAACCGCTACCGCGTTACGGTTAAAGGCCCCGGCGGGCATTCGTGGGGTGCGTTTGGTTTAGCCAACCCGCAACATGCCCTGGGCTCGGCTATCCATTACTTCTCCAAAGCCGCCGACAAATTCACCCGGACCGGTGCCCGCACCAGTTTCAACGTGGGCCGCATTGGTGGGGGGACGTCGGTGAACTCCATTCCATTTGAGTCGTGGATGGAAGTGGATATGCGCTCCGAAATTCCGGAAAACCTGGTGCTGATTGATTCGCTGCTGAAGCAATCGGTCCAGCAGTCGCTGGCCGAGCATAACCAGATGCGCCGGTCGGGTCCGGCTCTGACGGTCGAGTATACCCGTATCGGCGAGCGACCATCCGGCGAACTACCGGAGACCCTCCCGTTGATTCAGCGGTCGATGGCTGCGGTAGCTTATTTCGGCGTAACACCCAAAATAGGCCGCGGCTCCACCAACAGCAATATACCCATCTCTAAAGGGATTCCGGCAGTTACCATTGGGCAGGGTGGAACAACCGGCGGCAATCATGCCCTTAACGAGTGGTGGTACGACAACCAGGCCTACAAAGCCATTCAGGCCGCGCTGCTGACGCTGGTGGCCGAAGCGGGTCTGGCCAGGAAATAATGGAGGTGTCTTTCCTGACCAGACCCAACACAGCAGCAGGCAAATTTTAAAACGTTATCCGGACTTCGGCACCAACAAAGCGCGGAGGGCCGGCAATGAAGGTTGGGATGCCAAAGGCGTTACCCGTATTGCCGGCATCAATGATGTATTGCTCATTCAGCAGATTTTTGCTGTAGAAGCCGACCATCATGCGGGGCTTTGTTCCCAACTCCACCCCTGCATTAAGATTAACCAGGCCATAGCCATCCTGGATCAGATCCGGCTGATTCGAGTTTTCAAAGTAAACTTTCGATTTATAGGTGTAGTTGGGCCGGACGTAAATGGAATAGCGGGACTGAACCGGAAAGTTGAGGTCGGCACCCAGAGCCATCTGGTGCATCGGGGTTAGCCGGAAGCGATTGCCGCCGAACTCCTGCCGCCGACCTTCCTTATCGTAATCATCAAACTTGCCGTCGATGTACGAGTAGCTGCCGTAGAGCAGTGACGTACGAAATACATTGTACCGTAAGCCCACCTCAGTCCCCAGACTGCGGGCCGATCCGGCATCGGTGGACAATGCACGTAGCTGCCCCTGCTGCAGCACAATCGAAGTAGACTGGAAGTTATTCCAGTCGTAATAGTACACAGCCAGGTCATACTGCAGCCGGTTGGCCAGGGTGGCTCCTTTGTAGCCAAGCTCGTAGCTGATGACCGTTTCGGGCCGCAGCAGGATCGTATCAATGGCCGAAACCTGAATAACACCCGGCCGGCGTCCCCGCGACAGACTCGCGTAGGCCTTCTGACTCCCAATTTTGTAATCAACCACCAGACGGCCCACCGCCGAAAAATAATCTTTGGTTACCGAATGTATCCCCCTTGTGGGCCGGTTCAGCACGTTCGGGAAGTTGCCGACCAGCAAACCAATCACGCTCGGTACCGCCACCTGGTCGGCCTGAAAACCGCCAGTCTGGACGTCGTACGTTCCCCGGATACCGGCGCTCACACTCAGCCGGGGCGTAAGCTGATAGGTACCGTCGGCAAATACTTCGTAGGCTGTATTTTTTCCGAAGTTGGCAAAGTCTTCTTCGTGGCGGGTTTTCAGGGGCGGCAACGGACGCGGCACCTGGGACGGCAGCAGGCTGTTCAGCAGGGCACTGGTCAAGCTCAGGTTGGCCGAGCCGTCCGGCAGCACAATCGGCACCAGCGGTACGGAGGGCACCAACCGGGAAATTGCCGTTGTATACAGGGCCAGCAAACTCCGTTCGTCGGCAATCAGCGGCAACCGCTGTGACCCGTCTTCCGTGAAAAAGCTCAATCCGGCAAAGCCCGAAAAACGATTTTCGTTCTGGTAATTGAGCCGGAACTCCTGGCTCCACTGGCGACCAATAGCCAGTTCACGCAAAAACAGCGCCGGGGCCACGGTGCCGTCGGCGTCAAAGTTTTCGTGTGAGTCGAACCAGCGGAACGCCGAAATCGAATTCAGCGTGAGCCGGTTGCTAAGCTGCTGATTCCAAAGCAAGGTAGTGCCGAGTACTTTTCGCCGGGTAAAGAGGTTGGTACCCTGCTCCAGGTCGGCAAAGGTATTAGGGTTGGTGTCACCACCACGTGGCGCATAGCGGCCGCTTTTGAACGACGTTCCGGGATAATCATCGTATTGGTAATTGACCAGCAGATCGAGGGTAGAGCGGGTACCGGGCAGGTATCGCAGGGCCAGACGCCCGGCATACGTCCCTTTTCCGTTGAGGGTTCCGCCAGACAGGTTTTCGATAAAACCGTCGCGCTTACTGGCTACCCCGGCGAGTCGCACAAAAAACTTGTCTTTGACCAACGGCTGATTGATAACGCCCTGTGCATACAGGGCGTTATAGTTGCCGTACGAGAGCAGCACCTCGCCAGCCTGGTTGTTGCGGGCTTTGTTCTGGATCAGGTGAATAGCGCCGATCTGCGCGCCCCGGCCAAACAGCGTGCCCTGCGGCCCTTTGGCCACCTCCACACGCTCCATGTCGAACAGTTCGACCACGGCCCCGCGGGAACGCGAAATCTGAACGCCATCCTGAAACACCGACACGCGGGCCTGGGACCGGGCGTCGCCTTCGTCGCTGGTAACCCCCCGAATCACAAAGCCGGGGTTATTCGGACTCTGCAACTGCACCTGCAGACCTGGAATGTAATTGGCCAGCACATCGAGTTCCTGAATCCGCTGACGCTTCAGAAAATTACCGTCCACAGCCGCTATGGCAATCGGCACGTCGAGAATAGATTCGGCCCGCTTCTGAGTGCTGACAATCACCTCACCGAGCTGCGTCGGGTTGTCGGTCAGTGTTATATCGAGACGTTCATTACCGTTGATGACGATGGACTGGCGAAAGGTCTGGAACCCGACAAAACTGGCTTGCAGGGTATGCGGGCCGGTCGGAACGCTGCGAAGCAAATACCGGCCGCTTTCGTCGGTAACCGTGCCCAGCCGCGAATTGTCCAGTACAATTGATACGCCCGGCATGGTTTCACCCGATGCGGAACGAACAGTGCCGGTTATGGTGCCGGTATTCTGCCCCCAGGCGGGGCTTAGTAATAGTACGAAAAGAGAAAATAGTAATACGTTTCTCATGATGTGGTTGATTTACAAAACTATATCAGGTAAGCGAGGACAGATTTCACCTCATTCACTGACCGCAAAAAGATAGCAAAAACTATCGTAATTCCGGGTATCCTGCTTTCATTGTAAAAATCAATGCGATTTCAGTAAGGAAGGCCTGCATAAGCATTCAGCGCTTTATGAGACTTCCGGCAATTTTCTTAATATCGGAGTAAATCGGAAGGACCATCCATATGGGTCTGCACACTTAAAAAACTATTTATGATGCGCTATAGCCCTGCTGCTTTACGGCTTTTCCTGTTTATTAGCCTATACACGACAACCGGGATTAAAACTCTCGCTCAAGCTTCAGGGCTGATTAACCCTAAAGAGGACCCCAAGCTGACCCGTCAGATCCAGGACTTGCTCAGGGGCTTTAACGGGGATGTAGGGGTCTATGTCCGCCATTTGAAAAGCAACCGGGTCGTTGCCGTTAACGCTGATACCGTATTCCCCACCGCCAGCACGATTAAGATCCCCATCATGTGCGGGGTGTTCGACAAGATCCACAAAGGCGAACTCACCTACCAGCAGGAACTTATCTACCGAGACTCGCTGCACTACGACGACGGTATTGTCGGCTCGCTGAAAGACGGTGCCAAAATCCCGCTCAGCTATGTGGTCATGCTAATGGAGACGATCAGCGACAATACGGGTAGTCTGTGGCTCCAGGCACTGGCCGGCGGAGGGGCGACCATTAATCACTGGCTATCGGTCAATGGTTTTCAGCAGACGCGGGTCAACTCGCGCACACCCGGCCGGGAAGCCAATCGCTCCCGTTACGGCTGGGGTCAGACCACTCCCCGCGAACTGGCCGAACTGCTGGTGATGATCCGGCAGGGTCGGGCCATCAGCCCCGATGCCAGCGAACGGATGTACCGCAACCTGGGCCGGCAGTTCTGGGATGGTGAAGGGCTGTCGGAACTGCCGCCGGACATTAAAGTTGCGACTAAAAATGGAGCCGTCAACCAGTCAAAATCGGAGGTGGTACTGGTGCATGCCCCACACGGCGAGTACGTGTATTGTCTAATGACGAAAAACCAGAAAGATGAGCGCTGGGAACGCGACAACGAAGGCTATGTGTTGCTGCGGAAACTGGCCGCCCTGCTCTGGCATAATTACGAACCCTCCAGCCAGTGGAAACCGGCCGAAGGGTTCGAAAAATGGTGGTAAACGGAGTGCGCTGGTGTTAGTGCTGCATACCGCCCGGCTTTCTTTTGCCTAACTGGTCCAGGGCAGCGCGGAACCCTTTGGCCAGATTGGCCGCCGGTCCCCGGCCGTAATAGTGCAGGAAGATAGTCCGGGGTTGCTCACCGAGCATATGGTGATGCAGGGCCACGACTTCCAGATTATTTTGTCGCAGCACCTTCACGACATCGTTAACCTCACCTTCCAGCATGGCTATATCGCCCGCAATATGCGCGTCGCTCTGCTTACCGGCAAACGAGGCCCAGGAATTCAGCCCGATGGCGGCCGTCATCTCGGCACCCATGGCTATGATCTGTACGTCGTCACGTCCAACCGTGTACTTATAGGTAGGCCCATTGACAACGCCCTTGTATTTAACTAAACCATCCAGCGCGGGTAAATCAAAGAGGTCTGAACCCGTCGGTGCCGGGGCACTGGCGGTAGCCCCCCCGCTGGGTTGATTGGCCGGAAACAGCCTGGTGCTGCGGATGGCTTTCGCGTATTTCTGCGCTAATGCGGCCGTGTCGCCTATGCCGTGCAGGTGCATGTAGAAGATACGGGGCTGTTCGTAGAAAAAGTGGTTGTGAATTGCTCCAACCTCCAGACCGGCAGCATGGGTAGCGTCGATGAGCGGATTCACTTCAGCTTCCAGCAGCACTGTATCACTCATCATCACGGTCTGTTTGCCATCAAGCGATTTCTTGAAGGCCACCCAGCCCCCAAAGCCGAACGGAATGGGTACCGGGTCATTTTTCACGGTAACCTTCAGGTCATTACGGGGCAGCGGTACCGAGTAGGTAGCCTGGGCTTCGTTATAGGTTCCTTTCTTACCCAGCGCCATGGCGATGGCCTCCTGTTCCTGTGTCGATAAAGCGGGTGTTTTCAGGGGTACTCCCGTCTGTTCAACCGGTGCGCCACAGAACGGAATGGCACCGGCTACCCCTGCAGTTTTCAAAAAACTTCTTCGTCTCATCGGTTGTCAAGTATGTAAGGAATAACCAGCCGCCAAGCTACTCAAAACAACTGGCAGTTTCAAAAGTACCAACCCCTTGAATTATTTCCCTTTACCGGTAACAGCGAACAGAATGTACTGAAATCAGAACGAATACCGCAGCGTTACCCCGTAGGTTCGGGGATCACCGAGCACGGCCGCGTAGTGACCGGCATTACCGGCCGCCGGCAGAAGCTGCTCAAAATAATTTTTGTTAAGCAGGTTACGCGACCAGACCAGAACAGATACGCCGTTGGAGGCCCGGAAGCCCGCCCGGGCGTTGACCAGCGTGTAGCCGTTGATGTTCAGGTAGGCGGAAGGCGACGGGCTCGACGAAAAGGAAGAGCGGTAGTAGTTATCAATAGCGAGGAAGAACCGGCCTTTCTCATTGAGAAACGTACCCGCACCACTGATTTCTCCGCCCAGTGAACCAGCCCATTTGGAGATACCCGGCAAATCACCGCCCGAAATGTCTTTGAACGCCGACTCGCCACCGGTTTCTTCCAGCGGCACCGGTGCATTTTTGAACGAAATATACGTCCCGTCGGTGTACGCCACGGCACCATACAGGCTCAGATTGTTGCTGACCCGGAGGTTTCCGTCTACTTCCATTCCGATCACCCGTACGCGTTCGGCATTGGCCAGGTAGCCCCGGTTCACGCCCACCTCAGCCGTTTGCACCTGCGTCTGGTAATCGCGGATGTCGGTGTTATGCAACACCACGTTCAGCGTCGATCGCGGTGTCGGGCTGGTCTTCACTCCTACTTCATAGTGCGTCACGTACTCCGGCCTGATCCGCGCCAGATCGGTCAGCACCTGCCCATTGGCGGTCGGCAAACCACCCAGATTGACCCCAACGGGCTTGTAGCTGTTTGAATACGTGGCAAAAGCATTGAGCCGTTTGCTGGCTTTGTAAGCTAGCGTGAGCTGGCCCGACAGGTTGCTTTCGTCCACATCGGCCGCAAAGGTCTGGTTGGTATAGACGGCATTCTTCAGCGCAATTAAGGCTGGGTCGGTCGTTTGCAGACCACCGTAGGTCTGCCGGTTAAAGGCTACCTTCTTCTGATCATAGTTGTACCGAAATCCCGGCAGCAGGTGCAGCCGGCTGGTAATGGCCCAGTCTACCTGACTGAACACAGCCGCCCCGAAGGATTGTAGCCGGGAGGTGGTCCGGATACCGTAGCCGTCGAAAAGACCCGGCGTTTTCCACAGCGGACTGGTCGAACTCTGCGAGAAACGCCACTGAGCCGCCCCCGACTCCTCGGTATGTACAGGGTCCGTTTTGAGATCCTGCCCAATCAGAAAAACACCTATAACTCCGCTCAGGCGGGAAGACAGCTTACCGGCATACCGTACTTCCTGCGTCCACTGCTGGTGCCGCGAGGTGGCTGCTGATTTGGAGAGTACGGGCAGACCGGTAAAGTCACGGTCGTTGGAGGGGTCCCAGTTCCAGTACCGCCACGCGCTGGTGGAGGTGAGGGTCCCCGGCCCTAGTTTGGCGTCGAGGTTGAGCGACACGCCACCAAGCTGGTTATTCGACCGCCAGGGTGTATCATGGTCGATAATGCGGTCGAAAGGGTTCTGGCTGGGCAACTGATAGCCTAAATCGGCAATGATCTGGTTGAACTGCCGGTAAGCCGGCCGTTTGGTAGCAACTACACCCGCCACCACCTGCGCATAGCCGTCCGGCTTCTGATCCGATACATCACCGGCCAGGGTAATTCGGATCTGCTCGGTGGGCGTAAACAGCAACTGCCCCCGGAAACCCAGGTTGTTCAGGGTGTTTACATACTTATCCGTTCTGACGTTGTAGAGCAGGCCGTTCCGCTGCGTACCGGAAAAGGAAATGCGGGCCGCCAGGTTTTTGCTCAGCGGACCGGTAAGGGCGCTGCGGGCCTGGATATAACCAAAATTCCCGTAGCTGACCTCGAAAGTGCCGCCTGACTGGAAACTTGGGGCGCGGGTAGTAATGTTAAAGGCCCCGGCCGTGGTGTTCTTGCCGAAGAGGGTGCCCTGCGGCCCGCGCAGCACCTCGATCTGCTCGATGTCGATAAAATCGAGCGTGGTGGCCGCCGGACGGGCGAAGTACACGCCGTCGACATAAAAACCGACGCCCGGATCAATGCCGTCGTTGGTCAGCCCAAACGTAGAGCCAAGTCCCCGGATATTGAGGGTGGTGTTCCGGGGGTTGGAGGAATAAAGCTGCACGGTCGGCACCAGCTCCTTCAGGCGGTTTACGTTGAATGCTCCGGCATCTTCCACCAATGGCCCTCGTATCACCGAGATTGGAATAGGCACCTCCTGCACCGACTCCTGCCGGCGACGGGAGGTGATGACTACTTCCGACAGTACTTCAGAGCTTTCTTCCAGCTTTATGTCCACAAATTCTTCGCTGACAAGTACTTCTTTGGTTTTGTAGCCCAGGTGAGAGACCAGCACGGTAAAAGGTAGTTTCTGCCCGGTAATCAGCCCAAACTGCCCGTTCTGGTCGGTCGGAGCGCCGTTGGTGGTTCCTTTAATGGCTACGGTGGCTCCGGTTAGTTTCTTACCGGTGCGAGAGTCTGTTACCCGTCCGGATACGGTGGCGTTGATAACGGGGGTGTTCTGAGCGGATGTCAGGGCCGGAACGAGAAACAACCCGAGCAGCAGAACGGCATACAGCCATGACTTCGGGCCGTGAAAAAAAAAGAACAAATGGGTGGTAATGGCAATTTTCATGCGAGGAGTTGGTAAAGCTGATTGACAAAAAATGGCTGTAGTTGACTGGTTGGCTTGTTAATGGTAGCCGTGGCAATTTTAACCCGCCCGCCCGGAAACGAGGGCGAAAACGATCAGGACAAAAAAGGGTAAGCTATAGAGCCAGAAAAAAGCTTTGGCATAAGGATTCAGCGGTCCGGTTTCAACGGGTAAGTCATTCATAGCTGGTTGGTTGTACGCTTGAAACATTAAAAGATACATTCTCTATATACTAAGTAGTTTAATACTCTAAATAAATAAGTTGATTCGATAATCAACTTACTGGGGCCGGCCCGGTGTACTTGTTTCGGGTATGTGCAGGCAAAGTTGGTATGTGATTTAATACGACGCAAGAAAAAGTTAATAAATTGTTTTTCAGTATGTTACCTAATAGCCTATCTACTTTAAGGACTAATAAAGAATAAAATATGAAATTTTTTCTTGACTCTCCCCTTACGTCATAGCCTACCTTTCGCCCGTCAACCAACAAACCATCTGACCATGAGACAATACACGGTCCGGCAACTGGCAAAACTGGCGGGTGTGAGTGTGCGCACACTCCACCACTACGACGAGTTAGGCCTGCTGAAACCTTCTATCCGTACCGAAGCGAAGTACCGACTCTACGGCCCAAAAGAGCTTATCCGGCTACAGCAGATTCTCTTTTACAAGGAGCTGGACTTTACACTGGTAGCCATCAGGCAGATTCTGGAAGACCCGGATTTCGATGTCATGACGGCTCTGCAAAGCCACAAGCAGGCCCTACAGGCACGAAGAGACCGGCTATCCGAACTGTTGGTGACGATTGACAAAACAATTTCAACCTTAAACGGAGAACAAACTATGTTAACTGACGACGAACTGTACCAGGGCTTTTCTAAGGAGCAAGCCAACGCGTACCGGCAGGAAGCGGTCGAGCAATACGGCCGTGAAGCGGTTGAAGAATCGGAGAATAAGCTGCGTGGGATGAGTAAAGAGGCTTTTGCACAACTGGGTGCGGAGAGCAAGGAAGTGGCCCTGCAAATAGCCGGTCTGATGCACCTGGAGCCAACCGACCCGGCTGTGCAGCAGCTAATAGCCCGGCATTACGCCATTATCCGCCAGTTCTGGGCTGACTCAGTCGGTAAAAACGGCTCCATCGCCGACGCTTACAAAGGACTGGCGCAGACGTATGTACACGACCTGCGTTACACGGCGAGTTACACCGGTGAAGAGAATCCGGCTTACGCGGCATTTATCAGCAAAGCCATGACTCACTTTGCCGATACGCAACTGAAATAACCGGGCTGAATTATGGGAGAACTGGGTGAATACCCGGTTCTCCTCCTCTAAAGGTTTATACCCTGTCATTAAATTTTGCAATTGTTTTATAGTTAGTGTGATTCATATTCTTTCTTTATGTACTTTTGACATAAAGAATCGAACCATGCGTTTACCTCGTCTATTTCTTTCGCTTATTCTGCCTCTCACTCCTCTGTTGGCCTTTAGTGCCAAAGTCGACACGCTCGATGTGCCGAGTGCGGCCATGAAGCGCAACCTGCGGGCGGCTGTTGTGCTGCCGGAGTCGTACGCGAAAAGTAAAGCCAGCTATCCCGTATTGTATCTGCTGCACGGGGGTGGTGGTCAGTTCAGCGACTGGCTGAAGCAAACGCCCGATAAAATGCTGTTGCACAAACTGGCCGACCAGTACAACCTGATTATTGTCACTCCGGAAGGTGACCGGCTCGGCGGGTATCTGGACAGTCCGGTTCAGAAAGATAATCTGTTCGAGACATATATCGCCAAAGAGGTGGTTGAGAAAATCGACAATACCTACCGCACCATCCGCGACCGCAAAGGGCGGGTTATTACCGGGCTGAGCATGGGTGGCCACGGAGCCATGTACCTGGCAACCCGCCATCCCGAATTGTACTGCGCAGCCGGTACCATGAGCGGAGTGATGGACCTGAACTACAAAACCTGGCGCATTGACCCCAATTTTGAAACCCAGATAAAGCCGGGTTTCGCCCGCATTCTGGGTACGCTGGGCTCAACCCCTGATTACTACGCGGCCAACTCGGTCGTGAATATGGTCGACAGGATTAAGGCCAACGGCCAAAAGCTGATTATCGACTGTGGGGTCGACGATTTCCTGATCGAGCCGAACCGCGAACTGCACCGCCGGCTGGTCTACAATAGAATCGACCATGATTACACCGAACGGCCGGGCGGTCATACCTGGGACTACTGGCAAAATTCGCTGCCGTACCATGTACTGTTCTTTACTAACATCCTGAAAGCTAATGGCGCTGTTGTTCAATAAACGGAGGGTTAGTCTACCTGTTAAAACCCTGACCCTACTGGTCGGCTGCCTGCTATCGTTATCTTCGGTGGCAGCCAAAGTGGATACGCTGGATGTGCCCAGCGCCGGCATGAACCGGACCCTCAAGGCGGCTGTAGTGCTACCGGAAGCCTACCAAAAAGCCAGACAACCGTTTCCGGTGCTGTACCTGCTCCACGGCGGTTCGGGTAGCTTCCGGGACTGGCTGACTAAAACACCCGACAAAACGCTGCTGCACCGGCTCGCCGACCAGTACAACCTGATTATTGTTACGCCGGAGGGTGATGCCCGCAGCTACTATTTCGACAGTCCGCTGGTAAAGGCCAGTCAGTTCGAGACGTTTATTTCGACAGAGCTGATCAACAAAATTGATAACACCTACCGCACCATCCGGGAGAAGAAAGGGCGCGTCATTGCGGGCCTGTCAATGGGTGGTCACGGTGCTATGTTTATTTCTTCGCGCCATCCGGAGCTGTACGCGGCCGCTGGTAGTATGAGTGGCGTGATGAACATCAACACGGCGACCTGGAAAGTAGCGCCGGATTTCGCGAAATCCCGGGCTGAGAATTTTGTTCAGTTGCTTGGACCGCCGAAAGAAGGTGATGCGCCTTATCCCGGCTATACAATGGTGACGCTTACCGATAAGCTAAAGGCAAACGGCCTGCCCATCATGCTGGACATCGGTGTGGATGATTTCCTGATAGAAACCAACCGTGAACTGCACCGGCGATTGCTCGAAAACAAAACCCCGCACGATTATATGGAACGGCCGGGTGCCCATACTTGGGAATACTGGGAGAATGCCTTACCTTTTCAGGTGCTGTTTTTCAGCAAGGTTCTAAAAGCAAACGGTGTTACTATACCCTAAATCTGTCTCATGAAAACGATCCTTCCCGTGTTTGGTCTGGCTTTGCTGTTGTTCATCGGCGTTGTGGCGTTTGCACCAGTAACCGGTGAACTGGATACCGTTAACGTTACCGGCGGCCGCATCTCCGGCACGACCAACAAAAACGGTGATGTACGGAGTTTTAAGGGCATTCCCTTTGCCGCTCCACCCGTGGGCAATCTGCGCTGGAAAGCGCCACAGCCCGTAGTCCCCTGGTCGGGCGTTCGGAAAGCGGATACGTATGGACCAAGCCCCATGCAGAATTCGCCATCTCCTTTCGGGCCCTGGAGTGCCGAATACCTGATTCCCAAAGAGCCGATCAGTGAAGATTGTTTGTATCTGAATGTGTGGTCTGGTGCAAAATCTGCCAAAGAGAAGCGACCCGTTCTGGTATGGATTTACGGGGGTGGTTTCAACAGTGGGGGTACTGCCGTTCCGATTTACGATGGTGAAGCAACGGCTAAAAAGGGGATCGTGTATGTCAGCGTCAACTACCGCGTAGGACCGTTTGGGTTTTTCTCGCATCCGGAACTCAGCAAAGAATCCGGCCATAACGCATCGGGTAATTACGGACTAATGGACCAGATTGCCGCCTTACAGTGGGTGAAGCAGAATATTGCCCAATTTGGTGGTGACCCCAACAACGTAACTATTGCCGGGCAGTCGGCGGGTTCTATGAGCGTCAGTTGCCTGGTGGCGTCTCCGCTGGCCAAAGGGCTGTTCAACAAAGCCATTGCCCAGAGCGGTGCCGGTTTTGGCCGACGCTACCTGCCGCTTCAGCAGGCCGAGGAAAGCGGCCTGAAAACCATGCAGACGCTGGGAGCCTCGTCGCTGGCAGAGTTACGCGCCAAACCCGCCGACGAGATTCTGAAAAAAGCGCAGGGGCGTGGTGTGGTTATCGACGGCTACGTATTGCCGCAACCCATCGCCGATATTTTTGCGGCCGGTAAGCAAAACAACGTAGCGTTACTCACCGGCTGGAACCAGGACGAAGGCCTTACCGGTGCCCCCAAAAGTGCCGACGAGTTCCGGAAGCAACTGGAGCAGCAGTACGGCACCGACGCGCAGGCTCTGCTGCAACACTACCCCGCCGGTACCGATGCCGAAGCCGCCAAATCGCAGAATCACCTGTCGAGGGATATGACCTTTGGTGCGCAAAACTATGCCTGGGCTAATGTGGCCAGCAACCAGGGCCGCAAGGTGTACGTGTACCGCTTTACTCGCGTGCTACCCGCCACCGGTGAATACGCAAAATACGGTGCATTCCACACGGGCGAAGTGGCCTACGCCTACGATAACCTGAAATTCATTGACCATACCCTACGACCATTAGAGGCAGCCGACACCGAACTGGCCCGGTATATATCAAGCTATTGGGCAAACTTTATCAAAACCGGTAATCCAAACGGCAACGGGCTGCCACCGTGGCCGGCGTACTCCACCAATGACAAGCAGGTGATGATGCTCGGAGACATGGTTAGTGCCAGGCCGTTACCGGATGCAGCCGCGCTGGATTTTCTCTCCGTGCTGATGAGTAAAGCCCAACCAAACAGAACCAATTGATACTCAAAAACCAATACCTAACCTCAATTTTTCAGTTGATGCATACCAAACCCATGTTGTTCTCTCTGGCCGTGCTAGCACTGCCGCTGCTTTCCATAGCCCAAGCACCCAAACCAGCATCCGCGCCCATCGTAGCCGGCAAAGATGTTGCTGTTGTCCCTACCGAATCCGGCAAAGTGCGCGGCTACATCCACAACGGCACCTATACGTTCAAGGGCATACCCTACGCCAAAGCCGAGCGGTTCCTGGCTCCGACCAAACCGGATTCTTGGACGGGCGTACGCAGTTCAATGACCTACGGCCCGGTTTGTCCGATGGACGCGACGACCTCGACCAACGACGAAATTGAATTTTCCTTCCAGCACAACTGGGGCTATACCAACGAAAACTGCCTGAGCCTGAACGTTTGGAGTCCGCAACTCAGCGACAGCAAGAAGCGCCCCGTCATGGTCTGGTTTCACGGCGGTGGCTTCACCGCCGGCTCCTCGGTTGAACTGCCGTCGTACGATGGCGAGAACCTGACCAGAAAGGGCGATGTCGTTGTGGTTACCGTAAACCACCGCCTGAACATCCTGGGCTTTCTGGACCTGTCGGCATACGGCGACAAATACAAAAACTCGGCCAATGCCGGCCTGATGGACCTGGTGGCGTCGCTACAGTGGGTGAAACAGAATATTGCCCAGTTTGGCGGTGACCCCAACAATGTGACCATCTTCGGCCAGTCGGGCGGGGGCGGCAAAGTGACCAGCCTGATGAATGCACCCTCGGCGAAGGGGTTGTTTCACAAGGCTATTGTGCAGAGCGGCAGCTACATCACCAACTTTACCGAACGCGAGCTTACCCAGAAAGTGAGTGCCGCTCTTCTGGACGAACTGAAGCTGCAACCGAATCAAATCGACTCCCTGCAGAAAATTTCCTATGAGCGCCTGAACGCAGCCGGCAAAAAAGCCCTGCGTAAAGTAGCCGAAAGCCTGAAAGCCGAAAACCGCCCGGCCTTCGGCCTCGGCTGGGGACCGGTTCACGACGGCAGCTTCCTGCCATACCAGCCATCTGAACCGGCGGCCATCGAGCTAGCGAAGAACATTCCGTTGCTGGTGGGTACAACCAAGACCGAGTTTGGACCCTTCAACCCGGCTAACCGGGTGGCTGATATGGAAAGCGCCAAAACTGCTCTGCAAAAACGGTATAACGACAAAGCTGACTCATATATAACTGCCGTAAAAAAAGCCTATCCGGAAACGGCTAAGGCTTCTGATTACATGGATGTTGAGATCGGCTTCCGCGTCGGCGCTATCCGGCAGGCAAACCAGAAAGCCGCTGTGGCCGGAGCGGCCCCGGTCTATACTTACCTGTTCTCCTGGAGTTCGCCGGTGAACGACGGCATGTATAAGTCGATGCACTGCATGGAAATTCCGTTTGTGTTCGACAACATCAGCCGCTGCGAAGAAATGACCGGGGGCGGTAAAGAAGCCCACGCCCTGGCCGACAAAATGAGCCGGGCCTGGATTGCCTTTGCCCAAACCGGCAACCCGAACCACAAAGGCCTGCCCAACTGGCCCCGCTACACCGCCGAGAATGGCGCTACCATGATTTTCGACAACACCAGTCAGGTGAAAAACCACCATGATAAAGAGCTGATCGAAATCGCCACCGGCAAGCCGCTGATGACAGCTACGCGGTAAAAATTACTAGAGGCCGGGCTACTACCTACTAGCAGCACCGGCCTCTTCACTAGCCTATGTTCTGTTTATGAAATACGTAGCAACCTCATTGGTACTCCTTTCGCTGAGCCTAACCGGCCCGGCCAACTCCGTACCGCAACGCGCTGTTACGATTGAGCAACCGGTAGTAAAAGAGCGCTTTACCAAAGTCAGCGACATTGTCTGGGCCTCACCCAAGGGGATGAACCTGACGATGGACATTTACACCCCGAATACCGGAAAAGCCAGTTACCCGGTCATTGTCATGTTCCACGGCGGAGGCTGGCTCATCAACACCAAGAGCATCATGGACGAGCCGGCCGCCTACCTGGCCACAAATGGCGAATACGTCGTCTGCAACGTCAACTACAGGCTCCTGCCCGACCAGAACAATACCGTAAAGATGAACGAGATTGTGGAGGATGCCTTCGGTGCCGTGCTGTGGGTGAAAGACAACATCCGCAACTACAAAGGCAATCCCGGTCAGATTATCGTCACAGGCGACAGCGCCGGCGGGCACCTGGCCACTATGGTAGTTACCCAGGGCCACAACCTGGAATCCGACGGGTTCGCCGGTCCCACGTTAGGCTACAATCCAACCTATCTTCCAAAAGGCAAAACTACTGAGCAGGTAGCTAAAGAAAACGGGCTGGCGGTGCAGGCCGCTATCATCAGCTACGGTGCCTTTGACCTTTATGGCAGTGCGTTAGGTGGTTTTGAGAAACCCGGCAATATGTTCTGGGGCCTGGCCAAAGCCCAGCCCCGAGGCCTGTTTGGCGACGGTATCAACCCAACCGACAATCCCGCTCCGTACAAGCAGGTATCTCCCCTGTACAACATTCCCAAAGCCGGCGAACGGAAACTGCCACCTATGCTCTTTACCGTAGGCTCGAACGATAACCTGACTACCCCGGCTTCCATTGAAACCTACATAGCGAAACTGAAGGAAGCCGGTCACACTAACATCGCTTATTGGGTATACGAAGGCCGGCCTCATGCTTTTCTGGACTCGGGTTCCAATCCGTTTCTGGGCACCAGCTTCCAGAAAGATGCGCCCGCAGCGCTCGACAAAATGATTGCGTTCCTGGACACGATTTTTTACCGGCACTGACGGTTCAACCGAAAGAAAAGCGGTTTGATGCAGGAAAAACGGGAAATAAACAGACTGGTTACCAGGCATATTGTAACTTGTTCATCAAAACAACTCTATGCTTTCCGTACATCAAATTCTCTTTCACTATGGACCGTTTCTACCAGCTTCTCCGTCTGATGCTTCCCGTCCTGCTTTCGCAATTTGCGTTCGGGCAGGCACCGCTACCGGCTACCCTGAAGCAAATTGCCGAACAACTTAAACCGGTCAACGGCGCATCGCAGTCGTTTGAACAGAGCCTGACCTTTGATGCAACCCGTCCGTATCTGGTAACCACATCCGTCAAGGAAACAGATAAAAAGGGGCAGGCTACGGTGAACGAGTACGCGTTCAACCTGGCAGATATCGATCCGGGCAATGTCAACTTCGAAGCGAAAAAAGACCTGATGACACTGACGTTGAAAACACGCGCCAAACAGGCATTTATGGCGCTGAAGGAAAACGGCACGCAGAAGAACAACACAAGCCAGTTGGTCCTGTACGGGATCGACGCTGAGAATGCCCGTGCCCTGGCCGAGCTGTTTCGCAAGGCCATTCCCCTGGCCGATGCCCAGTTTGTAGCCGATGCGAAGCTGCCCGACACGTACGACGGGCTGATAAAATGGATTGGCAGCAATCTGGATGCAGCCACGGGCGGCTCCGATGCGCTCCAGCAATCCACTGAACTGGATAAAACCAATCCGCTACTGATGAAGCTACTGCAAAGCCGCACCGAAAAGGGAAAATCCATTGAGCGCCAATATCAGTTCAACATAGCCGACCTGAACCCGCAGCGCATCAGCCTGGACGTTGAAGGCTCGACCGTACTCGTCAGGCTGGAAAACAAAGACCGCTACATCCGGTTGCGAAAGAACGGGCAGTGGGAAAAGAATACCGATGCTGTGGAGGTCCGCTGCCTGACCGCCCAAAAGGCCCGAATAACCCAAATGGCCTGGCAAAAACTCCTGCCGCTGGCAGCAAAGCAACTGGAGGCCCAACAGGCTAAGGCCGTTCAGTATACCTCGCTGAACGACGGGCTGAAGCGCGTAGCGGCCGCCGTGCAGCCTGCCGACGATGGGTCGGACCATATCGAGCAGCAGCTTACCCCCAACTGCCTGGCTACACTGAGCCGCAAAGTATCGGGCCGTAAGAACCTCGACGAAACTTACCGCTTCTTCCTGAGCGACCTGGACGGAGCGAATGCCAAAGTCCGTTCCGACGGCAGCGCCTTCGTGCTGGTGCTGCCGGTAAAAGACAAGGGCAAGTGGATTACCACCACCCAGAATGGACAGCGCGGCAGTTACGAAAACACGCTGGAGATCAGAAGCAATGAGCTGGAAACCGTTCGGTTTATGCCGGCCTTGCTGACGAAACTGATTCCGGAGTGCCAGAAAACCGCGGCTACGGCCTTACCAGCCGGCGGGATGACCTGGGTAGCCGAAAAAATTAACGGCCTCCAGGATGCCAAAGGACAGACCACGTACCAGCTTCAGAAAACCGACAATTGCACCTTTACCTACACCGCCCGCCAGAATGGGGCGAAGAAAAGCACCGAGCTGCGCTGGGACCTGAACCTGGCCGACCTGAACCCGCTGGCCGTGAAAATAAACGTGTCCGGCAGTGAACTGGCCATCGATCTGGCCACGAACGGGAAGGAAAAAATAATTAAAGCGTTTAAAGATGGCCAGCCGACCAGCTATGCTAACCAGCTCAGTTTGCTGATCAACGATCTGGAAGTTGCCCGCCCGATGGCCGACATCTGGCAGCAAAGTATTGCGGGGTGCCGCCGGTAAACGGGCACACTTGACTTGTACCTACCCTATGCTTGCTTTTTTTGGTTTTGCCACTATTGTAACTTTTCTGGCGCTGATTTTCAGCAAACGACTGTCGGTGCTGACGGCCCTGGTGCTGGTGCCGCTGGTTATGGGGATACTCGCCGGCTTTACCCCAACAGAGTTGGGTGAGATGATTCTGGCCGGCATCAGACAGGTAGCCCCCACGGGCATTCTGCTGATGTTTGCCGTGCTGTATTTCGCCACCATGCTCGACGCAGGCCTGTTCGACCCAATCATTGCCGGTATCATCCGCTATGTGAAGGGTGACCCGCTGAAGGTCATCATCGGCACGGCCATTCTGACGATGATTGTCCACCTCGACGGCGATGGTACGGCTACGTTCATGATTGTGATGTCGGCCTTTCTGCCCATTTACCGTCAACTGAAAATCAACCGGCTGATCCTGCCGGGTATCGTGGCGCTGAGCGTCGGCCCGCTGCATCTGGTGCCCTGGTCGGGTACGTCGGCACGGGCCATCTCGACGCTGAAAACGGATGCGACCCAACTTTTCAACCCGAACATCCCGGCTATTCTGGCGGGTATTGGCTGGGTGCTGGTGGTGGCTTACTGGTTCGGGCTAAAAGAACGAAAACGCTTAGGCATAGCGGATTTTCAGTATGTACATCACGAAAACCTGACGGAAGAGCAGCGGCAGTTTCGTCGGCCGAAACTCTTCTGGGTAAACGCCGTGCTGACGGTGGGCTTGATTGTCACCCTGATGAAAGGCTGGATTCCGGCACCAGCCTTGTTTGTGGTAGCCGGGGTAGTCGCGCTGGTCATCAACTACCCCAGACTACCCGATCAGCAGAAAGTACTGCGGAGCCACGGCAACAACATTTTCATGGTATCGAGCATGATCTTCGCAGCCGGGGTGTTTTCGGGTATTCTGACGGGTTCAAAAATGATTGATGCCATGGCCACCTCGCTGGTGTCGCTGATTCCCCAACAGCACGCGGCCTGGCTGCCGACGCTCACCGCTATAACGAGTATGCCATCAAGTCTGCTCTTTACGCCCGATGCGTATTACTTCGGGGTGGTGCCTATTCTGAGCAACACCGCCACGCAGTTTGGTATCAATCCGCTGGAGATTGGGCGGGCAGCTTTGCTGGGGCAAATGACGGTGGGCTTTCCGGTCAGTCCGCTCACAGCCTCCACCTTTCTGCTGGTGGGTCTGGCCGAGGTAGACCTGGGCGACCATCAACGATTTATCCTGAAATGGGCGTTCGGGACAACATTAGTTATGACGCTGGCCGCTCTCTTAACCGGGTCGATTCATTTATGAAAGAAACTATACGCATTGGCTGCGGTGCCGGCTTCTCCGGCGACCGGCTCGAACCGGCCGTTATTCTGGTGCAACAAGGGCAGTTGGACTATCTGGTGCTGGAATGCCTGGCGGAACGAACCATTGCGCTGGCTCAAAAACGCAAGCGCCAGGACCCGACCCTGGGCTACGACCCACTGCTGGAACGCCGGATGGAATGCCTGCTGCCCCATTTGCTGGAAAAGAAGGTCCGCCTGATTACCAATATGGGAGCGGCTAATCCGCCGGCGGCCGCTGAGAAAATCTGCGCCATTGCCCGGCAACTACAACTACCCGTAACTGTAGCCACCGTTACCGGTGATGATGTGCTTCAGCAGCTTACCGGCAACGAGCCCGCCCTGGAAACCGGCAAGCCCCTCAACGAATCCGGAGCCTTGATCTCGGCCAATGCCTATCTCGGTGCCGATGCCATTTTGCCCGCGCTGGCCACGGAAGCCAACATCATCATTACCGGCCGCGTGGCTGATCCCTCGCTGTTTGTGGCTCCGCTGGTGCATGAGTTCGGCTGGTCGCTGGACAATGCCAACCAGATTGGGCAGGGAACTGTCATTGGTCATCTGCTGGAATGTGCCGGGCAATTGACGGGTGGCTACTTTGCCGACCCCGGTCGGAAAGACATACCCGATATGGCACACCTGGGGCATCCGTTTGCCGATATTTCAGCCGATGGCACGGCGGTCTTCAGCAAAGTAGCCGGCACCGGTGGCCTGGTTAGTGTCGCCACGGCTACGGAGCAACTTTTATACGAAGTGATGAACCCCGGCCAATACTTTACCCCCGATGTAGTCGCCGATTTTACGCAGGTACGGCTGGACCAGAGCGGTTCAGATCAGGTGAGGGCCACGGGTGGTCGTGGCCAGACCCGCCCCGATACCCTGAAGGTAAGTGTAGGATACGATGCCGGTTTTGTCGGCGAAGGCGAAATATCTTATGCCGGCTCAAACGCTTTGGGCCGGGCAAAACTGGCCGGAGCCATTGTTCAGCAGCGTCTGCAAGACCGCTTCGCCGACCTCCGCGTCGATTACATCGGCAGCACCTCCGTTCACCGCACCGCCTTCGGCCACTATCCCGATCCGTACGAAATCCGGCTGCGGGTGGCCGGGCGGGCGGCTACTGCCAAAGAAGCGGCCCTGGTGGGCGAAGAAGTGGAAGCGCTCTACACCAATGGACCGGCTGGGGGTGGCGGAGCCCGCAAGTACGTACACGAAATTGTCGGTATTGTGTCCACCCTCATCGACCGCAACCAGGTATCGCCCCACCTAACCGTTCTGCACGCATGAAAACCAAACTATACAGCCTCGCCCACAGCCGCGCCGGCGACAAAGGCAATACGCTGACGCTCTCGCTGATTCCCTACAATCCAGAAGACTACCCGGTGCTCTGCACACAGGTAACGGTAGAAGCCGTCAAAAACCACCTGTGTGAGATTGTGGCCGGTGAGATCACCCGGTATGAACTGCCTAACCTGCCGGCGCTTCAGTTTGTGTGCCAGCAGGCCCTGACAGGGGGCGTCACGACGTCGTTAACGATGGACACCCACGGCAAAAGCCTGAGCTATGCCTTGCTGGAAATGGAGATAGCGCATTGATTGTCAAAAAAAAGCATAGGGCAATCGGGCGGCATTTTCCCGAATCAGGCTTATTGCCCGTTTAGGGAAAAATGCTCATTTTACACCTTTCCTCCTTATCTTTAAGCACCGACATCATCTCCTTTCCGTCGGAAAGCATTTACGGTGAAATCTCTAGGCTTTGCCATTGGTTTTGTGATTTGTTGCTGGCAGCTAGCGCTGGGCGGCAACCCGCTGGGCGGCATCCCGCTGGGCGGCAACCAACCCTACGCGGCTTCGGTGCAACACTACGGGGTCGAGAATGGACTGGCGCACCGGGAGGTCAACGCCATTTTGCAGGACCGGCAGGGATTTATGTGGTTTGCTACCCGGTTCGGGCTGAACCGCTTCGACGGCAAGACGTTCACCACCTACACCAAGGAGCGCAACGGCCTGGCCGTTGACAATATCCAGTACATGGCCCAGGATGCCGACGGGCTGCTGTGGCTGATGGGGTGGCAGAATCCCTCGCTGATTATGCTGTTTGACCCTCAAACCGGCACCGCTACATCCTTCGGCCAGAGGTTCGGCCCAAAACTACTCCAGCAACAATGGACCGGCGACGAACTGCTGCTCGGCAGCCCGGACGGGACCATCTTTCTCCCCGGTAGCCGGCACCCCGCTGTGCTAATCAGCTATCACCCGAAAACGGGCCTGCGGCAGGTGTCCCTGCCGCAATTCAGGACCTTACGCATGGCGCACGCTACGGCGCACCATACGGTCTGGGCCATTGCCGACAACAGTCGGATGGTCGAGCTGACTCCCGACGGGCGTGTTATGCACCAGTACTATCATCAGTCCGTGTATCTGACAAGTTGGTGGGGGTATACTCGAAACACCCCTTTTTTTTACGCCGAATACACGAGCGACCAACAGTACAAAGCAGTTTACAGTATCGATGAGCAGGGGAACCGCCGTTTCTGGCCTCTCGGCACACTGGGCATTTATAACCCTTACCACCGGCCTATGCCGCTGTACCTGAATCAGTTGGGGTTGATCTGGCAAGAGCCCCAACTGATTGACCCAAAAAAAGGGGTATTGCTGGATCTGAAGCGGCTGGGATACGCCATCCACGGGGACCGAAGCATCTGTTACGACCGCAGCGGCCGCCTGTGGCTGGGCAGTAGCTACGGATTAGATCAGGTCAAACTGGCACCGAACCGGTTCCGGCGGCTATTTTACGAGCCGACCAACGTACCCGACCAAATGGTACCGGTCCGGGGCATCCAGATTATCCATAACGAATTGTACGTGAATCTGGAATCGAAAGGGCTGTTTAAAGTCAACCCGTCAGGTGGGCACCCTCAGACGCTCTACCAGCCGGTCGGCTCCGCGTCCATGCGTAGTCTGGCGCAGGACCGACAGGGTCGGTTGTATGCGGGGGCGAATGAGCAGTTGCTCCGCTCGGATACCACTCTGAAAAAATGGGCCGTTAGTACCCTGCCCTACGAAGACCGGCAACAATTCTGGGCCATGTACGCCTTCAGCGATACACATATGCTGGCCGGGACCGAGCAAAAGGGTCTGCGACTGATCCGGACCACCGACGGACAAATTCTGCCGTTCCGGCAATACAACCAGTTTACCGAACTGGCCCAGGCGCATATACTGCACATTGGTCCCGACCGGCAGGGTACTATCTGGCTCTGCACCACCACGGGCCTGTACACCTTTGATCCGGCCAAAGGCATTACCGGTCGCTACTGGAGCGGAGGACAGGGCCAATATTACCTGCCGGCCGATAACTTCCAGCACTTCTATCACGACCCTGTGGGCGTGTACTGGCTGGCAACGGCCAACACGGGCCTGATTCGCTGGGACTGTCTGCGTAACCAGACGCACTCGTTCCGGCGCACGGAGGGTCTATCCAACGACAATATTTACGCCGTGTATGCCGACCGGCAGGGGCACCTCTGGCTCAGCAGTGACTACGGCATTATGCATTTTGATCCGGTGCGGCAGACCACCCGCACCTACCTGGTGGAGGATGGCATTACCAACGTAGAGTTTAACCGCATTGCCCATTGTCAGGCCCCCGACGGCCGGATCTACTTCGGCGGGCTGAACGGCATCACGGCCTTCGACCCCCGCGATTTCGAAAACGAGCCGGCGCTGGAGCGTCCGCCCATCTACCTGACCACGTTCCGGCAGTTCGATCCGGCGGTTGGCCAGGTAGTTGACAAAACCGCCGGGGTGCTCAATACGGGGCAGATTCGCATTCCACCCGGCGATGGTACCAGTGTGCTGGAGTTTGCCTTCCTGAACTTCGACGACGCCAGCCGAAACGTATATGCCTACCAGTTTGAAGGGCTGGGCGAGGGCTGGGTCATGCAACCGGAGCCGCTGCTGCGCCTGAACCACCTGCCCTATGGCGAGTATCCCTTACTGGTCCGGGCGCAGGCCGCCAATGGACAGTGGTCGGCCAACACCCTGACCATCCATCTGGTTGTCCTACGGCCGTTTTACCTGCGCCAGTGGTTTCTGGGATTGGTGGGCGTGCTGGCCATTGCCGGCATATGGGGGTGGTTACGCTGGCGGAGCTGGGCGCACCGGCAGGAACAACAGCGACTCCAGACCGAGATCAAACAGGCTACCGCCCGCATTGAGCAGGACAAGGCGATCATTGAACAGCAGGCAGCGAACCTGCTGCGGCTGAACGAAACCCGCTCGCATTTCTTTACCAATATCTCGCATGAGTTCCGGACGCCCCTCACCGTGATTCTGGGTATGGCCGACGAAATCAGAAACTACCGGCCCGGCCCGGATAGGCCCGGCCCGCCACTGAATCAGATGACGGGTTTGATTGAACGCAACGGCACCAACCTGCTGCGACTCATTAACCAGATTCTGGACCTGTCGAAACTGGAAGCCGGAGAGATGCACCTGCATCCGGTTCGCGCCGATCTCGTCAGCTTTATCCGCTACGTGGGCGAGTCGTTTCATTCCCTGGCGAAAGCCAGAGACATTGAGCTTGGGGTATGGTCGGAGGTGGCGCGGTTCGAAACCGACTTCGACAAAGACAAACTCCAGGACATACTCGCCAACCTGCTGAGCAACGCGCTTAAATTTACCCCGGCCGGTGGGCAGGTATCCTGCCGGCTCAGCCTGCACGAAGGCTGGCAGCCGCTGAGCCCGCTGGGCTACCATGAAGAACTGGTCCCCACCAACCAACTGGGTGATACCTGGATTCAGATTACGGTCAGTGATACCGGAACTGGTATCTCTCCCGCCGACCTGCCAAAAGTTTTTGACCGCTTTTTCCAGCGGTCCAACGATTCGACAGGGCCTAACGTGGCCGGGTCACACAGGGCCGATACGCTGGTCAGCGGCACCGGTATTGGGCTGTCGCTGGTGCGGGAACTGGTGGGGCTGATGGGCGGTGGCTTAGCCGTGCGGAACCGGTCCGGCCAGGAAGGAGGGGCTGAGTTTGTGGTTAGTCTGCCGCTGATGGCAGTTGGCAGTGAGCCGTTGCAGTCCGACGGGTTAGCAGGGGGCAAGGCGCATGAGACGGTATCAATGCCCGTACTGGTTAATCCGGAGCGTAATGCGTGGACGGAGTCGGTTGCGGAAATTGGCGGGGAGAAGTCCCTTTTGCTGCTGGTGGAGGATAACGACGATGTGGCGGCCTACATCCAGGTTTGTGTCGCGGCCGATTACCGGGTTATCCGGGCCGAAAACGGAGAGGCTGGCATTGAGCAGGCGCTGGCGACCATGCCCGACTTGATTGTGAGCGACGTAATGATGCCCCTGAAAGACGGCTTTGAACTCTGCGATACGCTGAAAAACGACGAGCGCACCAGCCATATTCCCATTGTGCTGCTCACGGCCCGGGCGGCTGTTAGCGACCGCCTGTCCGGTTTACGACGCGGGGCCGATGCCTACCTGATAAAGCCCTTCCTGCGAGCAGAATTGCTGGTCGTACTCGGTAATCTGATGCAGAACCGTCGGCTGCTACAGGTATACTACCGCCAACTGGCGCTGGGCGGCACGGGCGAAAATCAGCCGCTACCGGACGAACCGGCCGAGTCGCTGGAAGACCAGTTTCTGGTGAAACTACGAACCCTCGTGGAAGCGCATCTGGATGATGCTACCCTCTCGGCCGAGACGATCTGTCGGCTCATGGGCCTAAGCCGGACCACGCTGCACATGAAGCTGACGGCCCTGACGGGTATGTCTGTCAGCCGATACGTGCGGGCCCTGCGGATGCGCAAGGCGCAGGACTTACTGACCAACAGCGGGCTGAACATTTCCGAAGTGGCCTATGCCGTGGGTTTCGACAATCCGAAATATTTCATTCGGTTGTTTTCGGAAGAATTCGGCGTTTCACCCGGTATTTTTCGCCAGTCGGCCAGGGGCTGAACAATACTGCACCTTTTCGGAACAATAGTGAACCCCGTTTCCGGCCATTACCGGTACACTTGCCGTGCTGTTTTTGTAAACCAGGCAGCATGTGAACCATGAACGTATCATCTACCATTTTCTCTTTTAAACCATGCCAACTACCTCGTCTTTCCGGGCTACCCCGTCGGGCCGGCTTTCAGACCGGTATTTGGGGCCGCTGGTTCCTGGGGATGCTGTTGCTGTATAGGCTGACGATGCTGTCGGCGCTGGCCCAGACCACCTGGACAGGAAACGCCGGCCCCGACTGGGCCACGCCCGGTAACTGGAACACGGGGGTGGTGCCCACCGCTACCAGCGATGTGGTGATCCCGGTTGTCGGCAGTGCCAATTACCCCACTATTGGAGCGGGCACGGCTGCCCTGACCAAATCGGTGGAGGTGCAGACCGGGGCGACGCTCACCCTCGCCGGCTCGGCCACGATGACCGTGAGTGGGTATAGTAACACTACCGCCCAAACGTTCTATAACCTGGGTAGCGTCTATAACAGTGGGCAACTGATACTGAACAGTCCCGGAAGCCCATATATCTTTATCAATAAGGGCATCTTCGACAACAAAATCGGGGCCGAAATCCGTATCGACAACATCAACGGTTCCAAAGGCTTGCAGAACAATACGACCGGTATCTTCACCAACGCCGGCCAGATTGTTATTGGGGAGCATTCTGCTAATCCTAGTTGGAGTATTAGCCTGGAAAACACAGGTATATTCAACAATAGCCAGGACGGAGCGATCCGGCTTACCGGGGCAAGCGCTACTGAGTTGTATAATACGGCGGGGAGGTTCACCAACACGGGTAGTATCCACACAGGAACGTCTGGCATTAAGAATGGCGCAGGAATCGATAACAGCGCTACCTTCGAGAATAAATCGGGGGGATACATCGAGATTATCCGAGGTAACAACGGCATACTTAATTTCGGCACGTTCACCAACGAGGCTCGCATCATCGTAGGCGGTCCTGATTTTCTTGGAAGTAATGGAATTGCCAACAATGCCACGTTCAGCAATCTGGCGGGTGAAATCCTGATTAAAAAATACACCCTGTATGGTTTGTTCAATAGTAGCGGCACGTTCACCAACGCGGCCCGTCTGGTTATCGGGGCGGAATATGAGGTGGTCTTTGGGCTCTGGAACGCCAGCGGCACCATCCGCAATACAAGCTGCGCTAGTCTGAGCCTGGCCGCCTACCTTAGGAACGAGGCTACGTTAACCAATGAGGGGCTGATGACGGTCAGCTCCACCAACAGCCTTCATTATAATACGGCTCCGGCTGTATTCACCAACGCCGGCATCCTGGCCTACCCGCAGGGTAACCCTATTCCCAACGTCACCAACACCAGCAGCAGCCTGCTGGCCCTGCCCCTGAGCACCACCTGTGGGCTCACGGCCAGTCCGGCGTTAACGGTCGGTGGCAGCAATACGCTGGTGGTGGGTACTACGTGGTACCAGAACGAAAGCTTAACTACAGCCGCCGGCAGCTATGACGCCGGCATCAATACCTTTACGGCCTCGAACCTGTCTGCCGATGGGTCCTATCCGCTCTATTTCAAAGTAACCGATCCTGCGAATGGATCCTGTACACTAACGGTACCCACGTCCATCACGGTAAAAGCTCCGCCGGTAGCCGCCATCAGCCCCACCTCAGCCACGCTCACTTGCGCCAACCCCAGTGTGACCTTAACGGCCAGTGGGGGCAGCAGCTACCGCTGGAGCACAGAGGCCACCACAGCCGCCATCAGTGCTACCGTAGCCAATACCTATTCCGTCACGGTCACGGGGGCCAACGGCTGCACCGCCACCGCATCGCGAACAGTACAGGGCGGGGCCAATACCGCTCCGCAGATTGCCACCATCACCACCGGCACCAATCCGCAGGTCATCACCGCAGCCTTCGCCCTGAATGCTTCCGTGAGCGATGCCGACAACAACCTGACCAGCGCCGGCATTGCCTGGGGCGACGGCACCAGCAGTTCCGTGGCCGTTGGTTCGGGGGGTGGTATGCTCTCAGCTACCCACAGTTATACGGCCACGGGGGTGTACCGGATCAGTGTCACAGTCACCGATGCCTGCGGGGCTTCGGCTACCCAACCCTTTGAGTATGCCGTGGTGTATGATCCCACCGGCGGATTTGTAACCGGGGGCGGCTGGATCGACTCCCCCACGGGGGCTTACCTGGCAAACCCCAGCCTGACCGGCAAAGCCAACTTCGGCTTTGTGGCCAAGTACCAGAAAGGAGCCACCGTGCCCGATGGCAACACGGAGTTCCAGTTCAAAGCAGGGAATCTCAATTTCAAAAGCACGGTATACCAGTGGCTCGTGGTAGCCGGGGCAAAAGCGCAGTTCAAGGGCTATGGCACGATCAACGGAGCGGGTAGCTACGGTTTTATGCTGACGGCAGTAGACGGTAGTCTCAACGGGGGCGGAGGCACCGATAAGTTCCGCATCAAAATCTGGCAGAATAATACCGAATCGGCTGTGGTCTACGATAACAACCTGGGTGGTTCGAACGATGCCAATCCAACGACGGCCCTCGGGGGCGGGTCCATCGTCATCCACGACGGCAAAAATAAGCGGGAGGGTTTTGGTCTGGAGGTCCTGCTGTCGGCCGAGGCCGTTCTGTTTCGCAACTATCCCAACCCGGTAGAGGGTCGCACCACGTTTGAGTTCCTGCTGCCGCAGGGAGGGACTTACTCACTGGACCTCCAGGATCTGAGAGGCCTGCCGGTTCGTCGGCTTCAGAGTGGTCAGGCCCCGGCCGGTGAGGTGCAGCAGGTAACCTGGGTGGTGGGGCCGACACCGAGCGGAGTCTACCTGGGCCGGCTCATCACCGAGCAGGGGGTCAAGACGGTGAAGGTGCTGGTAAAGTGATTACCCCAACCCCTCCACCCTGCTTGTCGGTGACAAAAGGGCGTTAGTTGTTTTGGTCGCCTTTCGGTCCTATAGCCAACCGCATACCCCTATGAGTATTGGAGAATTTGGTGGGCAAAACAAAATTCTCCAACACTCATAGGGGTATCTTGCTAAACCTTCTGCTCAGAATCCGAACTTACAGCATCTGGCTCAGGTGAGTGGGAGGTGGTGACACCTCCCACTCACGATGGGCACCCACGGTAAAAGCCTGAGCTATGCCTTACTGGAAATGGAAGTGGATGTATAGATGACAAACCCTCCAGCCGCTGGTAGTGACTGGAGGGTTTGTGAAGCCCTGAAAAAAACGCCGGCTTACAGGCTTAGCAAGCCACCTAGCGTCACGTCAAGCCGGGCTTCAGTATTGGCTTTTACCGACACGCTCGAAACCCCGTTAAGGCTCAGTCCTCCTCCCAGCGACAGCACACCTCTCAGGACAGCTGAGCCGCCGTTTGGATTCTGCTGGTAGGAGGCAAAACAGATGTCATAATCTCCTTCTTCCAGAAAGGAGAGCTTGTAGTTACCGCTCGCGTCAACAGTAGCACTGTTCACGGCGTTGGCAAATTGATTAGCGCTTTCAGCACTCCTGTTGAACTGCCCTTTCTTGTAAGCGTACACCACCACGCGGCCATTGGATCCGCTGTTGGTGCTTTTGCCAACAATGCTGCCCACACGGTTTTTGTTTACAACCCGTACGGTTGACTGCAATTCACTCTCGCCAGCAAAAATATACCCACCCGGGCTGTTTCCGTTATTGTCCTTTACCGCCTTTCGCAGGTCAAAATCCATTACCAGTGTCTGCTCCGACTTTTCGGCTACCTGCAGGGCCTGATTGCTTTTTACCTCTACACGCTGTACTCCGCTTGCGCCGAGATTGTGTTTTTGATTATCGGTGGTTAACACATAACAGCCCGGTGCATTTCCATTTGCGTCAGTAGCGTAATCCAGTACCAGCGACACATTGCTGTACGTACCGGCTTCCAGATTGGCTACACCCAGACCCTCTACCCTGCCATTCTGCAAGGCCAGCACATCAATGGTTTTTTTGCCGGTAAAGCCGGAAAATGGCTTTCCATCCACGTTCACCTCAGTAACGGTAACGAATACACTTCTGACACTGGCATCATCAATCGGAGCATCCGTCAGTTCAATGGCTACCCGACCAGTTGAACTTGTTCCGGTAGGCGATAAACCATCAGATTCTACCTTACAGGCATGGGTTCCCAGCCAGACGGTTAGGCAAAGCGGAAGCGTAAAGACGCGCCAAAACACTCGTTTCATACTAAAACATTAGGTTGAATAATGAATAAAGGGATTCTTACGAAGCCGGCAACGGTTTACCGACGTAAGACGTACAGGTGTTTCAAATGCGCTAGTAAATAGTGAATCAAATAAATCAACGTCTATATATACGACGGAGGGGTGGGGGTAGATTGTCCCGTTTGCTCAGATTTTGAGGCAGCAACCGCTTACCGGCGATTCAAAAAGTAATCGTTAACATCCTTAAATCCTTCAGGAACAGCGCCGATACGGGTACTAATACCATATTGTGCAAATGTTTCAGAAAATTCAAGAGCGGCCTTTTTGCCGGCTTCATCATTATCGAAGTAGAAGCATACCTCTACTCGTTTGAAGAGTTTGGCCCACTCACGCTTGAACATGGTAGCACTGCCCAGGCTGACGGCATGGTACCCGTGTTGCGCCAGCGTCATGCAATCGAAGGCTCCTTCGGTCACAAAAACGGTATGCTTAGGACCCAGCCGGGGCAGTATATCCTGGTTGAACAGTTCAACGGGCACCCCGCTCAGAAACTGGTAGCGGGAGATATTGTCGGTAGGCGAGCCAATTACCCGCGCCTGTAAGAAGACTATGCGGCCTCTTTTGAAATAGGGAATGATAATTGGGTGGCGGTAAAAGATTAGGTTTCCCCGCTCGTTGTACAAGCCGCTCTCCTGCAAATCGAGCAGGTTAAACGTATTGCGGAGGTGGGCATGAACCGTTTCGTAATCGGTCACCACAAAAATTCTGAACGTTTGCAGCACCTCCTGCGTAAAGCCGCGGCTTTGCAGGTAGTCCAGCGCATCCTGCCCGATCTGGTTGCCAGGCTGCTGTTCGCAAATGCGCTGAAACTCCTCGTAAATGTCACTGTGATACTCGCGGTAGACATACGCACCCGAATCCGGTGCCGTTAGCTTCTTGTGGGCCTTCACCCGCTCCGGCGTCACTTTCCGCACGCCTTTTCGTTTGTACCCGCCAATCTGGTAGCCCGGCAGGTAATTGGCCGCCAGTTCATGCATGGCTGTACGATACTCCTGCCGGGAGATGTCGGCGTAGAAGCCGACAACGTCGCCGTGCTTCCCGCAGCCAAAGCAGTAGAAGGTGTTAGTCTGTGGATACAGCACCAGCGAAGCCGTTTTTTCGTCGTGAAACGGACAAAGAATCTTGCGGTTGAACTGAAGCTGGTAACCCAGGTCATTGGCTACCTGTACAATGCTGATGTCGCGCACTTGCGCCAGAAGGTCCATGCAATAAGTCTCCGTTGGTAACTGCGCCCATCTATAACCGCAAACAGTTTCTGGTGGTTATGAACTCATGTACAGCGCAGGCATCTCCAAGTTACAACGATTATGGGCGTGAAAAAAGTGAATCACCGACTTATGCTGACCGGGTTGGCTGTTCTCTGTAGTGCAGCTACAGTTCAGGCCCAGTCTGTTTTAAAAGCAAACCTGATCAGCCCTTTCTTCCGGACGGCGAATATCTCCTTCGAGAAAGTGATTAACCAGGATCGAAGCCTGCAGGTCGGCTTTTACTATACCGGACTCCGGTATAAGAACACCCGCTTCAGCGGCTATGGCATTACCCCCGAATACCGCATGTATCTGTCTATCGACCAAAAAGATGCCCCGCACGGATTTTATCTGGCTCCGTTTCTCCGCTACCAGCAGTTCAGCCTGAATCAGGTAGACACCGGTGTCGGCGGCTCATTAACTACCTACGGCGGTGGCGTTACGGGCGGTTACCAGGCTTTGTTCAGCGACCGGATCACCCTCGACGCATTTCTGGGTCCCTCCTACAACAACGGCCGTGTCCGGGCCGATGCCGGTATTGTGCAGTCACCATTCGCCATCAGCATTTTTACCGGCTTACTGGTGCGGGGCGGCTTAACCATTGGCTTAAAACTGTAATTGTATTCTTTGAAGGCGATTCAGGTCACTACCACCTTATCTTTTTCATTTCTCTTACCTGTTTGGCAGGAAAAGACGGTTATTTGCCGTTTACTCAATCCTGCTACCAATTACATGCACACACTTGCATTTGACTTTTCCCCAGATGATCTTAGCCTGAAATTTTATTCACTAACTATCCACATGATGAAAAAGCTAATGAGATCTGCGCTGCTGGCAGCCGGTGTATTGGGGAGTTTGTATACTGCTCATGCACAAAGCCAGACTGTTATCAAGGCTAATATCTTCAGCCCTCTTGTCCGCACCGGCAACTTTGCCATTGAGCGTGCCCTGAACGAGAATCACAGCTTCCAGGTAGGCTTCTACTTTACCGGCTTCAAAGCCGATGGTACCCGTTTTAATGGGATTGGTGTAACTCCGGAATATCGCTTCTATTTGTCTGATTCCAAGGATGCGCCGGCGGGCTTCTACGTCGCTCCGTTCCTCCGGTATCAGAACTTTAAACTGACAAGTGTTGGCAGTGGTGGTGGTGGTACGCTCAGTACGTTTGGTGGTGGCGTTACAGCTGGTTACCAGGTACTACTGAAAGATCGTATAGCCTTTGACTTTTTCCTTGGTCCCTCGTACAACGCAGGTACGGCGAAAGCAAATGACGGTTCTACCGAATCCTTCTCTACGAATTTATTCAGCGGATTTGGCCTGCGCACCGGTATCACCTTCGGTATTGCTTTTTAACGGAACAGTCCGGGCAAACAAAAAGCCGCTACCCGAATAGGTAGCGGCTTTTTGTTTGCCATTTATGCCTGGTTGGCTTAGTGCATAAACTCCAGCCGGATCTCGTTCAACTGGTGGCGAATAGATGCGTCTATCTGCTTATCGCCGATTTGAAGGATATACCCACCAATCAGCCTGGGGTCAACCTTTTCCTCCAGTTGCACGGTCATCCCGGTCGACTTCGCCACTATATTGGTAAACTGCCGGCGGAGTTCGTCCGTTAGCGGTACCGTAGTGATGACCTGTGCCCGCTGAATACCCTTGAGTTCATTATACAACCGGACAAACTCGTCGGCAATGGCATCAATAATACCTTCCCGGTGCTTGCGGGTGATAATCTCAAAAATAGCCATTGTCATCGGGTTCACCCGATTCGCGAAGATAGCCTTCAGCACAGCGTATTTTTTTTCTTTCCGAACAATGGGGTTCTTAAACATCAGCAAAAGCTGACGATTTTGCGCCAGGGTTCGCCGGAAGAACTCCATATCAGCGTATATTTCTTCCGTCAGGCCTTTCTCTTTAGCCAAGTCGATCAGGGACTTGGCATACCGGAACGCTACCGATGATTCTGCTGCCATAACTTTGGGAGTTATGAGTAATGAGTGATGAGTGATGAGTGGGCTGACGCCTGTAACTCATCGCTCATCACTCATTACTCATCGTTAATTAAGATTGCTTTCGGCGACGAGGTTTTGAACAAGCTGCTCCTGGGCTGATTTGTCGCTCAGCTCTTTGCGGAGTACTTTCTCGGCGATGTCCAGGGAGAGGGCAACTACTTCTTTTTTCACCTGGGCCATCATGGCATGGCGCTCGGTGTTCATCGCTTCGCGGGCCTGCTCCAGCATCCGCTGCCCTTCGGCCTGCGCTTTCACGTGGGCGTCGGCTACCATTTTATCGGCGGTTTCTTTGGCACCGCGCAGGATAGCATCGCGCTCGATCCGGGCCTGCGCCAGTAACTTTTCGTTATCCGACTTCAACTGCGCCATTTCGGTCCGCGTTTTCTCGGCCAGATCCAGAGCGCTCTGAATGTTATCTTCACGCTCTTTTAAGCTTTGCGCAATCGGCTTCCACGCAAAGCGGGTAAGCACAAACAACAGAATCAGGAAAACAACTAACTGCCAGAATAAAAGACCAATATCCGGGGTAAGTAAGTCCATGGAAGTATAATAATGCTAAGTGTACGCTGAATGAGTTTACGTCAATCTTTTGCTATTGATCAGCCGTCACAGGCCGGGGTTGGATACGCCCGCCGGCCGGCTAATCCGGTCTGACGGGCGTTTTCCGATGTTTTGGGCATCTGACCAGCGCCTAATGCAGTTGGCCTACCCATGTCGTTTTGCCGACTCGCTGCCTGATTACAGGTTGAACGAAATCAGCAGACAGATTACCGCTGCAAACAGGGCCACGGCTTCGATAAGAGCCGCGATAATCAGCATGGCGGTCTGGATACGACCAGCCGCTTCCGGCTGACGGGCAATACCTTCCATGGCGCTGCCACCGATACGGCCGATACCCAGACCCGCACCGATAGCGGCCAAACCCGCACCGATACCGGCACCCATTACTGCCAGACCTACGCCGTTGTTACTTTCGGCCGCCTGCAACAAGATTGATAGCAACATGGCTAACATGATAGAAAACAGATTTATAGTGAAACAAAAGATTGCTTTTTTCTGGTAGGCAGTCGGCAGAAAAACATCAGCTGCCTACTAAGAACTGCCCACTGCCAACTCTTAGTGGTGCCGCTCCGGCTCCAGACCGGCCTCAAGACCCGATCCGCCACCGTGGTGGTGCTCTTCGATGGCGCTGCCGATATACATCGACGTCAGCAGCGTAAAGATGAATGCCTGCAGGAACGCAACCAGCAATTCGATCAGGTTCATGAAGATGGTAAACGGCGTTACAATCAGACTCACACCCCAGCCGGTACCGGCACCACCCAGGTTGCGGGCAATGAAGATCAGCCCCAGCAAGCTCAGGATAATAATGTGGCCCGCCGTGATGTTGGCAAACAACCGGACCATCAGCGAGAAGGGCTTCATCAGCACGCCCACAATCTCTACCGGAATCATGATCGGCAGCAGGGCTAAAGGCACACCCGTCGGCTTCACCAGGTGCATCCAGTAATCTTTATTGGCGCTGAAGTTGACAATCAGGGCGGTAATAACCGCCAGCGTAAGCGTAACCGCGATGTTACCCGTTACATTGGCCGCACCGGGCAGCAGACCCAGCAGGTTATTCACCAGGATAAAGAAAAACAAGGTGAGCAGGTACGGCAGATAGCGCTCGTACTTGGGTCCCAGGTTCGGCCGGGCAATTTCGTCCCGCACAAACAGGATGATCGGCTCCAGAAACGACTGAAGTCCTTTTGGTGCCCGTCCCTTGTTTTTTTCATATCCGTTCCGGACGGAGAAGAACACCAGCAGCAAAATCAGGGCGCTCAGCAGCAGGGACGCTACGTTTTTGGTGATTGAGAAATCATACACCTTCACGCTTTCGTCGGGCCGGCCGTCGGCACCGGCGCGGTAGATATGGCCGTGCTCCTGAATGTAGCCGTTGTAGGTGTTATCATGGTGAAAATTGGATGAGGAGAACACCTCCACACCCCGATCCTGGGTGTACAGAATAACCGGCAGCGGAATGGTCAGGCCGTGGGCCAGTTCCCACTCGTGGGCATCTTTAATGTGGTGCATAATCATCTCACCAACATTGAAATCTTCGCCTTTGGCGCCTTCTTCGTGGGGGTCTTCGGCCCGTACCGCAGCAAACGTGCTCAGAACCAGGGCAGAAGCGAGGAGAAACTTATGAAACAACGAGCGAATCATATGAAATTGGAGTGCGGTCTTACAAATCGCGTCGCAAGTTACGACTCAAACCGTAGATTTCAAAACCCGTATAACATATATATAGTACAAGAAAGGTCACCACAAAGAGCTGCTTCTGCTCCACCTGCCGGTATAGGTAGAACGCCACAAAGGCAATGCTAAGCAGCAGCCGCACCACAATAGATGCCATGTAAAACTGCACGAATTTTTCACGTTTGTTCTGAAAACCAGCCTCCATCAGCCGGTGCAGCAGGAACGAAACGCTCAGAAAAAAGAGCAGGATAATCTTCCAGGCCGGATGTACCCACCGGGCCTGCATAAACCGTTCGGCTGCGAAAAATACAATTGCCAGCACCGCCGTAAATAACACACTCCGCCACATAGACTCAGGGCTCCTTAGGAAGCTGCTTGATAAAGAGATAGAGCGATGCCCCAATGGAGGTAAGCGACAGGATAATGGTCCAGATCGGATTTTTGTTGCCCTGCCACTCGTCCAGCTTCATGCCCCCCCAGACGCCCAGCCCGATAGTTCCCAGCATCTGAAAGGCAATACTGCTGTAACGGGCATACATCGACGTTTTATCGCGGGCATCGTCAAATTTATCGTTTAAGTCTTTATTCTTCTGATTGCTAGGATCTTCGGCCATGAAACACGTAAGTTGACTGGTAGTTTTCCGTAAAAATCACTAATTTAGCATAATTTCAATACGGGATGCCTGACTTGAAACGTTTACGTTTTGGTGCTGCGAAGGTACCGCCCCAGCGGTAGGTTCCCAAGCTGTAGCGGCATAATTCATCCGAACCAATGCATTGTACCTCTTATAACCGCTCAGGCCGATTACTGGTTTTGGCACTCGCTGTAGCAGGCATGGCCGGCGGTTTGCTATCCTGCTCGCAATACAGTAATAAGCCGCTTAGTAAGGCGTATCATAATCTGACGGCTCATTACAACGCATACATCATTGCCCGGGACCGGCTGAATGAGGCCGAAACGATTCTCTTCAAAACCCGGCAGGATAATTACAATCAGATTCTGCCTATCTTCTTACCGGTCGATTCTGTCGCCAGCCAGCCGGTAAAAGCGCAACTGGATGATGCCATCAAAAAAGCCTCACTGATTGCCGAGCGGCACCAGAACAGCAAGTGGCTCGATAACGCTTTCGTCATCATCGGAAAAGCCCGGTTGCAGAAACAACAGTTCGACGATGCGATGGAGGTCTTTAAATACGTCAATACCCGGGGCACCGATGGAGCCGATAAACACCAGGCACTGATTGGCCTGATGCGGGCGTATATTGCAACTGGCGACTACAGCAACGGCCTGAACGTAGCCGACTACCTGCGGGCGCAGCCACTCAACAAGCAGAACACCCGCGATTATTACCTCACCAAAGCGTACCTGCACCAGAAAAAAGGCGAATACGCCGTGGCAGCCGCGATCCTGGATGCCACCTTCCCGATGCTGAAGAAAAGCGAAAATACCGCCCGCCTTCACCTGATCGCCGGTCAGCTGTACGACGCCGTTAATCAGCCGGCCAAAGCCGCCGAACACTTTTCGGCCGTGTTGCATACCCGCCCTACCTACGATCAGTCATTCTACGCCAATATTTATCTGGTGCAGAGCCAGGGACTCGCCAAAGACGGCAAAAAGGCTGCTCAGGCCACCCACACCTTCAATCGAATGCTGGAAGACCGCAAGAACGCCGATCTGCAGGATAAGATCTACTATACCATGGGGCTGGTAGAGGCCCGCCGGGGTAATATTGACAAGGCGGTAGCGTATTACCGCAAGTCGATCCAAACCACAACCACCAATACCGCCCAGATTCCGTATACGTACCTGGAATTGGGCAAACTCTATTTTGAGCAAAAGAAAGATTATGTGCGGGCACGGATGTATTACGACAGCAGCCTGGCCCTGCTACCGGCGCAAACACCCCAGTATACCGAGGTAACGAACCGCAAAAAACTACTGGACGAGTTTGTAGAGTATTATTCCACCATTCGGACCCAGGACAGCCTGCAGCGGCTGGCGCAAATGAACCCTGCTGCGCTGGATAAGTTTCTGGACGACGTAATTGCCAAACGGGAGCAGCAAAGCCGCAATCAGGCTGCGCTTGCTCAACAGGCAGCAAATCGGTCGGGCAACGCGAACAACGCTCTGGCAACTACCTCCGATCTGCAACCCAACGAGCGTTGGTATCTGTACAATCCGGTACGGATTTCGCAGGGACGGCAGGAGTTTATGCAGCGCTGGGGCAACCGACCCCTTGAAGACAACTGGCGCCGAAGCACCAAAGAAGCTGCCCCCGCCCTGGCCGGCGACAACAATCCGCTGACCGGCGCCAATCCGGCCAATGCCATCAACCCGGCTCCGGCCATAACAACCAACCCCGATCCGAATGCCGGAACAAGTGGACTGACAACATCCACCAAAGCGCAGAAAGATGTATTGTACGCCCAGCTTCCGCTGACGCGGGACGCTATGGAACAATCCAGGTTCAGGATGGAAACGGCTTACTACGGTCTGGGCAAACTCTATAAATTTCAGCTAAACCAGCCGGCCGACGCGGTCAGCACCTTTGAGGAAATGCTAAACCGCTTCCCCAACTCCGGCTATAAGCCCGAAGCTTACTACCTGCTGCACCTGTCAAACGAGCAGCTCGGGCGGGCATCGGGCTGGAAAGAAAAATTGCTGACGGAGTTCCCCAACTCGTCGTACGCCCGGCTGGCCGGCCGGTCGGCCGAGGGAGCACCCTCCGCCAATGCCGAAATCAGAGCCCAGCAGGTCTATACCGATATTTATGCGTTGTATAAAGCGGGCAACTTAACTGAGTCGATGGTGCAGGTGCAATCGGCGCTGACTACCTTTGCCGGTACGCATATCGAAGATAAGCTGGCGTTGTTACGGGTCATGCTCATCGGCCGGGTCGACGGTGCCGATGCCTACCGGCAGGCACTGGCCGAGTTTGTCCGCGACTACCCAACCAGTTCTCTGGTTCCGCACGTAAAAGAACTTCAGTCTGTGGCCGACGGTCCCACGGCAAAACGCAAATGATCTGACCGTAATTTTGTAAACCGACGTGATACACCTGCCGGGCAGGTAATCCTAAAATAGATTGTACAGAATGATTAAATTACAGCCAGGTCTGTATCGGACTATTATCAGAAATCTCTGGAGAGTCACCCTCATTTCCCTGGTTCTGCTTGTTGTTTATGTGTTTGCCGTCAGCTACAATTTCCTGTGGCTTTTCGGTGGCATGCCCAGCCTGAAAGCCCTCGAAAATCCGCAGAGTGAACTGGCCTCGGAAGTGTATACCGAAGACGGTCAGCTTCTGGGTAAGTACTACCTCGAAAACCGCACACCGGTAGAAATCACGCAGGTCTCGCCGAATGTCATCTCAGCCTTGCTGGCTACTGAAGATGCCCGCTTTGCAAAGCATTCCGGCATTGACCCGCGTTCGGTTTTCCGGGCGGTGTTTGGTATTGCCCTGGGCAGCAGCGGCTCCGGCGGGGGTAGTACGCTGACGCAGCAGGTGGCCAAAAACCTGTTTGAGACCCGCAGTGAAAAGTATAAAGGCGTACTCGGTAATATCCCGCTGGTTCGTACGGTCATTGCCAAAACCAAAGAGTGGATTCTGTCGGTCCGGCTCGAACGCAACTATACCAAGCAGGAAATCATGATGATGTACCTGAACACGGTATCGTTCGGCAACAATACGTTCGGGATCAAGACAGCCGCCAAAACCTACTTCAACAAAGAACCCTGGAAACTGGATGTCGAAGAAGCGGCCCTGCTGGTCGGGATGCTGCAAAATCCATCCCGGTATAACCCCCGCCTGTTTGAAGAGCGGGCCCTGCAACGCCGTAATGTGGTGCTGGGGCAGATGCGGAAGTACAACTTTCTGACCGACGAACAGTTTGCGGTATACAAAGAAAAACCGATCAAACTGGACTTTAGTATCGAAAACCAGAATACCGGCATGGCCGCCTACTTCCGGGCTGTTATCAAAGACGATCTGCTGAGGTGGGTCGATGACTACAACGAAAATAACCCGAACGCCGAGCTGGACCTGTATACCAGTGGTCTGAAGATTTACACCACTATTGACTCCCGGCTGCAGGCGTATGCCGAGGCTGCCGTGCTGGAGCACATGCGAACGCAGCAGCGCCTGTTTTATGAACACTGGCGGGGCCGTAATCCGTGGGTGTTCAAAGACAAAAACGGTACCTGGAAAGAGCTGCCCAACTTTATTGAGCAGGTAGCCCGCCGAACCCCTCGCTATGCGCAACTGAAAAAGGAGTTTGGCCATGATGAGCAGGCTATCTGGCGGGAGATGCGGAAGCCCAACAAAATGAAGGTGTTTGTGTATGGGGGCAAGCGCAACGAGAAAGACACAACCATGAGTTCACTGGACTCTATCCGGTACTATAAGCGCCTGCTGAGCACCGGCTTTATGTCTATGGACCCCAACACGGGTTATGTGAAAGCCTGGGTAGGTGGTGTAAACTTTAAGCACATGAAGTTTGACCATGTTCGGCAGGGGCGCCGGCAGCCAGGCTCTACGTTTAAGCCGTTCCTGTACCTGGCGGCATTGGACAAGAACTTTATGACGCCCTGCGACCGCCTGACCGATCAGCCGGTTACTTTCGCCCACGGGGAAGATAACAATGGAGGCCCGGCCTGGACCCCCCAAAATTCGACGGGCCGGTATAGCTACCGGGATCTGTCTTTACGGGAGGCCCTGGGAGAGTCGATCAATTCGATTAGTGCGCAGTTGATCAAAAAAACCAAAGCCCGGTCGGTCGTTGAGTACGCCCGTAAGCTGGGTATCGAGAGCGATTTGCCGGAAAACCCAACGCTGAGCCTGGGCACCGGCGAAGTATCCGTTTACGAGATGGTAGCCGCCTACTGTACGTTTGTGAACGGCGGCCACCGGGTAAAACCACTGACAATCCTGCGGATTACCGACAAGAACGGCAATATCCTGAAAACGTTTTCGCTGGAGGCCAATCAGGTTATCAGCGCCGATAAGGCCTACGAAATGCTGTACCTTATGCGCGGTGCCGTAGAAGAACCGAACGGTACGGCCGGTCGGCTCCGGTTTATGTATAAGCTGCTGGAAGGCGGAAACCAGATTGCCGCCAAAACCGGTACCACCTCCAGCTACTCCGACGCCTGGTTTATGGGCATGACCCAGCACCTGGTATCCGGCCTGTGGGTTGGTGGCGACGACCGCAGTATTCACTTCCGCAGCATTGAGTTTGGGCAGGGTGCCCGCCTGGCCATGCCGGCCTGGGCGCTGTACATGAAAAAGGTCTATGCCGACCCCAGTCTGCCGCGCTATAAACCGGAGCCTTTCCGCAAGCCCAACAATTTCCAGATCGACTGCGGAGGCTACTATATCGACTCTACCCAGAAGTATACCCCACCCAAGGTTGTACCGACGGAAGAAGAGGAGATTTTGAATTAGTGGTTAGTCGATAGTCAATAGTAGGCTGTTCCTAAAACTAACGACTATTGACTATCGACTAATCACTACTCTTAAACCCTATGAAAATCCTCCTTGCCCCCGACAAATTCCGTGGTTCCCTGACCGCCCGGCAGGTGTGCGATGCCATGATGGAAGGTATCAGGCTGGCAGCGCCGGATGCGGATATAGTGGCCCTGCCGCTGGCCGACGGCGGTGAAGGAACGGCCGAAGTGCTGACCGACGCCACCCACGGTTGCTGGCATACCGTTCCGGTGCTCGATCCGCTCGGCCGCGCTATTCAGGCCGGCTTCGGGACATCGGCCGACGGCAAAACCGCCTTTATTGAAATGGCTCAGGCATCGGGCTTACGGCTGCTGGACCCCTCGGAGCACAATCCGTTGCAGACAAGCACCTACGGTACCGGGCAGTTGATTCAGCACGCGGTAGCGCTGGGCGTCACGCATATTGTCCTGGGCATTGGCGGCAGCGCCACCAACGATGCGGGCATGGGGCTGGCCGCTGCGTTAGGCTGGCAGTTTCTCGACCAGAACGGACAGGAACTTATACCCTCCGGAGCTGCTTTGCAACAGATAAAACAGATCAATCCGCCGACCCGATCACCCCTGCCCGATGAGCTAACGGTATCAGTAGCCTGCGATGTTACCAATCCCTTATACGGACTTAACGGGGCAGCCGCTATCTACGGACCGCAGAAGGGCGCTTCGCCGGCAATGGTAGCCGAACTGGATAAGGGCCTGCAACAGATAGCCACCCTGATACAACAGCAGTTTGGCACCGATCTGGCAGAAGTACCCGGTGCTGGTGCTGCGGGCGGTCTGGGGGCCGGTGCCTTATTTTTCCTGAAAGCCGAACTGAAGGAGGGCGTTCGGCTGGTTATGGATGAGGTCCGGTTTGATCAGCACCTCGCCGGTACGGATCTGGTGCTCACCGGCGAAGGAAAAACCGACCGGCAGACCCTGCAGGGCAAACTCCTGAAAGGTATTGCCGACCGTGCCAACGCGGTTGGTATCCCCGTAGTTGCCCTGTGTGGAACGCTGGATCTGACACCGGAAGAAGTAATAGCCACCGGCCTCACAGCCGCCTTCTCCATCCTGAGCCGCCCGCAACCGCTAACCGAAGCGCTTCAAAACGGCTACCGGGATGTGCAGCAGGCAACCTTTCACATCTGCCGCTTGTTTTTACATCGGTAAATCCACCGGTCCTTCGCCGTTCCGGATGTTACCCAGCCGTTTATGTCCGAAGCATTCGATTATAAAAAAGAATTGGCCAAACTGCCCGACGAACCCGGCGTTTACCGGTATTTCAATGCCGAAGGAGAAGTCATTTATGTCGGGAAAGCCAAAAACCTGAAAAACCGGGTCAGCAGCTACTTTACCAAATCCAGTCAGCACGACCGCAAAACGCTGCGGCTGGTCAGCCAGATCCGTAAGATCGAGTTCACCATTGTCCATACCGAATTTGACGCCCTGCTGCTGGAAAACCAGCTGATTAAGCGGTACCAGCCAAAGTATAACATTCTGCTGCGCGATGATAAAACTTACCCATTCATCTGCGTCACCAACGAACGCTTTCCCAGGGTAATCACCACCCGGCGCATCGACCGGAACATAGGAACATTCTATGGCCCTTTTGCCAACCTGCGGCCAATGTATACGGTGCTGGAGATGTTCAGCCAACTGTTTACCATCCGTACCTGCAACTATAACCTGAGCCCGGAGAATGTGGAAGCCGGCAAGTTTAAGGTGTGTCTGGAATACCATATCGGCAACTGCAAAGGCCCCTGCGAAGCCCGGCAGTCAGAAGAGGACTACAATAAGGATATTGAGCAGGTTCATTATATCCTGAAAGGCCACCTGGGACCGGTGCAGAACTACTTTAAGAACAAAATGGTGGAGGCTGCCCAGGAACTGGCGTTTGAGCAGGCGCAGCAGTATAAAGAGAGGCTGGATGTGCTACAGCGCTTCCAGAGCAAATCGACAGTGGTGAATCCCAAGATTGCCGATGCCGATGTGTTTACCATTGCGTCGGACGAGTCGGCGGCTTATATCAACTTTATGAAGGTGGTGAACGGTACTATCATCCAGACCCATACCGTAGAGGTTAAAAAGAAGCTGGATGAGACTGATGCCGACCTGCTGGCCATGCTGATTATCGAATTTCGGGAGCAGTACGGCAGCGAAGCGCGGGAAATTATCACGAACATTCCGCTGGAGATTGACCTGAAAGCCGAGATCACCCTGCCGCAGATTGGCGATAAAAAGAAGCTGCTGGATATGTCGATGAAGAATGTGCTGTACTTCCGACGCGAACGAGCCGAACAATCGGCGGCCGAAGCGACGGCGAACGCCAGCAAAAAAGACCGGGTGCTGATCCGGCTCAAACAGGATCTGCAGTTAAAAACCATTCCCCGGCGGATCGAATGTTTTGATAACTCCAATATTCAGGGAACCAATCCAGTGTCGGCCATGGTCTGCTTTATCGACGGTAAACCTTCGAACAAAGATTACCGTCACTTCTCGATAAAAACGGTTATCGGGCCAAACGACTTCGCCAGTATGCATGAGGTGGTGACCCGCCGGTATACCCGCGTGCTGGAGGAAAACAGCGAACTGCCGGACCTGATTGTAATAGACGGTGGTAAAGGGCAGCTCAGTGCCGCCTGTGATGCCTTGAAAGAACTGGATCTGTATGGCAAGATACCCATCATTGGCATTGCCAAGCGGCTGGAGGAAATTTACTTTCCCGAAGACAGCCTGCCGCTGTACATCGATAAAAAATCAGAGTCACTGAAGCTGATCCAGCGTATCCGCGACGAAGCCCACCGCTTTGCCATCACCTACCACCGCGACAAGCGCAGCCGCAACAGCCTGATTAGTGAACTGGAAAATATTGAAGGCATCGGTAAAGTGACGGCCACTAAATTGCTGAAGTACTTTAAGGGCGTCAAGAAGATCCGGGAGGCTCCGGTAGAAGAAATAGCCGATATAGTAGGTGCTGATAAAGCGCAAAAAATTAAGCAATACTTTGAAGCCATAGCCCTGTAAGCATTGGTTTACAACAAAAAAGGCAGCTTTCGGGCTGCCTTTTTTGTTGGTATCAGGATGCTATTAGTATTCCCACAGACCGTGCTCCATTTCCATCAGGTCATGTTCGATCTGGTACGAACGTAGCAGACCTTCCTTATCGCCAAACATACCAATCAAATCCTTATCTTCCGGATTTGACACTTTGGTAATCCGGCCGTAGAACAACCGCAGGTCAAAGGCATCGGCCAGATTCTTGTGCTGCGCCTGATTCTGGGGGTTATACCAGATAAACTTCTTCGGGTCGCTGCGGAACAGTTTCTCCAGATCCTTGTATTTGAACGAAGCTACCGGAACTTCCAGACCGGCCGGGTTTTTATCAGCGGGTAAATACAACGTTACCGTTTGAATATCGTAATACAAGCGTGAGCGTTTGCGGTCAAAAACCCAGTCTTCCTTAATTTCCAGAATGTTCAGGTCACGGGCAAAATACTCGTCACCCTGAATAGCGGGAGCCTGAGTAACAGCAGTCGTTGCTTCGGGTTTTGCCTCTACCGGCTGCGTTGATTTAGCCCCCTTCTTACCCTTAGCATTCTTAGCAGTGGCCGTTGACTTTTTAGGAGCCGGCGTTCCCCAGCCGTCGTCAACGGGTCCTGTGGTCGCCTTTTTCAGCGAAGGAGTACCCCAACCGTCATCAACCGGCGGCTTTTTAGCGGCATTTTTATCTTTCGGAGCATCACCCCAGCCGTCATTGGCTTTAGCGCCCTCCTGACCAAAACCGGCCGCAATTTCTTCCGCCGACAGACCACCACCCGTATTGGGCATAATGATCTTCTGCTGGAATTTCTCCGGCGTCATTTTAGTCTTCACCGAATCATTCTCATAAGCATCCAGCAGACCCGCTTTCACGGCTTCCATCAGATACTTCGACATTTCATTATTCTTCGAAAACATCGATTGATTCTGCTTCTCCTTCAGGTCGATCCGACGCCAAAGAGTTTTCTTCATCATGATGTCCTGGTCGTTGATCGGCCGAACCGACAGATCATTCGCGCTGCTGGTAGGTTTCTCCTGCGCCATCACGCTTCCACTGGCCACAGCCAGCATCGCAACGGCTACGGCACCCACAGAAAACCGCACTGTTTTCGTCTGTTTCATTGTCAATTCAGTCTCTTTATTCGTGCAATGTATTAACGAATCTGCTGCCTGTTTAGTGCAACTTAGTTCAACGGAATGTTATAGATCGGACGGCCCATCGGCACCTCACTGATTTCACCCCGGAAATTGCGACGCTGTACACCTTCTACCTCTACTACATACCGATCACCGGGCTGCGCTTCAGCAGCTAATGAACCCAGAGAACCGCCACCGGAGCCTAAGGTAACCGGATTACCTACCCGCCGTGAACCACGGGCTAAGGATACCGTAATGCTGGATACGCGGAAGTTGGCGTCATCCGGTGAGTAGTTACGGAAACTTTCGTCGGCAATCGCCTGCACCCGAACACTACGGACAGCAGACGCAGGCATACCCCGGCGTTCGTCTATTTTTGAGCCGCCAGCATATACTTCCAGCGTAGGTCGAGGCACACGATTCACGCGGAAGCGCTCGGTACCTAACAAGTTTCCACCATTGCTGATATTCAACGCTACCTGAGCCGAACTTGGCACAATAGTAATTTTACCCCGCTCACCGCCCGATAATACATCAGCCCCATTGGCCGAGAAGTTCGGGTTCCACAAGGCACCTAACTGCGGACTCTGGATGCTGAGTTTGTTGGCACAACCCAGGTACAGGGGCGGCATGGTACCGGTTTCGATCTGGTAAGACGGTTTGGCGACAAAGTACTCCTGCTGCAGGGGAACGGTTTTCACTTCGCCATTAGGAGCCTGATACGAGATAGAACCTGTCAGCACCCGACGGGCCAGACCGTTCTTATCGTACGCGCCACCCTGGGCGGTAAATTCAATCAATCCACGGCCATCCTGCACCCGTACGGCACCGCCGTTCAGGCTCATCCGCGGAGTTACCCCCGAAGAAGAAGCCGCCAGGAACATTTCGCCTTTCACTTTCGTGCCGGCTACCACCACTTTGGACTCCATGCTCAGCATGGCCATAATTTTATCGAATTTCACATCCTGCGCCCCCACTTTCGAGGCCAGCACATCCAGTACCTGACCCTCCATCCGGCGGATGTCCATCTGCCGCTGGCTCAATACAGCCAGGGCTGCCGGTACCGGTGTCTGGGCAAAGTTCAGTTCGGCAAAATCTTTGTTGCGCTGCTCCGGAGCCCGGCTCGCGATGGGATCATCCTTAGCATCCATCGCCAGCGACGGAAACTTTTCGGTAGTGTACTTCGACAACTGCTGCACATAATTGTTCAGCTTGTTTTTCATATCGTACGCTACGCCATTTTTGTTGCCGCCAATCATAATAATGGCGACTTTCTCTTCTTCACTTGGGTTTTTAATGTTCCCCTGCTCGTCTAGGCCACCACCTGCTTCGGTAATCAGCCGCTGTTTTACAGCATCAATCTCACTGACGAGGCCCGATGTTATCTGGCGAACTTCTTCAGCCTGTTTAACAATTGCGAGGTCGGCCGCCCGGTTTCCGGACTTTTCAACGGTAGCTTTGATGTTTTGTAAGGTGCCCTGGTTTACCCGGTTAGCGGCCCCCGTAGACGTCTCTAAACTGTTGTTGAGCAGGATGAATTTCTCCAGCAAGGCCGAGCTAACCTGTAAGGCCAGCATTGCGGTCAATACCAGATACATCATCCCGATCATTTTCTGACGGGGTGTCTCTTTTGCGCCTGCCATAAATTATGGTACTTGTTACTTTTGAGTGTTACGTTTGACGTTTAAGGTTTAACGTTTGAGGTTTAACTTGAAATTGGCGGGGCCAACGTTAAACCTTAAACTTCAAACCTCAAACGTATTATTAGAAGATTATTGCCCCCGCATGGCCGTCAGCATGCTGCCGTATACGTTGTTCAGGGAAGCCAGGTTGCTGGTCAGCTTGGCCATTTCGTTCTTAAACTGCTGTGCGTCGCGGCTGGCATCGGCCATGTTTTCCATAGCGGTCGTCAGATTGCCGTAGAATGCGTTCATCGCTTTCAGGTGTTTGTTGGTATCCTGAAGCTCCAGTTCGTATACGGCATTCAGCGCGCCCATGCTCTGGGTAATTTTCTGGAACTGCGACCGGTAGTCTTTGGCATCCGTTGTAGCATCGGCCATTGAGTTCATGGCGGTGATGGCTACCCCGTATGACTTGTTCATATCGTTGATTGACTGAGCCGCCGTTTTTACGTTACGGGCATATTCATTGGTTGCTACGGTTGCATCGGTAATATCCGTCAGTTTAGAAACGGTATCGTTCAGGCTGCGAAAGCCGGTACCCAGGCGTTCGAACACATCCGGCGTTACTTTCGCATCAGCCAGCATCTTGTCCAACCCAACGGTCAGGCCATTGCTCTGGCCGTTAGATTTGGCCCGTGATGGCAGTTCACCCTGAAAATCTTCAGCTAATTCGGGATATACGCGGGTCCAGTCCGGCTCTTTCTGAGTTGGCTGGGCAAATGTTTGAATGGCATATAGGGCAAAGATGGCGGCCTCAACCGAAAGACCAATAGTAAGCATAGTTCCACCACCTTCCCAGTGTTGTATTTTAAACAGAGCGCCTAAAACCACCACAGCCGCTCCTAAGCTATACGCAGTTGGCAAAAATTTGTCAAAGAAAAAATTTGAACCGTTACTCTTAGCCATGTTACAAAAATTGAATTGGGATGTATTGAATTGTATGTTTGATTAGGTGATTAACGACGTTTTGCGTTAGAACGAACACCCCGGTTACGGGCAGCGGCCGTCCGGCCTTCCAGGTTATCCATCACACACCGGAAACCGATGTACGAGCGCTTCTGATCTTCATATTCATAATAACGGGTTCCTGTCTCGAGGTAGTAGGCAATATCCTTCCAGGAACCACCCCGCACCACTTTACGCGGCTCATCGGGGTTCTGGTTATCCGGGTTCATATCCCAGACAATGGCGTTTGAGTTTTCGGCGAAGGCGTCGCGGCACCATTCGGCTACGTTACCGGCCATGTTATATAGCCCATAATCGTTTGGATTGTAGGCATTAGCCGGGGCGGTATACGGGTAGCCATCGGCATCAAAATTACCCCGCTGCGGTTTAAAGTTGGCCAGATAGCACCCTTTACCGTTTGCTACGTAAGGGTTACCCCAGGGGTATTTGGCACCGGGTTTACCACCACGGGCGGCCCACTCCCACTCGGCTTCTGACGGCAGGCGGAAGCGCGGAGACTGCACCATACCTTCTTTGGTACGGTAATCATTGTAGAGATTGGTACGCCACTGGCAGAAATGCTGCGCCGACCGCCAGCTCACGCCCACCACCGGATAGGTATCAAATGCCGGATGCGCAAAATAGTACTCCAGCATGGGGTCACCGTTATGGTAGGTAAAGTCATTTTTCCAGACGGTAGTATCCGGGTAATACTTCGCAATGATTTCTTCTTCGCCCATCACCGATACCGAGTCGGCAAGCAGGGCGTTTACATACTGCCGGTACTCATGGTTGGTGATTTCCGTATCGTCCATGTAGAATGAACTGATCGTCACCCGGCGGTTCATGTTAATCTGGGTAGCCGCCACATCTTCGTCGGCCTGACCCATGATAAACGAACCGGACGGAATGAGCACCATTCCATAGGGGGTAGTTTGCTTATACCCTTTCCGGGCAGTGGCGGTAACTTCACCGTTGGTAATACCGACGTCGCCACTTTTCCCTTTACCGCCACCAAACTTTGACTTCAAAAACCCGCAACCCTGCATGAGCAGAACCGTAGCCGCGACCAGGAACACACGAGTTGCGTAAATGGTATAACCGTTGTACTTCATAATTGTAGGGTACATTAAGAACCTGTGCAAGACCTGTCTAAAAACGAAAATCCGTTAGGTTATTGTATGATTACTTTTTTTTTGGTTAAAAACGAAATTCAGACTGCCAAACGTATGTTTTAGGCCAACTACGGTTGCTTCTTTTTATGGGGTAACTCTTCCCAAAAATACAACCTTTGCCGCAAACAGCCTAACAATAAGGGTGCCAAATTGTTAGGCGCACAAAATCACTTCCGGACAGCCTTCTGTTTTTTAATGATTTAATACCGAAACCGGGGCGTACGGACAATAGGCTTCCGGCGGGGGTCCGGTGCCGGCAACGAATAGCTGAGTAACACTTCGTGGGAGGTCGGGCTTTTTACATCACGCCCGCCAACCGTAAAATCAAAGGCATATCCGAACCGTAAGGCATTGTTCCGCAGCATACTCAGGCCAATGGTGGCAATGAGCGCGTCCTGTTGCCGGTATGATAAGCCGGCCCAGTACCGGTTTTCATACGTTGCAATCACACTTCCTTCTACCGATACCGTATTCAGGTCGGTTTTGACCAGTACCGAGGGCTGCACATCCAGATCATAGCCGATTCCGAGCCGGTAGCCCCCCGTCAGGTAGGCTGTGCGGGTCTGCGGGTTGGTTGCCCGCTCGGCTCCCAGCCGGTAGGCGGCCTGATTGATATGCATCATACTAATCCCAAACCAGTAATCCGTTGTGTTATAATACACGCCGGCTCCGAGGTCGGGCTGGGTTTGAGCAATCCGGCCCGCCGGAATCAGCGGATCAGGATTCTCCCGCGCACGCAGCCGTCCGTAATCAATCGCTTTGCTGTATACTCCACCCTGCACGCCCAGCGACAGCGTGCCGTTTTTAAGTGCCATCCGGTACGCATACGACACCTGTAGCGCCTGGTTGACCATCGGGCCGAGCCGGTCGTTCATCACATACAAACCCACTCCGCTGTTAAACCGCGCCAGGGGCATATTAAAGGCGAACAACTGCGTACTTGGCGCGCCACCATCGTCGAAGGTAGGCTGGTACCCGGCCCACTGCGTCCGGTGCATAAGCTGAAAGCGCGTAACGCCTTCGGAGCCGGCTGCGGCCGGGTTCAGATACAGTGGGTTAAACATGTACATACTAAACTGGGGATCCTGCTGCCCGAAGGCAGCGCGGCCCGTCAGCAGCATGAACAGAACGATAGCAGAACAGTAAAGCGTACGAATCATATAGAGCCGAAGCGAATGGTGCAATTGATAAAATTTAGCCTTTGCCGGCAGTTTATCAAGTTAACGCCGGATCTCCAAAATTATTGAGACAAAAAAAGAGGCTGGGCACCCGGCCCAGCCTCTACATAACATTGCTGTTTACAGATTGTTGGCTTTTTTGATGTACAACTCCAGGGCCCCGGTCATAGACGGTGCATTGGGCAGCGGGGCCTGAATATCAAGGATCAGTCCGGCATCGGTAACAGCTTTGGCAGTTGTTGGTCCAAAAGCCGCCAAGCGGATTCCGTTCTGCTTGAACTCCGGGAAATTGGCAAACAGGGACGTAACGCCCGAAGGGCTGAAGAACGCAATAATATCGAAACTATAAATGGCCAGATCCGATACGTCCGACGATACGGTCTCGTACATTACAGCCTCGGTGAAATGCAGCCCGCTGGTATCCATAAACTCCGGAATATCGTTGCGCCGGATATTGGAGCACGGAAACAGGAATTTTTCGTTCTTGTGTTTCTTGATCAGGTCAAATAATTCGGATGCCGTTTTCGTACCCGAAAAAATCTTCCGTTTCCGAATCACAATATACTTCTGCAGGTAATTGGCCGTTTGCTCAGAAATACAGAAGTACTTCATATCGGCCGGCACTTCAATGCGGGCCTCCTGACAAATGCGGAAGAAATGATCGATGGCATTCCGGCTGGTGAAAATAATAGCCGTATGATCGAGAATAGTGACTTTTTGCTTACGGAAATCTTTGTACGATACGCCGTCGATCTGGATAAAAGGTCTGAACTCAATATGTAAATTGTACTTACTGGCTAAGTCAAAATAAGGCGAATTGGCATCAGCCGGTCTGGATTGGGAAATCAGGATAGTGGATACTTTTGTCATCCGCTCCTGCGCATTCTGCGTGCTTGTTTCGTTCATTGAATACACCTCGTTTAGGGGTCGAAGCTGAACCCGGTTGCCTTACAGCGCGAACCGCACACCGATTATCAGCGGGATCAATTCAATGATGCAAAGGTACGAAAATAAATAGAGATTTTTAATGGGGGTTACATTTGTGATCACCAGATACAGCAGGGCCAGCCGCGCCAGGTAAAACGTAACGAACGGAACCATCAGGTAGGTATTTAGCCAGGAAATATCGGGCACATTATACGTAATCACCGTCAGGATAGCAACTACACCGGTAAAGAACAACAGCGACGACTGCAACGCCTTGAAATAGTGAATATTAGTAATACCCTCCAGCCGGTACAGGTTTCCGAGCGCATACAATACAAAGTACTTACCCAGCAGCAGCACAAACGCAATGGCGCTGATTAAAAAGAAATCGGCAATGAGTTCGGGGAGTTGCTGACCAGGAAGCAACAGCGACCGCGACGAGAATAAATTGATATTCCGGCTTTGGACAAACATGATCAGAAAAGCCGCCACAAAGCTCAGATTCAGCAGAAAAAGCATGGTAATCCGGCTCAACGGCTTATTAATCAGGAAGGTTTCTTCCCGAACCCGCAGCGAAAACAGATCCCGGATGCTATAAAAGCGCAGAAAAGCCCGCCGGTTGAAACTATACAGAAAGGCGTGGGTGGCCAGCAAAAACACCAGACATAGCCCGAAAAAATCGTCGAATACCGATGACGGCCGGGGCCGGATACTCAGCCCCTCATCGCTGAGCACAACCGGGGTTTCCGTAGCCGATTTAGGGTAGCCCAGGTAGAGTTGTTTGCCCTCAATACCTGGCGTGCCGTATAGGGTCAGAAAAATTTCCGGCTGATGATAGATCTGGTACAGACTATCAATATTCAGCACCAGCCACTGCCTGGCGGGCAGTTTACGCTGAAGAGCCGCGTTGATAAACAGGTAAGCATCTTTCTGCGACGACAGCAGAATGCTGTAGTGGCGGTTACTCTCCAGATCGATAAAAACACTCGTTGCCGGAATCGTGCTGTGCTGCTCGTTCAGGTAAGGCACATAGGTCCTGTATGACTCGTCGTAGACCAGATAATCGTCCCGGAAGTCGTAAACGGGGTAAAAACTCCGGTCGGGGCCAATGCCCTCCTGTGCCTGTGCCAGTACCCCAACCGTCAGGCCGAGCCACGCCACCCATGTAATCCAGAATCCCTTTTTTCCAGCCGGCATACAAAAAAGCCGGAACGACTACACCGTTCCGGCTACACAAAAATACGTAAAACTTCACATTATAAATTACCAGGTAGTCGTACTTACCGGATAAACCAGTATCAGGCCCGGCCCAGCGCCTTCAGCATCGTCTCGCCGATCAGCGCCGGTGACTCAACCACGTGAATACCGCATTCGCGCATGATGGCCATTTTGGCGGCCGCCGTGTCGTCGGCTCCCCCGATAATGGCACCGGCATGGCCCATCCGGCGGCCTTTCGGCGCAGTCTGGCCGGCAATAAACCCAACAACCGGTTTGTGGTTACCGTTCTCTTTTATCCAGCGGGCGGCCTCGGCTTCCATACCACCCCCAATTTCACCAATCATGACAATGCCTTCCGTTTCGGAGTCGTTCATCAGCAGCTCAACGGCCTCGCGGGTAGTGGTGCCAATAATCGGGTCCCCGCCGATACCAATGGCCGTAGTTTGTCCCAGACCGGCTTTGGTCAGCTGGTCAACGGCTTCGTAGGTGAGCGTTCCGGATTTAGAGACAATACCAATGGTGCCTTTTTTGAAAATAAAGCCCGGCATAATGCCTACTTTACATTCTTCGGCGGTCATAACCCCCGGGCAGTTGGGGCCGATCAGCCGGACCTCTTTGCCGTGCAGGTAATTCTTCACGGCCACCATATCCTTTGTCGGAATACCTTCTGTAATACAAACGATTACCTTGATACCGGCATCGGCAGCCTCCATAATGGCATCGGCCGCAAAAGCAGGCGGCACAAAAATGATGGAAACATCGGCCTGGGTTTGCTCTACGGCATCTCGGACGGTATTAAACACCGGCCGGTCGAGGTGCGTCTGCCCGCCTTTTCCGGGCGTTACTCCGCCGACTACGTTAGTACCGTATTCCAGCATCTGCTGCGCGTGGAAGCTCCCCTCGGAGCCGGTAAATCCCTGAACTATGACCTTCGAGTTTCGATTGACTAAAACACTCATGACAGTTGGTAGATCGTTGGCGATAATTTTTCGCGGAAGAAGGACTTTGTAAAACTGGCGTAAAAGTAGAGCGAAACTGCCAAAGTACAAAAGTATTATCCAGACTAACACACCAACCGGCCTTTGGATTTGGTTATACTAAAAGACGGCAGGTGGTCTGTGCGTAGTATACCAGCCCGGCGATTTTCTTTTACGGATAAAACCCTAACGGACGAGATGATTTTTTCGCATGTACTTTCTGAAGCAGTCCTGGCGAGTACCGGTTTTGGCGTTTTCTGGCACTACTACCAGCGCATGGCCCGGTACAACCGAATCTTGTGGGGCTTCTTTCTGCTTACCATATCGCTGGCAGCCGTGGCGGGTTTGCTGTGGTTTGCCGGCTACCAGGCTATCGGGCAACTCTACCACGCCTTAATTACGCTGGCCGGCAGTCTGGGCATCGTCAGCGTTGTGACGGCCGTCTGGGCGTTGCTCAATAACCTCACCCTGGGCGTGTTCAGTTTTGCCGTGACGCTGGTGCTAGGCCTGTTCCTGTTTATTCTTCTCCGTCTGCCCCCCATTAGTGATTTTGCGCCGGTTGTAACGGCGCTATCCATCCTGGTAGTCATGCTGATGGCCGTTTACGGCCTGATGCGCCGTAACCCCCGCTCTGTCTGGATTATTTTTGCCGTGATGCTGCTGGGCCTTTCTACCAAAGCGCCTTCGTTTTATCGGTACATTCACCCTACTGATTTTTACCATTATACGGTTGCTCTTTCGCTGCTTTGTTTCGGCAAAGCCGCCGAGGTGTAACCGTGTTTAAAACTTCCGCATATGGCAACCCGTTATTAGCAGGTCAACGATGACTTGCTTTTCTTTTTTATGAATTTACTGGAACTAGCCGGCAACCCGGTGAAAGCGGCAAAGGCCGTTAAGCTGGTGTATGTGAGTGATACAATGCCGGGCATCAGCCGACGGCAGGCAGGTGACCACTTTGTGTATGCCGATACCAATGGGCAGGAAATAAGCGATGAAGATACCCTGACCCGCATCCGAAAAATGGCGCTCCCCCCCGCCTGGACCAACGTCTGGATCTGCGCCAAACCCAACGGCCATTTGCAGGCTACCGGCATTGATGCCAAAGGCCGCAAGCAATACCGCTACCATACGCAATGGAATGCGATCCGGAGCGAAACCAAGTTCTTTCGGATGATTGCCTTCGGCGAAAAGCTGCCGCTGCTCCGTGCCCGCATCGCCAAAGACCTGAAGCACCGGGCACTCACCCGCGAAAAAGTAATTGCTATTGCCCTAAGCGTTATGGAGCAGACGCTGATCCGGGTGGGTAATGCGTCGTATGAAAAAGAATACGGCTCCTACGGCCTGACAACCCTCAAAGACCGGCACGTCAGGACCGAAGGCAGCGCCATCCGGTTTGCGTTCAAAGGCAAAAAAGGTATTTACCACGACATAACCGTCCGGGATCGCCGACTAGCCAACCTGGTAAAGGCCTGCCGCGACATCCCCGGCCGCGAACTGTTTCAGTACTACGACGAAGCCGGTGAGCGCCGAAGCCTCGACTCGGGCATGGTGAATGAGTACCTGAAAGAGACGATGGGTGATGATTTTTCAGCCAAAGACTTTCGCACCTGGGCGGGTACCGTCAATGCCCTCCGGCTGCTGGTTGACCTGAAACCCTGTGATTCGGAGAAAGAGCTGAAAAAAAATGTAAACTCCGTGCTGGATGACGTATCGCACCGCCTGGGCAATACCCGTACCATCTGCCGGAAGCACTACGTTCATCCGCAAATTCTGGACGCTTACGAGTGTCAGGACCTCAATCCGTACATTCGCAACAAAAACCGCTACCGCCAGACGAGCCCGTACGGCCTCGACGGCACCGAAAAGCTCCTGCTGCAGTTTCTGAAAGACCAGGTTAAGAGTTAAGAATTATGAGTTAAAAAGCTCGCGCAAGCAATAACTCTTAACTATCTACCGCACATTCTGCACAATGGTGCTGCTCAGGCGGAGGAGTTCGATTTCGGCAGCTTTGGCGTTGAACTCGGCGTCGATGAGCCGGGTTTGGGCGGCTACGGCGTTCCGCTGCACATCCCGGAATTCAACGGCGGTGGAGTTGCCGACCCGGTAGCGCTCGTAGGCAATATCGACGTTCTGGATGGCAATCTGGTAGTTCAGGACCTCCAGATTAACCAGCTTCAGGCTGTTCTGGTACTGGTTGAAGGTCTGCTCCAGTTGCGATTGGAGTTGAAGCCGCTGGTTGGCCTCCTGATACTCAGCCGTCAGGGAGTTGATTTTGGCGTTCTGGATCAGCCGTCGCTGGTTGAACCCGTTGAAAATGGGCACGGCAATCCGGATGCCGTACGTCAGCACATCGTTCCGGGCCTGGCGGATACCGAAGCCGGCTTCGTTGTTCTGGGCAATAAAGTTATAGTTGGCCAGCAGATCTACCTGGGGTAGTTGCTGGGCCTGCAGCAGGCGAATGTCGTGGTAGGCTACCCGGCGGTTCAGCGCGGCCGTTACCAGTTGCGGATTGTTGGCCAGCACCGATTGCCGCAGGTTCTCCAGCACCAGGTCTGGGCGGACAATAATGGTATCCCGCACGGCAAATTCTGTATTAGGATCGCGCACCAGCAGGGTATTCAGAACAACTTTGGCGTTACGCACCGCCTGTTCCTGCGCCAGGTAGGCGGCACTGTCGGCGTTATAGTCAACCTGAGCGCTCAGAAAATCAACTTTCGAGCGGGTACCAACTTCGTAATTCGCACGGGCCAGTTCGAGCCGGTCGCCCGATATTTCGAGTGCCTGCCGGAACGCCACCAGCCGCTGGAGCTGCCGGATTACATCGTAGTAGCTGGTAGCAATATCGGCAACGGTGGCTTCTACATTAGCGCGGGTATTGGCTTCGCTCAGCCGCACCAGTTCATTCAGCCGGTCGTAGGCAACAAACATACCCAGGCCGTTGAAAATGGTCCATTGCACAACAGGTCCAACGGTCAGGTTATTGTTGTTCACCCCATAGATGCGCTGGGGCGGCTGCAGGGCATTAAAAAACTCCTGCCGCAGGTTCTGCTTAATGTAGTTTCGCTGAAGCTGAGCCGAGACTAACGGGAAAAACCCGGCATTACCGAACGTGTTGTTATTGTTGGCAATCCGTTCCTGAGCGCGGGCAATCCGGATAGCATAATTTTTCTCCAGGGCGGAGGCAATTGCGTCTGCCAGGGTAATCTGTTCGCCCTGTTGCACCAAAACAGTTTGCTGAACCGCCCGCTGAGCCGGGTTTTGTAATGCCTGGGCTACAAGAACGTATGGAAAGACAAACAAAGAGAAAACAAACAAGAAGCGCATCCGTGCAAAATAGTTGTAGTTAACGGTCAAAGTTACACTTTATCTGACCACGCCTACAAATAAGAAGCGGCAAAGAATTATATACTTGAATTTTTTGCAGATTTCCGGCAGCGCTCACCCGACAAATACCGGCTTGCGGTTTTTATGGGACGGCTCGTAAATGATACGCAGAAACGAGCTGAGTCGCTGGTTCTGCCGGCTGAAGGGTATACCCGCCACAATACCGATCAGCAGGTTATCGGTGATGCCTAACCGAAGCTGCGGCCGGGCTACGCCATTCAGTCGGCCATGCTCTATTTGCTTGTTGAGTTCAACCCCCAGAAAGTTCCGGGTGCCGGGAATCATCAGGTGGAAATTGGTATTGATTTCGTAGACATTATGCCATTTTCGGCTGCCGAACAACCGCTCAAAGCGCGGACCGGTATAGATCAGCGTATGGAAATTGTTCCCCCACCGTTTGGCAGCAATAAAAAACGGATTGAACTCATTGCCCATCAGCACCGGCTCTATGCGCCAGCGTGCCAGATCGGCAAATTTCAGTTCGTTGATATAGCCGACAGCTAAGGTGGTCTTCAGCCGCTCCGATACTAGAAAGGACCATTGCACTGCCGTTTTCAGGCTCTCAATCCGGTCGGAAGGGCGGCTCTGATTCGGCTCGTTCAGGGCATAAACGGTAACCGGTATTTCTACCTCTAAGCCCAGGCGATTTATAGGAGCAAATTCGTACTCGATCAGCGCCTGATAGGTATCAAACCGGAGGTTGTCGGTTAGTCCCAGGCCCACGTTCCATTCCCGCTCCCCTTTCCGGGCACCCAGATCCCGAATCAGGTCGATGTACAGCGGCTCGGCATGAAGCACCTTATCAGGCTCTTTCCGGTTCTCTACCTCATAAATATACCGGCTGTCCAGTTCCTGATTGGTGAGCCTGAGGGAGTCGGCCAAAACCTGAGAAAACACGCGTATGGAGCTACCTGCCACCAGAAAACAAAGGAGTACGAACTGTTTCATAACGTAATCAGATTTGATAAAGCGCATTATCCGGTAAACGAACAGCGACTGAACAGATTACCCGGATCAGGTAATTTTGCCGGATTCCCTCACTTCTTTTGCTTACTTTTAGCCTGTTTTAACAGACCCACGATGAAAAAAACGCATTACCTGCTACTTGTATCAACGCTCCTTCTGGCGAGTTGTTCAACGAAGAAAAAAGCCGACCTGATCGTCCGGAACGCTACCGTTTATACCGTCGACTCCACCTTTAGCACGGCTCAGGCCTTTGCCGTACAGGACGGCAAATTCCTGGCCGTCGGCTCCACAGACGATATTTTGAACCAATATGAAGCCGACAGTGTGGCCGACCTCGGCGGCAAGCCCGTTTATCCCGGCTTTTACGACCCCCACGCCCATTTTATGGGACTCGGGCAGGTACTTGACCAGGCCGACCTGGTGGGTGCCGCTTCGTACGATCAAGTGATTCAGCGATTGAAAGACTACGCCCAAAAACACCCCGACGCAATGTGGATCATTGGCCGGGGCTGGGATCAGAACGACTGGCCGGAGAAGCGCTTTCCCACCAAAGCCAAACTGGATGCCGCCTTTCCGAACATACCGGTAGCCCTCACCCGCGTTGATGGTCATGCCATGCTGGTAAACACAAAGGCCATGCGACTGGCGCAGCTTACCAGCGGCTCTCAGGTAGCGGGTGGTGAGGTAGTGCTGGAAAACGGACAGCCTACCGGTGTATTGGTCGATAATGCCATGCAACTGGTCCGGCGGGTGATTCCGCAGCCGGACGCTGCCGACAAAGAGCGGATGCTGCTGGCGGCCCAGAAGGTTTGCCTGTCGCACGGCCTCACCACCGTGTCGGATGCCGGCCTGAACCGGTCCGATATTGAACTCGTAGAACGGCTCCAGCAAGAAGGCAAGCTCAAGATCCGGGACTATGTGATGATTAGCCTTGGCGAGCCCAACCTGGATTATTACCTGAAACGGGGGCCCTTCCAGACCGACCGGCTGACGGTGCGCTCGTTCAAACTCTACGCCGATGGTGCCCTGGGCTCCCGCGGTGCCTGCCTCCGTGCCCCCTACAGCGACCGGCCCGGCACCCAGGGTTTCCTGTTGCTAAGCCCAACCGAACTGGAGCGCATTCTGACCCTGCTGGCCGACAGTAAATTTCAGGCCAACACCCACTGCATCGGCGACTCGGCCAACCACCTGATTCTGGGCCTGTACGGCAAGCTGCTGAAAACGCAGAACGACCGGCGCTGGCGCATTGAACACGCGCAGGTAGTGACGCCCGACGACTTCTGGAAATTCAACCGGTATTCGGTCATCCCGTCGGTACAGCCCACCCACGCCACCTCCGATATGTACTGGGCCGCCGACCGCCTGGGGCCGGTCAGGGTGAAGGGCGCCTACGCCTTCAACGACCTGATGAAGCAGAATGGCTATATCACCTTCGGCAGCGACTTTCCGGTGGAAGCCGTTAACCCTCTCTACGGTTTCCATGCCGCCGTAGCCCGCGTCGACGACAAAGGGTATCCGGCCGGTGGCTTCCAGATGGAAAACGCCGTTGACCGCACCGCTGCCCTGCGAGCCATGACCAGTTGGGCCGCCTACGCCAATTTTGAAGACCACCTGCGCGGCAGCATCCAGCCCGGCAAACAGGCCGATTTTGTGGTTATGGAGCAGGACATCCTGAAAATTCCCAACGAGCAGCTCCGCACCGCCAAAGTAGCGCAGACGTGGGTAGGCGGGGAACGGGTGTTTTAATTTGACGTTTGAGGTTTGCCGTTTACGAACAAGCCGGCAGCCGGTAGCACACTGGTTTGTACTTTTGCGTTGGTTAAGAAACTATCCATATCCACGCAGGAATATTATGAAACTAGTTGCCTTACTGACCGGCCTGCTCACCGGCACAGCCGCCTTTGCGCAATACCAGCCCCTGGGGGCCATCTCGTTCTGGACAGAGGGCTACGTGGTGACCCTGGAAAACGACACCATCCGGGGGCAGGTCCGCGTTGGAACCCTGGTCAATGATTCGCCCATGGGCATTGTTGTCCGAACAGACGACAACAAGAAAATTAACGTGAAAGGCAACCAGGTAAAGCTGCTGGCGCAGAAAATTCCGGAGTATGCCTATGCCACGGGCAGTATTCCCCGCAGCCGGAAAATGGTTGTTTTTGAACGGGTTGCCAATCCCAGACGCAACAACAAAGAAATGCTGATTGAACGACTGACCGTTCCGGGTGGCCGGATGGTGCTATACTTCGATGCGTCCGGCTGGAAATCAAGCAAAGGTTTCTCCTTTGGCGATTTCACCATCGAAACGCTGCCTAAAGATCTGAGCTATATCGTGCTGAAAAGCGACGGTAGCACAACGGTTGTTAAACGCGGTAATTTCGATGAAGCCCACGAGACCCTGTTCGGTGACTGTGCCGAGTTTGTTCGTCGGTACCCGGCCGCTACCCGCCGGGACTGGAGCCGCTTCGGTGATATGGTCGATGCCTACAACCAAAGCTGCTTCGTAGCCATAAACTAATCAGAGCTTATAACCGAAAGCGCCTGGCCTCGTGAGGACAGGCGCTTTCGGTTGTTTTATACCAGATAACCAATCTACAAATTAACCGGTCAACTCAACAACTGCCGAGAAATAACCAGCCGCTGAATTTCGCTGGTGCCCTCCCCAATGGTGCAGAGCTTGGCATCGCGGTAGTACCGCTCCACCGGAAAATCTTTGGTAAAGCCATAGCCGCCAAAGATCTGCACAGCCTCATTCGCCGTTTTCACGGCTACTTCCGACGCGTACAGCTTTGCCATAGCCGATTCTTTGGTTACCGGTTTGCCGGCATCTTTCAGGGCAGCCGCCTGGTAAGTCAGCAGTTTGGCGGCTTCAATTTCGGTGGCCAGATCAGCCAGTTTAAACTGGATAGCCTGGAAGCGGGCAATAGCCTGTCCGAACTGTTGCCGCTCCTGGGCATAGGCCAGTGCGTGCTCAAACGCACCGATGGCCAGACCCAGGCTCAGGGCTGCAATAGAAATCCGGCCACCGTCCAGAATCTTCAGCGACTGCACAAACCCTTCCCCCACCTCGCCCAGTCGCTGGCTATCCGGGATGCGGCAGTCCTGAAAAATCATTTCGGCGGTTTCCGACGCCCGCATGCCCAGCTTATCTTCTTTCTTACCGGCCGAAAAACCAGGTGTACCGCGCTCGACCACAAAGGCTGTTGCGTTGCGGGAGGTATTGGGCTCGCCGGTTCGGGCAATCACAACGGCTACGTTGCCGCTTTTGCCGTGGGTAATAAAGTTTTTTGCGCCATTCAGCACCCAATGGTCCCCATCCCGCACGGCGGTGGTCCGCATGTTCCCGGCATCGGAGCCGGTATTGGGCTCCGTCAGACCCCAGGCCCCTATCCACTCGCCCGTAGCCAGCCGGGGCAGGTACTGCTGCTTCTGATCTTCGTTGCCAAACATCAGAATATGGTTGGTACATAGCGAATTATGAGCCGCCATAGACAGGCCGATGGAGCCGTCTACCTTAGCCAGTTCCACAATAGCGGTTACGTATTCCTGATACTGCAGGCCGGCCCCCCCGTACTCGGCCGGTACCAGCACACCCATTAGGCCCAGTTCACCCAACTGATGAAAAACATCAATGGGAAAATACTGTTCCTCGTCCCACCGGCGTACATGGGGCTGAATATGACGGGCGGCAAAGTCACGCACCGTCTGCGCAATTAGTTCTTGGTTTTCTACAACTTCTGCAACCATAAGGCTTGGCAATGTCCGGGTAAATGATGAAGTGCTAATACAGTTATATCTGTAATATCACATAAATAACGTTTTGAGGCAAGTGCTTGTTATTAAGCGGAATCCCTGCAAAATGTTTACCGCTCACTAAGTTTAGCAGGGTCTCTCATCCCGAATAGTTATTTCAACCAAACCTTTGATTGTCAACAATATATCTGAAGCAACAACGTAAATCCTGCGATTTCCATCCATCAGATAAAACCATTAAATTAAATTCATTAGTTAGCGAACGGCCGGCAGGGCATGGCTTTTTGGAAAATCCTCTATTTTTGTGACCGAAGTTTACTTACTATTCAAATAGTACAATCGTAACCAAGTCAGGCATTATCTCAACCTGTTTTATATGAAATTAGCAGTAATTGGAACCGGCTATGTGGGTCTTGTAACGGGGACCTGCTTCGCCGAAACGGGCAATCAGGTCACCTGCGTCGACATTGATGAACGTAAAGTTGAAAAGCTGAACAACCGCATCATACCGATTTACGAACCGGGTATCGACATTCTTTTTAACCGCAACGTAGACGAGGGACGGCTCCGGTTTACCACCAATCTGGCCGACGGTATCAAAGACGCCGAGGTAATTTTCCTGGCCTTGCCCACTCCTCCGGGCGAGGATGGTTCAGCCGACCTGAAATACATTCTGAAGGTAGCCGATGATCTGGGGCCGCTGCTGGAGAACTATGTGGTGGTGGTTGATAAAAGCACTGTACCGGTCGGCACGGCCGAACGGGTTCGGGAACACATCAGCCGTAATACCGATCGGGAGTTCGACGTGGTATCAAACCCGGAGTTTCTGCGTGAAGGAGCGGCCGTCGACGATTTTATGAAGCCCGACCGTGTAGTTATCGGCACCCGCTCTGAACGGGCCAAAGCCATCATGAATAAGCTGTACGCTCCGCTGGTGCGACAGGGAAACCCGGTTATTTTTATGGATGAGCGCTCGGCCGAGATGACCAAGTATGCTGCCAACGCGTTTCTGGCCACCAAGATTACCTTCATGAATGAGATTGCCAATCTCTGCGAACTGGTCGGTGCCAACGTAGACGATATCCGCCGGGGTATCGGGACGGATAGCCGCATTGGGAAACGTTTCCTCTTTGCGGGTATCGGGTACGGGGGTAGCTGCTTTCCGAAAGACGTGCAGGCGCTGGCTAAAACGGCCAAAGACTTTCAGTATGATTTCAAAGTGCTGAAATCGGTCATGGCGGTTAATAATTACCAGAAAACCAAAATGATTCCGCTCATCAAAGAGCATTTTGGTGGCGATCTGCGCGGCAAGTGCTTTGCTGTTTGGGGACTGGCCTTTAAACCCTATACCGACGACATCCGGGAAGCGCCGGCGCTGGAAAATATCCGTATCCTGCTGGAAGAAGGGGCAAAAGTAACCGTATATGACCCTGAAGCGATGGATAATGTCCGTAATATATTCGGCAATTCCATTCATTATGCGCATACCCAGTACGCTGCCCTCGATGATGCCGATGCGCTGCTGATCATGACGGAGTGGCCGCTGTTTCGCACGCCCGATTTTGATAAAATGAATCTGCTGTTGAAGAATAAACTTATTTTTGACGGACGTAACGTCTACGAACTGGATCAGATGCGCGAAACAGGTTACACCTATTACAGTGTAGGTCGTGAAACCGTAAACGCCGTTGTCACCGCCCCTGCCTCATGAAACGAATCTTAATCACCGGCGGAGCCGGCTTTCTGGGCTCCCACCTCTGCGACCGCTTTATCAAAGAAGGCTACCATGTCATTGCGATGGATAACCTTATCACCGGCGACATCCGCAACATCGAACACCTGTTCCACCTGCCCAACTTTGAGTTCTATCACCACGATGTCTCTAAGTTCATCCATGTGCCCGGCGAACTGCACTACATCCTGCACTTTGCCTCTCCGGCCAGTCCCATCGACTACCTGAAGATCCCTATTCAGACCCTGAAGGTAGGCTCGCTGGGTATTCACAACTGCCTGGGGCTGGCCCGGGTCAAAGGCGCCCGCGTGCTGATTGCCTCCACCTCGGAAGTCTACGGCGACCCTACGGTTCACCCCCAGAACGAAGACTACTGGGGCAACGTCAACCCGGTAGGCCCGCGGGGCGTGTACGATGAGGCCAAGCGCTTCCAGGAAGCCATGACCATGGCCTACCACACCTACCACGGGCTGGAGACGCGCATCGTACGGATCTTCAACACCTATGGCCCCCGGATGCGGCTGAACGACGGCCGGGTGCTGCCGGCCTTTATCGGGCAGGCCTTACGGGGTGAAGACCTGACGATCTTCGGCGACGGCAGTCAAACGCGTTCATTCTGTTACGTCGATGATCTGGTGGAGGGCATATACCGGCTGCTGCTGAGCGACTACCCCTACCCGGTCAACATCGGCAACCCCTCGGAGATCACCATCAAAGAATTTGCCGAGGAGATCATCAAGCTAACAGGCACTACGCAACAGGTCATTTACAAGCCCCTGCCGCAGGATGATCCCAAACAGCGCCGGCCAGACATTAGCCGTGCGCAGGAGATTCTGGGCTGGGAGCCGCAGGTACCACGTACTGAAGGCCTACGGGTTACCTATGAATACTTTAAAAGCCTGCCGGAAGAAGAACTATACCGGGCGGCTTATCACCGGGAGTTCGTAAAGCAATAGACAAAATCTAAGCTGGTGTTTTCCGGTATTATTTAGTACCTTTGCCGGGTAAATGCCTTGAGCATTACACCTTTAGCTGTCTGATAAAAACCTGCGGGCCATGTCGTGCGCAGGTTTTTTTTGCTGACGGTCAGTTGGCTTTGTAGGGCACAAAAAACGGCTTTGGGAAAGCAGGCATACTACCTTCCCAAAGCCGTTTCTGCCGGTCCGACGGTCAAACAGGCATGTGCGGGTAAAGCACCCGCAACGATGGCAGCACCTGATCTTTTTCGGAGACAATAGGATTCTCGATTCCCCAGTCGATATTCAGGTCCGGGTCGTTCCAGATAATGCCGGACTCAGCGGCTTTGTTATACACGTTGGTGCATTTGTAGCTGAAGATGCTGTCTTCCAGGGCAACAAATCCATGCGCAAACCCCTCCGGAATATAAACTATGTTGTTAATCTTAGCATCCAGCAGGAAGGCTTCGTACTGCCCGAACGTAGGGGAATCTTCGCGCAGGTCGACGGCCACATCGAGCACCTGACCGGCAATAACCCGCACCAGTTTTCCCTGGGCAAACGGCTCCCGCTGAAAATGAAGCCCCCGCAATACCCCTTTAACGGAAAATGACTGATTGTCCTGCACAAACTCCACAGGTAGTCCGAGCGAGGAAAATAACGGTTTATTATATGATTCAAAGAAAGAACCACGTTCGTCTTCAAACACCCGCGGTATCAGTTCGATGAGTCCTTCCAATGACGTGTGACGGACTTGCATGCAGCGTTTTTACTTGAATAGCTATGGCGTAATCGGGGCAAATTTATGAAACCCTTAGGTTAGTTCTTATTTTTGGCCGGAAAACCTTTTTATAACCCCGGCCACCGTTGATAATGACCTACGAAGAACTCTATCGTCAGATTCGCCATAAACAATCGTACCTGTGCGTCGGTCTCGACACTGATATACGCAAAATTCCCGCCCACCTTCACGCTGAGCCCGATCCCGTCTTCGCCTTTAACCGCCAGATCATCGACGCCACCGCCGAGTTCGCCGTGGCCTACAAACCCAACATTGCCTTTTACGAAGCACAAGGGCCCCGCGGCTGGGAGAGCCTCCGGAAAACGCTGGCGTATATTCCTGAGACCTGCTTCACCATTGCCGACGCCAAGCGGGGCGACATCGGCAACACCTCCGACCTCTACGCCCGCACGTTTTTCGACCCTACGGCCGCCGGTCTTGATTTTGACTCCGTAACCGTAGCTCCATATATGGGTCACGACTCGGTCACTCCCTTTCTGACTTACGAGGGTAAATGGGTGATTTTGCTGGCGCTTACCTCTAATCCCGGCAGTGAGGACTTTCAGCTGCTAGCTACCGGCCCGCAGCCCTTGTTTGAACGGGTGATCCAGACCGCCCAAACCTGGGCCGACCATAACCAACTGATGTTTGTGGTTGGAGCCACGCAGGCCGGACAGATCGGGCGCATTCGGCAACTGGCACCCCGTCATTTTCTGCTGGTGCCGGGCGTTGGCGCGCAGGGCGGCTCACTGGCCGAGGTATCCCGGTATGGCCTCAACGACCACGGCGGCCTGCTGGTCAATGCCTCCCGCAGCATCCTGTACGCATCCGACGGCCGCGACTTCGCCCGGCGAGCTGCCGACGAAGCCCAGAAGCTCCAACGGGAGATGGCGGGGTTTTTGAGTTATGAGTTATGAGTTAAGATGGGGCCGCCTGGGGGTAATGCTTTAAAAAGCGCTCTGGTAGTAGTGACGCTCAGGTTGGAAAATAATTTTTTAGCGCAGTTACCGACCTACCCAATACGCGTCAAAACTCAGTATCTCCCACCAACGCAAAACCGCCGGGCCACCCTTAATTTAATTCTTAACTCTTAATTCTTAATTCATCACTCCCCAATGCCTGAGTCTTTTCTTTACTTCCTCTGGCAATACCAGTATTTTTCGGCGTTGGGGCTGACAACAACAACGGGAGAGCCGGTTCAGGTGCTGCATCCGGGTTTCCGGAATTCCAATGCCGGACCCGACTTTTTGAATGCCCGCCTGGTGGTTGGTGAGGTAGAATGGGTAGGAACGGTAGAAGCCCATACAAAAACCTCAGACTGGCTGGCCCACCGCCATCAGCATGACCGGGCTTACGATAATGTGATCCTTCACCTGGTTTGGGAAGATGACCGGCCGCAGCCGCAGCAAACGATTGTCCGCAGCGACGGCACCCCGATTCCAACGCTGGAATTGCGGCAGCGCACCGAGAGCAGCCTGCTCCGGCGTTACCTGCGTCTGGCCGACTCGCCCGAGCCCATCCCCTGCGCCGGACAGTTTCAGACGGTGCATCCGTTGCGCCGGACGGCCATGCTCGATAAAGCCCTTATGCAGCGGCTGGAGCGGAAAGCTGGGCAGGTGTACCAGATTTTTAACGCTACCGGGCAGGACTGGGAGGAAACCACCTACCGGCTGATGGCCATTACCTTCGGCTTTCGCGTCAACGCCGACCCCATGGAACAGCTTAGCCGGGCGGTTCCGCTCAAGGCCATTCAGAAACACCACAACGCCCTGATTCAGGTTGAAGCCATGCTGTTTGGTACGGCGGGTTTACTAACGAATCTGACCGACGAAGATGCTTACCCCCACGCACTACAGCGTGAATACCGGTTTTTATCGGCTAAATACAGCCTAAGCGAACGCGAACTCCCGGCTCATATCTGGAAGTGGTCGCGGTTGCGCCCGGCTAATTTTCCCACGTTACGCTTAGCCCAGGTAGCGGCCCTGCTTGCCCAGCACCGGAGTCTGTTTTCGGTCTGTATGGACACCACCAATGTTGATGACCTGCTGCGGGCCCTGCAAGTCAGCCCGTCGGCGTATTGGCAAACCCACTACCGGTTCGATAAATCGACGGATAAAGGAGCCCCAACGCTAGGTTCGGCCTCGGCGTCGACGATTCTGGTCAATACTGCCGTTCCGCTGCTGGCCGCGTATGCGCACCACCGGCATCAGCCCCACTACATTGACCGGGCGGTATCGCTGCTGGAGCAGTTGCCGGCCGAAAAAAACCACATTACGGCCATATGGTCCGGGCTTGGTCTGCCTATTGATTCAGCGTTTGATTCGCAGGCGAGTCTGGAGTTGTACAATGAGTTTTGTTTGCCCCGAAAATGCCTGACCTGCCAGATTGGTATGGCGCTGGTCGGGCCGGATGCTGCGGTAACGGCTCAGTCGGTGGGCAGATAAACGGTGAACGTAGACCCCTGACCGGGCGTGCTATCCGCCAGAATGACACCCCCGTGATTTTCAGCTACTTTTTTACATATTGCCAGGCCAATGCCGGTGCCGCTGTAGGAACTGCGACCGTTCAGGCGCTGAAACAATTGAAAAATGCGCTCCCGGTATTTAGTATCAAAGCCGATGCCATTATCAACCACCTGAACAGCCACGCAGTGCTTTTCATCTGGCCGGAGCGCTTCGGGCAGTTGCTCCGGCAAAGGCCGAAACGCCTGAATGTGCACCACTGGCTCCTGGCCCGGCCTCGAAAATTTCAGGGCGTTGGAAATCAGGTTTTGCAGCAACTGCCGGAGTTGCAGCGAATCACCCGGCACGTCTGGCAACATCCCCACGTCTATAGTCGCTTTCTTTTCCCGGATAATGGCATCCAGGTCACCAATTACCTCGGCGGTCAGACTGGCGAGTGATACGCGCCGGAAAGGAGCCTGGTAAGTTGATAACCGTGAATACGCCAGCAGATCCCGCACCAGCACCTGCATCCGTTCCGTAGCCGACTTCATCCGGTTCAGCAGGTCGATCCCGTTCTCATCGAGCATGGTCGCATACTGCCCGAGCAGAATATCGCCGAACGACTGAATTTTACGCAACGGCTCCTGTAGGTCATGGGAGGCTACATAGGCAAACTGTTCCAGGTAGTAGTTCGACTGCTGAAGTTTTTCGATCATCCGTTCCAGTTCTTTCTGGGCCTGCTTAATAGGCGAAATTTCCAGAAAAGACACCACCACCCCATCGCCCTGCCGGTAAGCGGAGATGGTAAACCAAAACTCCTGGGTCCCTACCGGATAATACTGTTCAAAAACCTGTGGGGAGCCCGTCTCCACCACTTGTTTGTAGCGGTCCAGAATGCCGGTTTCTCTCGTTTCGGGGAACAGCGCGGTCAGATGTTTTCCAAGTACGTCTTCCTGTTTCAGCTGGGTAAACTCCAGGAACGCTTTGTTGACCAGGCGGTAGCGGAAATTCTCGATGTCACCCGCTTCGTTCCGTACACTGTCGAGCAGGGAAAAACTGGTCATAGACGCGTCCAGTATATTAGCCAGCATCGTAGCCAGTTCCTGCTGCGTCACCTGTGCCTGTTTGGTTTCGGTAATGTCCAGCACCGTCAGGATAAAGCCGTCATCCTGTCGGACAGCGGTCACCTGAAACCAGCCCTCAATCCCATCATCGTTGTAGTAGGTTTCAAACGTTTGGGGAGTACCGGTTTCAACAACCTGAATGTACCGATCCATCAGCCCATAGTCTTTGTAATGCGGGTATATGGTACTCCAGACTTGCCCGATCATCTGCTCGGGGCTTTGCCGTAAGATCTGAACCGTTGATTTATTGACCGCCATCACCCGGAAATCGGTAATCTGCCCTTCCTGATTCCGGACGGCGCGTAGCTGAATAACACCCGCCGGGGCGCTGTCCAGCACACCCTGGAGCATGGCAGCCGTTTCAGCCAGTTGACGGCGTATCTGACGGGATACTGTGCTGTCGATGGAGTTTACCACAACTCCATCTTCCCAGGGCCGCACAGATACATCGTACCAGTGCACCTCATCTCCCCACTGGTAATGGGCTTCGAAGCGATAGGCCTGACCCGTGTCTATGGCGACTTTGTACGATGGCCAGTAACCAGCTTCAGCAATATAGGGACATAGCTCCAGAAACCGGCGTCCGACAAGCTGATCTGCCGGGTACCCAACCATCTGTTGATACGCATCATTGACAAGTGTGAGTTCCAGATCCACCACGTCGCCGGTAGCATTGCGCACCGATCGGGCCGCAAAAATGGCCGTAAACGACGAATTAAGCACCTGATCCAGCAACTGCATGTGTGCCCGGTGCTGGAGTTCCAGTTGTTTGGTCTGGTTAAGATCCGTGTAGTTAATCAGTACGCCGTCGTTCAGCCGGGTAATGGCAATATCGACCCAGTAGTCGAATTTGGTGTAATAATGTTCCCGACGGATAGCCACGCCGGTTTCACAAACTTTTTTGTACTCCGAAAACAGCCCCGACTGCTCTGTATCCGGGTATATCTGCCGCATGGTGTACCCTACGGCAAACGACACCAGATTACCTGCATTGGCAACGGCCGCTTTATTGATAAGCACCAGGCGGAAATCAACGATCTCGCCTGTGGTATCCCGGATAGCTTCGTAGGCCACCACGCCGTTGAGTGACGAGTCGAGGATATTACCTAGTAGGTCGGCCTGAATCTGAAGCTGCTGAGAAGCCCGGTGTACATCGCTGACATCTTCAAAGGTGACCAGAAAGCCGTCCAGCAGTTTGACTGCCGAAACCTCATACCAGCGGTCCTGTCTGGCCAGGTACTGCACCTGATGAAACTCCCCGCCGTTTTCTACCAGGTTGATATATTCCTGAAAAAGTGGCTCGTGCCCGTCGTTTGAATACCGCTCCAGAAACGTCTTGTTCAAAATATCACCGATGGGCTGCAGGATACTGTCGGCCCCGGCCTGATTACATAAAATAGCCCGAAAATCGATGATCTGACCGGCCTCTCCCCGAATTGCTTCGTACACGATCAGGCCGGAGCGGGTTGTGTGAACGATTTGCTCAAGTAAAGCCAGACGTTGGGCAGAAGACGGGGCGGATACGGCGCTCATAAGTAAAAATACGGACTACAGCTTCCTGCAGTCAGTCTACTTCGACAAGGTATTAAACCTTAGTTTAATAATCCAGAAAACCAGTGGCAAAGTTACCGAATGGTTCGCAGGAAAGCTCATGGCAAACAAAAACCCCGGTGCCCGGCAGCTTATGCCAAAAGCACTGGGGTATAAAGGCACCCGCAACGGTTTACCGGCCGCCGGTCAGTATCTTGTTGGTTACCTGCTGGTTAATGGTGATATAACCGGGATAGTCGACCTGTTTGTTACCCAGCGACAGCGTCGGCTTAATCTTGATTGTCAGTGTCGACGGGTTAGTATCAGGTGTGCCCGACAGATTACGGACAAAATTAATGAAGGCGTCGCGGGTGTTGGCATCGGTAATCAGTCGGTAGGCATTCGTCCGTAGCCGAACCGGTACAATGGTACGGCCGCCACGGGGTGCCACCTCGATCCGCTGGTTGAGCAGTCCATTTACCAACTCTACATCAGCCAGCAACACCCTATATTCTAACTGATTGATAGCCGCCAGACGGCTTGTCGGGTTCACGATCTCCAGGTTTATGTGCGCATCCAGCGGAACACTTCCGAGGAGAACGCCTGAGGCAATTCGCGGGTATTTGAGCGGATTAAATTCTTCAATCTTCCGAAACTCGCGAATGTTGTACCCCGCCAGGTAAACGCTATCGGCCGATACCAGGTCGAATTTACAATCTCCCAATGTCTTCGCTTCGGCGATCTGCCGGTTTACACTACAACGGCTCAGCAGCAGCGGAGTCGCCACCAGCATCAGTAAATAAGCTATTCGTTTCATTGTCAAACTCAGGTTTGTTAAGTCAACGGCAAGGCATGCCCGGCCGTTGCGTGTTTTATGTAAAACTTAGACAACAACCCGGCTGTTTGGTTTACTGACCGGCTGATATTTCAGAAAGTTTCGGATCAGAAGCCGAAGCCGGCGGTGATTTGCCAGAGGCTGGTGCGGGCCGAGAACCGTTCGTCGGTGGTGTTGGTTTTGAGCCCGTAAGCCGCCAGATCGGAGAAATTTCCCTCCCGGCGCAGATCCAGTTGCAACCCGAACAAACTCAGGCCCACCCCCGCCTGATAGCCGAAAACAGCCTGTTTATACGTATCGCCGACCGGCTGGTTGGTATATTGCCGGAAGGCCTCTTTCAGGGTCTGGTTATCGGAGATTTTCAGCGAGGCCATTGGGCCGGCGTTCACCCGTAGCGGCCCCAGTTTAAGACCCACCAGCAACGGAATATCGAACGTCGTCATTTTTACATCGATGCGCTGCGTAGCCATGCCCTGCCGCACTACATCGAACGATCCGCCTTTAGATGACACCAGCAGTTCAGGCTGGATGTACAGTGTCCGGCCCAGCCGCAGATAAGCTCCGCCGACCAGGCCGGTTATCTGCGCGTCGTTATTCTGAAAAAAATCATACACCACCTGCCCCGACGACATAACCGGCATGCCGTTGGCATCCAGCCGGGGCGTTTTTACCTCCAGCGTGTTGAGTTGCGAAAAATTGGCCCCTGCTTTCAGCCCGAAGGCGATTTTTTTCTGGGCCTGCGCCAAAGCAGGCAGCAAGAGTATACACAAAAGGAGACGCTTCATAAATAATGGGGTTAATCTGGTTGGCTGTAAAGTAACGGAAGACTACCCGAAAGCGGTCAGAATAATGTATGAACGGCCCTGAATTTTTCCGATCCGCGTATACACCTGCTTAAATACCGCTAATTTGTAGCTTTGTGTTCTCAACCTACCACCGACCGCCGTCTGTTATGTTGTTTTCGCTTCGCTCAACCTCCCCACGATACCGCATCTGGCGGCAGACGGTTTATCGCATTATAGAAAGCTCAACTGGTAAACGACGCGGCATGAGCCTGGTCTTCAACCTAACGCTGATTACCATTATCACGCTCAATGCTATTGCCATTATCCTACACACAGTTCCATCGATAAACCGGCAGCATGAGCGGCTTTTCCGCGATTTTGAGTTATTTTCGGTTATTTTCTTCACCGTTGAATACGTGCTCAGGCTGTGGGTCTGCGTAGAAAACGAAAACTATCACCACCCGGTCTGGGGCCGCATTAAATACATTTTTTCCGCTACCGGTATCATCGACTTTCTGGCCATTTTTCCCTTCTACTTCACGCTGTTTGCCACCGACCTGGCCGTAGTCCGGATTCTGCGCCTGTTCCGGATCTTCCGGCTGTTCCGGGTCACACGCTACTCACATGCGTTCAAGGTAATTCAGGATGTTTTAGTTGATAAGAAAGAGGAACTGATCCTGAGCGTCACCTTTGTTGTTTTCATGCTCATTATTGTGTCGAGCATTGTGTATTATGTAGAGCACCCAGCCCAGCCCGACATTTTTTCGAGCATTCCGGCTACCATGTGGTGGGGGGTCAATGCCATGACCACCGTCGGCTACGGCGATATGCATCCCATTACGCCGTTGGGCAAATTCCTGGGGGGTATGGCGGCTATCCTGGGGCTCTCCCTGTTTGCCTTGCCGACGGGTATTATCGCTTCCGGTTTCGCCGAACACATTCGTGCTCATAAAGCGCCTGTCAAACACCGCTGCCCGCATTGCGGGAAAGAGTTTTAGGGTTTGAAATCCGGGGTGGAGGTGCTAACTTGCAGCATGGAGAATTTTGTGGTGTCGGCCCGAAAGTACCGTCCGGCTACCTTTGATACGGTAGTAGGGCAGGGGCATATTACAACAACGCTGAAAAATGCCATTCGTACCAATCACCTGGCGCAGGCGTTCTTGTTTTGTGGTCCGCGAGGAGTTGGCAAAACGACGTGTGCGCGTATTCTGGCCAAAACCATCAACTGCCAGAACCTGACTGAGGATGTGGAGGCCTGCAACCAGTGCGAGTCCTGTGTCAGCTTTAACCAGAGTGCTTCATTTAATATTCACGAACTCGATGCGGCTTCCAATAACTCGGTCGAGGACATCCGGAACCTGATCGATCAGGTACGGTATCCGCCCCAGTCGGGCCGGTATAAGATATACATCATCGACGAGGTGCATATGCTCTCGCAGGCGGCTTTCAACGCCTTTCTGAAGACGCTGGAAGAACCCCCCTCCTACGCCATTTTTATTCTGGCTACCACCGAAAAGCATAAAATTTTGCCGACGATTCTGTCGCGCTGCCAGATCTTTGACTTCAACCGGATTCAGCCCAAGGATATTGCCGACCACCTGGACAGTATTGCCCGCAAGGAGGCCATCGGTGCCGAATACGAAGCGCTGGAACTGATTGCGCAGAAGGCCGACGGTGGTCTGCGCGATGCCCTGTCGATGTTCGACCTGAACGTTACGTTCTCGGCCGACCGCACCATTCGCTACAAGGAAGTGCTGGACAACCTGCACATCCTGGATTATGATTACTACTTCCGCCTGACCGACCTGCTGCTGGACGGCAACCTGCCCCAAACCCTGCTGACGCTGGACGAAATCCTGCGCAAAGGTTTCGACGGGCATCAGTTCGTAGTAGGCCTGAACCGCCACTTCCGCGACCTGCTGGTTTGCAGGGATGCCGCTACGGTGCAACTGCTGCAGGTTACCGAGAGTGTGCAGCGCAAGTATGTGGAGCAGGCGGCCCGCGCGCCCCTGTCGTTTCTGCTTTCCGGCCTCAGCATCGGCGGGCAGTGTGACCTGAACTACAAAGCCGCCAAAGACCAGCGCCTGCATACCGAACTGTGCCTGATGAAGCTGGCCAACCTGCGCCATGTTCTCAACTGGGAGACGATGCCCGAACTGCCCCTCAACGGCGAACACCCCGGCGAGGGTGTAAAAAAAAACGGCATACCAGCACCTAATGGACAGTCTACAGTAGGCAGTGAGCCGTTGCCGGCCGTTGGCAATGGCCAGGCCACTATTAGTAAGGCAATAGAGAGTCACCCCATTACGAGTGAGCCGGTCAACGGGTATCAACCATCTCCGAACGGGCATACGGCTGCCGCCAAACCTGTCACAAACGGAGCTACCACTCAAACGACGGCAACCGCTACGGCCATACCGCCTGTTCGCCCGGCCCTGCCCACCAGCAGTCGGCTGCGCTCTACCGTCAATCTTGCCCCCAATGGGACTGCTAACGGAAAAGCAGAGGCTCAGACAGCCACGCTGCCCCCCCCTAAACCCGATAAGCCGTTTATTTTTGAGCAGCTCAAAGCGGCCTGGGCTTCGTTTGCCAAACTCCGGCAGGCGCAGCACGATTCTATGAGCGAGCAGGTGATCCTGAACCGGGAGATAGTGCTCGACGGCACCACCATCCATATCGTGCTGGACAACCGCCTGCAGGCCGACCTGATGAACGAAATCAAACCGGACCTGCTGGGTTACCTGCGCGAGCATCTGCAAAACGGCAAGATTCAGGTGGAGCACCGCGTGGAAGTGCAGGACACCAAGAAGATGATCTACTCCCCCCAGGACAAATTCAACTACCTGGCCCAGAAGAACCCCGCCCTCTACGATCTCAGAAAGGCGCTGGGGCTGGAGGTGGATTATTAGAGTCCCAGAACCTTTCCCGGATTCTCCTCCAGCAACTGCTTCCAGTCTTTTCTGGTAAAACCCTGTTTGTTGAGGTTGGGCATCAAGCGTTTGAAGAGAACGGTGTAGTCGCGGCTGATGGGGCCGCCGTTGGGCTGGGCGGGATCGTACCAGCCGGCATCGTGGGAGAGCAGGGTCCGGTGCAGCAGATTATTCTCTTTCATGAGCAGCAGCGTCTCGGCGTATTTGTCGACGTTGCCGGTATCCAGTCCATCCAGACTCACCCAGGCACCCTCGCGAACGGCGCGGGCGTAGTGCACCATGTTCTGCCCCTGCGCGTGTACCCACACAAAAGCGCTGGGGCTCACGCCCTCCTGCTTCAGGATGTCAATCTGCTCAAAAGCGGGTACGTAGGGCCCGGTATGGGAGTAGATGGTCAGGCCGGTGCGTTTGTGGGTGCGGGCGGCCGCCGTAACCAGTTTGCGGTGCAACTCGGATAAGGGGCCGGGGTTGACGCTGATCTTCATAAAGCCGGGCCGGATGCCGGTGTTGTCGATGCCGTTTTCGTAGTCGGCTACCCAGCGGTCGGCGAGTTGGTCGGCGGTTTCAGTGAAGGCATGGGGCGGCAGGTACTTGTTGTCGACGGCTCCGTAATACCCCACGTTGGTAATGATCTGGATGCCGGAGCGCTCCGACAGTTCTCTGAGCAGCAGCGGGTCTTTTCCCAGGTAAGACGGCGTACACTCCACCAGCGTGCGGCACCCCAGTTGTTTCAGTTCCTGTAGGCAGGGCAGCATCCGGGTTACTACGGCAGCCCGATCCCAACGGTGCGGGCCTGTCTCGGTAGCGCCGATAAAGTCGACCAAGATGTGTTCGTGCATCAGGGTCAATCCCAACTGATTAACCCTGACCGAGCCACGCACGGTATGCACAACAGGGGCCGGCTTCAGGGCCGGCCAAAGCAGGCCGGCAGCGGTAGCTTTCAGAAAACTACGACGGGTATACGATACATGGGCCATAGGAGGCTTATCCTTTCGAAAACGCTTTGGCTTCCTGGTGAATCATTTTGTACTCGGCTATATCGGTCGCTTTTTTGTAGTACGTTTTGGCCTGGTTGCGGTCACCGGCGCGGGCGGCAATCCGGGCTAGCCCGGCATAAGCAAAGGCAAGGTATTCTCTCGTATTGGCAATATCAAACGGCATTCTGATGGCGGCCTGATAGCTTTCGGCGGCCGCCTTGTCGTTTTGGGCGTCTTTCTCCAGCACCAGTCCGTCAAATACTTTCACCGCCATCGGCAGGATTTTCAAGGGTAATTTTTTCAACTGGTCAATGTGCGGTTCGGCTTCGTTGTAGCGCCCGGCCAGCAGCAAAGCCTCGGTATGCCGCATCCGGTATATAGGGTTATTCGGGTATTTATCAATCAGCCATCTGGAAAACTGGATGGCCCGGTTAGGCTGGCTTTCGTGTTTCAGGTAAATAATAGTCAGGTAATACGACGCTTCGGCTCGGGTAAACAGGCCGCGTTTGACCGAAGCCTCCATCTGCCTTAGGCCCTGCTGCATATTGCCGTTCTGAAAAAACACCATAAATGGTTTCACAATCGGATGGTCTTCCGGGTAGCGTTCTACATAATAATTGTACAGCCCGGTGGTGAAATAAAACTCGCCGTTCCGCTCCATCAGTTTAAAGCCGTCGATCAGGTACCCATAGGCCTTTTTCGCTTCGCCGACACCCTTCAGGAACTCCTCATCGTAATGGTGTTTCAAGGCCAGATAGCCATGCGCCGTTAACGCAAAAAATACACCTTCGGGGTCTTTTTTGTCTTTATCCAGCAGCTTCTGGGCGAGTTCCAGACTTTGGGACAGATACTGCGTGTATTGCGTGGTAGCGGCACGGTTCTCTTTCAGCGGCAGGTACTGCCATTGCAACTGAATTGCTTTCAGCATGGGTGCTACCGGGTGTTGCGGGTAGCGACCACGCAGTTGCCGGATGAGCGGTTCGGCTTCATCGAACTGGTAGTTGTAAATATGGTCCAGGGCCGACACAATGGTCTGCTGGGCATCTTTATCCGTCAGGATTTGCCCCTGCGCCCAGGCGGGCACCCACAGCAGTATCCAGAGCCAGAATTTTTTCATGTGCCTTCGTGTTGGAAAAAGAGGTGGTTTGATAGTCTACAGGCCGCTCGTTACTTTTGCTAGCCAATCGCTGCCATGCGAAAACAATTGGAAATCAAAACGGAATGATTCATTACGAACACTTTGTGTTAGATAACGGCTTGCAGGTGTACGTCCACGAAGACGCCACCACGCCCATAGCCGCCGTAAATATACTGTATAACGTCGGTTCCCGCGACGAAGACCCTACTTGTACGGGGTTTGCGCACTTGTTTGAGCACCTGATGTTCGGGGGCTCCAAACACATTCCGGCCTACGACGAGCCGCTGCAAAAAGTGGGCGGTGAAAACAACGCCTTCACCAGCCCGGACATCACCAATTACTACATCACCCTGCCGGCGGCCAATCTGGAAACGGCCTTTTGGCTGGAATCGGACCGGATGCTCAGTCTGTCGTTTGACCCGCAGGTGCTGGAAGTACAGCAGAAAGTAGTGATTGAAGAGTTCAAACAGCGCTACCTCAATCAGCCTTACGGCGATGTCTGGCTGAAGCTCCGGCCGCTGGCGTACCAGGTTCACCCCTACCGGTGGGCCACCATCGGCAAAGACATCCGGCATATCGAGGAGGCCACGCTGGATTACGTGCGGGACTTTTTTTACAAATTCTATTTGCCCAACAACGCCATTCTGGTTGTGGCCGGCAATGTGACGGTCGAGCAGGTGAAGCAGCTGTGCAAAAAATGGTTTGAGCCGATACCCGCCGGTGCGCCTTACGTCCGCCAGCTGCCGCAGGAGCCAACGCAGACCGAAGCCCGCTTTCTGGAAACGAGCGCCGACGTACCGCTGAACGCCCTTTATAAAGTGTACCACATGCCGGGCCGGTTCGACCAGGGCTTTTACACCGCCGACCTGCTCAGCGATGTGCTCGGCCGGGGTAAATCATCGCGGCTTTACCAGCGGCTGCTGAAGCAGGAGCCGGTATTCAGCAACATCAATTCGCACATCACCTCCTCGCTCGATCCGGGTCTGTTGATTATTCAGGGTACGCTCAACCAGGGGGTAACGCTGGAAGAAGCCGACGCAGCCGTAGAATCCCTGCTGGAAGAGCTTATTCAGCAGCCGATCAGCGAGGATGAACTGAGCAAGGTTAAAAATCAGGCCGAAGCCACCCTGGCGTTTTCGGAAGTAGAGCTGCTGAACCGCGCCATGAACCTGGCCTTTGCCGCCAACGCCGGCAATGCCGATCTGGTGAATGAAGAAGCTGACAAGATTCAGGCCGTTTCGGTAGATGATATTCAGGCTATAGCCGGCCAGGTGCTGCAAAAAGCCAACTCCTCGACGATGTACTACCGCGCCGAAAACAACGGCCACTGACCCATTATGACCGAGCTACAGGCACTAACTCCGGAACAGCTCCGCTCGCTGACCCAGGAACTGAAACAGGCGCTGACTGACCTCTACGGTGAGCGCCTGGACAAGGTTATCCTGTACGGCTCGTATGCCCGTAGCGATTTTCACGATGAGTCGGATGTAGATGTGCTGGCGGTGTTACGAGTCGATAGCGTAAGGCCATCCGGTGAATTCCGAAAGTATGGCGATATAGTTTGGGCTATGTGGGAAAAATATGGCGTTTGGGTGTCTATAAGGCTAACCTCCGTCGCTAAGTTTACATCCTCCGACTTAATGCTGTACCAGAACATTCGCGCTCAAGGCAAAACTATATGAATCCTACAGTCATTTCGTTTATGCGAAAAGCTTATGAATGTCTGGATGAAGCCCGTATTTTACGGGATAATGACAAGCCAGCAGGAACTTGCACCCGCGCCTATTATGCCTACTCTGACGCCGTCCGTGCTTTGTTAGCGACAAAGGGGATTCATACGAAATTTCATTCGGGTGCCCATAATCTATTCGGTCTGCACTTTGTTAAGAGCGGCCTCTTCCACGCAAGCGATGGCAAAGCCCTGGTAGAGCTTTTTGAAATGCGGCAGGATAGTGATTATGAAGCTGATGAAATAGCTACCAATGATGATGCAGACCGGGCGCTTGACTTAGCAACTGAATTCCTGCTTCAAGCAGAAGCCTACCTTCGCCAGAATAACTTTGCTTAACTAAAATCGACTAAGATTCAGTGAAAATACGCGTAGGACAGGGATATGATGTCCATCAACTCGCCGAAGGCCGGGACTTCTGGCTCGGCGGCATAAAAATACCGCATACCCACGGCCCCCTTGGCCACTCCGATGCCGACATCGTTTGCCACGTTCTCTGCGATGCCCTGCTGGGAGCCGCCAACATGCGTAACATCGGCTACCACTTCTCCGACAAAGACCCGCGCTGGAAAGGCGTCGACAGCAAACTGCTACTGGCGGAGGTGATGAAAATGATTCGGGCGGCTGATTATCAGGTCTCCAACGTAGATGTGACGGTGGTGCTCCAGGAGCCGAAGCTGAATCCCCATATTCCGGCGATGAAAACCTGCCTTTCGGACGTGATGCAAATTCCGGAGGAGGATATTTCCATTAAAGCGACTACCTCGGAGCATATGGGCTTTGTGGGGCGCAAAGAAGGCATAGCCGCTCACTGTGTGGCGCTTATCTATAAAACATAATTTCGTAACTTGCTGGTTGCAGAACACCTGCCGAACTGACTCTAAATTTAACCCTGGACTATGCGTTTTCTTTCTCCGCTTACCACTGCGCTTTTATCCTGCATTACCGTCATGGCCCTGGCCCAGCCGCAGGCCAAACAGCCGGATGCCCCGCTGGGCTTTGAAGAATACGACCCGGTCTCGACCCTGAAAGTACCGGAGCACAAACTGACCCGTGCCAAGTACCCGTTCATTGATGTGCATAATCACCAGTACCAGATGGACCGGGGCGACCTCAACAAACTACTGGGCCAGATGGACAGCCTCAATATGGGCATTATGGTCAACCTGAGCGGACGCGGTTTTACCAACAACATGGCCGAAAGCACCGCCTTCTTCGACGGTGCCTTATCGAACATCAGCAAGACCAATCCCAGGCGGCTGGTGCTGTTCACCAATATCGACTTCTCCCGAATAGGCGAAACCGGCTGGACGGAACGGGCGGTTAAAACCCTGGAAGAAGACGTAAAGAAAGGCGCGAAAGGACTGAAGATCTACAAAAGTCTGGGCTTTAACGTAAAAGATGTAGACGGCAAGCGCGTTCGCGTCGATGACCCGCGTCTGGACCCCATCTGGGCTAAGTGTGGGCAACTGGGCGTTCCGGTCCTCATCCACACCGCCGACCCCAAATCATTCTGGGACCCGATGGACCGCTACAACGAACGCTGGCTGGAGCTGAAACTAAACCCCGGCCGCAAGCGGTCCGACAACAATCCCGTTGACTGGACAAGCCTGCTGGCCGAGCAGCATAACGTTTTCCGGAAGCACCCGAAAACCACATTTATCAACGCCCACATGGGCTGGTACCCCAACGACCTGGCCAAACTGGACAGCCTGATGCAGGCCTTCCCAAACATGGTGATTGAAATCGGAGCCGTCATTGCCGAACTGGGCCGTCAGCCCCGTGCCGGCCGCCGGTTCTTTGAAAAATACCAGGACCGGATCCTGTTCGGCAAGGATAGCTGGGTGCCTTCGGAGTATGCCACTTACTTCCGGGTACTGGAAACCGATGACGAATACTTTCCCTATCACAAAAAATACCATGCGTTCTGGCGCATGTACGGCATGGCCCTGCCGGACGAAGTCCTGAAAAAAGTGTACTACAAAAACGCGCTGCGCATCATTCCGGGTCTGGATAAGAGTCAGTTTCCGCAGTAAGGCTATTAAAACATGCGCATCACCCACATCGACCTGTACCGCTACGATATACCGCTGAAAGCCCCGATTACCATCTCGCTGGGCACCATCGAACACGCCCGGAATCTGTTGATTCAGGTACATACCGATCAGGGGCTGGTCGGCTGGGGCGAAGGCTCGCCGTTCTGGATGATTGTAGGCGAAACGCAGGCATCGGGGCTGGCGGCTGCGCAGGATATGGCCCGGCTGTTACTTGGCCGTAATCCGCTGGATATTGAAGGAGGCCTGGAAGCGCTGATTCGATACCTGCCCGGCCACCCGACTACCCGCAGCGCTTTCGACATGGCGCTGTATGACCTGGCCGCCAAAGCCGCCAATATGCCGCTGTACCATTACCTCGGTGGGGCAAAGCGTACGCTGGTGACCGACGAAACCATTTACATCAACCCGGTTGAGCGCATGGTGGAGGATGCCCTACGTATTAAAGAAAAAGGCGGAGAAGCCGTGAAGGTTAAGCTGGGTACCAACCGTCGGGACGACATCCGGCGGGTAGAAGCCATCCGGCAGGCTATTGGCGACGAGATACCCATCCGCACCGATGCCAACCAGGGCTGGGATACCGTTACGGCTACGGCTGTGCTGCAGGCCATCGGCAGCCTGAACGTCGAATACTGCGAACAACCCATCAAACACTGGGATATTACGGGCCTGAAACGGGTGCGGCAGCACTCACCGGTTCCGCTTATGGCCGACGAGTCTTTGTTCGATTCACGCGATGCTATCCGGCTGGTGCGGGAAGAAGCCGTAGATTATTTCAACATCAAACTCGCCAAGAGCGGAGGAATTTACGAAGCCCTGAAGATAAACGCCATTGCCGAGGCCGCCGGTATGGCATGCATGATCGGCTGCATGTCGGAGTCGCGGCTGGCGATTACGGCCAATGCGCATGTTGCCTCCGCCCGGACCAACATCAGCTTCTTCGACCTGGATGCGCCTTTTGAACATGCCGAAGATCCTGTGACCGGCGGTGCGCGGTACAACGGCTACCACGTTGAACTACCTGATAGCCCCGGTATCGGTGCCGAAGCAGACCCGGCATTCCTGCAAAAACTGGAGAAGATAACCATCCGGTGAAGCAATCACCATTAGGAAGCAAAAGCCCCGGCCATTGGAGTCGGGGCTTTTGCTTTTTTACACCCTGGCGGCCGGTGTCGGCGTGGGTTCGGCTACTTCTTTGGGCGGGCGCTGGCTCCAGAAGGTAGCCAGCAGCGAGCCGGTCATGTTCATGATCGGACCAAACAGGGCCGGTGCCAGTCCTACAGTAGCCACTTTACCCATTTGCAGCGCCAAACCGGAGGCTAGTCCGCCATTTTGCAGCCCCACCTCAATAGCCACCGTCCGGCTACTCTGCTCGTCGAGCCGCAGCAGCCGGGCGCTGGAGTAACCCAGCAGGAAACCGGTCAGGTTGTGGAGCAGCACGCATAGGGCCAGGGTCCAGCCTACCGTCAGCAGGCTCTCGCGACCGGCGGCCGTAATAATGCCAACGATGAGCACAATACCGCCCATCGAGAGTAGCGGCATCACCCGGTTGAGCACCACGGCCGATTTGTGGAAGATCCGATTAAGGATCAGGCCGACCACAACCGGCAGAATCACAATTTTCATAATGTCCAGCATCATGGCCCAGAAGCTCACGGCAATAAACTCCCCGGCCAGCAGCTTCATCAGCAGGGGCGTCATTACCGGGGCCAGCATGGTAGCCATTGAGGTAATGGTGATGGATAAGGCCACGTTTGCCTTCGCAATATAGCTCATCACGTTGGAGGCTAAGCCGCTGGGCGAGCAGCCGATCAGCACCACACCGGCCGCAATTTCGGGCGGAAAACCGAAACTCTCCGCCAGCAGATACCCCACAAACGGCATGATGGTAAACTGACAGATGAGCCCAATAATTACGGCGCGGGGCTGCTTTACTACACCCTCAAAATCTTTCACCGACATAGTGGTACCCATGCCCAGCATAATAATCTGGAGCAACGGAACAATCAGACCTTTAAGCTGAAAGCCGCCAATTTCGATAAACGGCTGGGGAAAGGTAAGCGCCAGAATGACTACGGCAAGAATCAGCGCCGTATAGACCAAATTGCTATACGACGACTTCGCACTGGTTTCAGATTTCATCAATGTACGGGTAAGGGTTCTGTATTTAGGAATCAGGAATACCGTAAAAATACGAGGAATACTGACTTTTACCCGCCTGATGACTTTTTTTCTCACGTCCCGGACGGGTACTGCTGCTGTCCCCTTCCTGATGCGTATAATATGTATCGTTAACCAACCCCCGAAAACACCTGAAACAGTCGGCAGTGCGGGGCAGAATTGAGTCTACGCTAAGAAACGCTTGCTGGAAAGCTGATTATTTAGGAAGTACTATAACTTAGCCGAATAATTGCCGAAAGGAGTTAGCCCGTGTCTTCACACATTGTAATGAACAGTACCCCGTTTTCCCTGTTGGTCCAGAGCCTTCAGGAATACGCTATCTTTATGCTGGATGCAGCCGGCATTATTACCTTCGCCAACACGGGTGTCGAAGCGATATATGGATACCCCTCCAGCGAAGTAATAGGCCGGCCAATTTCCCTTTTTTACTCGCCTGAGGATCTGGCCGGCGGCAAGCTGTTACACGAATTACAGCTTGCCCGGACTATCGGCAACTACGGCGAAGAAGGGTGGCGCAGCCGCAAAGATGGCAGTTTTTTCTGGGCGAACGTGGTGGTTACGCCGATCTATACCGACGAAAAGGAGTTGCTGGGCTTTTCGAAAATTGTTCGTGATCTCACTCAGCGAAAAGCAACCGAACAAGCCCTGAAAGAAAGCGAAGAACGGTATAGGCTAATGGTGGAGGTCGTCAAAGACTACGCTATTTTTATGCTGGACCCCCAGGGGCATATCGCCAGTTGGAACGAGGGAGCCGGGCGATTAAAGGGCTATCGGGCCGATGAGATCCTGGGCAAACACTTTTCGGTCTTTTACACCCCGGAGGATCTGGCGATAAGTAAGCCCAAGTGGGAGCTTGAGATCGCCATAAGCACCGGCAAGTACGAAGAAGAAGGCTGGCGGGTCCGAAAAAACGGCTCGTTGTTCTGGGCGAACGTGCTGATTACGGCCGTTTTTAATTCGGAAAACAAGCTGGTCGGTTTCACCAAAGTTACCCGTGACCTGACGGAGCGCCGGCAAGCCGAGCAGGCCCTTAAAGAAAGCGAAGAACGGTTTCGGTCGCTCGCCGTTGAATTAAGCCATACCAACACCGAACTGGAGCGGGCCAATAAGGAACTGGAAAGCTTTGCCTTTATGGCGTCGCATGATCTGCAGGAACCGCTACGGAAGATTCAGGCCTTTGGCGAGATGCTGCAAACCCAGTTTGCGGAACATCTGCCCCCCGATGGGGCTAACCTGATTCAGCGGATGCAGTCGGCTGCCGGCCGGATGCAGGTCCTGGTACGGGAGCTACTGACCTATTCCCGGTTGAACCGGGGCGATCAACCTCTTGAAGCCGTAACACTCAACCAGGTTGTGACCGATGTGCTGAACGATCTGGAGACGATCATCCGGGAAAAACAGGCGATTGTTCAGGTAGAGTCCCTGCCAACAATTTCCGGCAATGCGATGCAACTGCGTCAGTTGTTTCAAAATCTGTTGTCCAACGCGATAAAATTTACGCGGCCAGGCCAGACTCCTCTGGTACAGATAAAGAGCTATCCGGTGCCTCCCGATCAATTGCCTGTTCAACAATCGATTAATAACAACCAGTGGGTAGCCATTGACGTGACGGATAACGGCATCGGCTTCGACGAAAAATACAGGGAGCGCATTTTTCAGATGTTCCAGCGACTGCACACCCGTAGCGAGTATCCTGGTACCGGTATTGGCCTGGCTATTTGCAAAAAAGTAGCCGAAAATCACGGAGGAACCATTACTGTTGCAAGTGAACCGGGGCACGGAACAACGTTTACGGTATATCTGCCGGCCAGTTAGAACCTGACAGGTAGCTGATTACCTGCCGAAGCTGCTAAACAGGGCCGAGGCATATTTCAGATCCTGCTGATGAGCCGTTACCACATCCATTGTGTCTGGCGACTGTTTTTCGAGGCACTGCTCCAGCACCAGCATGGGGCGTACCCCTATTGCCTGTAGTTCTTTTACGAGCCGTGGATAGTCAATATCGCCTTCGCCGAAGGTTTCGGTCCAGACACCCGCTTTCGACTGCCGCAGGTGCAGTTCGGTGATTCGCTTGCCGTATAGCTTCACAATATCGAACAGGGCCACCTGCGAATTGCCCGCCCCCCGGTAAATCCAGTGTACATCCAGGCAGAGCGACACGTTGGCCGGATCGGTGCCGAGCAGCATGTGGTGAAACTCACGGGCCGAGTTCCGCATCTCCATATCGTGAGTGTGGTAGGCCAGCGTTATACCCCGCTTCCGGAGTTCGGCACCCAGGCGGTTCAGGTTCTGGGCCTGAATTGCCAGATCGGCATCTGACTTATCGGCCGGTGCGCCCCAGCGGAGCGGGCTTGGGTTGGTAACAATAATCTTTACCCCTACCAGTTGGGCGGCATCGGCGATGGCCGTGACGGTCTGGATAGTCTTATCGGCTTCGTCTGTTTTATGCAGGGTGCTGTTCACGTACAGCGAGCGCATCTCCAGCCCGTATTTTTTTAGCAGAGGAACCAGCGTTTTAATATCATCGGCCGCATTGACCGACGGCTCGTAGCCTTTTATACCCGACCGGGCAAAGTCGGCGAGGGAGGCATCCAGATTCGCATACCAGTCTTTGCCGGCACGCTGGTAAAAGGTATGCCAGGTGTAGGCGTTGCAGGCAATGTACAGGGGAGCGGCCGCTAATGCATCGGCCCATACGGGTGAATGGGGCAGGTAAGCCGCCCCGGCCAGGCCGGCCAGCGATTGCATGAAGTTTCGGCGTGTAGACATAAGACGAAAACCGGAAAACGGGTATAAGAAAAGGTCAACCAAGGTAGCCAACTTGCCGGGTATGCACAAGTGGTTATTCGGACAACGCTGTTATAACGGCTGGTGAACAGCCAGAAGGCCTTCTTTCAAGGCATAGGTAGAGACCCTGATCTGCCGGATACCAAACGCTTTCAGCACGTAATCGATCAGGCAGACGGCGACCACAATCATATCGACCCGCAGTTCGATCATTCCGGGCAGTTGCATCCGCTCGTTGTGGTTGCGGGTAATCAGCTGTTGGTAGGAACGGTAAAACTCCGCTAACGGCAGCTCAAACGCCGACTGCCGGGAGTCCGGCCAGTCATTCCGCTCGTGCATATGCTGCATATCCACCAGGGTATCGAACGTGCCCGACGAACCGACCAGCACCGTGGGGCTGTACTGGTGTACGGCATTGGCCAGCGGCAGCAACTGCTCCTGAAAATAGTTGTGCAACCGGCGAATGGCCGTGGAACTGATGGGGTCGGTGGTCATAAACCGCTCCCGCAGCCGCTGACCGCCGATTTCAAAGCTTTGTTTCCAGAAAATACGGTCCCGGTTGCCGATGATAAACTCGACACTGCCCCCGCCAATGTCCATAATCAACGCCGTTTCATCGTCCAGCGCCCCCGACGCCCGAACACCATAATAAATATACTCGGCCTCCTGCTCGCCCGATATGACCTGGATTTCAAAACCGGTTTTTGCCTTTACCGTGCCGATAAAGTCGGTCTGGTTGCCGGCCACCCGGATAGCACTCGTGCCGATGGCCGTTACCTGCTCCGGCAGAATCTCATAGGTATCCAGTACGGTCCGGAAATAGGTAAGTGCCGCCAGCGCCCGGCTAATGGCATCGTCGGCAATAAAACCCTGATTAATACCAGCCTGCCCGATTTTGGCAGGCCGGCTCTCGCGGAAAAGGGTCTGGTAGGTACCGTCGGGTTGCCTGCCGACGATCATCAGGTGAAAGGTATTGGTACCGAGGTCAATGACAGCTTGCTTCACGGTTGATTCTTCTGGATAAAGTGTGCTGCAAGTATAAACCAAGTTTGGGCACAAACCGCGCCGAGGCTTGATTCTTTCGTTTGTATGACGTATCTTTGCTACCCGTTTTGTGTAAAAATTCAATTACTATCCGGATATGATTATTGTTAATGTAAAAGAAAACGAGTCGATTGACAAAGCCCTGAAGCGCTTCAAGAAGAAATTCGAGAAGACTGGCGTTTTGCGCGAACTTCGTTCTCGGACGGCTTTCGAAAAGCCGTCGGTAAAGCGCCGGCATGAGATCATCCGTGCGGTTTACAAAGAGAAGATGTACGGCAAGCACACTGAGCAGTAATCGCCTATCCGTCGGCAAGCGCGCAGCCGGCCATACGCTGATTACCGGTAACAGAAGCATGAGCGGCAGCAGACAGCAATGTCTGCTGCTTTTTTTATGTCTTGAACCCGGATTTTTAGGGGATTAAAAGGATTTTCAGGATAAAAACAGATAGTAGCGGTTGACTTATCCACAATCCTGTTTAATCTTTATAATCCTGTAAAAATCCTGGTTCTTAATCCTGGTTCCGTGAACTTCCTCGACTACATACGCTACGAAAAACGCCTGAGCCACCATACGTTTATGGCGTATAAGAACGACCTGGAGCAGTTTCAGGAGTATCTGCGCGTGCAGTATGAGCTGGACAAACCCGAGCAGGCCGACTACCAGATGATTCGCTCCTGGGTGGTGAGCCTGGTGGAAGAAGGCATGAATAAAACCTCCGTCAACCGCAAGATTGCTACCCTGCGCACCTTCTTTGAGTTTATGCTACGCCATAAAGCTATTGAGGCCAACCCCATGCTGAAAATTCAGGCGCTGAAGGCGAACCGTAAACTTCCCACGTTTGTGGAGGAAAAACCGATGGCTACGCTGCTGGACGACATCGACTTTCCGGACGATTTTGTGGGCCTGCGCGACAAACTGGTACTCGAACTCCTCTACGGCACCGGCATCCGGCTGGGCGAACTCGTTGGGCTGAAAACCACCGACGTAAACCTGTACGAGAAAACCATTGTGGTGCTGGGCAAGCGCAACAAACACCGCCTTATTCCGCTGAGCCAAACGCTGTTTAAACTGGTGCAGGATTACCTACGGCACAAGGAAACATTTTTTGAGGGCAAAGCCGATGCCACCGCCCTGCTCGTGAGTGATCAGGGTATTGCCGCCTATCCGGTGCTGATTCAGCGCATCGTTAAGAAATACCTGACGCTGGTTACCACCCTGGAGAAAAAGAGCCCACACGTGCTGCGGCATACCTTTGCTACCCACCTGCTCAACCGGGGAGCCGACCTCAACGCCATTAAAGACCTGCTGGGGCATACCAGCCTGGCCGCTACGCAGGTTTATACGCACAACAGCATTGAGCAGTTGAAAAAAACCTACGATCAGGCCCACCCGAAAGCGAAGTCCGATTAGATTTGCGGCATGGATACCCTAACCCTCCGCGACACCCTGTTTCGTCTGATTGACCAACAACCGAACGCCGAAAAAGCGGCTGCCTGGCTCGAGCAGCAGGCGCAGGCATTCCGGCAGAATCCGCAAACGGCTTTCTTCTACCGCATCTTTACCTCGCTGCCCCGCTTTACCGGAAAGGCACCCGTAACGGTTCCGGCTGATATTATCGATGAGCTAAATCAGCTCCTGCCTGGTTTCCAGGTACAAAATTGGACGCTGGACCGGCTGGCGCGGGTATGGTGGCTGCTGCAACTCCCGGCCGAAGACGAACCGGCGTACGTGAAAACGATCACCGAACTGTTTAAAGCTGCCGAACTGAACGAACTGGTTGCCTTGTACTCAGCCTTGCCGGTACTGGCGTTTCCGGAAGCCTGGCGCTTTCAGGCATCGGAAGGCGTGCGCAACAACATCGGCGATGTGCAGGAAGCCATTATGCTGCGCAACCCCTACCCCGCCGATTATCTCGACGAACTCGCCTGGAATCAGCTGGTGATGAAAGCTTTCTTTACCGAGAAAGACGTAACGCAGATCATCGGTTTTGATAAACGAGCCAACGAGCGTTTAGCCCAGATCATCATCGACTACGCCCGCGAGCGCAAGGCCGCCGGCCGCACCATTCACCCCCAGCTCTGGCGACTGGTGAAGCCCTTTGTTACCGACCGGAACCAGACTGACCTGGAGCAGCTATTTGACCGGCAAGGGCTGGCGTAGGGGCTATTAAAGCTGCATCGACCCAGCTGTTATCGTCAATTATCATGGTTTCTTGTTATCAGATGAGGCAGAAGAACTTGATAAATATCTTATGTGTGATCTTCTGATTGGCTTGGCAAAAGCTCGTGCCGCCCAGCATTTGGCCTCCTGATGAACCAACACATTTAGGTCAGGATCCACAGACCTAATGTTACGACGCCACGCCGGACACGATGTTGCGCTCCTCCGACACGCGTAATGCCCGCCGGTACGGCGCTAACCCAAAGCCGTAGCAGATCAACGCCAGCAGGCTTCCGGCGGCAATGACGATGGAAAGCGAGTACCGGACGGCCCGTTCATGCTGAAAAACATAGTCCGTCAGTAAGGCAACCGAAGTAGGCCCAAAGCCCATAGCGATCAGGTTCAGCACGAACAGGAAAATGGCCGAGGCCAGCGACCGCGCCCGGTTGGGCATCAACTCCTGAATGGCCGTGGCCGAAGCACCCAGCGCAAAGGCATTGAAAAAAGAGGAAGCAGCCAATACCGCTACAACAACCACAGTATTGTTGAGCAGGGGATGGAACGAAAGCAGCAGCGTTCCTCCGCCCGCGATCAGGCCCACGCGGAGCCGACCATCGGTATAACCTCTGCGGACGAAGCGGTCGGCCAGGCGACCGCCCAGGATGATGCCCGACGTAGCAAATACGGTTATGATGATCCCAAACACCAGCCCGGCCTGGGCCATCGGCCAGTTGAACGTCCGGACAAAAAACGTAGGCACCCACGCAGCCATGCCATACGACACCAGTGACACAAACGTGATGCCCAGGGTAACCGAGAAAAAGGCAGCCCGTTGCCGGCCAATCAATCGCAGCACCTCCCGCACGGTGGGTGTCGCCACGGCTTCACCGGTCGGCGTCAGCAAACCCTGCCGGGCGGGTTCCTTTACCGTCAGCAACAACACGGCAATCAGCAGCCCCGGCAATCCTACGTAAAAGAAGATCTGCTGCCAGGCAAATACCGTTCCCACTACCGGCAAAGTAATCGCCGGTGCATTGCTCAGGGCTCCCACCAGGACCGCTCCGATAAGCATGGCAAAGCCGGAGCCAATAAATACCCCCGCCGAATAGATGCTGATGGCGGTGGCCAGTTTATCCTTCGGAAAATAATCGGCCAGCATCGAGTACGCGGCCGGTGAGAGTGTGGCCTCTCCTACTCCCACACCCATCCGGGCCAGAAAGAACTGGGTGTAGTTGCCGACAATGCCGCACAGGGCCGTCATCAGGCTCCAGAGCGAAATGCCCCAGATGATGAGGTTCCGGCGGTTGGTGCGGTCGGCCAGGCGCCCGAACGGGATACCCAGAAACGTATAGAATAGCGCAAAGCTCAGGCCCATCAGCAGGCTAACCTGCGTATCGGTCAGGAACATATCGCGCTTCATTGGCCCCACGAGCAGGCTCAGGATCTGCCGGTCGATGAATGACGAGATATAGGCTATCTGCAAAATAGCGACGGCATACCAGCCGGCCCGCAAAGAAGGCGTCTGGGTGGATGGAACAGGCATACAGGGCAGGGTTAGGATGTGAGAAACTCGCTTCTTAAAGCTACCGTTTCTCTACATCAAAAGCAATCAACCTTTTACGGTCACCTTCCGGCCTGCTCCACAGGCCTTTTGTAGATCGTGTATTCGGTCAGGCGGAAGACCTCCTGCCGCACTACGTCGAAGGTACGGAGCTGCTGCGTCCGGAGTTTGGCGGCTTCCGGTGCGGGCATGGTGCTCCCGGCCAGATCCGGACTGAGGGCCGCGTTCATGGTAGCCGCGCAGTGGATGACCGCCAGACTATACCCCTTTTCGCTGCCGTTGGGCACCTTCAGGGCCGACAGGCTCCATCCGCCCAGTTGGCTGCTTTTCACCCGATCAGCCGCCAGCCGCTTCGTCGGGCTGACCAGGCTTGCCCAATCGGCCGCCGGGTCGCGGAGCCGTATCAGGTCCAGCACCACAATTGGTGATTTTTCTGGCGTAAAGCCTGGGACGAACACGGCATCTACCGTTTCCCAGATTTCCATTTTCACCACCGGAGCCGTTGCCCGGTCGCGCTTCTGGAGGTCGGCCAGCCGGGCTTGCACACTATCGCCGTAGATTTTAGCCCGGGCGGCCGGTGATGCCCCCTTCAGGGCCATTTCGGAGGAGACCATAACGGTGATGTAGTCATACTCCGCCGGATTTGGGTTGGAGCTCATTTGCTTCACCATCATGTGCCAGCCAATCAGATTGCCTTCATCAACAGCCGCCTGATTCAGCACCTTCCACTCCCGTTCAATGGGAATAGCGTCCTGAATGGTATACCCCGGTGCGAGTTTGTGGTAGATCAGATAGGTGTAGGTCTTCGCCAGGGGATTAGGCTGTTGGCTAAAACCCCTGGCGAAGAACAGGCAAAGCAGCAGGATGAGAAGCTTGTTTTTCATAGATCTGGGACTTTGAAGCAATTTAAGGTAAATGTCTCTTCGTCAGACACATCTATGAGATGAATTAATAAGGCCGGCGCATAGGCTGCCGCTACCCATACGCCAGTCTACGCCAGAGCCATTCCAGCGGCCCGAAGCGGTAGTAACGCAGGCAGAGGGGACTGATGCGGAGGGAATCAGTTGTCAGACAATGTGGCGATTTGCTTATTGATGTGCTCCTCCAATTCCAGTTTCTGCACCCCTTTCTGGAGCCAGTCGGGTGCCGGTTTCCCTTTCAGATGATGGTCGAAGAACTCCATCATGCGCTGGGAGTAATCTTTGCGGTTCGGGAGTTTGGCCAGGCCGTGGTTTTCGCCCTTGTACTGGATCATGACCACCGGCTTTTGCTGACGACGCAGGGCATTGTAAAATTCAACACCCTGGGTAAAATCAACGGCTCCGTCTTTGTCGTTATGCAGCATCAGCAAAGGCGTCTGCACGTTCTTTACATGCTGCATGGGCGAATTCCGGTAATAAGCCTCCCAATTCTCCCAGGGAGCAACCAAACGGCCCTGCGACCCTTCGAAAATGGCCCCGTTACTGCCCCCTGTATTCCAGTAAATGATGTTGTACATGGATACCAGATCGGTAAGTGGGGCACCGGCCGCAGCCGCTTTGAATTGATTGGTTTGCGTGATCAGAAAACTGGTCTGGTAACCGCCCCACGAATGGCCGTGGATGCCCATTTTGGTTTCGTCGATAACACCCGTTTTCAAGGCCGCTTTTACCCCTGGCAGTACGCACCAGACCGCCGACATACCGGGATCATTGAGCTTATACACAATATCGGGAATAAACACGGCGTACCCATGCGAGGTGTACACGGCGGGGTTCCAGCCCGTACCCGAGTAGCCAGGGTTCACGAACGAATGCAGCGTTTGCGACAGCTTTTCGTAGTAATACACAATGGCTGGGTACTTCTTACCCGGCTCATACCCGGCCGGCAAAAACAACGCGCCCTGCAACGTGTCGCCTTTGTCGCTCACGTAATCAATCAGCCGCACACCCGACGACCAGGCATACTTTTCCAGTTGAGGAGCGCTTTTAGTCACCTGCTTCTCACCAGTCAGCCCTGCATTAGTACTCACAAAAATCTCACGGGGCTGGGTAAAGGTCTCGCGGCTAAAGGCGTAGGTAGCGGTTTTCTTCGCTTTCATCAGACCGCCGATCGAGGCATCGGCCCAAGACAGCGGGGTTAGTTTGCCTTTATCAAGCCGGGCTATGCCGCTCTTCTTGGTTCGCTCACCGTATAGGCGAACATAAACCGGCTGGTTCAGGTCAATGCCTTTTTCGTCGGGATCTAACTCAAACCGGTACTGGTAGCGTATTTTGTCCCGCTTGCCGTTCAGGGTTAGGTTAACGGCGGTCTGGGCTTTCCCCCTGGCGTCTGCGGCCTCAGCGGGCACCTGCCAGATGTCCCAGCCGTCGCTGAGCAGCACGTACTTGCTGTCGCTCGACCAGCCGATGACCACACGCGGAGGGGTTGTCTGGTTATGATCATCTTCGGTATTGACAAAGCTGGTTGGAACTCCCCGGGTGATGTTCCTGACCGAGCGGGTCACCATATCGTACACATGAAAATTGATCCCTTCCCAATACAGAAATTTTCGGCCATCGGGCGAAGGCTGGAGCGACGAATTGCCAAACGCTGGAAAGTAGAATTTAGTGAAGAGTTTATCCCGCTTCCCGGTTTTCAGATCATACAGATAGATGTCTTTGTAGTTTTGACCTGTCAGGTTGGCTTCCAGTTCGTAGCTGGAGTCGTCTTCGCCCAGGGCAAATAGCTGTTTGGGAGCGACATTTACCAGGCGAACAGTGCTATCGGCCAGGCGGCTAAATTTGGTAGCGGCTACGTCGTACAGCGCCAGAAAGCTGAAGTTCTTGTCCTGCGTTTCCTGTACCTGCTGCCTCGATTGCAGGCGCTTGTCCTGCCAGTGCCATACCGTCACCTCCGGTTTGTCGGCATCGTCTTTCTTATCGGCAACAGCTTTGGTGGTGTCCGGCTTCAGTTTGGCCAGGGCTTTTTGCAGGTCATCCAGCGACTTGATTGTCGTATCGCCTTTCAGCTTAACCCACGACTCAACGGTCGTAGCCTTGCTGCCCTCCACTTTAGCGGCCGGTTTTGCCTCTTTTTTCTGCGCAGGCTCCAGTTTATGAATTCCGAAAAACAGCCGGCTCAGGTCCTCCGACCAGTAGGGTGTCCGGTTGGGGCTGATAGTCAACTGCTTCGGAAACGTGGTACTATCGGCTTTCGGATCGTAGGTAATCAGTTCGGGCAGGCCGCTCAGGTTTTTAATGCCGAGTACACTGTAGCGTTCGTTTTTGTACTTGTCGTCCTTTACGCCCTTCAGCAAGGCCAGTCCGTCGCTCTTCTCGGTCCAGTTCAGCGACTGGTACCGGGCCTTGTCGCTGTCCATGGTCAGGATTACGCCCGTCGCCATGTTTCGGAGCTGAATACCGTTGCCGACCCGGTCATTGGCGTCGATGGTCATGGCCAGCCAGTTTCCTTTTTTGTCGAACGCCATATCGGCCACGTTGCCGATGTTCTGGGTTTTATTGGTACTCAGATCGTGCAACAACAGGTCTGTTCCGCGAACGGCGTCGCTGCCGGTGGCGCTAACTGGAGCCGCAGCGGCCGGGGCCAGTAAAACGGCCAGGTGCGAGGCTTTTTCGCCGTTGAACGCAAACGACTTAGCCCGGTTGAACTCGATTTTCTTGTTGGTAGTCAGGTCCACCAGATACACGTTGTCGGGCAGCGGCTTACCGCCAGGTTTCGCAGCGGCTTTCTTTTCTTTGTCTTTCGGGAACACTTTAAAGGCAATCCACCGGCTATCGTCTGAAAAGCTTACCTGCGGTGCCGTTACGGAGCCGATTGAATACGTATAGCGGGTGGTGTCGGTGGTTTTCTGCACGATCAGCTCAGCATCGCCTTCGTTGGGAGCCAGCACGTAGGCAAACCACTGGCCATCGGGTGAGAGTTGCGTAACGCCGGGAGCCATTAATTTCCAGGAGGCCACCTCCCGCCAGCTAATAGGGGGTTTTTGTTGTGCCTGCGCCGTGGAAAGGGCCAGCACCAAGAGCAGTAAAAGTAATTTTGCTTTCATAGTGAATGGAGGTTAAAGTAGGCAAAGGTATGTTTCAGGATGATCGAATGCCACCTAAAAAGCTCCGCTATTCATCCAGCACAATAGCAATCCGGTTACCCTGAACAGCCATCCGGGTGATTTTCTTCCGGGGCAGGTTTTCGGGCAAAAGCACCGGTTGCCATTGTTTCGATTTCGGGTCGAACCAGACGATGCCGTTGCCCCAGCTTTCCAGCAGCAGCCCGTCGGATGTCCAGGCATTATAATGGTCAGAGTCGGGCGCACTTTCGGCAAGGTCGGCAAGTCGCTTACTGGCCGGGTCAAACGCCCGAATCATCCATTTACCATCCACCTGCTGAACGAAGCTCAACGCGTTTTGCTGGGGAATCCGGTGCAGCGAACGCCCGATCTGGGTAGCAATCAGGGTATCACGTTTGGTTTTAAAATTCAGGTAATGCAGCGACGCGGGTTCGCCAAGCACAAAAACTACAGCCTCGTCGGTATTCAGCCAGGCCTGGTAGCCAATCTTTCCGGTCTTCTGCGATGCCAGAATCAGTTTCGTATCGGCGGTGTTGCCAATGCGGTATTTGACCAGGTCCTGATCGCCGGAACCTTTCCGCTGGACAATGCAGGAGAGGTAGCGCCGGTCCGGCAACACCGTCGGTGAATACTCCGAGTCGGGGGTGTTGGTCAGTTGCGTCTGAATGCTGGTCCGGAGGTTATACGACCAGATATCAGTTTGATTATCTGCCATCATGGAGGTGTAATACAGCACCGGTTCTGCCGGGTGAAAAAACGGCTGATTGTCGTAGCCTGCCTTTTTCGTTATATTTCTGGGATTACTCAGCACCAGTCGCCCACCCGAAGCAGACAAATCCAGCAGATAAATATCGGTGCCATTTTGGGCGAAAATCGGTATTGACCAGAGCCCAAAAAGTAGTATGTAGCCAATCTTGTTCATCGTTTTTTATCGGAAAGCATTTTCTGCCGCTCTTCCCGCTGCCGGGAAGCAATATACGACTGAATGGCGTCGGCATCGCCATCGCTGAGCAAGTCCGAAAAGCCGGCCATACCGCCGTCTTTCAGCAGGCCGTGCAGCACAATTTGTTTAAAGAGCCGGTGCGTTTCGGGCGTCAGGTACACCAGATTGGGGTAGCCGGTGGTATTATCCCGCACAACTTCGTTATGGCAATGGACACAATGGGTGTAATACAGGTCTTTACCCTTTTTGATGTCCTCGGCGGAAGCGGTAAAAGGGGGCGGCTCCGGAATGGCCGCGAGCGGAGGCTGCTTCGGCGGAAACGGTACAGGTTTACCCCCCAGTTCAAACACCAGGATGCGCCCCAGGTTCTGGTATTCGGCAGCGATGGTACCGGCTTTTACATTCGATTGCCAGGCTCCGCCCAGGCCGGCCATAACGGCAACATATTGTTTTTTACCGACCGTATAGGTCATGGGAGCCGCCATAATGCCGGTGCCGGTCGGAATCTCATGCAGTTTTTCGCCGTTATCGGCCCGGTACACCATGAGTTTTCCGGCGCTGGTTCCCTGAAAGACCAGATTGCCCGCCGTCGACAGGATACCCCCGTTCCAGAGGCCCGGATTTGGTACGCTCCAGACCACCTGCTGCCGTACGGGGTCCCAGGCTTTTAGTTGCTCCCTGACATCAGCGGGTGGCTGCCCTTTCAGGTAAGGCTGGTGTTCCGCTCTAAACGGCGGGGTAGCGGCATCGGCACCCATGTTAAAATCTCCTGGTTTATACGTGAACGTGGGCTGATTGAAATAAAGAAACGGAAAGTCGATGGCGGGAATATACACCAGCCGGGTTTTCGGGCTATACGACATGGGTTGCCAGTTATGCCCGCCGGCCATACCCGGAAATACCAGTTTGGGTTCGTCTTTGTAATTGCCCTGCCCCGTCAGCACCGGTCGGCCGGTTGCCTTATCGACATGGCTGGCCCAGGTTACCTGCACAAATTTTTCTGCCGAGATAAACTGCCCGGTTTCGCGATCGAGTACGTAGAAGAAGCCGTTTTTCGGGGCCTGCATCAGCACTTTGCGGGTACGGCCGTCGATGGGCAGCTCCGCCAGGATCATGTTCTGGGTAGCCGTATAATCCCAGATTTCGCCGGGGGTAGTCTGGTAGTACCACTTCATCCGGCCGTTGTCGGGATTGATGGCCAGAATCGAGGTCAGAAACAGGTTGTCGCCCCCTTTCGGGCTGCGGTGCCAGATCGGGTACGGCGACGAATTGCCGGTGCCGACGTACAGCAGGTTTAGTTCGGGATCGTAAACCATAGCGCCCCAGACGGTGCCGCCCCCACCGGCTTCCCAGGCTGAGTTCGGGTCCCAGGTTTTCGCGGCCAGTTCCATCTCCGGGTGTTCGTAGCCCTTTTCAGGGTCACCCGGCACGGTGAAGAAGCGCCAGGCAAATTTGCCCGTGCGGGCGTCGTAGGCAGAGATGTAGCCGCGAACGCCAAACTCCCCACCCGAATTACCGATGACGATTTTGTCGCCCGCAATATGCGGAGCGCTGGTGATGGTGTACGAGCGTTTGCGGTCGGTGAAGGTATCGGCTTTCCAGAGTTCGCGGCCGGTGCGGGCATCCAGCGCCACCAGGTACCCGTCCAGCGTGGCTACGTAAACGCGCCCTTCCCAGACCTGCAAACCCCGGTTGACCACATCGCAGCAGGCCCGGCGACCGTACGAACCATCGACCACCGGATCGTACCGCCAGCGTTCATTGCCGGTGCGGGCATCCAGCGCATACACCACACCCCAGGCACCGGCTGCGTACATGATGCCGTCTACGACCGTGGGGGTGGCCTCGAGCCCCCGCTGCACCCGGCCCCGGCGCACGCCGGCATCGTACTGCCAGGCAAAGCCCAGCGTTTGTATGTTTTTGTCGTTGATCTGCGCCAGGGGTGAGTAGTGCTGCTCCCGGAAATCCCGGCCGGAGAAGAACCAGTTGCCTGGTTCGGCATCGGCCCGCAACAGACGTTCGCGGGTAATCCAGCCATGCCTGACCGGTGGCTCAGTCGCCAATATACTGAGGCTGAGGGCAACGGTAATCAGGAGGAAGTTTTTGGGAGAGGACATTGGCAGGCTGGTGGGTTGGTACGGATTCAGGCGTGTAGAACGGAAAAGAATACGCCCGGATCAATCTAATCTTCCCGAGCGTATCCCTTCGTACAAGCCCTATTTGGCCGCTAAAGCGGGCTGCTTCACCGCAAATTCCCGCAGAATGTAAATCTCCTGGCGCACCAGGTCACGGGTCTGGTAAATCCGGCTGACGAGCTTATTGACATCCTGACCAGCCATTACTTTCTGGAACGCTTCGCCGTAGCGGGTATCACCCATTTCCTTCGCATTCCCAAAATAGTTTACCGTCGCGTAATTATAGCCGTTTTCGCTGCCCCCCGGATACTTCAGGGCGGCCAGATTCCAGCCGGTAATGTTATTCATCTTTATGCGCTCCTGGTGCAGCTTTTTCATGTCTTTTTCCATCGCCACATACTCAGCGTCTTTGCCGTCTTTCACCCGCATCAGGTCAATTACCCAGATCGGCGATTTATCGGGGGAGAGTTGTTTCTCGTTCCAGACCGCGTCGACGCCTTCCCAGATTTCAACTTTAATACCCTCCTGCACCTCGCCGGTCCGTTTGAGCAGATCGGCCCATTTGTCTTTGGTGGTACTTCCGAAGGTTTTCTCCAGATGACTCTCCGGGTAGCTGTTCCCAAAAACAGCAAAATCCGTAAAGTTTTTGATGGTAACGTAATCGTACGCCTGTCGGTCAGGATTTGAACTCAGGTATTTGGATATTACAAACCAGCCGGAGATATGTCCGTTGTCGAGCTGCACCTGGTGAATTTTCTTCCATTCCTTTTCAATGGCCAGGGCCTCCTCCAGGGTATGCCCTGGCTTAATCTTGTGATACATCACTTCCGAGTATTGCCGTTGCGGAGCAGGTTGCTGCCCGTAGCTACGTGTAATCAGCATCAGGCTCAGAGCAAGAGCCCATCCAGCGCGAAAAAAGAGACGTGCATTCATATAGAGGATTGGTTAAAAGGTGACAGAGGAATAGGTAACCGGCGGTGTGGAGTAGTGGCACAGGGACGGTAGCGGCCTGTCGTTAAATATAGCCACATCAAAAGCTAAGCATACTGATAACCAGAAGTTTTTAGTAAGCGGTCAACCTCCCGATTGCTAAGTCTACGCTCCTGCTAAGTGACTGCTTTTAAAGAATGCTTTTCTGCCATTCGGGTACGCTGCTAAACAATACTCTGTGTTAATACGCACCAGTTTCGGTTACGTATCCCAGCGTAATTCTGAACTCTGTTCCCTCCCCCTCTGTCGACGCTACAAGCATCTCCCCGCCATGCCCCTTGGTCACAATATCATAGCTCAGGCTCAACCCCAACCCCGTGCCCTGCCCCGTGGGCTTGGTAGTAAAGAAGGGCTGATAAATCTTGTTGAGGATCTCGGCCGGTATACCCGTGCCGTTGTCCCACACCCGTAGTTCTACCTTTCCGTTTGCCGCCTGCGTCGTCACCTCAATCTGGGGCTGATACTCCCCTGACTTTCCCGCCTTCGCCCGCTGCTGAACGGCGTAGAAGGCGTTGTTGTAGAGATTGAGCAGCACCCGGCCGATCTCCTGCGGAGCAATGTCGACCGGTTGCAGGTTGGGGTCGAGCTTCAGCCGCAGATCGGCGGTGAAGTCCTGGTCTTTGGCCCGCAGACCGCTGTAGGCCAGCCGCAGGTACTCGTCGGCCAGGGCATTGAGGTCGGTGGGCTGTTTTTCGCCACTGCCTGCGCGGGAGTGCTGGAGCATGCCTTTGACGATGCTGTCGGCCCGTTTACCGTGGTGATGTACTTTTTGCAGACTCTCCTCTAAATCAGTCAGCAATTCTTTCCGAAGGGCCGGGTCGGGATTCGGTTTGTCTTCTTCCTCTTTCAACTCCTCTACCAGTTCCTGACTTACTTCAGTGAGGTTATTGACGAAGTTGAGCGGGTTCTGGATCTCGTGGGCGATGCCGGCGGTGAGCTCGCCCAGGCTGGCTAGTTTTTCTTTCTGGATGAGCTGCTGCTGGGTAGCTTTTAGCTCGGTAAGCGTCTGTTCCAGGTGGTCACGTTGGGTTTCAATCTCTTCTTTCTGCTGGGTTATCTCTTCATTTAGCACCTGTAACTGACGGTTGGCTTTTTGCTTCTGACGGGTATTGCGGTAGAAAATACCCGCCAGAAGCAGCAGAAAGGTTGCCAACGCCAGCAAGCCATAAATCTTGGTCCGGCTTTCTAAGCGAAGCTTTTCTTCCTCCAGCTTTTTGGTACGCTGCTCCTCTTCCAGCAGGGTAGACTGTAGCTGGTTAATTTTTTCCTGGCTAAACAGACTGTCCCTGGCCGCTACCATGATGTTCTGGTATTTGTAAGCGCTATCGGTTTGGTTTAGCTGTTTAAAGGCGTTGACCAGTAGCCTACTGTTGTGTAGAATAGTTCGCAACAGCCTAACCTCCTGGGCGGCCTGTAAGCCCTGCCGGGCCGCGTAGATGCAGGAATCCAGCTGGTTTTGTTGCAGGTACAGCTCACTTAGGCGGTGGTAGGCCAGACTAAGACCTCTTAAGTCCTGAATGTTTTTAAACCTTGCTATGCCTTCTTTGAAATAGTATTTGCCCACATTCGGATCAACTCCTGCTTCGGTCTGCCCTTTAAAGTAAGCGTGAAATGCCGTAGTTATTCCCTCAGGCCACTCCCGTTCCGATGCGGCCATATAGTAGCAGGCCGAATCCGATTGGTTCATACTGGCGTACGCAAAGGCAAGCATTGCTGATGTATTACCGGCTGTAAGTTTACCCCGATTTTCTAAGGCAATACGTATGGACTTTTTAAACAGAACAATTGCCTGTGGGTAATTCGCCAGGTAAAACTGTAAAACCCCCATACCGTAATATATACCGGCCACGGCATTATAATCTTTTTCTTCCAACGCCATCGCTAAGGCGCTTATATACAACCGCATACTTTCAGGCAGGTCCCTTTCGGCTAGAGCAAAGGCTAAGGTATTCTGCGTGTATAGCTTCCCTTTGGCGTAGTTTAGTTTTTCTGCCAGGCGTACACCTTCCCGGGCATACCAAATGGCAGAATCCAGATTACGGCTAGTGTAGACCCCACTCAAATTATCCAAGAGTTGGACCCGGACGGTATCGTGCATAGGGGTGCCGGATGCTCGTCTGAGGCTGTCAATCCGGTTGGTTAAAGACTGCGCCGTCATCACCAATGGAGTCAGAAAAAGCAGCAGCCAAAATAGGTTCTTCTTCATACAGTTGGCCATATGGGGTGTACCCGTCCCCGGAATGATGTTTGCACTCAATTAGCTTCTCTCTCTTTTATTTGTACAGGCAGCACCACCCTAAACTCCGTCCCCTCCCCCTCTTTTGTCTGCACCTGCATCTCCCCACCATGCCCCTTGGTCACAATATCATAGCTCAGGCTTAACCCCAAACCCGTGCCCTGCCCCGTGGGCTTGGTGGTAAAAAACGGCTGGTAAATCTTGTTCAATAGCTCTTTGGGTATACCCGTGCCGTTGTCCCGCACCCGTAGTTCTACCTTTCCGTTTTGGGTATGCGTAGTGACTTCGATCTGGGGTTGGTATCCCTTAGCCGTCGTCTTCGCCTTTTCCTGCACAGCATAGAAGGCGTTGTTGTAGAGATTGAGCAAGACACGACCTATCTCCTGGGGAGCGATGTTGACCCGTTGCAGGTTGGGGTCGAGCTTCAGCCGCAGATCGGCAGTGAAGTTCTGGTCTTTGGCCCGCAGGCCGCTGTAGGCCAGCCGCAGGTACTCATCGGCCAGGGCGTTGAGGTCGGTGGGCTGCTTCTCGCCACTGCCGGCGCGGCTGTGCTGGAGCATACCTTTGACGATGCTGTCGGCTCGTTTGCCGTGGTGGCTCACCTTTTGCAGACTTTCCTCCAGATCCGTCAGCAGCTCCTCTTCCAGGTCTTCATCCCTATCTGCTTTCTTTCTCTCCTCCCTCAACTCCTCCACCAGTTCCTGACTCACTTCGGTGAGGTTATTGACAAAGTTCAGCGGATTCTGGATCTCGTGGGCAATGCCGGCGGTGAGTTCACCCAGGCTGGCGAGCTTTTCCTTCTGGATGAGCTGCTGTTGGGTGGTTTGCAGTTCGCTGAGCGTCTGTTCCAGATTGTCGCGCTGGGTTTCAATTTCTTCTTTCTGGGCCACAATTTCCGCTTTCTGCTTCTGAATTTGCTGCGTTCTGAGTGCCACTTTCTCTTCCAGCAGGCGGTTTTGCCGGCGCAGAGTGCGTGATCGGTACAAAATGTAGCCCCGGAGCGCACCAATGGTCAGCAACCCGTAAAGCAGATACGCCCACCAGGTCTGCCACCAGGGGGGCGCTATTTTCAGCTTAATCGACGTCTCCTCCCGACTCCATATTCCATCGGCATTGGCCGCCTTCACCCGGAAGGTGTAGGTGCCGGGCGACAGAGCCGTGTAGCGGGCCTGCCGCATAGTACCCGCCTGAATCCAGTCTTTGTCATAATTCTCCAGCCGATAGGCATAGGTAACTTCGGGGGAGCGGGTAAAGTGGGGAGCCGCAAAAAAGAAAGTAACCTCATTCTGATCATGAGCCAGCCGGATCTGCGTCGCCAGAGAGATGTCGGCCGACAAGGGAGCTTCGGGGCCAATAGCCGCTTTCTGGCCGAAGATAGCCAGATCCGTCAGTACCACTTTAGGTGGGAATGTGTCAGAAACCATATGGGCCGGGTTCAGAATACTGAGGCCGTGTTCTCCGCCGAAGACCAACTGCCCATTAGTGGCTTTGATAGCCCTGGCCCGAAATATGTTACCGGCCAACCCAAACTGAGCCGAATAGTGCTGAAGGCGGTTGGTAGCCGGATTAAAGCGGCACAGGCCATTGAAGGTACTGAGCCAGAGTAAGCCCTGAGAGTCTTCCAGAATGCTACCCACACTGTTAACCGGCAGGCCATCGGCGGTAGTGTACCGCCTGAACGTACCCTTCTGTAGGTCGAACTGGAATAAGCCGTTCAGATAATCGGCTATCCACAACCGCTGCTTACTATCTTCAGTTATGCCACATACCAGTGACAGGCCGTTGGTTGGGTCAGCGTAATGGGTAAATTGGCTGGTAGCCGGGTCCAGACGGCTCACTCCTTCTACGGTTCCAACCCAAACCTTCCCCTTAGCGTCTTCCAGTATGCCTCCCATAACCGAAATGACGGGTGAAGTCAGGCCATTGAACTCTTTTCGCCGGACCAGCTTGTTTAGCGAATCCCCTTCTGCCTGATTAATGCCCAGCACCCGGATACCCCACCACTCCGGATAAGTCGGAGCAGGAAATCGCCAGTGCCGGTACGCATCGGCTCCATCACTTTGGTAGCGCAGCCGGTAGTTTCCGGCCGGCAGGGTAAGCGTTGCCACCTGAATACGCTGATACATGTATCCTCCGGCATAACGACTTGCCGAATCGGTCTGCTCCCAGACAGTACGGCCCTGACTATCTTCAATCCAACCGAAATCATACCGGGTCTTGGGTCCTAATTCGCCCATCGATACAATGGCTACCCGGGTGGGGGCCGATACGGTAAAGGTTTGCCGTGCATTCACCTGATTGCCGGGCCTCAGGATAGCGGCAACCTGTTTCTGAGGCAGAGCCAGCCGGTACAGATACTTGTAGAGTTGAGGATGGTAAGTCGTGTCGGCTTTATCGTAGCAGGTAAACTGGCCGGTATCTGGCTCAAAGGCGTTCAGCCCCTCACCTGTCCCGACCCAGAGTTTTCCTTTTCGGTCTACCGCCAGGCTGCGAATTCTGTTGTTACTTAACCCCTGGGCAGAAGTCAGACTATGGGTGAACCGGATGAATCCTCCTGTACGACGGTTGAGCAGACATAAACCATTTTCGGTTCCTACCCAAAGTCTGCCCTTCCTGTCTTCTACGATAGCAAAAACGATACCCGGCGTTAGGGATGTCGGCTGGTTAGGGTCATGGACATAGTGAGTAAACCTGCCGGTTCTTCGATCATAACGATCAAGTCCTTTTCGGGTCCCAATCCACCAGACAGAGGGTTCCGACGGTGCTTCATAGATATAATGGACTTCATCGTCCAGCAAGCTGTTGGTGACATAAGGCTGGTGACGAATCGACTCAAAATGGGTAACCCGGCTTTGCTTAAAAATACCTTTACCGAACGATCCCACCCAGAGCAGTTGGGTTCGGTCAATGAGGAAACTCTGTATGGAACGGGCATCGGCAATTTCTCCGGTTTTCCGAATTGTTAACGGACAGGCGTAAAATCTGGCCGCACCGGGGTGATAATAATTAAGCTGAGTGGGCGATCTCTGGAACCAGACTTCACCCGTTGGAGATTCGCCCAGGGGAAGCATCCCGAGCCAACCAGCAGGCGCTGTTTGATTGATGGTGCCGGGGCTAAAATGAGTAATCTGCTGCCGGTCCGGATGCATACGATCCAGTCCTTTGGCGGTTGTTATCCAGAGGTAGCCGGCCCGGTCCTGATACAATACCCGGATGGAGTCGCTCGACAGGCTGTTGGCCTGGTTTGGCTTATACCGATAGTGTTGTTCAACAGCCAGCGTTACCGGATTGATCCGATACAGACCGTGCCCCCGGGTGGGGACCCACAGCAGGCCGCTACGGTCTGCCACAGGAACGTTGACCCGCCGAAAAGCCAGCTCATCCGGATCATTTTCAGGACGTGTGACCCGGATGAAGCGGTCGTTTTTAGCATCGTAGCGGTGCAGAATGGCGTCATGATCGGGCAATCCACCCAGTCGGGTGCTCACCCAGATACGACCTGCCCTGTCTTCATACAAGCCCATCTGCTGACCAGCCGTACCGACAAAATGACTTTGAATATTGTCATGAGCCAGACTGTAGGCGTTAGCCGGGTTATGGCGGTAGTGGGTCCACTGCCCTGTTTTTGGTTGATACCGACTCAACCAATTCTCTATAGTAAGACTCAACCAATTCTCTATAGTAATACGACCACTACTTACAATCCATATATTACCGGACTGGTCTATATGAACGGTAAATACCCGGCGGCTATTGGCAAAACGATCTTTTCCGGTAGGTGAGCAATCGATAAACCGCCCGGTAGCCCGTTCGAAACGGGTCAGGCCATGATCACTACCGATCCAGATATCCCCTGCGCTATCTTCCTTCAATGCATGGGTAAAGTGTCCTTTGTAACTGAATGGGTCATTGGGATTATTCCGGTAAATGATCATATTGATCCCATCATACCGGACCAGCCCGTCCCGTGTGGCCAGCCAGACAAACCCCTGACGATCCTGCAACATGGCATACCCAGCGTTTTCGGGTAATCCATCGGCCGTAGTCAGCTGATCGAACAGAATAGGTATCTGTCCGAAGCAAAACCCGACTGAGGCTAACCAAATCCAGAATATCAGGAAGCGCATAACTTGCGACCAGTTAGAGTGTAGGAATCAGTTACAAGGCACTATAACCAAATGTAAGCGCTACAGAGTCGCAAGCCTAAAAGCAAGCGTTAGAAAAATGTTAGGATAAGAAAAGAATCTGAAAATGAATATAATAGAACCCACCAATACACCTAAATGCACCGTACTGGAGGTGCCGATCAGGCCGGCAATTCAACAATAAACTCCGTTCCCTCGCCCTCCGTTGTGTGCACCTGCATCTCCCCGCCATGCCCCTTGGTCACAATATCGTAGCTCAGGCTGAGGCCCAATCCTGTGCCCTGCCCTGTGGGCTTGGTCGTAAAGAAAGGCTGATAGATCTTGTTCAGAATCTCCGCCGGTATGCCCGTGCCGTTGTCTTTCACCCGCAGGGCCACTTTGCCGTTCCGGGTATGCGTTGCGACTTCGATCTGCGGCTGATAGTCGGTTTGCTGCTTGTGCTTCTCCTGCACAGCATAGAAGGCATTGTTGTAAAGGTTGAGCAGCACCCGCCCTATCTCTTGGGGAGCGATGTTGACTAGTTGCAGGTTGGGGTCGAGCTGCAGCCGCAGATCGGCGGTGAAATCCTGGTCTTTGGCCCGGAGGCCGTGGTATGCCAGCCGCAGGTATTCATCGGCCAGGGCGTTGAGGTCGGTGGGTTGCTTCTCGCCACTGCCGGCGCGGCTGTGCTGGAGCATGCCTTTGACGATGCTGTCGGCCCGCTTGCCGTGGTGGCTCACCTTTTGCAGACTTTCCTCCAGATCCGTCAGCAGTTCCTCCTCCAGGTCCTCATCCCGTTCCTCCTTCCTCTTTTCCTCCCTCAACTCTCCTACCAGTTCCTGACTCACTTCGGTGAGGTTATTGACGAAGTTCAGCGGGTTCTGAATCTCATGGGCGATGCCGGCGGTGAGCTCGCCCAGGCTGGCTAGTTTTTCTTTCTGGATGAGTTGCTGCTGGGTAGCTTTGAGTTGATACAGGGCCTCCTCCAGTTTCAGAGTCCTTTCTTTTAGTTGAGCCGTTCGTTCCGTTACCTGCTGCTCCAGGGCTCGTTGGCGGGCTCTCATCGCATCCAGAGGCCAGGATTCGCCTTCAGCCTGGTCTGAAGAAGGAAACGATACGTGCATATGCACTGCTTGCCATTGTGCTTTTTTCTGCTCAACAATCAGCGTCAATCGGGTAAATAATTCAATTACCTGATCCGCGATTGGAACCAATATCGCAATTTCTGCTGCGATAAGCCCCACAATGCCCATCCGCCGACACTGAAGAGAGTGCACTCGGTAATCGGCACCTTCAGGTGTTTGTTCAAAGTCTCTCTTATGAATTTGAAGATACTGGTCGCGGTTTATGATGTTCTCATCTTTGCCGGTGCCAACCCCCGTAATTAATTCATCGCACATCGCTTCCAGTTTTTCCATCGAATGATCGATCCGATGGAAGAAAGCATCCATAAAAAGAAAGAAGATCTGTTCTAATTCCTGGTCAGCAATTTCCTTTTCAGTCATGTTTATTCTGAGTATTGTCAGTTGTTGATCTCAAAATTCACCTTGAAACGACTGTTTCCGGATAGAAACTTATTCAGGTGCGATTGAATCAAGCCGTTGAAGCATTGCAACATAGGTACTACCGGAGCCGTTGTAGAACAGATCTGTTATTGATAGAGCTATCACCTCACCGCTTCGCTACCGGCAGCGGCATTATCTCCCGCTTTTCCAGATGCTGAAGCACCTCGGCTTTGTCGAGCCAGGCGGTTCGTAGTTTCTTCTGCGACAGCAGCGGCAGTTGGTCGCCAATGTGTTTGCTGCCTGGCTGGGTGGCATTATACAGACAGGGTTTCACCCGGAAAGGAATACCCAGGTCGCGGGCACGGGGTTCGGCAGGGGGCAATCCCTGAGCTAAAACCAGTAGTACTACAAAGAGGTAAGAGATTAGGAATAGTACCTTCATAATGGTTAGAGGTCTCTATTAGTGATTCGCTACCGATTTATTGTGGACTCCTTCCGCCCGGGTCCCCAAAGCGCCCGACCCGGAAACACGCCGGTGTGTTCTCCGCTTTTCAAAACCTGTCTACCGTTTATAAACACATGCTCCACACCTACGGCATACTGGAAGGGATTCTCATAGGTCGCTTTATCGACAATGGTGGCAGGATCAAAGATGACAATATCGGCGAAATAGCCTGATTTGAGCAAGCCCCGGTTGGTCAGCTTATGCTGGGCAGCAGGCAGGCTGGTAAGCCGGCGAATCGCTTCCTCCATCGTAATTACTTTTTCATCCCGCACGTACTTGCCCAGCAGCCGGGCGAAGGTGCCGAAAGCCCGGGGATGAGGAACTCCAAAATCTTTGTTTTCTGCCGCCATGGACATGGCATCTGACCCAAAGGTTACCCAGGGCTGACGAATTCCTTTTCTGACATTCTCTTCCGACATAAGGTGATAGATGGTTTCGACGCGGCTTTTGTCCTCCACAATCAGATCCATGACCGTTTCGATAGGATCTTTTCCCTGAATAGCGGCAACTTGTCCTAAGGTCTTGCCGATATACTTTTTTAGGGAGTCCGTATTGAAACCGACCAGCACAATATTTTCCGGTGAACCAGTCAGCGCGTAAAAATTTTCCCAATCGTTGGTAGGCTGGCGCACCTCTTCGGCTATTTTACGGCGCTCTTCGGGGTTCTGCAGCCGCTTCCATCCGGCCATAAAACCGCCGTTGAAGAGGTAAGGTGGTAAACATGACGTTAATCCTGTCGCCCCCGCCGTATATGTATACATATTTACTGAAACAGCTTGGCCCTGTCGGCGAGCTTCATTGATTCGGGCGATAGCCTGATCCATTTTAGGCCAGTTGCGCTGCCCGGCAGCCTTAAAATGATACAACTCGACGGGTAATCTGGCCAACTTCTCAATCTGGATCAACTCCTCAATCCCGTCTTCCAAACGGTCGCCTTCGCTCCGGATGTGGACAATATAACGCCCTCCGTAGCGGGCGGCCTCTCGGCACAACGCCACCAGTTCATCCCGATCGGCAAAAGTAGCGGGCGGATAAATCAGGGCGGTAGTTACACCCAGGGCACCGCCCTCCATCTCCTCCCGGACAAGAGCCTGCATCTGTGCCAGTTGATCAGGAGTGGGTTTTATAGCTTCCTCACCCAGTACATTGGTCCGGACAAAACCGGCCGACACGTAAGCAGCAACATTTGGGCTGATGCCTTTTTGCTCCAGCTTCAACAAAAACTCATAGAGCATGGTCCAGTCCACCGACACGTTTAATGACGATATCCGTTGTCTGGCAACGTCCGTTTTAACCGGTCCGTAAGAAGACTCCCCAAAAATCTCTGTAGTAACCCCCTGCTTGAGGTCACTTAATGAACGGCCATCCTGTAAGAGCGAGCGAGGGGCATGAGAAAGCACATTTATAAATCCGGGCGCAACTGCCATGCCTTTGGCATCTACTACAACGGCAGCCTTCACATTCGCCAGCCTCCCCAAAGCCACAATATGGTCGCCCCGCAGGGCGATATCTCCTTTGTAGGGTTTCCGACCGGAGCCGTCGTAAATAAGACCATTTCGAATCAGGATGTCGTAGGAGGCTGTTCCAGTCGGTTCCGTCTGACCAATGCCGGTAAGGGTCTGAGCCAGGCAGAGCAGGAGTAGCAGGATGCGGTTCATACGTGTAGAGGATAAGATTAATGGGTGTAGTACAATAGGCAGGTCACATCACCGGCCGGCGGCCGCGCCCCTCCACTGCTCCAGGTAATCGACCGTCAGGTGGCAGAGAGCTTTGACGCCCAGCAGGAAGCCGCTTTCGTCCAGATAGAAATCTGCGGTGTGGTGGGCGGCTACCTCTTCCGGCTTGCGGGCTTTGGGCATGCCACCCAGAAATAAGAATAAGCCTGGCACCTGCTGCTGATAGAACGAGAAGTCTTCGGAACCCGTCCGAAGGGGAATAAGCTTCACGTTTTCCTTACCCGCTACCGCTTCCAGTGTCGGCAGCATCTGATCCGTCAGCGCTGGATTGTTGTAAGTGGCTGGGCATAGATTTTCAATATTTACTTCAGCCTTAGCCCCGGCACTTTCGGCAATGTGGGTGGAAATCTCCTGAATCCGACGGTGGACCAGTTGCTGCGCTTCCTGACTGAAGGTCCGGATACTACCGATTAGGGTAGCTTCTTCCGGAATAATATTCACCCGATTACCTCCCTGAATGGCACCCACAGTCACCACGGCCGGCGCATCGGTCAGGTTGATGTTGCGGCTCACGATGGTCTGCAATCCCATCAACACCTGGGCCGCCGTTACCACAGGATCAACTCCCAGCCAGGGATAAGCTCCGTGTGATCCTTTCCCCTTTATTTTAATTGCATATATATCGGCAGCAGACTGCAAGGCACCAGAACGATACCCGATACTGCCTACCTCTGATCTTGCAGCCATATGCAAACCGAAAATGGCATCGACTTTGGGGTTATCCAGTACCCCTTCCTGCACCATCAGTTTGGCTCCGCCCTCCTCTCCCGGCGGTGCCCCCTCTTCGGCCGGTTGGAAAATGAACTTGACCGTGCCTTTCAGGTCTTTTTTGTTGGCGGCCAGTACCTCGGCCACGCCCATCAGAATAGCCACATGAGCGTCGTGACCGCAGGCATGCATCACCCCCGTGGTCTGCCCGTTGTACTCAGTGGTGGCACGGGACTTAAACGGCACATCCGTCCGTTCGGTAATGGGCAGAGCATCCATGTCGGCCCGGAGGGCGACCACCGGGCCAGGTTTACCGCCTTTCAGCAGACCCACTACGCCGGTATGAGCGACATTGGTTTGCACCTCAATACCTAGAGAACGCAGGTGCGTAGCCACTTTCCCGGCGGTGCGGAACTCGCGGTTGCCCAGTTCGGGATGCTCATGGATATCACGACGCCAGGCGATGACCTTGCTTTCGACAGCATCGGCCTGCTGGTTCAGGCGGGTTTTCAGCGGCTGGGCGTGGACCGGGGTGCTGATCGCAGCCAGGGAGAGGAGCCTTAAAAAAAGGGACAATAGGTGTTTCATAGTTAGTTCTTTTGGAGGGTTAAGGAGCTAGCTATTTTGATGAGCGTTGGAAGACAACTTTTCCCAGCATCTCTACCGTATAAATCATTGGTTTTCATAGCAACTATCAGGTCAAGTTCCGGAAATACGGTTATGCTTTCTGTTAATGGCTTTGATTACACCGCCGGCAGGGCCGGTACCGGGGCGTTCCGCTGCATGGGTTGCCACTTCCAGTAGGTGAGGCTGCGCCAGAGCCATTCCAGAGGTCCAAAGCGGAAGTATTTCAGCCAGAGCGGACTCAGATATAGCTGCACTATCCAGATGACACCTACCAGGTAAAAGAGCTGGTAGTATTGCAGTTCGGCGAAGTAGTTGAGCCCATAGCCATAGAAGAACAGCGTACACACAAGCGTGTGCATGATGTAATTGGTAAAGGCCATCTGCCCAACTGCGGCCAGCCTCCGGGTCAGGCCCTTAAGCAGGCCAGCCCTTACAATCAGGATAATAGCGCTGCTATGCGCCAGCACCAGCAGAATGCGCTGAACCGGGTAGATGAGGCTAACCCAACTAATGGGGTGGGTGTCGTTGTACGCCAGCGCGGCCTCGCGGGTGGGGGTATGTTGTAGGGCGTAGTAAACACTAAAACACACCAGCGGCAGCCCCAGCCCGTACCCAACCAGCATGGTAAGCCGGTACCGGCGCGTAGGCCACGCACCGGACAGGAAGCCCCACTTGTACAGGGCCATGCCCAGCAGCATTAGGGCCAGCACGTCCGGCAGCAGAAAGGGCAGGTAGGTAGTCTGGAACAAAAACGAAAGCGGACGGACCCGTTTGGCCACGCTGCTGTAGCTTCCCTTCATCAGGGCGGTGTTTCGGGCGGCATCTTCCTGGTTGGGCAGCATGGTCTTTTCCAGCTCACGCCAGTCCGCCAGCGCCTGTGTTTGTGAGGCCGTCAGGACGACACCTGTCTGCTGGGCACGGATGGCATCCAGATAGGCAAGATGCTTCTGGGCTATATTTTGGTTAAAAAGAGTACTCCCCACGAAGCCCACTATGGCTATCAGAGGTACCCCCAGGGCCAGGTACAAGGGGCGCACTTTCCGGAACAGGTAAAGCAGCAAGCCGCAGACCCCGTAGCCGTACAGTATATCGCCAAACCACAGGAGCAGATAGGCGTGTACCAGGCCAAACACGATGAGCCAGCCCATGCGCCGGTAATAAAGTCGTACAGCCGACCGGTTGGTTTGTTCTTTTTTGGCTAGAAACAGCAAGACTCCTACCCCAAATACAAACGAGAAGAGCGCCCGCATTTTGCCTTCAAACAACACGGTAATTCCGGTAAATACCCAGAAGTTGGTACTATCCGGATTTTGGGTGAATGCCTCAATAAAATTATCCGGCATGGAAAAGGTCGGGATATTCATGAGGAGAATGCCCAGCAAGGCCACACCCCGCAGAATATCAATCAGCAGAATACGATCGGACTGGGCAACGGGAGCGACAGTCGGTGCCGCAGTGGATGGTGCCGCACTGGATGGTGCCACACCGGATGGTGCTTCGGTATGTGGAGCAGAGGTAGGTTGGTTTTGCATACGTGATAGTTTTTAAAAAAGGAGGTTACCGAATGTTTCACTTCTCCGCCATCAGCCTGTCCAGCTTTTTCCTCGTGTCAGGTAGTGATTTTATGGATAGCGCTTTGGTGTAGTATTCTTTGGCTTTGGCCTTGTCGCCCATAGCGGCATAAAAGTCTCCCAGACGTTCATGCGCATGGGCGCTGGTGGGGTAATTTCTAATGTTGAGTCTGAAACAGGCCAAGGCTTTTTGCGGCTGGTCAATGGTCATGAAGCCACTGGCCAATCTGTCCACTCTTGATTCGGGAGGTAGTGCCAGGTAATGTATTTTTTCAGAAACGTGGTTGAAATGTGCTATCAGGGCACTGTCGGGCTGGTAGTCAGGATCAAGGTAGAGGCCCCATTGGGCTGGAAAATGATAGTAGTCGAAGATAAATCTTAAACCTTCGTAAATGCTGATAAGGGGCACCGAAGCGTGTGAGTCCGATTCATGATAACGGGTCTGAAAGTTCAGAGCCTGGGGAGTTGACGACTGCAACAAGCTGGCAAAATGAAAGTTGGCCCGGATAAATTCGGAGGCACGATTAGTATCCTGGCTAATGAGCAGGCTGTCCATAGGCATTTTGTAAGTGTTGGCTACGGTCAGATACAGTTTTTTATCCTGAAAACTTTTGCTCGTAAAAACCTTTTTTGCCTGTTGAATCATCCATTGGTTATCCCAGCGTAGTCCAGGATCAATGGCCAGGTAAGCCTCAAAAAGTTCGGTATGATGTAGTAACGCATGGATTGTATATAGACCGGAAAGCGAATGGCCGATCAGCATTCGGTATGGAGCGACCGGGTACCTGCTTTCTATCGAAGGGATTAGTTCTTCTTTCAGAAAATGGGTGAAGTTTTCGGCCCCTCCAGTTGTTCGGTACCTCCGTGGCGCATCGCCATACCAGGCACTGGTTGAGTATGTGGGGCTGAAATCGCGGTTTCGGTCGGCATTAACAATCCCGACAAGAATCATGGGAGGGATCAGGTCGCTGCCTTCACTCATTTCCCGGAGTATGGCCCTCACGTAATCGAAATGGTCTTCCCCATCCAGCAGATACACTACTGGAAAACGCTCCAGGGTGTACCTCCCCACCTCGGCCTGCTTCGGCACATATACCCACAGTTTCCGAGTCTCGCCCAGGATGTTGGAGTAGAGGGTGTCTACATGCCCGATGGTGATGCCGGTGGAGGGAGTTTGCGCCTGAGCGGTGAAGGCGATTAGCAGGAGGAAAAGGAATGATGGTTTCATAGCTAATGATTCACTAATTGTTAGTTGAGTTACTTTTCAACAAGTGTAGACTGACCAGCAGGCGGCTGTACCGGTCCTACCCAGCAGGGGAAGCCGTCTTCCCACTTGTTATGCGTGAGCCGGATTACCTTGCCGTCGCTGAGCCGCATGGCGCAGATTTCGCCGTACATCTGCGGGGAGAACAGAATATCCTGCACCAGCGGCTCCTCGTCGTTGATCCCCCCTCGCTCGGAGGCAAACACAATCCACTGCCCATCGGGTGAGAACTGGCTGTGCGCGTCCTGTCCGGGGCTGTCCGTCAGGCGCTTCAGTGTGCCCGGCATACCATCAGGGTTTAAGTGCAGGTGGTAAAGCTCGTAGGTACGTTCGCCTGTCACCGGGTCCCGGTCACCTTCCCGGTTGGAACTGAACACCACTGATTGGCCGTCGGGGGCAATAGCCGGAAAAGCGTCTTTGTCGGGGTGGTTGGTCAGATTGATTGGCCTGGAGCCGTCGCCGTTCATCAGAAAAACGTCGTAGTTCCCGCTCCGGCCACTGCGGAATACCACCCGACTGCCGTCGGCCGAGATACCCGGAAAACCATCATTGCCGGGTGAGTTCGGGGTCAGGTTTACCGTGCCGGTACCATCGGGCCGCATTTTCCAGACATCGGCTTCGGTTTCGGGACCACCAAACATCCGTCCCTTCATGTACACTACCCACTCGCCGTTGGCCGACCAGCCGGCACTGAACCAGGGGCTTTGTTCCGGCTCTATCGTCAGGAGCGTGTCCGTCGGGTCCCCCGCTACATCGGTTTTGATCAGGGTAGGTCCGGGCATTACCGAGTGAATCACCTCATTTCGGAACGGATGAATGATGTTGGTAAACGTACGCAGGGGATACACGGTGGCAGTCCGCTGATCGAACCTCGCCGGAAATTCGGAGCCGGGTACCAGTAGAGGGCCACTGCCTACGACGATGGCGGCCGGTGACGGTGGCAGTTCGTTTTGGGCCGGACCGGTACCATGACAGATGATCGCTCCCGTGCCAGGGTGAAAAACAGGAGACCAATAATGCTGCAGGGTGTCGCTTTCGGCCCGCAGGTCACTACCATCTTCCCGAATCGACATCAGTTGCCAACTGCCGGTAAAACGGTCACCCCGGTTTTGGGTTTCCCGGCCCCCTTTTTTCACGGTAAACAAAACCCGGCCGTTGTTCATGGGAGCCGGCGACAAGGCCGGCAAGCCCTTGGGCGAAATGGCCCGCTGGTTACTGCCGTCGGCGTTCATGGCCCAAATGCGTTGTTCGCCCTCCCGCCGGGCGTAGTAGTAAATGGTCTTTCCGTCGGCCGACCACACCGGCGAACCATCCCAGTCGGGTGCCGTTGTCAGTCGACTGAGGTTACTGCCATCGCGGTTCATCCGGTAAATCTCGCCGACGCGTTGCCGACCGGCCGCCCAGCCGGTGGGTGGCGTATCCCGGTCGGTGGAGAACGCAATGTACCGGCCATCGGACGAGAACGAGGGCCGGAAGTCTCCGCCCGGATGGTTGGTCAGATTCGTAGCCTTATCCATCGACTGGGTGGTGCCGGGCCTGAACGGAATGGTATACACCTCCGCATTGCCGCTGTGCGAACTGACAAACACCAGGGTTTTGCCGTCGGGCGAAAATTGGGGCTGGTCTTCCATGGCTGGGCTTTCGATCAGCTTCCGGGGCTCCCCTCCTTTTTTCAGGTCCAGCACGTAGAGGTCCGGGTTGCTGTGTCGCTCGGCGCAGTACACCACCCACCGGCCGTCGGGCGACATCGCGGCATCATAGTCCAGGTCCGGGTGATTGGTGAGTCGGCGGGGAGAACTGCCGGGTTTTTCAAAATAGTAAAGATCCCAGTTGCCCGGCCGAAAAGAGACATAGCTGATTCGGTCGGGGGCAGAACCCCTATCGGTAGTCGTTTGCGCGTGCAGCGCCGGTGCCGGCAGCAGGCACATCCAGACAAGAAGCTGCTTCAAACTGGTAGAGAGGCTGGATTTAGGGCACATGAATTATGGTGGTTTAACCGTGCAGACAAGGAGGAATGGGCTGTGGTGCCAGTAAGCCGCGCCTGCAAAGTTTAGTGAGTTATCTTAACGGACTCTACCGATCAGGATGGGCCAACTATTGGTCGATGTGAATTGTAAGGTGGCGGAGGAACCGGTAATCTTATAGAGCCGGGTGTTTATTTTGTCATACGTTCCGTCCGGAAACTCTGATGCCGGGTAGTATAAGGTGCCGTCGACATGGAGGTCTACGCTGTTGCTCCACGGCTGTCCATGCTCACCAACACCCGCTACATCCGTCACTTGTGCGGTTGCCAGGTTTATTTTTTTCAATCTTGTTTTGGCGAGTGCAAAGTAGTTGCTTGCATTAATGGGAGCCGGCAGAGGCTCTACTGTTGTGGCCACAACTAATTCATTGTCGTTCAGCAGATAGGCGTGGCTGATCGGACCACCGGCCAGCGCTTTCAAATCCATGAGAAAGTTGCCGTCAAAACTGGGGTTCGGCAAAAAATTGAACCGTATCATTTTTCCGTAGTTCTTGACGTCAGCGTTCTGCCCGAACAACAGGGCGTGATGTTCGTCTCGCGATGGCAGGAAATACACCCTTTTCTGACTGTCCATCACGTTTAAATGGGATGTAGCTTGCCGATCATCCGTTCTGTACGTAACAGCCTCGGCCATTGCGTCAAACCGGGCTATAGTAGTTCTGGGCTCTATTCGCAACCCATTGCCTGGGTCTCTGTTGAATATGCTGAGTACAAACAGCGTACTCATTGCCCGCGGGTTGTCGGCGTGCGAATAAGGGAATGGCGCTTTCACGACCGGTATCGTTTTGGTTATGGTCATGTTCTGCGGATTGAATTCCAGGACTTTTCCATTGACAAAATCAAAAACAAACGCCCGGGTATCAAGCGTAAAGCCGATGGGAGCCTTGTTGGAAAGACCCGCGGAAGCAATATCAAGCGTGCTGACTTTATTCAATCTCAAATCGTTGGTAACCTCCCATTTCGAGATTGTTTTTGAGTCCCAATGAACCGTGTAAACGGAATTATTGTAGATGTAAGCCCGGGAGTTTTTGCCCAGTTCAACCATTTTGGAGCGGTCGGGGTCGCTGGTGGGCATTTCTGAATACACACCCATGTAAGAGACAACCCCATTGGGCGATATTGTATTGATATTGTATAAAATAGCCGGTGTTGGGTCCTGATTGGGAATGACCGTGGCTTTTTCCTCCGTTTTACAACCGGCGAAAAAGAGCAGGGCTAAAATGAGAGCCAGGGCTAAGTTCAGCGTTCTCATACAATGTGAGTTTAAAAGTGAATGGTTTAGCGAACAATGCGGCAGGCAATACAAATGGGTTAAAACCGGAGTCAGGGTAGCGCCTGGTGTTCAAGCAGTCTGATTTGATAATCGAAGTACCACCAGATACCCCAGCCGATCAGCAGAAAGACCAGGATGATCACCAGAAGCATCAGCGGCAGACTAGCCCGCTGCGTAGACCGTTCAGACGTGTGTTTACTGATTGAGCGTTGCATAGTTCTACCGGGTTTATCTGCCCTAATGGTGGGGTCGGGAACAAACCAAAGGTAGTCGTCTGCCGATAGGAGGCTAAAAAACAGGCGTTAGGAAAACGTTAGGATTTCAGAAATGGGGCTGGGAAGGGTGTAGAAAGCAGATAATAGACGTTGGACACTAGACGTTAGACTCAACAACATAGGGTGGATGTGGCAGATTTGTCTAACGTCTGATGTCCAACGTCCTCAGCCTAAGCCCCCCTCAAACGCGCTGGGCGATCTCATCCACACTGACCTCATCGGGCAGGTCCAGCTTGCACCGGATGGTGTGCCGGTACTGGCGGACGGCACCCGGACTCACCCCCAGCATGTGCGCCATCTCCCGCGCCGTATAGCTCAGGCGGCTTAAGGCCATAAACCGCGTCTCTGCCGGTGTCAGGTCGGGTAGTTGCGTCTTTAGCCGGTAAAAAAAACCGGGGTGTACTTTCTCGAACACATCTACAAACTGATGCCAGTCATCATCGGTCAGAATAACCGAATGGCGCAGGTCGTTGAGGAGTTGGTATTGGTTGGAGCCGATAGCCGGACCGTCAGCTGATACGCTGAATTCAGCTTCGTACTGGTCGATGAGCCGGCTTTTCTGCTGCACGCCCTGGCGGAGTTGGTTGAGCAGGGCCTGAGCACTTTGCAGTTCAGCCTCGGCCAGTTGTTTTTCGGCCTGGAGTTGTTGCCGGCGGTGGCGGTCTTTGAGCTGCCGGCGGTTGTAGAGCAGCAGCACCACCAGCAAGCTGAGGATGGTTAACGCCAGCAAAGCATTCCGCAGCAGCAGTTGTCGCTCTTTTTCCTGCTGTAGTTGCTGTTCGCGGGCCTGAAACCGTTCCTGCTCAATGGCAATTTCGGCCCGGTGTTTCAAGGCAATGTTCATCTGCTGTTTCCACTGCGTCTCGGCTACCCGTGCCGAATCTGCATACCGGAATGCTTTTTCATAATTACCCATCGCCCGGTAACAGTCTGCGACCACTTTATAGGGTTCAGCCAGATAGCGCGACAACGGCAAATACTCTCCCACCTCATCCGCTCGTTTAGCCGCTTGCAGTGCCTGTTGGGCAATGGTGTATGCCTGTCGGATTTGCCCGCGCTCCAGATAAATCAACGCTAACTTGGTGCTAAACCGGGGAAAATTGTCCCAAAGACTTGTTTTTCGGGTGAAGTCAATGCCTTTTGTCAGGTAAGAGATGGCCTGATCGTATTGTTTCTGCTCAAAATAGGTCACGCCAATGTTTCCGTTCAGAATACCCTCCCAGGCATCAATGCGATACCTACTGTTCATCCCGGTCGGCACCAATGATAAACTCCAGTGAAAATGCCGACGGGCCTGCTCATACTGCCCCAGCCTCAGATAAGCCATACCCAACATGCAGGCGTTGAAGATATGGCTGTCTTTTACATCCTGCTCCTGAACCTGCATCAGCACCTGACCATACCGGATGGTGTTCTTATAATCGAAGAAGTCGTAGTAGGCCCTGGCCACCAGATAAAGGGCATAGCTACGTTCGGGGTATAGGCGCTCATCAAAGTTTACAACCAGGTCATACATGCGCAGGTAATGCCGAAACGCAGGACCATACTGCTTGAGATGGTTGTAATACAACATACCCAGCCAGTGATGCAGAAAAGCGGTCAGATACGGCTCCCGTATCTGTTCGGCTTCTTTCAGAAATTGCAGTGCGCCGGCGGCTAGCTGCTCATACGTTTTCGGCCCTGTCAGCCCTTTCCTGAACACCCAGATCCGAAACGTGAGTTGATCTGCCTCTGACCCCTTTTCATCAAAAAATTGTTCAAGATCACGAACCAGCCGTTTTGCCTGACTGGTGTCGCGTTTCAGGGCGCTGGTATAATGCCAGTCAATGGCACCATAACGTAGGAGAAGGGGCATGGCCCGCAGTGAATCCGGCCCGGTGGCCATGGCCGTACGTTCTACTCCAAAAAGGAGTGCAACCACCCCCAACCGAAGCAGCCAGTGACGGTTTCCCGCCCAAACAATAGCCCGTATCCCGGCAATAACAACGTGCATACCCGTATGGTTACCTGCCAAACGCTGGCTTAACAGTCCAGTACGAATATATGAAGTTTTGCTATATTCAAAGCGATAAGAACCAAATTATCAATAGGTTGTCTCCGATAAGCGTACCGGCAGCTAAAGACTACACCGCTGAAACTTCAGATGCATGTCGGCAAAATCAGCGTCGGACCGGATTGCGTAAAACGTGTCCTCAACCCGCCGAAGCAGTTGCAACCGGAAATGACGGATGCGTAGCGGACGGCTACTCGTGTAGTAGTCGACCAGGAGCAGCGGCTGGGTGGTCCGGTTCAGGTCTGTGACCGAATCCGGTACCGGAACAACCGACCAACTGCCTGAGGCATTCAGGTCCGGCGTTTTGAGCTCGACCCGGCCGTCTTTGGCAAAAAAGAACTTATCGGTATGCGCACACCACCACTGCCCGGTAAGTAAGCTCACCAGATTGTCGGGTTCCGGCACATCGCGCCGGCAGGCTATCAGACAGAAAGCCACCAAAAGCAGGTAGCCGCAAAGGGTCAGCTTTTGCATAATGTGCGTTGCCTGGTATTAAAGGGACGGAAGATCCAACCAAACACCTATTTTGAACTGATGACCGCCAGTGAGGGCTCGGGTGTATTATTCAAAAAGCCCGCCTTGGCGGTTAGTTATCGCTACCGGGAACCTCCCACAATCCAGGCATTAGTTCCACGTATCCCGATATCAAAGTACCCAACAGCAGGGTTGCAACGGTTAAACCGAGCAGGAACAGGACAATCAGCATGGCCTGAAGCTTACGCTCATCCAGCATCTGGTTCCGGATAGGGTCTGCATTAAGTGGTTTCATAGCTTGTCAGCGGTTAACGAGTTCCGGTCCTGTTTAAGAGCAGCGACAAGCCAAAAGTAACTTTCCATAAATAAGATGCTCAGAAACAGGCGTTAGGAAAACGTTAGGATTTGGGAAAGGCCTCACAAATGCGCAGGAAGAAGGTGTTGGACGCTGGACAGGAGACGTTAGACGTTAGATAGACCCGCTGCGTCTTGTCCGGTCTATAATCTAACGTCCAACGTCTAACATCCAGCGTCTCCTGCCTGGGGGTAGTCTCTCAGATCCGCCGGGCGATCTCTTCCACACTGACCTCCTCCCCCAGGGCCAGTTTGCGCCGGATGGTGTGCCGGTACTGGCGAATGGCCCCCTGGCTCACCCCCAGCATGTCGGCCATTTCGCGGACCGTATAGCCCAGGCGGCTTAGAGCCATGAAGCGCGTCTCGGACGGCGTTAGGTCGGGGAGCTGCGCCTTTAGCCGGTAAAAAAAATCAGGATGCACTTTCTCGAACACATCTACAAACTGATGCCAGTCATCATCGGTCAGAATAACCGAATGGCGCAGGTCGTTGAGGAGTTGGTATTGGTTGGAGCCGATAGCCGGACCGTCAGCTGATACGCTGAATTCAGCTTCGTACTGGTCGATGAGCCGGCTTTTCTGCTGCACGCCCTGACGGAGCTGGTCCAACAGGGCTTTGGCACTCTGTAGCTCCGCTTCGGCCAGTTGTTTTTCGGCCTGGAGCTGCTGCCGGCGGTGGCGGTCTTTGAGCTGCCGGCGGTTGTAGAGCAGCAGCACCACCAGCAGAGCCAGTATGGTCAGGATCAGCAGAAAATTGCGCAGCAGCAGTTGCTGTTGTTTCTCCTGCTGCAGGCGTTGTTCCTTCGCTTTATACCGCTCCTCCTCCAGGGCCATTTCAGCTTTATGTTTCAGAGTGACATCTATCTGCTGCTTCCAGCGGGTGCTGGAAGCAGCGGCTAAATCTGCATAGTACATCGCCTGTTCATAATTTCCTGTAGCCCGGTGATAAGCCGCCATGACCTGGTACGGTTCTGTCACAAACTGGGCCATAGGATACACAAGGCTGTCATTTTTATGCGCGGCATCAAGGGTCTGTAAGGCAAACTGTTTTGCCAGGTTAAACTGCTTACGCTCCAGATGGATCAAGGCTAGTTTAGCCGTAAAACGAGGCACATTATCCCAGAGCGCTGTTTTTTCCGAAAGTTCGGCTCCCCGCTGCAGGTATGGAATAGCCTTGGCATAATCCTTTTGTTCATAGTAAGTCAGCCCAATATTGCCGTTAAGTATACCAACCCAAGCCTCATTATACAGTCTTTTGACAGGTAATCTACGCAGAGCCCATTCAAAATGCATCCTTGCCTGTTGGCATCTGTTTAATTTCAGGTAAGCCATACCCAGCATACAGGCGTTGAAAATATGGGAGGGAAGTGTTTCGGTAATCTGCTCTTTCATCAAGACCTGACCATACCGGATGGCGTTTTCATAATCGAAAAAATCGTAGTTAACCCGTCCAAGCCGATAGATCGTATAAGCCCGATCAGGGTAAGCGGTTTCATCCAGGTTTAGCACCATATGATAGGCTTGTGAATAATGATAAAAAGCCAGGAAATACTGGTGCAGGTGATTATAGTAGAAGAAGCCGAGCAACTCATTCAACTTTGCTTTGGCAAGTAGATTATCCTGCCTTTCTGCCTCTGACAGTAACGGCAGCACTTTGTTCAAAAACTCCTCTTTACGAAATGGAACAGTACTGTCGACAGGGAGCAGAATACTAACCTCGAAGATAAGTTGATCTGTCTCATTCCCCTTTCTGGCGAAAAAATGCCTGAGCTCCCCGGCAAGTTTCAGCGCCTGATTGGAATCGCTCTTCCAGGCCGTCTGGTAAACATTGGTAATTAGTTCGCAGCGTTGCGGGTAGGGTGTATGCAGCAGCGAATCGGGCGATGCGGCTGCGGCAGTCTGGCTCACCCACAAAAAAGTCATCGCCACTACCAGCCGCAGCAGCCAGTGACAGTTTCCCGTCCAAACAATAGCCTGTATTTTGGCAATAACAACGTGCATACCCGTATGTTTGTGTGCCAGCTAGTAGATCACTTCATCTCCAGAAAATCCCTAAGTCCGATAATCACCTGCCGGGTATACTCAAATGTCTTGTCGGGCGAGATGATGTGCAGCGAATACTGACCGGCTTTCAGGGCCGATACGTCGATTCGGCGGCTGTACTTGTCCAGGTTCATAGACTCGGCATAGACATTATGCCCGCTTTGGTTGCGCAGGTAAATGTCGAGCCGCCGGCGGGCCGGGTTGTCGCACCGAACGAGCAGCTTACCCGTGGGTTTGATCAGATGAGCCACAACCTCTACGGCTGCGTAATCCCTGTTGATTTCGGCCGGCACAGCAGTCGGAACGGCTTCGGTGGCCATCGGATCAGCGGAGCCGCTGGGAAAGTCGTACTCTTTAAAATCGGACAGCACCAGTTTATGCGCCACCACCAGGCTCAGCATGGTGTTTATCTGGCTGGTGGTGCGGGCGGTTAGCCGGAGGTATTGCCCCGGTATGGTTTCCTGGTAGATCAACTCGTCGGCTCCCCGGTACAACCGGATCACGCTGCTGCGGGCATGCCGATCGGCGTGCAACCGCCAGTATCCACGACTCGGATTGGCGGGGTCGACATAGTTGACAGGCGTCTGGGCGGCACAGCCATACCCCAGCAGCAGGCCAACACAGCTCAGCAGCAGTAGCCGCCAGGCCACAAATACAGGGAAGTACAGGCCGTTTACGAGCCGGCCGGGCAGGGAGTAAACGCTGTTCACGGTACAAGTAACGGTTTAGGTTTCACCTCCCGGCAGGAGGGTAATAGGACCAGTAAACTGAGTTTTATTTCTTTTTTCGGGTAAGATCCGAAATTTCCGGCCAACCAACTACCACTTTTGGGACAAATCCTGTTGATTTTGGGCCATTTTCCGGAACGATCCGGCAACGGAGCTAATCGGCATCCCCGGAGCCGTTGCCGGCTCCTGCCGACATCAGCCCCCCTGGCTTAGCTGGTTACAATAGTCGGAAGGCGTTTTTTTGTAAACGTCCTTGAAAACAGAGGTAAAGTACGAGGGATTATCGAAACCCACCCGGTAGGCTGTATCTGCCACGGCACAACCGCTGCGGAGCAGTTCGGCGGCCCGCTTCAGGCGGTAGCGCCGGATGAAATCATTGGCCGACATACCGGCCAGCATCGTTAGCTTCCGGTTCAGGGTCCGACGGCTTATTCCGCCTGCGGCAGCCAGCTCTTCAACGCCAAAACCGCTACTATCCAGGTTTTCGTTGATTATCGTGTACAGCTTATTCAGGAACGGGTCTTCGTCCGGTTCCGGAAAGCCGTCTGCTTCGACAACGGGTAGCGGCAGCGAAAAATAGTCCCGCAGCTTCTGCCTCCGATCCAGAATATTTCGGATACGCAGTTGCAGCTCGGCAAAATGAAAGGGTTTAGCCAGGTAATCATCGGCCCCCTGCAACAAGCCTTCTAGCCGGCTTTCGGGGGCGGCACGGGCCGTCAGCAGGATTACGGCAATATGACTGGTTTCCGGTGCGGTCTTCACCAGCCGGCATAGTTCATACCCGTCCATATCGGGCATCATCACATCGCTCAGGATAATATCCGGCAGGTCGAGCTGGGCTCGCTGCCAGCCTTCGCGGCCGTTGGGGGCCGTCAGCACCCGGTACAAAGCGGTTAGCCCCTGCGCCAGCAGCATCCGTAGTTCGGGGTTGTCTTCTACCACAAGCACCACCGGTTTGCCGGTGACCGGCATTCCGGTGGCCGACGCTTCTGGTATCTCCGTCGGATGATCCCAGCCGTTATCCACCGGCATCACCGGAGCCGGTAGCCCGTTATCACTGCCGGCCGGCTGTATGGGCAGGCATAGATCGAAGCGGGTGCCCCGGCCCGGCTCACTAGCCACGGTAATCTCCCCGCCGAGCAGTTGGGTGAGTTCCTTCACCAGAGCCAGCCCGATGCCGCTGCCTTCGTACGACCGGGTGCGGGTATCGTCGGCCTGGTAAAACCGGTCAAAGATATGGGGCAGTTTATCGGCGGCAATGCCAATGCCGGTATCCACCACCTGTAGCTCCAGGTGCTCCGGGTCGGTAATGCGGGCGTGTACCTGAATATGCCCGTCGGGCGGGGTAAACTTCAGGGCGTTCGACAGCAGGTTATACACGATTTTCTCCCATTTATCGGCATCGAACAGGTAATCTGTAGCCGACGGTTCACTACTGAATTCCAGGCGAATTCCTTTTTCCTCGGCGGCCGACCGGAACAGGTCGACCGTCTGCCCAATAAATTCTACCGGCCGCCCTGTTACCTGTGTTACTACCACACTCCCTGCTTCCAGCTTCGATAAGTCGAGCAACTGATTAATTAGCCGCAGCAGCTGGCGGGCGTTGCGGTGAATGCCGGTCAGGCTCCGGCGCACCGGCTCGGGCAGCGTTATGTCCTGCTGAAGTTGCTCGGCGGGCAAAATAATGAGCGACAGCGGAGTCCGGAATTCGTGGGTGATATTGGAGAAAAACCGGGTTTTCAGCTCATCGAGCGCCCGCAGATGGTCGGTCTGCTGCTGCTTGTGCTGGTTGTTCCGGATCAGCACCACCACCAGCGCCAGGGTCAGCAGCACCACGGCCAGCAGCGACCAGAGGATCAGGCGCTGCCGCTTCGTCTCTATCGCCTTAAGCTGATCGTTTTTCTGAAGCAGGGCAATCTGCGCCTGTTTGCTGGCCATATCGCTCTGATTATTCAGTATGGCAATCCGCCGGGTCGTCTCTTCGTTCAGCAGGCTATCCCGATAGGCCAGGTAATGGCCCTGATATTCATACGCTTTTTTGTAATTATTCAGCCGGGCATACGCTTCTGCCAGTACGTTGGCGGCATCCCGGCCGTATTCTTTATGGCCAACTTGCCGGGCAAGCTGAAAGCTCTGCCGGCCCAGCAGAACGGCACTATCGGGCCGGCCGGTGTGCAAATAGGTACGGGATAACAAAGCCAGTATCCAGGCTTTCATAGACTGGCTTCCGGTGGTCTTCAGGTACGCCCACGACCGGTAGCTGTGCATCAGGGCCTCCGGGTAAGTGCCTGTCCGCTCCAGCGCATCGGCCAGATCGCCCTCGCAGGTGGCTATCATGGTAGCACTTCCAAACGGCCGGGCAATGGCCAGTGCCTGCCTGAAATAATCAACGGCGGGCTGCGGTTTATCCTGCGCCAGCAAGGTTTCGCCCGTACGGCTTAGCGCAATGCTTACCAGGTAGGTGTTTCTGAACAGGCGGGCAAGGTCAAGTGCCTTGTGCTGGTAGTCCAGGGCCCTGCCGAAGTCTTTGGTGATGGTGTATAGCAGGCCCAGACTGGAGTTGGCCTGGATAGTCAGCAGGGTGTCCTGGATTTCTTCGGCAACCGACAGGGCAGCCAGTTCATTATCCAGAGCTCTGGCATAGTTTCCCCTGGCTATATACGTATCGGCCGTTTCGGACAAATTCCCGATCAGCAACCTTTTATTACCCAGCGCCTTTACCAGCTTCCGTTGTCGGGCCAGCAGGGCGAGCGCATCATCGTAGCGATCCTGGCTCTGCAACAGGTTTACGAGCCCTGTCTGGATTGTGCATAGCAGTACGGTATCTTTTTTAGCCTCTACCCGTTGCAGCGTTTTCCGGTAGATGGTCTCCGCCATGGCAAACTTTTTTTTCACGCCGGCCAGGTCGGCAGATCGCATCAAACTGTTTACTTCACTGCTCAGGTGGCCAAGCCGCTGCGCCAGCCGGAGTGCTTCGCGGTTCAGCGAATCGGCCGCTGTCAGGTTATGATCGGCCATGACTTTGCTGAGCAGGTTGAGCAGGTAAACGCGGGTTGTATCGGCCGCAGGCCGATGACGCAATACGAAACGCAGACTGTCGGCCATTCTCGTCTGGGCCGGTAACCAACCCGGCCAGAGCAGCAGGCCGACCAGAAAAACGGTAAACCTTTTTGTCATATACGGATTGATACAGTAAAATTATGCATATACGCTACCCCTGCTTACCTGATAGGACAGAAACCCCGGCAGACATTACAGCCCTGTTGCGAGTCCGTTCACCAACCGAAATTAGGTAAAAACCAGGTATGTGCAAATAAAAACCGGAACCTAAGGCTGCGTTTGAGCAGATGCTCCTGAGACAAATTTTCTGAAACAGTAGAAGCATCCGGAAACATACTTTTTACGTATATACCATTACCTCCTGATTGCATCCGGCACCAGTTCACCCAAAAGAAGGATTTTATTGCAAATCCAATTATATTTAGCACTATCGTAACTTGAACAGGCTCTGAAAAAGCCTCTGGTATCGGTTTTTATGACAGCGACACCTTCTCCGATTCCGTCTCACCTGCTCCAAAGCATACTAGACTGCTCCCTGAACGGCATTATGGTCTACCAGAGCCTGTGCAATGAGTTAGAGCAGATCATAGACTTTCGCCTGCTTTTCCTCAATAAACCGGCCGAAGCGGATCTGGACATTCCGGCCCTGCAGGTCGTTGGCCAAACCCTGCTGACACTGTTTCCGGACGCTGCCCGGACGCCGGTCTTCGACCAGTTCCAAACAGTGATCGAAACGGGCAAATCGGCGCGGTTTGAGGTATCTTATCGGTTTCCGGGCCGCTCGTCATCCCAATGGCTCGATATATCGGCGGTGCGGCTGGAGAATTACCTGGTGATGTCGTACCTGGACATCACCGGCCGCAAAACCACCGAACTGCAGCTCCGGCAAGAAAACGACCTCCACAACCATGCCCTCAACAGTACCGCCAACGGCATTGTGCTGTGCCGGGGTATCCGCGACAAACAGCAGCGGCTGGTCGATCTCCAGCCGGTACTGATCAACGAAGCAGGGATTCAGTTGCTGGGCCTGGCGCGGGAAGTGATCATGGAACGGACGGCGCTGATGCTGGTTGATGACAAAAGCTACCACCTGTTTATTCAGCAATTGCTGAACGTGCTGGAAACGGGCCGTGAGCTGCACAACGAGCGCTATGTAGCCTGGACCGCCCGCTGGTATTCGATTCAGGCGTGCCGCTACGACACCGATCTGCTGTCGGTGAGCATCTCCGATGTGACCCATACCAAAAAAGCAGAGTTTTCGCGGGAGGAGCAGAACCGGCTGCTCAGCAAAGTAATGAATACCGTGCAAAGCGGTATTATGCTCTGCCAGGCCGTCCGCGATGCCGATAACACCCTCGTCGACTTCCAGGTAACCTTCTGCAACGAGAAATGCCTGGAGCTGACCGGCTTCAGCCGGCAGCAGCTCCTGACCACCACCATGCTGACACTGGACCCGGCGGGGAAAAATAGCGGCATCTTTGACAGCTATGCCCGGGTAGTTGAAACCGGGGTGCCGGTCCGGACGGAGAACTATTTCGAACAGGCCGGTGTCTGGCTCGATAATTCGGTGCAGAAGTTCGGTGACGGTGTAGTAGCGTCCATCTCCGATGTTACGGCGCTGAAAACGACCGCTATTAATTACAAACAGACAGCCGCCCGGCTACAAAATGTGCTGGATGCGTCGCTGACGGGTATTTCGGTGCTGAAACCGATACGGAACGCCACCGGCCAGGTCTTTGATTTTGTGGTGACCCTCACCAACGAAGCAACGGCATCGACCACGGGCATCACCAAAGAAGCAATTACCGGGCAGTATCTGCTGTCGGTGATGCCTTTTCACCGGGAGTTCGGGCTGTTTGACCGGTATGTTGCCGTAGCAACTAAAAAGAAGTCGGAGCGCTTTAAATGGCATATCGAGCAGGTCGACCGCTGGTTTGATATGTCGGTGATTTACCAGGATGATGAGCTGGTTGTCACGTTTCTGGATATTACCACCTCCAAACACCTGCAGATTGCCCAGCAGAAGCAGGCTCAGCTTCTACAGGGTGTGCTCGACGGTGCCCTCAACAGCATCATTGTGTATGAAGCCGTGCGGGATGACCAGGGGCAAATCGACGATTTCCGGGTTATCCTCTTCAACAAAACAGCGCCCCAGTTTTTTCCGGTTCCGGACAAACAGCTCACTGGTATGCGGCTGACGCAACTGTATCCACCCACCAAAGAGCGGGGTATGTTTGCGCCCTGCGTGCGCGTGGTGGAAACCGGCGAACCGTACCGGGCTATTCTTGAATACCCCGAATATAACCTGGCCGTCGACCTGTCTATCAGCCGGTTCGGCGACGGGATCATTGTCGGGGCCAATAATGTCACCGACATTCGCCGGTACCAGCGCGAACTCGAACGCAGCAACCAGGAGCTGAAACGCTCCAACGATAACCTTGAAGAGTTTGCCTATGTAGCCTCGCATGACCTGCAGGAGCCGCTGCGCAAGATCCAGTCCCTGGGCGATGTTTTGTACACTCATTACCGGTACGATATGCCGGAGCCGGCCACCGACCTGATCAATCGGATGCAGAATGCCTCCCACCGCATGCAAAGCCTGATTCAGGACCTGCTCGCCTACTCCCGTATTTCGACCCAGCAGCAGCCCTTCCAGCCTGTATCCCTGAACCGGCTGATCGGGGACGTGTTGACAGACCTGGAAATGACCGTGGCCGATAAGCAGGCTACAGTTACTGTTGAAAACCTTCCCGACATCACCGGCGACCCGGTCCAGCTCCGGCAGCTGTTTCAGAACCTGATCAGCAACAGCCTGAAATTTAGTCGACCTGGCTTTCCACCCATGATTCGTATTGCCGCCCGGCTGGTCAACTACCTGGATATTCCGGGTGAGCCGGCCACAGGGCAGCAGCAGGCCTTTTGGGAGATCAGCGTTACCGACAACGGCATTGGTTTCAACGAAAAATACACCCAGCGGATTTTCCAGCTATTCCAGCGGCTGCACGGTAAAAACCAGTACAGCGGCACCGGTATTGGCCTGGCCATCTGCAAACGGGTAGTGGATAATCATAAAGGCTTTATCACCACAACCAGCCGCTCCGGCGAAGGTTCGGTTTTTCGGGTATATTTGCCTGAGAAGGTTTAAGGTTTGAGGTTTGACGTTAAAAAGGCTGACGCCAACTTCAGACTTCAAACCTCAAACCTCAAACCTCAAACTAAAAACATGCAGACCAAACAAGACATTCAGGCCGCGATACACAAGGCCGTTACAGACGTTCAGGCTACGATAGAACCCATTTCGGATTCGCAGTTTTTTGAGCCGCTGGACAACGGCAAATGGTCGGTGGCCGAGACGCTCCAGCACCTGTATCTGGTGATCCGGGGGCTGAACCGCCTGCTGCCCGGCCCCCGCGAGGTGTTTGAGCAGTGGGGGAAAGCAGAGCAGCCGTCGAGGTCGTTTGATGTGGTAAAGCATACCTATCAGGCTGGTTCGCTTAAACCCCGGGTGGCCCCCGAGCAGGTTACCCCCCGGGCTGCCGACCTCGACACCGACCGGCAAACCCTTACGGAGCGCTTTGTGTCGGCGCACCAGGCACTGGCGACTAATCTGGACGGCTGGTCGGAGGAGGAACTGGATACCTATCAGGTTCCGCACCTGGTGCTGGGCAAAATGACGGTGCGCGAGATACTCTATTTCACCATCCTGCACCTGTATCACCACCTGGAGCCGACACAGGCCCGGTTAACTAAGCCGGCGTCTTAGTATCTTTGTGGTTCCGACAAAACCACACCGCTATGCTCACCGAGGCTTACTCCGCCGACGCCTTCCGCGCCCAGGCGCATCTACTGGTCGACCAACTGGCCGATTATCTGCAACAGACCGAAAGCCGTCAACTGGAAACGGTTATTCCCTACCACTCGCCCGATGAGAGCCTGGCCTTCTGGCGCAGCGATTTCGCGCAGGGGCCAGGCAATGTTCAGACCTTCTTCCAGACGGTCATCGATCAGTCGACCCACCTGCACCACCCGCGCTACATGGGGCACCAGGTATCGCCCCCGCTCCCACTGGCGGCCGTGGCGGGTTTGCTGACCGAACTGCTCAACAACGGTATGGCGGTGTATGAAATGGGCCTGGTCTCCAACCCGCTGGAGCGAATCATTTCGGAACTGCTGGCCCAGCGAATCGGCTTTGACGAGCAGGCATCGGGATTTCTGACGTCGGGCGGCACACTCGCCAACCTGACGGCCCTGCTGGCAGCCCGCGCCACCAAAGCACCCGGTGATGTGTGGCAGCACGGATCAAAGGAGCGGCTGGCGGTAATGGTAGCTTCTGAAGCGCACTACTGCATAGACCGGGCCGCCCGGATTATGGGCTTCGGCGACGAGGGTATTATCAAATTGCCCGTCAACGAACGGTTTCAGATGCGCACCGACCTGCTGGAGACCTACTACGAGCAAGCCACGGCCAACGGCCTGAGGGTGATTGCCGTGGTGGCCAGTGCCTGCTCTACCTCTACCGGAGCCTATGACGATATTACGGCCGTTGCCGATTTCTGCTCAACGCATAACCTATGGCTGCACGTCGACGGTGCCCACGGCGGAGCGGTGGTGTTTTCGGAGCAATACAAACATCTGGTGAGGGGCCTTGACCGCGCCGACTCGGTGACCATCGACTGGCACAAGATGCTGATGACACCCGCGCTGACTACCTCGCTTATTTTCCGCCGGAACGAAGATTCCTTCCGCACCTTTCAGCAACAGGCGCAGTACCTCTGGGCGAGCGACGCCGACGACTGGTTCAACTCCGGCAAACGCACCTTCGAGTGCACCAAGCTGATGATGAGCGTTAAGATCTACGCCCTGCTGAAAGCCTACGGGGAGGGTATCTTCACCGAAAACATTGATACCCTATACGACCTCGCCCGGCAGTTTGCCGACCTCATCCGGCAGCACCCGAACCTGGAGTTGGCCGTGGAGCCCCAAAGCAATATTGTCTGTTTCCGCGTCACCAATGCACCAACCGCAGACCTGAACCAGCACAACACCACCATCCGCCGGCAACTGCTGCACAACGGCCGGTTCCACATCGTACAAACCACCCTGCACGGGCAGGTGTACCTCCGCGTATCCCTGAGGAATCCGTTGACAACCCTGACCGATCTGGAGGAGCTGATTGATTCATTGGTTAATTTGTTGATTGGCACAAGCGCTAACACACCAGCAAACCAATGAACCAATCAACCAACATGAAGCCACGCATCAAAATCTGCTGCATCAGTTCCATACAGGAAGCGAAAACCGCCATTGTGCATGGTGCCTCCGCTCTCGGCCTGGTCGCGAAAATGCCCAGCGGCCCCGGCCCCATCGCCGACGACATGATCCGCGACATCGCCCAGACCGTACCCCCGCCGATTGCCACCTTCCTGCTCACCAGCGAAACCACCGCCGACGCCATCATTGCCCACCAGCGCCGGGTGCAGACCAATACCATCCAGATTGTAGACGAGTTGACCGACCGCGAATACCGGAAGATACGCGAAGCCCTGCCCGCCATTAAACTGGTGCAGGTCATTCACGTGATTGACGAAAGCTCAGTCGACGAAGCCGTAGAAATCTCGGAGCAGGCAGACGCGCTGCTGCTCGACAGCGGCAACCCCAAACTGGCCGTAAAAGAACTCGGCGGCACCGGCCGCGTCCACAACTGGAAGCTCAGCCGTAAAATAGTGGAGCAGGCCCGGGTACCCGTTTTTCTCGCCGGCGGTCTCAACGCAGGCAACGTTAAAGAAGCCCTCGATCAGGTAAACCCCTTCGGCCTCGATCTGTGCAGCAGCGTCCGCACGGATGGCAGGCTTGACCCGGTGAAGCTGGAAGCGTTTTTTCGGGCAGTTGAGTAGTTAATTGGTTGATTGGTTCGTTGGTTGATTGGACAAGCGCTATTGAACTAATGAACCACTCAACTACACCCAGCCAAATCGCTCCATCAGCCGCTCCTTCTGCTGGCGGGCGACAGGAATGTTGGTGCCGTTGCTAAGGATGAGGTACGTTCCCTCGCCTTTCACCAGTTTCTGGATGTGGTTGACGTTGACCATATACTGCCGGTGAACCCTTACAAAATCGCGGAGTTCGAGCACCTCCTGCACATCGCCCAGCGTTTTGGTCACCATGTACTGCTCCCCACTGTCGAGAAAGAACCGAGTGTAGTTGCTGTCGGCTTCGCAGTAAATGATCTTCTGAATGTCGACAAACACCACGCCACTGGCGTGGGGGAGGGCAATGCGTCCTTTGGTGGTTGGAGGCACACCGGCTGCTCCCGCTGGATGGCCAACGGGAGGGTAGTACTGACGCATGAGCTCCAACTGCTGCGGGTTGATGCGAGCGGTGGTCTCGGCTCGGCGGACAGTGGCAATGAGGTCAACGGTATCGATGGGCTTGAGCAGATAATCCAGCGCACTAAACCGAAAAGCCCGCACGGCGTACTGATCGTAGGCGGTTACGAAGACGATGTGGAAGTTAATCTCCCCCACCCGTTCGAGCAGTTGAAAGCCGTTCATCATCGGCATTTCGATGTCGAGAAACACCAATGCCGGCCGCAGGACCTGAATGGCTTTCAACCCTTCGGTGCTGTCCGTAAATTGGCCAACCAGTTCGACCTGCGGACAGTGCCGGTTCAGTTGCAGCGCCAGCAACCGGACGTTGTCGGGCTCGTCATCAATAATGAGGGCTTTCATATCGGTATCTGTATAATCACTTCCGTTCCGGCAGGCAGGCCATCTGTATCAACAAGGTCCTGAATTTCTACCTGGGTGTGGGTCTGGTACAACTGGTTGACTAAAGCGATCCGCTCGGAGGTCATTTTCATGCCGAACGACTTGCGGTGGCTGGCCGATTTACTTTTCAGTTCGGCGGCTCTGTTACGGCCTACCCCATCGTCGGTGATGGTTAGTTGAAGCAGATTTTCCTGCAACTGGCTGGCCCGTACACGAACGGTGCCGCCTTCGGGCTTGTGCATCAGCCCGTGCCAGATGGCGTTCTCCACGTAGGGCTGTAGCAGCAGGGGCGGAATCTCGACAAAACCCACATCAATATCCGGTTCAACTTCTACAAAAAAGGACAGCTTTTGCTTAAAGCGCATGGTCTCCATATCGGCGTATAGCTGTAGCATATCTAACTCGTTGCGGAGGGTTACCCGCTCGGAACGGGAATTTTCCAACACCAGGCGGATAAGTCGGGCGAACTTGGTGAGGTAGTCTGATGCTTTCTCGGAGTCGTTCTCGGTCGCGTAGAGTTTGATTGAGTTAAGACAGTTGAAGATGAAATGTGGATTCATCTGCGAACGGAGCCCGGTCATCTCGGCTTCGGCAACACGTCGTTCAAAATCTGAGCGGAGCTGACTGACCCGTTGCTCTTCCAGTTCACGCGCCTTCGTCAATACCTCTATTTCGCGTTGAGCCAGTTGACACTGGAGGTCAAGGGCATGTATTTGTTGCAGTTCTTGGTTTTCCTCCAGTTGCTGAATCAATTGCTGCTGGGCCTGGATTTTTTCGTCTCTATTCAGTTGGAAACGTCGTCCTAAAGCCAGCGAAAAACATAATATTTCTACTAACCTGCTAACCGCTATATAAAACAGTGGCATCCGACCCAGGATCTCATTTGTTGCCAGGTTAGTATAACCGACTAAAAACGAAACCCAATCACCACTCACCAATAATATAGTAGCTGTAAGAGCATATCGTTTGAGAACATGCTTACTACGGATAACTCCAAACATAAAAAGCAGCAATCCCCCATAGCTCAAAAAGTTAGTTGCCATGTATAGGTGCAACGAATGCACACCGAACAATTCAGTTACCGAAGCCAGCACAGATAAGGCAATGTATAAATAGAAGTAACGCAACCAACGTTCGAAACGGGGTTGTTGCTGCGGAATTTCAAGGAGGTAGCTAACAAAGCGGATGTAAGATGCCAGTATGCTATAATCCAGAATGACAATCAGACTTAAGAAGATTGGTATATTTGGTACCCTGGCAATTTCTTTAGACCATATACTCATTGCATGCAATAGCCAGATTGATGTCATTGTCAAATAGACAGCGTACCAGCCGTAAGTTGCTTCTCGATTGAGCAGATACTGGGTTGCGCTAAACAATCCTGTAAACATTAATGCCCCAAATACGGCGCTGAAGAAAGCCAAAACCAACATATTGGTTGACGTCTGGCCAGGCACCTGCAATCGGCTTAGTTGTTGATGTAAAGGCTGTCCTTCTTTTATGCCAAGTTGGGTCATATGAGTTAAGGTCTGACCCGGTGTTCGGTTTCTTGCCGACGACTCTTTTGTTAGTCGATTATTATGATGTAGATCAATCGGCCTGGAAAGTTTGTTAGGTAGCTGCCCCCATGCCAGCAGCGGACTAACTACCACCAACAGGAGAATAACGAACCAATGATTTCGTAACGTCTTCATACCGGAATCGTTAAGGTCACCCGTGTGCCGCAAGCTTCTCCGTAGCTATCAACCAAATCCTCAATCTGAGTTGTCGTTCGGATATTATACATCCGGTTAATCATCCGGATGCGATCCGCCGTCACTTGCATGCCGAACGACTTGTGCTTACTTGCCGATTTGCTTTTCAACTCAGCCGCTCTGGCCCGGCCTACCCCATCATCGGTAATCTCGATATGGAGCAGATTATCCTGTGGCTGGCGTACCTCAACCGTTACTGTTCCTCCTTCGGGTTTGTGCATCAGGCCGTGCCAGATGGCGTTTTCCACGAAGGGTTGCAACAGCAGGGGCGGGATACGCAGGTACTGCGGGTCTACCTCGGGTGAGACATGAATCTGGTATCGCAGCTTCTCCTTAAAGCGCATGGCTTCCAGCTCGATGTAAAGCTGTAAGGCTTCCAGTTCATTGCGCAGGGTGACGTGTTCAGAACGGGAGTTTTCCAATACCAGCCGAATTAACCGGGCAAACTTGGTCAGGAAATCGGACGCCTGTTCGGGGTCGTTCTGTAAGGTATAGAGTTTAATGGAGTTCAGGCAGTTGAAGATAAAGTGGGGGTTCATCTGCGCCCTTAGGGCCGTCATCTCGGTATCGGCCAGTTTCTTTTCGAACTCGGTTTCGAGTTGGCGGATGTGCTGCTGTTCAAGCAGGCGGCTTTGCTGCTCAATCTGTTGAGTTCGTTCGCCCAGTTGTGTTTCCAGTTCGTGCGTATAGCGTTCCTGAATTCGACGGTTTTCGAGTTCAATGCGTCGTCCGCGGTAGGCCAGCGCCAGCATGAAGCAGAAGGACTCAATGGCTAACCCAAGTATTATCCAAAATTGAGGATAATTGAAAAAAGCATCAGCTAACGCTGAGGTATCGTGAAAATAAAGGTCGAGCGAACCTGGAATAAAAGAAACGCCCAGCAGACTACTCAGCCCGGTTGCCAGGTAAGGGCGAATCGGAGACCGGCTTTGGAAGTTGATAACCAGCAGAATACCTGTTGCCAATGCGGAAGGCACCATGGCATAGATGTAAACAGCGTTGTTTAGGAACAAAGGCCGTCTGTGAATCCATTCGGCTATCGAGTGAATCTCCTGTATCGTCAGCACCGCCAGCAGTATCTGTAAGATTCGCCAGGTGCGCGGAAACCCTTTTCGTACATTCAATAAGTTGGCAACAAATAAGACGTAAAACGCTGAAATTAAAGCGACGTGAAACGGGCCAAGTATGTCTGAAACCTGGGGCGGAAACAGCCAATCCAAATCGAACGAAAATCGGTAGTTCATACTATACACCGAAAAAAGCGCACTTACCCCTGTGTAGAGTGCATAGAATAAATACGCAATGTCTCGGGATATAAGAAAAGAATAGAAGGCATACAGGCACATCAGGATTAACCATCCGGTGAGTAATGCCATACCCGCCAACAGCATATTCTCCGCAACGCCCCCAGGGCCAAAATGCCAGGCAACGCCTGCCGACGCAGTTATTAACTCAGACGAGATGCGAGTGGGGTGCCAAACGTAGCCGAGAACACGAACGAAATACTTTCGCTCGGTCAGGGGTGGCACGGTGAGGGGCAAGGCATACGGGCTGGGTCGGTTTGGATGCTTAAATGAGATACCGGTTTGCCCGAGCAGCCGGTTATTTTCGTAGAGCGTGATAAATCCATGAACGCCTGTTTTGTGCAGCACATGCAACGTATCGACTGGATGCGTATTGCGAAGGGTAAATCGCAGCCAGGTCACCATTACCGACCGGTCGGCAAAGGTGGTTCGCTCGTTGCGTTTTTCCGCAAAAGGCCGGAATGGATGTTTCTGGATAGCCGATAACGGCAGTGTATCACCAGAGTTATCTTCATAAAATACAGTATACGGTCCAATGTCCATCTGAGGGCCAGGCAGCCTGCCCGGCAGCCCCAGTGGGGCTTGTGCCCAACTCCTTATCCCCATCAACAACATTCCCCAAAACAGACACCAGCGCATAGGTTCGGCATTTGCCTAAAAATACTGATGATTAGAGCCTTAATCTACTTTTTATAGTGTGACTGGTCAGTTTTTTTGAGTGACTGGTCGATTTTCTGATTGGCCTGAGCGAACGGTCAGATTCATTACCATTTGCTTATTAACTCACAATTCCTGCGATCTACACAATAAAAGGCTACGCTTGTCAGCAGTTGTTTTCAGGTGGAAAAGCAACCTTATAGGTTTAGCAGCGCAATACTGTTGCCAAGTACCTGGCTTTCGTCGACTAAACCACAGACGCCCCCTCTACAATCAACAAAGTACCACCATGGAAAAAACGTACAAAAACATCGGCTATCTGTTCATCGCCATCTGGCTGATGGTGCTGATTGGTTTTCACCAAACCTATACGGTTTTCTTCCCCCAGTTTAAAAACTTCCGGTGGGAGCATCACCTCCACGGGGCTACGCTGATGACGTGGCTGCTGATGCTCATGGTACAGCCCTTCCTGATCAAATACGGGAAATATACCTGGCACCGCACCCTCGGCAAGCTGGGCTACGTGCTGGCTCCGCTGGCGTTCCTGTCTATGTTCAGCTTGGTCCGAATGGCTTACCTCCGTGATACTGCTCATCGCCCTGAGCCGGACGTACTGGCCGGATTAGCGATCAGTATTCCACCCATGCTGGCTTTTGGGTTGTTTGCCTCACTGGCCTTTCTGTACCAGAAACAGACCTTTTACCATGTCCGGTACATAACTGCTACTTCATTTCCACTGATTGGACCGGGTCTGGGCCGCGCCCTGATTACGTATGGCGGTGTACCGTTTCCGGTTGCGGTTAGCCTCGTATTCAGCCTGGCTACCCTCATTGCGCTGGTTTTTCTGCTGCTGGACCTGCGGAACCGAAAGAATCCCTATCCCTTACTGCTCATCTTCGGCATGCTCCTGCTAAACCTGTTGTGCTGGCAGTTTCAAACTTCCGGCTGGTGGCTGGCAACGGCCAAAACCTTTGCGTGGGCCTTCTTCTGAGGCAAAATGACCATTTTTTACCACTACACGGGCAGTTTGTCTTTATACCTTTCAGCCATAATGCCTCTCTTTTCTCCAGTTCAGTTATGAAATCCAGTGCTACAACCTTCTTCTATTTCCTTATTTCCGGTTCAGTGTTCAGTCAGTCTATTCGTGGGCAGGTGCAGGATACCGACGGCAAGCCTATGCCCTTCGTGAATGTGCTGCTGCTCAACAGCAAAGATTCTACGCTGGTCAAAGGCACCGTATCCGATGCGGCCGGGGCCTATACCATCGACCAGGTAAAGCAGGGTAATTATGTGGTGTCAGCGTCGATGGTCGGCTACAAGCGGGGCTTTGTGCCGCCGGTAACCGTCACCGACGGACAGGCAGACCTGAAAGCCCCCCTGCTGCAACTGGCCCCGGAGACCCGACAGTTGGCCGAAGTAGCCGTAACGGCCAAACGCCCTTTTGTGGAGCAGCAGATCGACCGCATGGTGATCAATGTGGCCAACAGCATTATCGCCAGCGGCAGTACCGCGCTGGAAGTGCTGGAGAAATCGCCGGGTGTCAGCGTCGACCGCCAGAACGATGCTATTCAGCTAAGGGGGAAAGATGGGGTAATTGTACAAATTAATGGCAAGCAGACCTACCTGGCCATGGCCGATGTGGTGGCACTACTGCGGGGTATGTCCAGCGACAACATCGACCGGATAGAACTCATCACCAATCCCTCCGCTAAATACGATGCCGCCGGTAATGCGGGTATCATCGACATCCGGTTAAAGAAAAACAATAATGTCGGCACCAATGGTACGTTGTCGGTAGCAGGCGGTACGGGGCGATTTAATCGCGAACGGGGCAGCCTTCAACTGAACCATCGTACCCGCTCACTGAACCTCTTTGGCAATTATAGCGGTAATCAGGGTGGCAACTACTGGGATTTTGCTACGTTCCGAAATCAGGCTGACCTCAGTAACCCGGCCAGACCACAACGGAACCTGGCCTATCAGGACTCGTATTTTCGGTTCCTGGAGTGGGGTCATAATGCTACTGCTGGTTTTGACCTTCTCCCCGGCAAAAACACCACGATCGGGCTCGTATGGACAGGTTTCTGGAGCAATCATGACGAAGAGGGACCGGCCGTATCCGCCTTTAAACGGGCGGAAAACGAACCGGTTTACTTTCGGGCTCAAACCGACAAAACCCAGGGCAGCCTGTCATCCAACCACATTGGCAACCTGAACATCCAGCACACATTCGGCAAAAAAGGGGGGCAGGTAAGCGCCGATGTAAATGTGGGTCGTTTTCAGCGTACCTACACAAATAGTTTACTGACCCGAACTGTACTGCCGGAGATCCCTGCTGGCCCACTGTCCGGCTTGTTTATCCTTATGCCGACCACCATTGACCTACGCACCATTAAGGCCGATTACAACCGGACACTGGGCTCCAGCTGGCGCCTGGAAGCCGGGCTGAAAAACAGTTCGGTTCTGAGTGACAACAACATGACGCTAAGCCGTGGCGAAGGTTCTGTTCTACAGCGGGATTCTGCTTTATCAAATCGCTTCCGCTATACCGAAAAGGTAAATGCAGCGTACGTGAATTTTTCGGGAAAACTGGATAGCAGAATGGATATACAGGTAGGCCTACGGGCCGAGCATACGCACTCGGAAGGCAATTTACTGAGCACGCAGCACGTAGTGACCCGAAACTACCTGAACTTATTTCCCAGTCTGTTTATCACCCGGGCGCTGACAAAAGATCATTCGCTGAACGTATCCTACAGTCGCCGGATTGACCGGCCTAACTACCAGAATTTAAACCCGGCCCGATCCTACGCCGACCCCTATGCGTATAGTCGGGGCAACGCCTTTCTGAAGCCGCAGTACACCCATTCGCTTGAGCTGAAGCACGGGTTCCGTAATAAGCTGTTTACCTCTTTTGGCGCGAGTTACACCAATGATCTGATTTATTATCTGATTCAACCCGTGGAGAACAATAAGTTTGAGCGCTATCCGGAAAACATCGGCAAGTCTCAGGCGTATAATTTGACCGTCAGTTTTCCGGTTGCCATTCTGAAAGGCTGGGTCTTACAGACATCACTGTTAGGAATCTACCGGGGGTATGATTTTGTGTATCAGGAAACGCCGGTTAGGGTCAAACAGATTTCCGGACGGATCAACGGCTCCAATGCGATTACGTTAGGAAATGGCTGGACGGCCGAATTAACGGGCTGGCTCAATACACCGGCGGTGGATGCCATCTGGTATTCGCCCTGGATGGGCTCCCTGGACGCCGGCCTGCAAAAAGCAGTGGGTTCCCGGTTAAAGGCTAAACTAAGCGTACAGGATGTCTTTCATACCAACCGTATTCTGGGTACCATTAAAGCGCCTGATTTTACCAGCAACGTTCGGATCGCCCTGGATACCCGGATCGCCATCCTGAACCTGACCTACACCTTCGGCAATCAGCAGATCAAAGGCATCCGCCAGCGCCGGACCGGCTCCGAGGAGGAAATCAATCGGGCAAATTGAGTAGGTCGAGTGGTTCATTGGTTGAGTGGTTAACCTGTACCAGTGATTTGGCTATAAAAGCCGGGCTCGTGTTACTAGACCAGAGCAATAGTACAGGAATAAAACATAGTCTTACCGCTTGCTCAAAAGTCTGATCAGCAGACTGTTTAAATTTTTTAAATTCCGACTAATCAGCTCTTTTAACCAATCTATTCCTCTTTTTCCGCTATGAACCACCGGGAATTTATTCAGCACAGCAGCGTAGACTCGCTCATTCGTAATTCATAACCGTCCACTTATTAACCAATGAACCAATCAACCACTTACCTGCCCAACCTCACCCCGCTGCGGGGGATTGCCGCCCTGCTGACGGTCATTTACCACGTCGACCTCTTCCTGGGTATGGGGGGCGATGTCCTCGTGAAGTTTGCCGATTCGAGTCTGCTTAGCCGGATGTACCTGATGGTTGATTTCTTTTTTGTGCTGAGCGGCTTTATTATGTGCCATGTATACGGCAACTGGTTTACCGGCACCGTCCAGCGCTCCGATTTCAGGCGGTTTACCATCGCCCGGTTTGCCCGTGTCTATCCGCTTCACCTGGCCATGCTGCTGGCTGCGGTGCTCATCTTTGGTGTCTCACGGGCGGCCGGTATCCCCGAAAACCCGGTACTGGAAACCGAGAACTCGGTCTACTCGTTTATTACCAACCTGCTGCTGTTGCAATCGATGAACCTGCACAAATGGTTCTCGTGGGTACACGCGTCCTGGTCTATCTCCACCGATTGGTGGATGTATATGCTGTTTCCGTTTCTGGTCCGGCCGATCTGGCGCATGGGCACCCTGGGGCGGGTAGGCGTGGTAACGGCCTGCATAGCCGGCTACGTCAGCATCATGCTGTTCTTCGTCCCGCAGGTTACCTTTCCGGACTCCCTTTCGTTTTTCAGGACCAGTAACCCTCCGCTCGACAACATCAACGTGGCCTTTCAATATGGGTTTCTGCGCTGCCTGTTTGGCTTCGTGCTGGGCATGATCACCTATCAGGTGTACCGCCGGTATGAAGGCATCGCCTGGCTGGCTAATGGCTATGCCCTGCTGCTGCTCACCCTGGGGGTAGGCCTGTGCCTGCATTTTGGCGTACCTGATGTTTTCACAGTGTCCTGGTACCCGTTCATCCTTTTATCGGCAGCGTACGGCAGCCGGCAGACCGATCGAATTCTGGGCACCCGCCCGTTTCAGCGCATCGGCGACTGGTCTTTCTCCATCTACCTGGTTCACCAGCCCCTGCTGTTTATTTTCAACAACATTAGTGTATATCAGTCGCTGGGCAAACCATCGGCCGGTGGCCCTCCGCCTAAACCTGATATGCTTACGGGCTGGCTACTCTGCCTGATTTTTGTCTGTATTACCCTGCTGGCCGCCCGGTTTACCTACCAGGTTATTGAAGTACCGGCCCGGCGCTGGCTCAACCAGCATTGGGGGCAACGCCCGGTTGCGCTCCCCGCCAACGTGCCGGCCGCCGGGAAAGTCTGACCGAACCGTTTTTCGAAAGCACCGGCGGCCGTGTTCGCGCCAGCCGTTGCTACACTGACCACCGCCATTCGTCAACCCGCTGCCACTATCTATCAATTAGGTCAGGCATCTTAGTGAACAGGCCGTCAACTTTGACTCGACCGGGGCAACAAAAATGGTCATTTTTGTTGCCCCGGATCGCCGAACAAACGACTAATGAGGTAACAGTCCTCTTTCGTTTAATAGCCTGTAGCCTATGGTACCGCTGATTTCAGACAAGACGTTGACGATCGACTCTCCGCTGACCAGAGAAAAAGCCCTCCGCCGGTTACGAGCCAACCTGATCCGGCCCGGCTCGTTTGTTGCCGGCGCCAACCAGGAGCCGGAGTACTTTCAGGGTACGGTCTGGGACTATGAATTTCAGCTTTCCCGCGTTACCTGGTATCCTGCGTGGTTTCTGCCTGCCATCACCGGCCGGCTCTACACGCATCAGGACCGGTTGACCGTTCGGGTAACAATAGCGCTGAGCCCGGCTGCCTGCGTATGTACCACCCTGGGGCTGGTGCTGATGAGCGTCTTCGCCCTTTCTCCGGTTGCCCGGTTCATCTCGTCCGGTCACCTCGATCCGGCGTCCCTGCTGCCCCTCGTACCGGCGGCACTGGTTTACCTGCTGGTCACCATTGGGTTTGCTATTGAAGCGGACCTTGCCACCCGGTATCTGAAACGCCTGCTGGACGCAGAGGCACCGGTCACAACCCTTAGCACACTGGCTTACTCTGGCTAACCGATTACTGGCACCTGTCAGATGTATGCAATTTGGTTGAGTGACCGATCGTCAATGCAGGATGTACAGCAATGAAGCACAGCCTTACAACTGTACTCTCCTTGTTGAGCCACCATAAACTTCAACCCTCATTTATGTATGAAAACGACCTCTCTCTTTCTATACCTGCTGATTGGCGTAGCGGCAGTCGGCTGCCGCTACGCCAATCAGCCGACGACCCGGCAAACCCCAGCTCGCAAACCGAATGCAAACCGCTGGTAGTCAACTATACAGAAGAAAATGACGTATATCTGGACAGGTTTGACTTTCAATACGAGTACAGGGCAGATGGGTTGCTTCTGAAGGAGACCAGCAAAGGTCAGCTAAAAAACAAGCAGATGGGTACAACCTCCGACTACAGTTCGATCACCACCTATACCTATGACGCCGGCGGCTTCCTGACTTCTCAGGTTCATGAGTCCACCCGAACCTATACCGATAACGGCAAACCAATGACTCATCAGACGCGCCACACAACTCAGTATGAGTATAGCAACAATCAGATCAAACGGGAAACAACCCGCAACACCGGCAGCAACGGACAAACCACTACTCAGGTTGTTGACTATGCCTACGATGCCCAGGGAAACCTGATCAGGAAAACGGAAGACGGTTATAACGGAGACAGCTATATCAGTACGTACGAGGGCGGAAAGTTGATCAGCTATGTAAATCGGGCGAGTAACGGTAAGGAATCCAGCCTGTACATCTTCGAAAATGGTCTGGTTAAGCAGCGTATCTCCGATTTCAGCCCAACCTCGTTTACAAAGTACGCATACGATGCGCAGGAGCGCCTGGTGCGGGAAGAATCCTGGTACGACGGTAAGATGACCCGCCTTATTGTGACGGAGTATACCGATGGGCGGTTCCCAATGACGGGCCTGCTCGTTCGGAAAGGATTTCCGACATTGAAAAGCAAATTCGGTACCGAAGGACTGTCTACAAAGCGAACAGAAACCAACGTAATTACCGGCCAGACTGAATACGAGTCTACCTCGACCTACCTCCTGAATGCCAGTGGTTTTCCCACCCAAATTCAGGGAACTTCAGTCTACTCAGGCGCGTCAAAATCGGCTAACCAAATCAAAGTAACCATAAACTACACCCAATGCTCCCGGTAAACCGGTAGCCTGTCAGGTAGCCTCGGCATTTGGATTCATTACTCCAGATGAAACACCCGCTCCAGCGGCTTCACCACCGGCGACGAATCGGCGTTGGTGTCCATCAGGTCGGCCATGTAGGCCCACCAGCGCTGCATGATGTCGGTGCCGGGCAGATCGTCGGCCGTATGGTCGTCGGTGCGTTTCTGCACAGCGAAGAGGGTGCCGCTGGCGCGGTCGAGGTAGATGGAGTAGTCACGGATACCGGCTTCGTGCAGCGCCTGCGACAGTTCGGGCCAGATTTCGTCGTGCCGGCGCTTGTATTCCGCTTCAACGCCGGGTTTCAGTTGCATGGTAAAGGCGAGTTCGTGCATATGTAGAAAAGGTGCTAAAGAATTAGTCTGGCCGGCTTACCTCACCGGATTGGTTACCACAAACTGCACCCGCCCGCTGCCGGCCTGTCCGTCGCGGGTAAGCCCGGTTACCTCCACTACATAGGTACCTTCCTGGTCGGAAGTGTAGAACGGCAGGGCAGTTTTGCCCTGGGCGTTCGGTTGGACCGACGGGTTCCAGTACAGCAGCGTCCGGCCGTCGGGGATGCGGCCGGCGAGCTGGCTCTGGGTTTCGTAGCGGGGGGTGTAGTATTCCCGTGGCACCTGCAGGCCATCGTACGGCTGTTGGACCACATACGAAGGCAGCGAATACCCGGCCAGGTCGCCTTTGTAGGTCATCAGACTGAAGACACCGCTCACAAAATTGGAGTTCACAAAGTAGCGGTTGGTAACTACATCCATCTGCCGGATCTTCAGCGGACTGAACGCCATCAGCTTATCCATATCGAATATCGGTACGCCATCGATCATCACCAGCCCCTGTTCCTCAAAAAACTCCCGGTACGGCGAGTTCGGAATCACCAGCCGGAACGAGCCCTGCCGTTTGCGGGGTAAAATGCCCCGGACGTATTCCCGCAGGACCTCTTCCATCGCCGGAAAACGGGTGTAGTCGTCCAGCCGGTACCGTTCCGAGGGGGTGCCATAAAAAGCCGTGCTGTCGATGGCCGGATACTGGTAGCCCATGAGCTTGTCGCCCCAGTAGCGGCTTTGCACCTGCATGGCTACGCTGCGGTCGAGGAGTTGCTGCGTGTGCTGCTCACTGAAATCAAACGGCGGCAGCCGCGTGGCCGACAGCGCCCCGGCAAACGGGCTGTCGATGGTCAGGCGCAGGCTGCTGTCGGCCGGATTGGGCTGGGCCATGATCAGGTGCGACCCATAAAAATCCTTTAGTTCGAACAGCACCTGCCCGCTCGAATCACTCCGGGAAGCATACAGGCGCAGGAGCTTACCGGGAACCGAGAGGTACACCAGTTTTCTGAAAACAGGTACCTGGGAAAGCGGATCAACCAGCCGGCCCCGAATCAGGTGGCCGTTGTATTCGGGCACGAACGGGAAGGCAGGGCGCGACTGCGTCAGCACGTTTTCCCACCGGAACCGACGCCAGCCGTGGGTCAGCATCAGGTTATCGGTGGCCTCCCGTCTCTCGGCGCTTTCGGCCTGCAGGTAATACTCCGGCGATTCGATGGTGCCCCGCAGGTCGGAGGTCAGCCACAGGTAGCTGAGCATCGTCGCCGACGACAGCGCCGGCAGGGAGTCGAGCCGGTACACCGCCACCGACAGATCGGCTCGCCCACCGGCCGGGGCGGGTACCTCCACCGACAGGTTTACTTTGGTTCGGGCCGCGTACTGGTCCTGATCTGTTTTGAGCTGAATGGTGAGCGGCTGCTCAGGCCGTTTGAAATACAGTCGCTCGCAAACCGGCCGGCGGGCCTGGTCGAACAGGGTCAGGTGCGAAATGCCCTCGCCCAGCGCCTTTTTATCGAGCAGAAAGGTGGTTTCCCGCCCCAGCGTCCGGGTTTCCGCCACCGTAACCAGTTGGCGGGTGTGCCCCAGCAGATGCACCGCTCCGGCATCGGTCAGGTTGGTGCGTACCGTCACCCTCAGTTGGTTACCGATACCCTCCTCGACCCGCATGGTATAGCCCTGCGCGCTCACCGCCGGCAGCGGGCGGGACAGCGTCCGGTTCTGCGCGTCGCGGATGACCGCCCGGTAGGTGGTGTTATCGGCCGGCGTAAATTGAAAATGCCCTATCCCGAACTTGTGCGGCCGGAAACGGGCTACGGTATCGTTCTGCGCGTTGAGCAGCCAGCCCTGGAAGTCGATACCCCGGCCGGCGGCATCCGTCACCCGAAACGCCACCTTGCCGGGCAGTCCGCTCACCAGATTGCCCCCTTCCGGAAAAAACTGCATATCGTATTCCGGCTGAGAAGGCAGATTGGGCAGGCCCAGGCGTTTGAGCGGGTTTACGACGGTAATGGCTTTCTCGAAAAAAAAGTCGGCACCGGCGTTCTTCATCCAGTTGGTATACGCCCGGAGGAGGTAGTGGCCGGAATTGAGCGAATGAGGAAGTGGCAGGGCACCGTTGCCACTGCCCCCGGTCATCGGGAGCTTGGCCTGCAGCACCGGCTGCTGGTTGTGGTCCAGCACGTCCAGGTAAGTGACTTTGCTCATGTCGAGCGGGCGGTGGGTGGTGCCATCCACGCAGTATACCTTGAACCAAAGGGTCTCTCCGGTGAGGTATACCGCCTGGTCGGTATGCACAAACACTTTTTCCTGAAGGGCCTGCCGCCGGTACTGGTCAAACCGCTGCACCACCTCGCGGAGGGCGTCGGCCGGCTGGGCATACCCTACCGTTGTGCTGAGCAGCACCAGAGCTACTGCCCTCAGCCGTATCCATTTAGTCTGATGAGTCTCCGCCTGTTTCATTCGTCCCAGAAAGCCGGTTTTTTGTTGGTGCCGCGCAAACGGCAGTCGACGCAGTAATTATCCGAAGCCAGGTACCCTCCCCCGCCCTCCAGTTCCGATACCGGCTGAAAATTCATCTCGATCAGGTCTTTTAGTGTTTTGGCCGTGTCGAGCCGGCAAAAGCTGTAGCCCGTATTGATCGTCCAGTTGGGCAACTGGTACCGCTTGACGTAAATCCGCCGGGTTTCGACCGAGCCGACGCTGAAGTACCCCAGCACCGGCTCGCTGGGATTGGTGATGCAATGCATATTGCCGGTGAGCAAAAACGGTTGAGGATCAAACAGAGAGCCGATGTTCTGGGTCATTTTGGCGAGCTGCTCCCAGAACGCGTAGGCATCCCGGCTGAGGGCATATTGCCGGACCAGGATGCTGTAGCGGCTGCTCAGCTTCCACGAATCCGCGGGAATGGTGGTCAGGGGAAACAGGCTGACAACGTCCTGACTCAATCGCGCCGTAGACCCAACCATGATGCTTTTTGAGCTTTCGCCCGACCAGCAGCGGTAGGTGTTTTCTGCGCGGGTTATCACTTGTTTGTCTTTTAACTCCAGCGTTGCATTGTAGGGGGTAAAGAACTCCCAGGTTTCGTCGAACTCCCAGCGGTAGTAGCGGGTGTTGTTTTTCGGATCATGCGTATTCACATAGATCTGCAGGCCGTTCGATGTGGGCCGCCAGCTTACACTGTCAATGACCGGCGTGGTCACTACGGTCGTGAAGTCCGACAGGTATTCTACGCCTTTGGCGGTTTTGATACGCAGCCGGTACTTCTGATTGGCCTGCGGCACCAGATCCGTCAGGGTATATACGCCCCCACCCGTCTCGCGAAACGCATACGTAGCCCGGCCTTCGGTCTCTACCGTGACTACGGCTCTGGTCTCGGCCACCGACGTATTTTTTTCCGACAGATTCTGCGTGCGCGACAATCGGATGCTGGTTGTGGTACCCGGCTTACTGTTGAGAAAGCCATCGACCACCAGGTAGTTGTTGGGGGCCGCGATTTCGGGCGGGCGGTAGGGATCAACACAGCCACCCAGGCTCAGAATAGCGACCCAGCCAATGACTTTTTTCCAGTGTTTATAGTGCATAGCGGTGTGGTCAGAATTTAAAGTTGTAGGTAACAGACGGGATCGGCTGGCCGAAAATCGATAGCTGGTAGCCGCGGATAACACCATTCTCCGATTTAAAATAAACGGAGTAGGCATTACGCCGACCCGTCAGGTTATACACGGCCAGGGTCCATGAGCTATGTGCCAGCTTCCGGATCTTGTGGTTGCCCTCGATATTCATGGCAAAATCGGCCCGGTAATAGTCGGGTATCCGGTACTGGTTGCGCTCGGAGTACACCAGCCGCTGGGCGTTGCCGAGGGTGTATTTGGCCAGCGGCAGGGTAATGGGCCGTCCGGTGCTGTAGGTGAAATTGAACGACAGGCTGAACCGCCGGCTAAGCTTATAATTGCTGATGAGCGTAAAATCGTGCGGTTTGTCGAAGTTGCTGGGGTAGAACTGGCCCTGGTTGATCGACTCCGACGCAATGGGGTTCTGCACCCGCAGCAGCGTACGGGCGTAGGTGTAGCTCACCCAGCCGTTGAGCTTACCGGTCAGTTTTTTCACCAGCAGCTCTACCCCATAGGCCACGCCCTCGGCCTGCACCACATCGGTTTCGATATGGTGATTCAGAATCAGGTTGGCCCCGCTGCGGAAATCCAACTGGTTCTGGAGCGTTTTGTAATAGCCCTCTACCGACGTTTCGATGGTGTTGTTCTTGAAGTTCCGGTAAACGCCCACCGAAAACTGATCGCCCACCTGCGGTTTCAGGTGCGAGTCGCTCAGCTTCCAGATGTCGGTCGGCGAAATAGCCGTGGTATTCGACAGCATCTGAATATACTGCCGCATCCGGTTGAAACTTACCTTCACGGATGTTTCCGACGAGAGCGCATACCGGGCCGAGAAGCGGTATTCGGGGCCGTGGTAGGTGCTGATGTTCTGGTTCCGGCCGTATGTCAGGGTATCGGTGATGTTGGCGACCCGGATCGGCAGACCGGGGGCGTAGGTATACACCGCTTTGGGCCCCAGGTGGTTGTACAGTGAATACCGCAGCCCCACATTGATGGCCAGGCGCGGGCTGATGTCGAATTTATCGCCGATGTACACGGCACTCTCCAGCCCCTGCTCAGCCGGCACTACATCCGACAGAATCAGCGATTTGGTGCCGAGTGGCTGAAAATTGCCCGGCAGTAGCCGGTAGTGGGTGGTGCTGATGCCGAAGTCGACGGTATGCTGCGACGTAGGGAAGTAGCTGAAATCGGCCTTCAGGCTTGACTGATGAATGGCAAAATTCAGTTGGTAGGCGTTGACCGGATTAGCCTCGCTCGATACCGTGTACTGATACCCACTATACCCGCCGGTGAAGACACTGTACAGCTTGTTGTTGAAAATATGCTTCCACTTCAGCGTAGCGTTCCGGTTCTGGTAATTAAAAGTGGTATCACTGCCGAGCCGGAAACGATCCTGACTCAGGTAGCCGGTCAGGTACAGCGTATTGCTCTCGTTGATGTCGTGGGTCACGTGCAGGTTGAGGTCGTAGAATGACGCCCGGCTGTTGCGGAAGGTAGGGTTGCGAAGTTGTTTCAGCAGCCAGTTGGAATAGGTCGACCGGCCACCGATGATGAATGACGTTTTGTCTTTAATGATCGGTCCTTCCAGCGTCAGCCGGCCGGTGAGCAGCCCGATACCGCCCGAACCGGCAAACTTTTTCTTGTTGCCGTCGCGGGTGAGCACTTCCAGCACCGACGACAGACGGCCGCCATACCGCGCCGGAATACCGCTTTTATACAGCTCCACGCTTTTGATCATATCCGGGTTGAAGGCCGAGAAAAAGCCGAACAGGTGCGAGGGGTTGTAAATAATGGCGTCGTTGTACAGGATCAGGTTCTGGTCGGTGGCCCCCCCGCGAACGTTGAGGCCGGTGGCGCTTTCGCCTACGGTTTTTACCCCCGGCAGGGTCATCACCACCCGCAGCAGATCGGCCTCACCCATAGCGGAAGGAATTTGCCTGATGGTGCGGATATCGACCCGCTGCTGACCCATCTGGAGGCCGGCCACGTTTACGTCTTTCTCGGCCGAGATCACTACCTCCTTGAGCGGAATCACGTCGTCTTCCAGCTCAAGGTCCAGCTTGCCGTCGTTGTACAGGACAATGCGTCGGCGGGTATCTTTCAGGCCGATGCTGCGAATTTTGAGGTCGTGCCGGCCGCGGGGCAGCGTCATGGAGTAGTAGCCAAACTGATCGGTGGTGGTGCCGATGCGCGGATTGTCGATATATACAGCCGCCCCGATAATGGGCTCACCCGAGGCCACGTTACGCACATGCCCGGCAATAGTAGCCCGACCGGGCCGGATCGGTGAGGTGGGCCGGCCAATATCATACAGCTTATCTTCCGGCTCCACCTGCTTCCGGCGGTTACCCGTCAGGGCCAGCAGTGAATCGGTCCCTGCATCAACACCCCGCTGGAAAAAGCCGATAGGCAGTTCGGTGCGGATGGGCGCATCCAGGGTCACATACACCCGACGGCGACTATCAATGGCGTAGGCGAACGAGGTATTGGCAAAGATTTGCCGCAGCATTGCGGGCACTGTCTGCCGGTCGGCCCGCAGCGTTACCCGCAGGCTATCAACCTCGCCGGGGTTGAAGAAAAACCGGTACGGCGTATTGGCTTCTACCGTGCGGACAAACGAGGAGAAGCGTTCGTTCGTAAACTCCCCGTTGAGCAGCGGTTCGGTTTTGTCCTGCGCAGCAGTGGGATTCGCCAGGCCGGAAACAAGCAGCAGCAATGCACTGATTCGGTACAGTAAAGGCATACTCAGCGGGTTAAGGATTCGTATTCGCGCACAACGCCTGTAATAGCCTCTGCCCGCTGTTGTTTAAACCGGAGCTGGTTTGTTCGCAGGTATTTTCGCAAGGCTTTTTTTTGATCGGCAAACAGGTTGAGCAGGGCCGGCTTTGAGTTCACCTCGTGGTAAATACCATCTTTCATCACAAAAAAGCGATCTTTTACCAGGTAATTTGCCTGGTAGAAGCCCTGCGACACATCTTCTTTGATATACTTTACCCGTTTCACCAGGGCCTTCAGTTTGCCATTGTAAAGGAGTTCATAAAAGCCCGGCCGCATACCCGACAGGCTGTCGCCCGCCAGCCGCACAAACTGCCGGGTAGCCAGCGAAAAAGAATCTACCTGATCGTTTTGCAGCCGGATCAGGTACGCAGCCTCAATGGGGCGCACCACCAATTCGTCGCGCACCACATCGTACAGCATCGGCACCGGCCGGTAGCGCACGCCGTTGTACACCACCTGTCCGACAAGCATACTGTCGACGGGAAAAAACGGGTGAATTTTGATGCGGGGATCGTGGCTGACGTATTCGTTGCCGTTGTACAGGTGAGCCTGCCGGCTATACACCTGCTCGTAGCGGGCAATGGCGTGTTGCCGGGCCTCCTCGATAAACGAAGGGGCGGTATCGGTCAACTGAGCGAAAACGCCCTGGGTACTCAGCAGCAGAAAGGGTAAGGACAGAAAGCGCATACATTACCGGAAAATGTACAAAAAGACCCAAACGCCAAAGCAGGGGTTGTAAGCATCCCTACTCAATTTTGAACCAGGTCGTTGCACTACCGACGGGTAATTTATGCATTTTATGAGTTGAAGGAACGCAGATGACGTGGATTAAGTGAATCAGCACGGATAAAATCTTATAAAATTCGTGTAAATCGGCTCAATCCGCGTCATCCGCGTTTCATTGACCAACACAGGATAATTTTCAAAAGTTTTTCTGTCTTTTCACCCGCACACTTTTTAGATTTAACAGTTGTATTAGCGTGGGAAAACCATATTACCTGCCCCCGCAGACGTTTACGTAAGTAGATAAATAGCTTATATCATTGCTCAACGAATTTCGTTTGGAAGTTGCCGCGTCTCCCTATCTGTTTCTGGGACTGGCACCTGTTTATGCAGAGTCCGGACACCTGGAAAGCGTCCGGGTACAATCGGCGAGCCCGGCCGCCATTGATCTCTTCGGCCTGCCGGAAGAAGCAACCGACCAGCCCCTTACTAATCTGCTCCCGGCCATGCTGTCGGCGCCGGTACGCACCCAGCTCCAGCAGGTACTTGATTCGGGCGACGACCGGCAGTTTGACCTTCAGCTTCTTACACCGACCGGCAACCGCTGGTTCGACGTGCGGGCCAGCCGGGCTTCCGCCACGGATCTCCACCTGCTGTTCTGGGACATTACCCGCCACCGCCGGAAAGCCCAGTGGCTGGAAGATATTCTGGATACCACCCGCAAGGGCGTTGTTGTGTACGAAGGTATCCGTGACGAACGAGGGGTAATCATCGATTTTATTGCGATTTACTGTAATCCGGCGCTGGCCGACATGACCCTGCAAAAGCCGGACGACATTCTGAACCGCACCGTTACGGAACGCTACGCCGATGCTATTGGTGATAAGCTGTTCAACAAATATATATCGGTTCTTGAAACGGGCGTTTCTGTCCGAAAACTACAATATTTGGACCAGCAGGAGCGCTGGTACGAAGTTTCGCTGGAACGTATGCAGGGGTACCTTATCGCCACCTATGAAGAGATTACCAGGGCCCAGCATACCGCCCGGCAGGAAGCGCAGAACGCACTCCTGCTGAACAGCGTTCTGGATGCATCACTGACCGCCATTATCGCTATCGACAGCGTCCGCGACGAAACCGGCACCATCACTGACTTCATCTGCCGAATCGCCAACAATACCTTTATCCGGGTATCGGGCCGGCCGGCAACGGATATTATTGGTCACCGGATGCTGGAGAAGCATCCCCATTTTCTAACCTCCGAAGCCTTCAGCCGCTACGTCGACGCGGTGGAGACGGGGCAATCCCAGCAGTTTGAGCAGCATTTTCCGGGTCACCACGGCGACCGGTGGTTTACTGTTTCGGTGGTTAAAAAGGGCGACGGGCTGGTGCTCTCTTTCATGGAGATTACCGACCTCAAGCACACCCAGCACCAGTTGGAGGCCTCCGTAAATCAGCTCAGCCAGTCGAACTACAACCTGGAACAGTTTGCCTACGTAGCCTCGCACGACCTCCAGGAGCCGCTGCGTAAGATCCAGGCATTTAGCGACCTGCTGATGCACCACCATGCCGAGTTCCTGAATGAAGCCGGGCAGGATCTGCTGCGCCGGGTGCAGGATGCCGCCCGCCGGATGCAACTGCTCGTCCGCGATCTGCTCACCTTCTCCCGGCTGACTACCCGATCGGAAGAGTTTGAGAAAGTCGACCTGAATAAACTTGTGCGGGACGTACTCAATGATCTGGAAATGGGCATTGTCGAGCACAAGGCACATATCAACGTGGGGCCGCTGCCAGAGGTGTTTGGCAGTTCGCTCCGGCTACAGCAACTTATTCAGAATCTGGTCAGCAACGCCATTAAGTTTCATAAACCGGGTGAAGCGGCAGTGGTCAGGATTACCGCCACGGATGTGGCCGGCCATCAGCTACCGCCCCCCCTCAACGACCAGTCCGACAAACGTTGGGTAGCCATTGAGGTGACGGATAACGGCATCGGTTTTGAAGAAAAGTATAAAGACCGCATTTTTCAACCCTTCCAGCGGCTGCACGGCCGGCACCAATATGCCGGTACCGGCATCGGCCTGGCCGTATGCAAGCATGTTGCCGAGTCGCATGGCGGGGCCATCAATGTCCGCAGCCAACCGGGTGCCGGCAGCACATTTACTTTATTTTTGCCGGTATAGAGCCTGTTACCCCTTATTGGTAAATCTGCATGGCGGTTTTCTCAACCAGCCCTTTCGGCATCAGCCAGACCATAAAGGCCCCCAGCTTGTTGATCAGGCCCGGAATGACCTCAGCCTTGCCGGCCAGCATACTTTCGACCGACACGGCGGCCACGGCTTCCGCCGTCATGTTCACTTTTTGAGCGGCTTTCCGTCCTTTTTCACCGATGTTGGCGCGTTGCACAAAATCCGTGTCAGTAGACCCGGGGCTGACGCAGGTCACCGATACCGCACTGCCGGCCAGCTCCTGCCGCAGACCCCGGCTGAAGGTCAGCATAAACGCCTTGGTGGCAGCATACAGGCTCAGCAGCGGCACAGCCTGGTAAGCCGCCGAACTGGCAATATTCAGGATATAGGCCCTGGATTGCTGCCGGAGTTGCGGCAGCAATAACTGCGTCAGTTGCACAGGCACCAGCATGTTCACGTGCATCATGTCCAGGTTTTCCGCCACGGTATACTTCTCAAACGATCCGCTCAGCCCGTAGCCGGCATTGTTCACCAACACCTGAATGGTGTATTGCCGGCTCCGGCACCAGTCGAAAATCTGCTGCGGGGCTTGTGCGCCGGCCAGGTCGAGCGCCAGGTAATCGGCTTTAATCCGGTATTTGTCGGCGAGGTTTTGGGCCAGCGTCTGCAAAAGCGATTCGGAGCGGGCCACCAGCAGCACGTTGAAGTTGCGCCGGGCCAGTTCTTCAGCAATGGCTTTCCCGATGCCTTTGCTGGCACCGGTAATAAGGGCATATGACATGGTCACATCAGGTTTGGACAAAAAAAGAGGCCAACTCCCGTTGGCCTCGTGAATATACAGCCCCGCTGCCATGCAGGCATAGCCGCGAGATGATTATTTATGTACTTTCTGTAGGAAGCGGTGGTACAGCGGAGTTTTGCTGTTCTCGTGCTTGGGCATGAATTTACCCGTCACAACCGGCACATACATCACCCGCCGACGGCTTGCCTCCCCAAAATAAGGCGACTGCTGAACGCGGTGCCATAAACGTCCGTCGTGTACCGTCAGGTCACCGGCGTTGATGTCAAACCCGATTTCGCGGGGGTCCGGATTGTTGTCGATAAAGTACTTTTTGCCGAACAGCAGTTTGAGCATGCCCTGCTTATGCGTGCCGGGAATGACGCGCAGCCCACCGTTCTCGAACGGAGTCGTATCCAGGTGAATGCCCACATTCAGCATGGGCATAATTTTCTGGCCCAGGAAGATATCCCGCGGGCTGTCGGTATGCCAGCCCATCTGCGAAAACCCGCTGTTGTGCGTCCGGACGTAATGGTTCAGCACCAAACCATCTTTTTCGTTCTCCGCAATGCGCCCTTCGTAGGGTTGCAGAAACTCCACAACCGACTGCAGACGGGGGTCCTGCAGAAACTCATGCATAGCGGGGCTGTGCATCGACAGGAAACAAAGTCGCTGGATAATCTTATTCCCCTCTTCGTCCTTACCAAACTTCAGGGGAACACCGTTCACCTTGTCCCGCCCTTCGTCAAGCCACTGCTTTTCAATTCGGGTTAGCTCCTGAATAAAAAGCCGGACTGTATCCGGATGAATGAAATTCCTGAAAATAATGATGCCATGTTTGTCAAAAAAGGCCTTCTGCTCCTCGGTCAACCCCAGGCCTAATTGATAATCCGGACAGTCGAGTTTCCTCATGATAATACTTTTATAATGGTGTCTGTGGTTACAAGTAACAAATGGCAATTGAATATATGCCAATAATAGCGCTAATTAATAAAAGCAAATCAACTCAACCAAATTATTACGCTTAGATTAAGCTTAGATTAATGAGATATTAATACCTTTCCTCTGTAGCGGTTTTTTCATATTTGGCTCCCGTTTTTTTATTATTGCGTAGTCTTGTGCTATTGTTTCTTCTGACCTGCCGATGTAACCTATCGACTTTCAGGGGATTAGGCCATACGGACCTTCTCTATATCGATCGTGTTACCGATTAAACGCCGAATATATCATCTTTACCTGGTGGCTTTTATTTTATTTAGTTACCGGAGCATACAAGGTCAGCCAGATACCACCCGCAGCCACCGCAGCGCCCTGATTCTGCCCCTGGTGTTGCGCTCTATCGAGACCGACTGGTCGTTCGGTGTGGCGGGTTCATTTACATTCCGGCTCAGCAAGGCCGACACACTGACCCGCACCTCCAACCTGCAGACACTGGCCCTGTACTCGGTACGGCGGCAGTTTGTGACGGTTATCAACGGCGCTACATACTTCCCCGGCGAACGGTACATTCTGAACCATCAGTTGTCGTATAGTTATTTTCCCGATAAGTTCTGGGGTTTGGGCAAGCAGGCCCCCGACAGCAATGAAGAGAACTATATTTTCCGGCAGTATTATGTCTACCTCCACCTCCAGCGGCTGCTGGGCCGGAAATTGTTTGCGGGCGTTCTCTACGAATACCAGCGGCTGCTGGAGATTGATTACCTGGCCGGCGGGTTATTTGACCAGCAGGATGTTACAGGCCGGTACAGCTACGCGGTTTCGGGGCTGGGGATGAGCCTCACGTATGATACCCGCAACAACGCCTTTGCCTCCGACCGGGGCACCTTGATGCAGTTTTCCTTTAACAACTTTGTTCCTCTGCTGGGCTCTGATTTCCGGTACACCAACTACGTGATTGACCTCCGCAAGTTTATCCCCTTCTACCGGCGGCAGGTGCTGGCCCTGCAGGCCTATGGGTACTTCACGGCCGGCCAGGTGCCCCTACGGAGTCTGGCCACTCTAGGCGGGGCTACCAACATGCGCGGGTATTACGACGGCCGGTACCGCGACAAAAATCAGCTCGTATTTCAGGGCGAATACCGCGTGCCGCTGTTCTGGCGACTGGGCGCGGTGGTATTCGCCAATGCCGGTAACGTGGGTAGCCGGCTCAGCGAACTCAACCTACAGGATGTAAAGTACTCTTATGGCGGAGGGCTACGGCTTGCGCTCAACAAAACCGAGCGCCTGAACATCCGCGTTGATTACGGCATCGGCCGGGGTACCTCACGCGGGTTTTATTTTCAGTTGGGCGAAGCTTTTTAAGGGGTTAGCTACCCGGCTGGTAGTCGGCAATTTTTTTACCCAGCAGGTAAACAAGATACGTGCCGAGGGGAGCCGCCAGCACATCAACGGTATAATGTACATGTTGCACCAGCAGCATAACACCCACCAGCATGGTACCAATCAGCGCCAGTGCCTTATCGGTCTGCCGCCGGAGGCACAGATACATCAGAAAAATCGTTGAAGTATGTCCCGAAAAGAATAAGTCGCGGGTTACAAAATCGGCACCGTAAAAAGAGTTGCTGATTGGGTCGACGAGTTCGATCAGGTTTACGGGCGGGTCCAGCGCCACGGCCGTGATGGTCACCATCCGGGTGAGTGTCACCAGTACGTAGGACCACAGTAGCGTAAGCAGGATTTCCGGATCACGAAAGGCCCGTAAGACTGTTAGTCCTGCAATGCCCCAGATAATGGCGAAGATAGGGATAGAAACATCATGGGCGGGCAGGGAATCCAGTACCCAGTCGTTCAGTAACACACCCCGCCTGTTTTGAATATACTGAAAAAAGAAAGGTAAGGCCATTAATACCAGCACCAGCAGCACCACACCTGTTATCAATTTTCCACGATACGCCGGCGACTGCCAGGCTCGTTGCCAGTCTGTTCTAATCAAATGCGTATTCAAAGCTTTTACGAACCGTCATATTGGTGTATGGAGGGTAACCACGCTATCCGGCCTTTCGGTTCCGAATTGGCTAAAAAGATGCCTATACGGTGGTGCCCTTTGCAGGAAACCTATGGTGGTCCGGATAAAAACGCATACTTTTATCAGTTAAAACCGCAACGGACATTCTATAGTTTAAGTAGAGTGCCTGATTGCACCCACGACACGATATGAGGAATAAGCCCAATAACTTTACCGTTGTAAGCGGCACCGAGCCGCACCGCATCCGCACCCGGAAAATCATTAAGGCCCATCCGGAGGTCAAAAAACTTATCGGCAAAAACCCCGCTACCTTTCTAATCATTCTGGTTTGCGTGGCCTCCCAGATCGGCATTGCCTACCTGGTACGCGATGCCGCCTGGTACTGGGTACTGGGGGCCGCCTACCTGGTCGGGGCCTTTTTCTCCCACACGCTGTTTGTGACCATTCATGAAGCCGCGCATAACCTGATCTTCAAAAAGCTCTGGCAGAACGTTGCCGCCGGCATTATCGCCAACTTCCCGTCGGTCATCCCGTCGGCAATCTCGTTCAAGAACTTCCATTTGAAGCACCACGTCTTTCAGGGTGTTCACGAACTGGATGCCGACCTTCCCGACTGGTACGAAGCCCGGCTGATCCGCAACTATTCCATCGGCAAAGCCGTCTGGCTGCTGCTGTTCCCCTTGTTTCAGGGTATCCGCACCATCCGCTGCCGCGAAGCTGCGGTGCTCGACAAATACGTCATCAGCAACATCGTGGCTCAGTTGGCCTTTGATGTGGCCATTGTATATTTCTTCGGCTGGGCGGCCCTGGCGTATCTGTTCCTGAGCTTCTGGTTTTCGGTGAGTCTGCACCCGCTGGGAGCCCGCTGGATTCAGGAGCATTACCTGACGCTGGACCCCAACCAGGAAACGTACAGCTATTACGGCCAGTTGAACGGCGTCAACCTGAACGTAGGTTTCCACAACGAACACCACGACATGCCGTCGATTCCGTGGAATAACCTGCCGAAGCTGAAAGCCACGGCTCCGGAGTTTTACGAGCCGCTGCTGGCCCACCGGTCATACACCCGACTGCTGTTCCGGTTCCTGTTCGACCAGGAAATCAGCCTGTTTTCCCGCATCGTGCGTAAGGAGCGTGGCTCGGTTGCCATCACCGATCCCTCAACGCCGGATGTCATGATGCTGCAAAAGCAGGAAGCATAACTGTTATTTTGGATTTCGGATTTTCTGACGGGGAGCTGCGTAATATGTAGAATGACTGTTGGACGTTGACGATTCAGTGATAAAGAAGAAGGGGAACACCGTGGTGTTCCCCTTCTTCTTTATCACTGAATGCGGATTATTTCTTTGCCTGCGACTCCCGCAGCACATACACTTCCCGGTCCAGGGTGCCTTGTCCGGCGGCCGTGACAAGCCGGTCCAGAAGGCCATAGGCCCAATCGGGAATAAACTTACCCTGGGCGGTATCGCCCGTGCGCTCGATCATCACTTTGGGGTAGTCGTATAATTCCCGGCCAAGCCCGAACTGCACGGCGGCCCGTTTCATGGCGTCGCTGATACCGCCTTTGACCGGCTCAATATCGGTGCGGTTGGCCCCGTCCATTTTGCTGACCACCTCCCCACCGGGCAGAATCACCGTGATGGTGCAGAGAAAGCCGCCGTCGATTTCTTTAATTTCGTTGCGCCACCGGTCCCAGCCGAACTGCTCATCGAACCGCTGCATCACGCTGCGGTTGGTAATGTACGGAACCACAATCAGTTTGCTGTTGTCTTTGGTGGTACTCACAATCCGCCACTCAATTTCAGACGGTTGCAGGGGGGCCAGGAGCTTGTCTAATTTGTACGAAGAGTCTGTTGTTATACTGTCCATGTAGTCGTTGTTTATCGGCGCAAAATAACCCTTTTGACGCAGAAAACCGCGATTTGTAACGGAAGCCCGGCTACTTTTCCGGCCCGCCCCTCAGGCCTCAACCACCACCTTTCCGCGTCGGGCAGGCTTTCGCCACCGTCGCCAGCCGAGCCGGACCAGCCAGGAGACGAGCAGCGTAACCAGGACCGTAGCCGCAATGGTCGCCCACTCACCGACAAGGCCGTCGGAGGTACCCTGCCAGTGAACAAACTTCCATTGGCCGTTCTGCCGCACCCAGCCTTCGGTATGGCGCACCCGCGCCAGCATTATGGGACCCGCGTAATATGCCGACCAGCCGGTAAGCAGGGCCGTGTTATCGTCAAGAAAGCGAAATTTAGTATCGCCGAGTTTGTAATCAACAGATAGATTGAGTCCTTTGAGCGGTGGAGCTTTTTTACCCATCCGGCGCATCAGAGCCACCTGTCCGACACGGCCATCCATGAAGCTTCCGTCATGGTTGATGGTGTAGTACTCTGGAGCCAGCAACCGCTCAAAGGCATCGGCATCGCCGGTCATGGCCGCATCGAACATCTGACGTTCCAGTACACGAATGGCCTGCTCGTCGGCGGCATGGTTCTGGGCCCCGGCGGATTGGGCGGAAGCCGTCAGGCTACTACCCAGGAAGAACACCATTGCCCATACGGTACACGTTGCCAGTTGTTGGAATTTCATAATGATCTAGATTTTGCTGATACCGGCAAGGTAAGCCAATGCGCGGCTACTGTATTGTAAATTTGAGACATTTTTACGCTTTTGAGCAACCGGTAAAGCGTTGATCTACCGGCTGTACAGCAAATCGGCAAATTGAAACGCATGGTTGGTCCCAATACGGCAAAACGCGGATATCTATAATGTATTGGCCAATGTAGCGGTTCGCAGCCTTTAGCGACTGACTGACAGGCTGCCTCCGCATTAAAGTTAGCACAGCACAGGAGGTTTGTCAACCCGCTGAGCCAGATAGTGTCTTACCCGGTCACCATAAACTCACTCGGCGTCTGCTGGTAGAACTCCTTGAAAATAGCTGCAAAGTGGCTGGGGCTGTCGTACCCGACCAGATAAGCAGTTTCGGAGACATTGCGCCCGCTGCGCAGCAGTTCGGTAGCCCGGCGCAGGCGGTACCGGCGAATCAGCTCCTGCACCGTCAGATTCGTCAGCGCCGAAATTTTGCGGTGCAGCGTCCGGCGGCTCATGCCGATGGTCACGGCCAGTTCATCTACGCCGAATGTACTGTCGTCCAGCCGCTCCTCAATCAGTCCATACAGCTTCAGCAGGAAAGGGTCGGTCAGCGGCTCGGTTTGGCTGGGCTCCCGGGCCGCCATGAGTTGCCGCTGGAAATAGGCCTGGAGTTGCTGACGGTGCATCAGCAGGTTGCGTAACCGCAATTGCAGTTCGTCGGTGTGGAACGGTTTGGTCAGGTAGTCATCGGCCCCGTGGGTCAGACCCTCCATCCGGCTCTCCTCCCCCGTGCGGGCCGTGAGCAGCACCACCGCTATATGATTGGTGCTCTGATCAGACTTGATTAACTGCGTTAGGGCAAAGCCGTCCAGCACCGGCATCATTACATCACTGACCACCACGTCCGGCACCTCTTGCTGCACCAGTTCCCAGGCTTCCATGCCATTGGCGGCTGTAACGACCCGGTAGCGGTCGGCCAATTCGTCGGCGATAAACTGCCGGAGTTCGGGATTGTCTTCGGCGACGAGTACCAGCGCCCGCTCATCGGTAAGAACCGGCTGCGGGAGTTCGCTCCCGTGCGTTGCCGCAGGCGAAACAGCGGTACGATCCGTCTCCGCCTGCGGTTCGGAGAATAGCGCGTGGGGCTGCAGGGGCAAGGTAAGCCGGACGGTAGTGCCGGTACCCGGTTTACTGGCTATTGTGATTCGGCCGCCCAGCAGGTCGGTAAGTTCTTTTACCAGCGCGAGGCCAATGCCGGAGCCTTCGTAGTTACGTGTAGCCGAATCGTCGACCTGATAAAACCGGTTAAAGATATACGGCAGCTTCTCCTCAGGAATGCCAACGCCCGTATCGGCAATCTCCAGCATGGCCTGATTATCGGCAACGTGTAAGCGGACCCGGACTTCGCCACCGGCGGGGGTATATTTGATGGCGTTGGCCAGCAGGTTGGTAATCATCTTGGTCCACTTATCGGTATCCAGCCGGCAGACTGCGTTGCCCGCGTCACTCGCCCACAGCAGCCGGATGTGTTTGGTTTCCGCCTGGGGCCGGAACAACCCGATAATATCCTCTACCAGCCGGCCGGGACTACTCACCGACTCCACTACCGTCATCTGCCCGGCGTCCAGCTTCGAGAGGTCCAGCAGTTGGTTGATCAGCGACAGCAGTTGGCGGGCGTTGCGGCTAATGACCGACAGCAGCGGCCGGAACTGCGCCGGAAAGCCGGTATCCGCCAGTAGTTTATCGACCGGCGACAGAATCAGGGACAGTGGTGTACGGAACTCATGGGTCAGGTTGGTCACGAAGCGGGATTTTACCCGGTCCTGCTCGCGAAGCTGGTCGGCCTGCCGGGCCAGCACCAGATTCTGCTGCTGGACCTCTTCGGTTCGGTTGCGGACCTGTTGTTCGAGCCGCTCGTTTTCGCCGGCCAGCAGTTGCTGCTTCTCCTGCTCCTGCGCCAGCGTTTTCCGGGAAAGGGCCTGTACTTCGGCCAGTTTCTCGGTCAGTGAGCGGTTGGTACGGGCATAATCGAGAGCCAGCGACAGCGAAAACGAGCCGGTGAGCCACAGCAGGCAACCATTATACAAAATATCCATAGCCAAAGCATTGGTCGGCAGCACATTGAAAAAGAACAGGTGGTATACCAATGTAAGCAGATAAAACCCAACCCAGCTCGCCTGACTCAGTTTCATGTCGACCACACCCCGTTTTATGCCTAGCCGGCTAACCCGTACAGCATCAGCAGAAAGCAGGAGAACATATACCGGTACAAAATAGAGACCGTAGCGAGGAGACCAGTGACTGGCAAAGACGCACAAAAGCATAAATACGGTCACAAAAATAAACCTGAGGCCAATTCGTTGCCGGGCAAAGGCATATACAGCCCTAAGCGCCCACAGAAGCGCTTGTGATTCCAGCAAATTGGATATTGACTCGTACAGGAAAACGGAGACACCCTGGCGGGGCATAAACGCAAATTGAAAGTAAAGGACAAACACCAGGGATAAACTGAGTGAAAATACACTGTAGTACAGGTTTGTCTTCCGAAGTGGATAAACTACGTAAAAAACCAGGTGCAGTATTCCCAGAATCAATAAAAACCCTACTTTGGCAAACTCCCGAAACGTCACATAAGACCGCTCCGAAATGAGATTGTTCACCGCATTTTCCATCCGCTGCAATCGCATCACGAGACAGGGGTTACCCATCCAACCGCTTAGCCGGTAGGCCAGGTTTTGTTTAGTGAATGAATACCGAACGGCAATTACGACATCAGGATGATTCAACCCAGGAAAGGCAAGCGGTACATTATTCGGGTTATAGATAAGCTCCCTGGACCAATCGGCACTTACCCTTCCCAGCCGGTGAATGAGTTTCCCATTGACGTAGATTTCGGACGCACCAGATTGCGTAATGAGCACTGCCAGAGGCACGTTTAGGATCGATGAATCCAGATGAAGATGCAATCGGAACCAGCCGATCTGAGCAGGCTGTAACTGAGTCATCTCCGTAATTCCCCTGGTTGGGTCCACTGGTTGCCAACGTTGGTCATCATAATCCGGGCGGGCCCAGGCCGGATTGTCACCGGCATGAAACCGCCAGCCCTGGTTGAGCAGGACACCGTCTGCCGGCAGCCGTTGGAGTGCCAATCCAGTTGGCGGCAAAGTTTGAGCGAATGCCGGCACAAGCGCCCCCACCAGCAGCAGGTAATACAGGAGCAGATGTCTATTCATGGGGCAGTAAGTAAGCGCTAAAACGTTTCAGCAACAGCGGCTTATCGAATATCCGGTTTTTCTCCGGAAAATGTATACTGGTCTTTCGGAATCAGGTCCTACCCAACGTTTGTGGCAGGACAAGACCTGTTGGGAATGGTTATGGCTTGTGTGCAATGGTAACGAGCAGCACCGGATTGATAAGCCATAGAAAGGCGAAGTCTGTCTGCCCGGCCAGTACCTCGGGCGTGTGGCTGGGAAACAGCTTTAGGAGGGCCTCGACATCGGCTTCCGTGCCACCCCCAGCCTCCATGGCTTCTATCAGAAAGGCGCGGTAGCTGGGTTCTTTAGCCATAGCCTCCCAGCCCTGCAACTCTTCCAGGGCCATGCGGTCGGCCATCCGGTTGTAAGGCGGAAAAGCGTGCGTGACATGGTCATTGATGCGGACATCGGCAATCCTAAACCCCGCTTTGTAGGCCAGAAACGGAACCCGTCCACCCAGTTGCATGTCTCCCTGTCCCAGAACCCGATAGCCTTTCACAATCAGTTGCCCCAAACGCCCCTGTTCGCTTAGCTTTTCGTCATCAGGCATGATATTGCCGGCTTCAATGGGCATATCGGTAAAAAGCAGGTGAAACTCAGCCGCCATAAAGGTACCGCCGGGCTTCAGCACCCGGCTCATCTCCTGAACGGCTCGGGCGGGGTCGCTCAGGTGAATCAGCACCGTCTGACATACGGTGGCATCAAAGCTGTTGTCGGCGAAAGGCAGTTGCATAGCGTCTCCCTCCTGAAACTGAACGTTGGCCAGGCCAAGCTGCCGGGCCTGCGTCTGGGCCGTTGTGGTGAGCGACTCGGTCAGGTCTACACCGACAAACTGCACATCCGGCAGGTGACGCGCCAGCAGTAAAGTCAGCGCCCCGGTACCGGAGCCCACGTCCAGTACCCGGCTGCCCGGTTTCAGGTCCAGCAGCGGCAGCAGAATCTTCGTAAAGTAATCGGCATTCCAAAAGCCATTCAGGCGACTCTCCAGGAGTTTGGCTTCGCCGGAGTTGTTCCACAGGTCGGCATGGGGATTTGAATCGGTTTGCGTTGCTTGCGTTTCCATGTGTATTGAGGTGTTTACAGATTATTAATCGTTGAGGATGAGACCTGTCATCAGCGTCCGGTGTCAGGAAAGTACCGCATCGGACATCGCCTGGGCCGTGCGACGCGCCTGGTTGCGGGCATTCAGGTAGCGCCGGGCCGGCACTTCCACAAACCGGTAGGTCAGCGCCGATACCAGCAGCGTAGCGACCACCAGGGTCGCACATTGCAGCCAGCCATCTGCATAGCTCATTTTGTAATAGCCAAAGCCGTCTATACTGGCAAGCTTCTTCGGATTGTTCAGCAGTATCAGACAATAACCGGCATACACAATCGGAATATGCACCATGTAAATGGAAAAAGATAAGTTACCCAGGTATTGTAAAGGTCTGGTTTCCAGGATCCGCTTTGCCGAACTGGCATTATGAGCAGCCGCCAAAATGACGGGCGGAAATAGCGCCACAATCAGTAAATCACCCGCGCCAAAGTGCATCAGCGTCAGGACACCTCCCAAAAACGCTATAAAGGACCAATCGCTTTTCAGGATTTTACAGAAAACCCGCTCCTGGTATAATCGGTACAGGAGCATTCCCAGCGTAAACCCGGCCACACAACGCAAAAAGCCAAAGTCACCGGTCATGTTCAGCGTCGGCGTAGCCGTCATTAACCCCAGTTTAATCCAAAACCGATTAGCCCAGTGCGGAGCGATGTAATACACCAACGCGAGATACATGGCGGCAATAGCCAGCAACAGGATCAGTTTGCCAACTATTCTCAGGTTCAACAACGGCCGCACCAGCAACGGAAACAGGAGATATACCCACCACTCGGTACTGAGTGACCAGGCAGGACCGTTTAGCGGTGGCTCCGGAAATACGTACATCGACTGAATCAGTAACAGGGAAGCCGGAATGCCGCTCAGGTTGAAAGCCGGCTGAAAGTTTGGCATAATACCGTCGGCCAGCGCCTTTATGCCCAGAACCAGCCCTACGCATACCCATAAAGTAAAAAAGTGGAGCGGATACACGCGGGCAAAACGAGCCAGCACGTAGGTTCGGTAGGAACGCCATTCCAGACGCGTCTCAAACTGGGTGCCGTATACATGAGATAGTATAAAGCCGCTCAGAATAAAGAAGAAATCGACCCAGAGCCAGCCGCTCTCAATTAAGCTAGTGACATTCGGGTCGACAAGGGGAGCCACATAACGGGTTGAATGAAAGACTACCACCAGCAGGGCGGCTATACCGCGCAGGGGCGTCAGGGTAGACAGATACGGAGACGAGTTCATGAATATGTTGGCTTAGTTGACACCGGCAATATTCAGTACCCACCCGCAAACCGGCTGCTGATTCTGGGACAAATGCTGGCGGTTTTGAGACAACCCAGGCTAAATGGCCCTTTTTAGCCTCTTTTTGCAGTCCCTGAGAATATCCTACCCAAATAATAGGGAATGAAAACGGATGCCTGTGCGTTTATATCATATGCGAACTCTTGTCTTTGTATGTCTGCTGGCGTTATTCGGCCGGGCTGAAGCCCAGACGACGGCGCAGGCATTTTTCACCAAATACCAGGCGCAGCTAAAGCAACAGTTTGGCGGTCTGGCCTCGGATGCGGAACTGAAACTGCTGCTCAGCCAGATTATCGACCAGAAAAACCTGGCCGCCGACTATAACGACTATTACAATCCGCCCAACCGTGAGCCGCTGACGCACCTGATTTTTGGCCGGCGGAAGGGTGAAGCGGTTCGTACCCGCCTGACAGGCATCAAACTCAGAGCAGAAAACAGACAACAACTCCAGAGCCTGTTATCCGCTCCGGATTATACCGAATTGATTCGGGTGAAAGACCGGTTGGTATACCCGCTGCTCCGATTTGTAGTCCCTAAAACAACGCCAACGCCAATTGTGGTGGGCAAGCTCACGACGGGTCAGCAGATTGCCGTTTATGCCTACCGGTATTTAGGCGTCCAATACGGTCCGTTGGGAGCCGGCACCTATAACCCCCGAACCGATACCGGGCGGCTCGACTGCTCGGGACTGGTGAATCTGGTGCTGCGCAATCTGGGTATTACTTATCAGCGCGGCTCCGGCGCTAATGCCGTGAGCGGCCTGGTCAACAGTCCCGATTTTGTGACGGTGCAAGGGGTGCCTCAACCGGGCGATCTGCTCATCCGCCAGCAGAAAGGCGGCAATTTTTCGCACGTGGGTATCTACTCCGGCAACAACAAACTCATTGAAGCCCCGTATTCCGGTACGGTGGTTCGTACAACCGATTATAAACCGGAGAAATGGGCGCGTATCATCCGCTATACCGGCGGGAAATGACTAACCGCAGCCTGCTTTTCTCCCTAAAAATCCGTATCTTTGCGGCTGAATTTCAAGGAAGAACTCAATGATCAGTGTATCCAACGTCTCTCTCCGCTACGGCAAGCGGGTCTTGTTCGACGACGTTAATATCAAATTTACTCCCGGCAACTGCTACGGCGTCATTGGTGCCAACGGTGCCGGTAAGTCAACGTTTCTGAAAATCCTGTCGGGCGAAATCGAGCCGCAGACGGGTTTGGTCAGCATCTCTCCAGGCGAACGGATGTCGGTGCTGAAACAGAACCAGTTTGCCTTCGATGAATTTCCGGTCCTGCAAACGGTGATCATGGGCAATGAGCGCCTGTGGGAGATTATGCAGGAAAAAGACGCCATTTACATGAAGGCGGACTTTACGGAAGCAGATGGCAACCGGGCGGCCGAACTGGAGTCGGAATTTGCCGAGATGAACGGCTGGGATGCCGAGTCCGACGCGGCTTCGCTGCTGAGCGGTCTGGGCATTAAGGAAGACCTGCACCAGTCGCAGATGGCCGACCTGAACGGTTCCGAAAAAGTCAGGGTGTTGCTGGCACAAGCCCTGTTTGGTAACCCCGACATTCTGCTGCTGGACGAACCGACTAACAACCTCGACGTTGAATCGAGCATCTGGCTGGAAAACTTCCTGGCCAACTTTAAGAATACCGTGATCGTGGTTTCACACGACCGGCACTTCCTCGACCAGGTGTGTACGCATGTCGTAGACATTGACTTCAGCAAGGTGAAGATGTACGCGGGTAACTATAGTTTCTGGTACGAATCGAGCCAGTTGGCGCTGAAGCAGCGGCAGGATCAGAACAAGCGCGTAGAAGACAAGCGGAAAGAACTCGAAGAGTTTATCCGGCGCTTCTCGGCCAACGCATCCAAGTCGAAGCAGGCCACCAGCCGCCAGAAGCTGCTGGAAAAACTGACGATCGATGACATTCAGCCGTCGTCGCGAAAGTACCCGTACGTGAACTTCAAATCGGAGCGTGAGCCGGGCGATCAGATCCTGACGGTCGAGAACCTGACCTATACCGCCGAAGACGGCACCCGGCTGTTCGAGAACCTGTCGTTCACCATCAACCGCAACGACAAGGTATTCTTCTACAGCCGCGACGGTCTGGCCGTAACCGCCCTGTTCGATATTCTGGCCGGTGAGCGCAAAGCCGACTCGGGCAGCTTCAAGTGGGGCATCACCATCACCCCGGCCTATTTCCCGAACGACAACGGCCGTGACAAGTACTTCCAGAACGACCTGAACCTGGTCGACTGGCTGCGGCAGTTCTCGGCCGAAAAAGACGAAAGCTTTATCCGGGGCTTCCTGGGCCGGATGCTGTTCTCCGGCGAAGAGTCGCTGAAGAAATCATCGGTGCTGTCGGGAGGAGAAAAAGTACGGTGTATGCTGTCGAAGATGATGCTATCCGGTGCCAACGTGGTGATGCTGGACGAGCCGACCAACCACCTCGACCTGGAATCCATCACGGCCCTGAACAACGGCCTGATCGACTTCAAAGGCCCGGTGCTGTTCACCAGCCATGATCACCAGTTTGTGCAGACGGTTGCCAACCGCATCATCGAAATCACCCCGGTAGGCACCCTAGACAAGCTGATGACCTACGACGACTACCTCACCGACGAGCGCGTCAAAGCCCAGCGGGAGGAGATGTACGCGGCAGTGGCGTAAAGAGAGTTTGCAGAACTATACAGAGGGAAGATAATACGGCTTTTGCGGTATTATCTTCCCTCTCTTTGTTTAGATTCAGTTGTTATCTATCTTGTGTAGCAACTCTATTAGTTAAGGTTTCAAACAGCTCTCCCGAAAAAGCTGTTGGTACGAATATAGGATTGTTAATAAAGTAAGAGCTATGGAAACCGTCACAGTCGAAATTATAAACAGCAAAGCGTATCGGCTCCTTGAAGATTTAGAGGCTTTAAATGTGATTCGGCTCCACAAACCCGACAGCGTCAAAATAGCCGAAACACCAGAGTTTGGCTTTGCTAAAGATATGATCAAGCGCATTGACGACGATTTCAATGAACCCTTGTCCGAGTTTTCTGACTATATGCCGTGACCAATCCCGTACTGATTGATACACATGTGCTGCTTTGGTATGCTAAAGGCGATAGCCGCCTTGATCCTGTTGTCCGTACATTAATTCGTGATCCTCAAAATATACCTTACATCAGCAAAGCCAGTTTGTGGGAGATTACCATTAAATCGTCCCTGGGCAAACTGGATTTAGAGGTATCATTCGATGCTTTTTTAGACGAGCTTCCCAAACAGGGATTCCAGTTTTTGGATATTGAACCAGCAGACCTTCGCATTTTGTATACACTGCCAATGCATCATGGTGATCCCTTCGACCGACTCATCATTGCACAGGCCATTGCTCACTCATGGCCGGTCATTTCGGATGATAGCAAATTCAAGCTTTATCCGGTTAAGATAATTACCGGTTGAGTTGCTGGTGAATGAAGCAGGTATTAAAGAAGTAGATGATTTGCTGACCCGTATTGAATACGGCGTTTACTGATGCTGCACCCAGAGAACAGTACAAATCCGGACAAATTTGCAATCGGATTGCAAATTTGTCCGGATTGTATTATATGTAGCCGTCAATACCGCCAAAGCCTGGCTATCGGTGCTGGAAGCCAGTTACGTGGTGTATCTGCTGCCGCCGGTAGTCAGTGAAGTTCTCAAGCACTATTACAACCGGGGACAGCCGGCTCCCTGTTACTACTGGCAGGATAAAACCGGCCGCGAAATTGATTTGCTCCTGGAGACCGACACCGGCTTACTGCCCCTGGAAGTCAAATCTGGCATGACGCTGAACCCGGACTATTTCGATCAGCTTCAGTACTGGAACCGGTTGAGCGGTAACACGCCCGCCAATAGTTATGTGCTTTACGGCGGCACCTTACTACAGCGTACATCGATGGGTACATGTGTCCCCCTGGCCGAACTGAATCGGCTGTTGACCAATGGGCAGTTACCCTGACAGAATTTTCTCACCAACAAACAGCAAAAAGCAATTCGCTTGCTGATCGATCACCTGTACCGCAACGCGATACCGTTCGGGACTTCTCGCGTTCTCCTAGGGCAGTCAGGAATCACCGACGCCGATTTTGAAACAAAGCCTAATTGGTTTTAAGAATATAATTGTGCGAGCCATTTAGGCTTGCCCCTACAGGGCAGTGGTATATTCGCGAACGGTGACATAACTATAAACCGCTGACCCCTCCGGGGTACTTAAATATCTTTTGCTACCCCGGAGGGGTCAGCGATTTATAGCACCTGCTTAAATATCTTTTGATACCCCGGAGGGGTCAGCGGTTTATAGCACCTGCCGATTTGTGCGCTGCTCGCTGCCCTGTAGGGGCAAGCCTAAATGGCTAGCATAATTATTTAAAACCAATTAGGCTTTTTCAGATCATCGGCACCCTTTATATCTCAGAGCTGTGAACGCATACTATACGCGGGCTATAACCAGAAACAGGAGCACCGGTGGCGTGCAAAACACCTGCTACCGGCTCTCCTTTCCGGCTCCGAAACAAGCTACGGCTTGATTATCTTCTTCGTCTGACTCTGCTCCGGTGTACTCACCCGCAACAGCAGCAGACCAGCCGGCACATTACCAATATCCAGCCGCTCGGTATGCTGTTGGCTTTGCACTTCCAGCATCTGTTCCGACACGATTCTGCCTTTTGTATCCAGCAATTGCAACCGCACCGGCTTCTGAGCCGCTCCCTGTATCTGCACCGACACCGAACTGGTGGTGGCCGGGTTGGGGTATACCTCTATCTGCAACGGTGCCGATACTTCCGCGTAAGAGATACCAATTCGGGCAGGAGTTGGATCAGCCATAACCACCGGAGCGCTATTGCTTACCGTGAGGGCAAAGGCGGTAGAGGTGACACTGCCGCAGTCGCCCGTTACTACACAGGAGTAACTACCGCTGGCACTTACCTTCACATTGCTGAGTTTCAGGGTAGTGCTGGTTTGTCCCCCAATTTTGCTGCCATCCTTGTACCACTGGTATTTCACATTACTACCAGTGGCAGATACCGACACAACTACCGTTGACCCCGGCCCTACCACAGACGCACTGGCCGGCTGGGTGAGGATAGCCGTAGCGGGATTAACCGTAAGCACAAAGGCGGTAGAGGTTACATTGCCGCAGAAGCCGCTTACCACACAGGAGTAGCTACCCGCGTCAGCAGCCTGCACATTTACCAAATTTAATGTGGCGGTTGTCTGACCTTGTACCAGCATTCCATTCATATACCATTGGTACTGGAGACTGGTACCCGTGGCCTTTACCGTAGCCGTGGCTGTGCCACCCGGACAAACCGCCAAACCACCGGGTGGCTGCGTGGTAATGGCGGTCGGCTGAGCCGTTGAGAGCACCATCGTTGTCGACAGTGCAGACGAGCTACAATCGCCGGTAATGGAGCAGCTATAGGTTCCCGCGTCTCTGGCCTGCACACCGGCGATGGTGAGGGTAGCAGTAGTCTGGCCCGTAATCCGTTTGCCGTCTTTGAACCACTGGTATTGCAGATTGCTCCCAACGGCACCAACGGCCACCGTATACGGTGAACCGATGCAGGTTGTAACACTACCAGGCAGCGGATTAGTAATAGCGGTTGCGGGCTTAACACTAAGCGCAAAGCTTCCCGATGTCACACTCAGGCTGGCAGAACCGCACAGACTGGTTACCACACAGGAGTAAGAACCGGCATCGCCCGGTTGAACATCGGTCAGCGACAGCGTAGCCGCTATCTGACCAGGTAGCGCATGGCCATCTTTGTACCATTGGTATTGCAGGTTGGTTCCGGTAGCGGTGACGCCGGTGCTGACGTTCGTTCCGGCACATACGGAAGAAGCCGAGGCCGGTTGCGTTGTGATTTGTGGAGCAGCCACCGATGTGCTGCCACCAATGGTCACTGTTGCCGAAGCAGAACAATTGTTGTTGGCTGTCACAGTGACGGTATACGTGCCGGGCTGGTTCACGCTGGCCGTGTTACTGGTGGGGTTCTGGGCTACTACTCCGGGACCGGCAAAGACATAACCGGCAGCATCTGCCGGCGAGGCAGTCAATACTACAGACGGTGTGGTACAGCTCAGATCACCGCTCTTAGCCAGACTGGCGGTTGGAGCAGCGGTATTACTAGTTACCGACGTGGTGGTACCGGTTATACACCCCGCACTGTTAGTAGCCGTTACCGAATAGAGGCCGGGGGTGGATACAGTTGCCTGATTAGGCATGCCGGAAACGGGAGTAGCTCCGGCACTAAAACTGTAGGCGGCCAAACCGGCGGTGGCCGTGAGGGTCACACTCGTTTGTGCGCAGGTCAGCGGACCGTTGTTTGTCAGGGATAGGACCGGGTTGGCATAAACGGTGGCCGTCACCGAAACGGCCGGACTGACGCAGCCCTGATCGATGGTCCGTACGTAGTAGACGTAACTACCCGCCGACGCAGGTGTAGAGACAGGGCTCCCCACGGTAGGGTTGCTGAAGCCGGCATCGGTGCTGAACTCGACCTGCCCCGACGCGGCCGTGGCCGACAGACTAACCGCTGTTCCTTCGCAGGCCGTTAGCTGGGCCGGGGTATTGGTGACTGTCGGTGAAGGTGGCATACTGGCCGTAACGCTTACGGCGGCACTGGTTGAACACCCACCCGAGGTCACGGTGACGGTAAACGTTTGCACCCCGCTTTGCGAAAGCGTGGCACTTACCGCCGACGTAGTAGCCGGTTGGCTCAGATTGACGCTGCCGGGCCCCTGCCAGGCAAAACCGGGTGACCCACTGTTCCCTGTAACAACCGCCGACAGGCTGACGGCAGAGCCCACGCAGGCCGTACCGGAGGAGACAGTAGCCGTGGCGGATAGGGCGCACGCGTTGAACACTAAAAACTGCCCGTATAGGGGCCTGCCCCCATTTGACGCCCCGGCAAAGTCAATAATTCTGGTATATGCATTGTTGGAGGGATTGAAAGAAAAAGCTGTTCCCTTACCAAAACTTCCGTCTTCCTGATTCATCCCGTAAAGCAGATTATTGTACAGGGTCAGTGAGCCTGAAGGAGTAGTTCCATTTGAATTCAAATTTGTAAATGTCCGGAGCCCCGAATAGGTATTGTCGGCGGGATTAAAAGAGAATAATACCCCGAAACCACCCCCTCCCTGTGACGTCAGGCCATAAAGCAGGTTATTATACACGGTCAGTTGCCCGTAAGGAAACCCACCTGTACTACTATTGTTGAAATTGTAGAGCGTCGAAAAGCTGCTGGTGGCCGGATCATACACAAATAACGTTCCGGCATTATTGCTGCCTCCGCCATTGGTCATGCCGTAGATTTTATCGTTATATACTGTTACTGAATTAGTAGGATTAAACCCATCGTTGCCGGAAAAAGTGTGCAGCCTGGTATAATTACCATTCTCTGGATCATAGGAAAACAAAACCCCGGAATTGCTGCTGTTGCCACCGCCGAACGTCATGCCGTAAAGCTGGTTGTTATACAGTGTGAGCGACCCCCGTGGATTGGTTCCATCACCCTGAAGAACCCCATTCACCACCTGATTAAACGTAAAGTACGTAAGCGGACTATAAACATCATTGGCCGGATCATAACTAAACAGAACCCCGGCATCTGAAGCACCTCCGAGTCGGGTCATCCCATAGAGTTTATTACCGTATACCGTCAGCGACCCATGGGGATTGGCACCAGGCGTACTGCCGGAGGTGCCGGTAAAGTCCCGCAGTTTGAGGTAAGTGCCGGTTACCGGATCATAACTGAACAGCACACCAACTCCATTAGCCCCTCCACTGAAGGTCATCCCGTAGAGTTTGTTGTTATACTCGGTTAACGACCCGTTCGGGTTTGCTCCATCCGTCCCGTTAAAATCATATAGCCTGGTGGAATTTCCGTTGGCGGGGTCATACGCAATAATGACCCCCTTATTACTGGTTCCGCCTTCTGAGGTTAAGCCGTAGAGCTTGGCTTGCCCGACGGCCGGATTTGCCCCGATCCATAACAAACCGAAAAGCAGCGCGAATAGTCTGCCAGGCGACGGCTGATTCCATAGCGAAATCCAGCTCCGCCGAGGAGTAGAAAGTAGCATACAGGAAAAATTTAAGTGCTTGTAATAGAGGAATTAAGTTAGAAAAAGAAGTAACATAAACAACTGATTACCAAAAATTTAACCTTCATTAAAAAGGGCATGGCCGGCTGGACAAGTGCCCTGTCTGTCTGACCATACCTCTATTGGTATCAGGTAGCTATCTGAACACTCTTTAACGGATTGGTTTATACGAAGCCCTCGCCGGGCCGGTTGTAAAATCCTTTCGGGATAGCGTGGTCGATTATTTGCTCAAACCCACCCCCGGCCAAACACCTGCCCGACCGCATTGCCCTGCCAGATTGGGGTGAGGGTAGCTGTGTGGTGATGAACAACGGGCAAAGCATACCGGTCTCCCGCAGCCACCGCGACCGGCTGGTCGAGCGCTTCGGCTGGCTTTAAAGGCAAAAGAGCCCTGGGTTCAGCCAGTAGGAATGAGGCCCGGGTCGAAAGAAAGCCGTAGAGACTGCCCGACAAATTGGGGTGGCTACCGGCTTTACTACTGATGCTACCCCGTAAGCTTCCCGGATTTTTGCTGCTTACCAACGCCGACACGGGGTAATCTACCAATCCCGACGCAAAATCCCCCTGGGCATCCAGCGTATTTTCCCTTTCCGGAACGGGGCAATTCCCATTGAGGACCGGTGAAAAGTTGAGGTACTTTGACCTGATCGTTTCACCACCATTCCTCTTTCGCCATGAACCTGTTTTTACCAACTGCCTGCCTGGGGCTGTTTGCCACGCTGAACACTACGGCTCAGTCTGTGCTGAGCGGCCAACTGCACGACACGAAAAACCAACCCCTGCCGTTTGCCGGTATTCTTCTGCTCCGCCTGCCCGACTCCACGTTTGTAAAGGGCGCCGTTAGTACCGAAAGTGGTCTTTTTGCCTTTGAATCCGTGAAAAAAGGACAATACGTAGTGGTAGCCACCTGCCTGGGGTACCGGAAAACAGTTTCGGCCCCTGTCAGCATCAGCGAGGGTATACCCGGCCTGAAGCTCGAAACGCTGGTAATGCCCCCGGAGGTGTATACGCTGGACGATGTTAAGGTACGCGCCCAAAAGCCCCTCTTTGAGCAGCAGGCCGACCGGCTTGTGGTTAATGTGCAGAACAGCATCGTTTCAGCCGGCGGCACGGCCCTCGACGTACTGGAGCGGGCACCGGGTGTTTCGCTCGACCGGCAGGAGAACAAACTCTCGCTGCATGGTAAAGCCACTGTCATGGTCATGATTAACGGTAAGCAGAACCGGATTCCCAAAGAAGCGCTGTTACAGCAACTGGCCGGCTTACCCACATCGGCTATTGAGAAAGTTGAACTGATCGCCAATCCTCCATCGCGTTACGATGCCGAAGGCGACGCCGGACTCATCAACATCATTTTAAAGAAGAACTCGGACGAAGGTCTTAATGGCACCTACACCTTCTCGGCCGGATATGGGTTTCGGGAGAAAATGCTCGCTTCCGGCATGCTTACCTACCGAACCGGCAAACTGGCCATTTACGGTGATTACGCCTATAATCTCGACCGTCTCTGGCAGCAATGGCAGTTTAACTGGCAACTCCGGCACGATTTGCCAACCGACGAACGCCAGACCCGTACGCTGGCAAACCGGCTGGCCGTACTGCCGGTCCATACCGTTCGGGGCGGGTTTGATTACAACCTGACATCCCGGCTCACGATTGCCGGGCTGGTATCCGGCTTCGACAGCCGCTGGGCTATGACCGCCCGGAGCAACGCCCAGTTTGTGCTTCCGTCCGGAGCGGTAAACAGTACCGTAACGACCGACGAAGTTAATCACTGGCAGCACCTGATGGGAAACCTGGGCGTACGCTACCAGACCGGCAAAACGGAACTAACGCTCGATGCCGATTATCTGCACTACACCAATAATCAACCCACTACGTACACCAGCGAGTACACCGCCGGTAATCCCGAGCCGATGGCCTTACCGGTTCAGATGAGCATCGGCAAGCAAACCCCTTTCGGGATGTGGGTCATCAAGACTGATATAGTCCGTCCGCTCCGGAAGGGCTGGAAAGCAGAAGCCGGCCTGAAAGCCAGCGTACTGACCCTGCGCAATACGGTAACCACCCATCGGCTTATATCGGGCAACTGGCAGTACGACTCGCTGTTCAGCCAGCGCACCAGTATGTCGGAGACCATCCTGGCCGGCTATGTATCGGTCAAAGGCCAATTGCCCGGCCGATGGCAGCTTCAGGCCGGTTTGCGCGGAGAAGCAACCCGAACGCTGCTGCTGTCGGACGAAACCATCCGGCTGGTCGACCGGCGCTACGCCAACCTGTTTCCCAGCGTATTTCTCACCCGCGACCTCACCAAACAGAGCAGCCTACAGGTATCCTACAGCCGCCGGATTACCCGGCCGCCTTACAAAGTGCTGGCGCCAACCATGATTTTTATCGGGCCTACTACCCTGAGAACCGGCAACCCGGGAATTCTCCCGACTCTGTCGGACGCCGTTCAAATAAACTACCGGTTTAAAGACGCTTACCTGCTGTCGGTCCGCTACTCGTTCGACCGCAACCAGTTTTTTGACTACCAGCCGCAGATCGACCGGTCGGACCCGCAGGTAGTCCGTCAGGTTTTCAACACCCGCAACATAGACCGGACCCATTCGGTAACGGGCACCTTTGCGCTGCCCTGGAGTCCGGTCCGCTGGTGGCAATCGCAAACGCAGGTGATGGCGGTCTGGCAACAAGCCTCAACGCAATACGAGGGTAGCCTGCTACAGTTCGGGCAGTTGTTCGGCCAATTGAACACCACGCATACGTTTACACTCTGGCCGGGAAGCAGCGCCGAACTGACCGCTTTTTACAATACCCCCAGCCAGACTATGGGCCTGTTCCGGCGCCGGGCGTTTGGCTCCGTAACGGTGGGCTGGCAGCAAAAGCTCAACAAACAGCGCAGCCTGCTCCGCCTGAGTATCAGCGATCTGTTCTGGACAAACAAACGGATTGGCACGTATAGTATTCCGGAGCAGGACATCCGGTCGTATACGGCGGTAGTTTACGAACCCAGGGTGGTGCGCCTGAGCTATACGCATAATTTTGGCAGTCAGACCGTAAAAGCCGCCGGACGGCGCAAAACCGGCTCGGAAGAGGAGCGCGAGCGGGCCAACTGAGTAGGGCTACCATTTTTCACGGCAGCCGTATTTTCGCAAAACCATAGCCTTATATTTGGGTTTTTCCAATATGCTGGCTCTTGCTTTATCAACATTTCTGCTGCCTGTTGCCAACGATTCAATGCCTCTGCCGGAACCCCGGCGCATAATCGCCGTTGCTGATTCCGGCCAACCGGCCGGCCGCCACCGGCCGCTCAGCCCGGCGTTTAACCTGGACTTTCGGGACTCATTCCTGCAACGTCAGCCGGTTAATATCTGGGGGGTTAATGCCGGCATTGAGTTTGGTGCCAAACGCCATCAGCTGACGCTGGGTTATTATTGGCTGGCGTATGCAACTTACCTGCGGCTGATCGACTGGCGACGCGATGCCGCCCGCCGGATCAATCTGGATTACTACACCCGTACCGATCTGTGGTTTGTGAGTATGCTGTACTGGTGGAACCTGGCCAACAACAAAAACTGGATGGTGAGCCTGCCCGTGGAGGTTGGCGGAGGAGTTGCCTATGCCCTCCCGCTTGACTTACAGCGCGATGTTCAGATTGACCGGACCCGGCGCGATTTCTTTGTGCCCGTGCAGGTGGGTGCCTATGGGCAGTGGCGGGCCTCCCGCTGGATTGGTTTTGGCGCTCAGGTCGGGTATCGCTACTCGGTTTTTCAAACCGACATCAACCAGAACTTCAATGGCGTGTACTACAGCGTTGGCGTAACGGTATATCCGGCCCTGTTTCTGGATGTCTGGCGGTGGCTGACCCGAAAAGACCGGATTTCACCCTTTAATCCACCCCAACCCCGAAAAACACCCCAAACCTGAACATGCCGATGCGTTATTATCGGGCGACCTGACGGAAGGGAAATCGTATTTTTAACCAGACCAGCAACTTAAACCGGATAGCCAGCCCAACCAGAACGGCTACGACGGCTACTCCCAGCAAGACAACTCCTATATGCTGCGTAATCACCTCAAAATGCTGCGTGATCACCTCGCCAAAATGGTAGCCGGCCAGACCAATACCTACCGCCCACAGCATAGTACTCACAGTGGCCAGCAGCAGGTAACGAGTAGAACTGACCTTACTCATGCCATAAACGACCGGAATAAGAGCCCGCAGCCCGTACATAAAGTGGTAGACAAGCAAAATACCGGTAGGATTGCGCTCGATCAGCCGGTGTACGCGTTCAGCGCGTTTCAATAAGGAGGGGCGCTTAGCCAGCCAGCGCTGCCCGGCCGACCGACCCAGCCAGAAGTAGGTAAAACTGGTTAGCGTGCTGCCCACAAAAGCCGCCCCAATCACAAACGGCAGAGACAGATACCCCTGGTTAGCGGCAACCGCAGCTGAAAGCAAAGCGGTTTCTCCTTCCAGCACAGAGCCAATCAACACCGCTACGTAGCCGTACTGCTGAAGCCAGACCTCAAAGGCCGATAAAATAAATAACGGACTCAATACCTCATTCATACCCCTCTGCCTTAAACCATCACTGACACCCTCCTCTATTATAACCGTCTCGCAGACTGAATGTTCTGTACAGCGGATTTACAATCGGCAGTAAAGCGGATTGCAAATCCGCTTTACTGATACACCCGCACGTAATCAACCTCAAAGCGGCTGGGGAAGGGGGTAGCAGCCGGGTCACCCCCGTTATCGCCACCAATGGCGAGGTTGAGCAGGATGTAGTGCGGCTGGCGGAAGGGATTGATGCCGGTACCATCCTGATTGATGGTTTCCGAGAGCCATACCGTGTTTAGCAGTTGATCGTCCACGTAGAGCCGGATGGCGGTTTCATCCCAGTCCATGCGCCAGACGTGAAACTGGTTGGACCAGTTGGGGCCGAAAGAAGCAAGGGGTGTTTTGGTGGTGCGCCATTCGGCTTTGTTCCGCTGGGCAGTACCCCAGGCTACATTGGCCAGCAGCATGCCCCGGTAGTATTCCATGATGTCGATCTCGCCGTTGGCCGGCCAGTTGCCCGATACGCCCAGCGTCCAGAAGGCAGGCCACAACCCGGATCGGGTATCAATACGCCCCCGCATCTCAAACCGGCCATACTGCCAGCTATGCAACCCTCGCGTGAGCAGACTGCTGGCTGTGTACTCAATGGCGAAGCGGCTGGTCTTCCAGTTGTCGCTGCCGGGCTGGTAATTGGGGTTCGGGCGTTGTTCGCGCCGGCCTTCAATGATGAGCAGGCCGTTTTCGCAGCGGGCGTTATCAGGCTGATACCACTGTAGCTCGCGGTTCCGGACAAATCCCCGCTCAAATGTCCATTTTGTCGGATCGGGCGGACCGTCGGTGTTGAATTCATCGGCCCAGACCAGTTTCCAGTCCGTTTTAGCGGGAGTGACCTGGGGCTGCTGGGCCTGCGCCCAACCGGCTATACAGATGGCCGTCAGCAGGAAGGCCCCATATAGACCGGAAGGTACAGTCATTGGCGTAAGACGCATGGGTGGCGGTATAATGCTTTTCCGGAAAAGCAACCGGAGTAAGCGCCTTTACTCGCTCTTAAATCCAATCTTCTGGTGGGTACCGTCGCAGTAGGGTTTGTTCCCGCTGCCACCGCACCGGCAGAAGGCTGTCACGTTGCTTTTGACAACCGCTTTACCGGATGGTTCTTTCACCCGCAGGTTACCGTACACCAGCAAGGGTCCGTTCGGCACCGCTTCCACAATGCTTTCGGCGGAGATATCCTCGGGACGCTGGGGCTGGTCGTTGCGGAAGTAGCTAAGCGCCTTCGAAGGGCAACGGTCTACCTGCTGGGCAACGCGCTCGGTGGTTGCTCCATCCATGTTGATCCACGGCCGCTTTTTCGGGTTGAATACCTCAATCAGCCCCGTCCAGCAGATCTTTGAGTGGATGCAAACCGCCGGTTTCCAGACTACGGTGATTTCGCCGTTGGTGTAGGTTTTGGTGATGTCTTCTGCCTGATCCATCGCTTACCTGCGTTTAAAACCAATTTTTATCGCCTAATACCGTTCTCCCCTACTCCTTATCCACCGACTTCTCCACCGCGTGACCACCAAACTCGTTCCGCAGGGCGGCCACCACTTTACCCGAGAAGGTATCCTCCTGCAGCGACCGATAACGCATCAGCAGCGATAGCGCAATTACGGGCGTCGGCACACCCAGGTCGAGCGCCGTTTCCAGCGTCCACTTGCCTTCGCCGGACGAGTGCATTACGCCCCGGATGCTATCCAGTTTGGGGTCTTTGGAGAAGGCGCTATGCGTCAGTTCCATGAGCCAGCTCCGGACCACCGACCCGTGGTTCCACACCTTCGCTACGGCTTCATGGTCAATGGGGAACTGGCTTTTTTCCAGCACTTCAAAGCCTTCAGCAATGGCCTGCATCATGCCGTATTCGACGCCGTTATGCACCATTTTGGTGAAGTGGCCGCTACCCGCCGGTCCCGTATGCAGGTATCCGTTCTCGACCGAAATCTGCTGAAACACCGGCTCTACTTTTTCGACAACCTCCCGGTCGCCACCAATCATGGTGCAGGCTCCTTCCAGGGCACCGCTGGTCCCTCCGCTGGTGCCGCAGTCGATGAAGCCCACGCCCAGTTCTTTTAATTGCTGATACCGACGAATGGAGTCCTGGTAGTGGGAGTTGCCGCCGTCGATGATAATGTCACCAGCCTGCAAAAAAGGCAGCAGTTGCTCGATAACTTTATCTACCAGCGGCCCGGCCGGGATCATCAGCCACAGAATGCGGGGAGCCGGCAAGGCGTTATAGAGGGCCTCCAGCGTATTGACGCCCTGTGCGCCTTCGGCTTTGATGTCGGTCACTAAGGTTTCGTTGATGTCGTACCCGACAACCTCATGGTTATGTCGCAGCAAATTCAGAACAAGGTTGAAGCCCATTTTACCCAGGCCGATAAATCCGATGTGCATAGTGTAGGGATGGTGATTAGTATAATATGATGAGGCAAAGTAATCGGAAATTTTTTACTAATCCGTACGGACCGGGCTTAAGGCGGCCGCATTTGATGTAACAATTTCGTCGGCCAGACCAATACGCCGGGTATGTTCCATAGCTTCGGTACTGTGTTTGAAATAGCAGACGGCCACACCGGCGGCTTCAATTTGTGTCATAAATCCTTTTGTTCGCCCGATATGCGCTGCTTTCACCTGCCGGATATACACGCATAAGATCTGGTGCGGAAAATGGGAGACAATAGACGCGTAGATATTGGGGTCCTCCTGGGTATCGTCGCCCAGCAAAACAAATTTCAGCTTAGGATACGACAGCAGAATCCGGGCAATGCGGGTAAATTTGGTAGCGTGTTTGTTCTGCCCGGTTTTCAGAATCTCACTAAACCGCTTCAACTGGTTGAGCAGGTATATGCCGGACGGTAAGCCGTTTTTCTCCGAGAATCCCAGAATGTAATCGTACAGGTTCCACTCACTGCTCGATACGTAAAAGAAGGGATTGGGAGCCTGCACAATGGTTCCCGCATGCGACAGTATCCGGTAGTGCTCCACCACCCCGTCGAACGGGTCACGGCTGTGGGCATTTTCCGTCAGCAGCACCTGCAGGCGCTTTAATTTGGTGGCCGAGTGCGAAATCAGAAACGTATCATCGATGTCGGAGATACAACCGTACTGCGTTGGGTGCGGTACATACACGGCACCGATACAGCGGGCAATGACCGCGTCGGCCGACCACCGGTCAGGTGCCTTGTCCAACCATTTCCGACCGTCGGCATAGGGCGTATTTTCCGCCAGCAACTCCACCGTTATGGCGTGCCAGCCGGGATTCATGGGCGTTTGGGGGGTCCACTCCAGGTTAAAATAGCCATCTTTGTCGGCCTGTCCCTGAATGTCCTGCCCTACCCAGCATACCCGCACGGTAGCGTTGGGAATGGGCCGTACGATAAATAGCCGCAGCAGGGCCAGGGTATTTGTCAGCACATTGTTTCTAAACTTTTTACGGGGCAATGGGCTTAAACTAAACACATGCCCATGCACCATCAGCTTATCGGCATGACCGTAGCCCCGGTAAACTTTTATTTCGGGCTGGTCGGTCAGGTGTAACCAGCCTAAGATTTTCTGCTTCCACGTATCTTTCCGGCTCATTCTTTGTTTACTGTTTGTCGACCAGACAAGTTTGATGAATTTATCAATTGGTACTCATAGCTGATAACATGCAGCCCCCCCAGAAGTTAAAATTATTGTTTGCGATTAACCCGGTATCCGGCGGCCAGTCAAAGGAAAGCTGGGAGGAATCAATCAAAACGTATTGCGAAGACCGGCCGCACGAGCTGAATCTGCTTATGCTGAACGGTGAGGACGACGAGGACCGGCTCACGCAGGAAATTGAAACATATAAGCCCGACCGGGTTGTAGCCGTGGGTGGCGACGGCACCGTCAAGATGGTAGCGGAGCGACTGCTTAACCGGAATATTCCCCTGGGCATTTTGCCCGCGGGTTCGGCCAACGGCATGGCCCGCGACCTCGCCCTGCCGACCAATGCGGAAGAGGCCCTGAATGTGATCGTGAACGGCCGCGTCCAGCCCATCGACCTGATCTGCGTGAACGACAAAGACCTGTGCCTGCACCTGAGCGACATTGGTCTGAACGCCCAACTGGTCAAGTACTACCACGACAACAACTGGCGGGGTAAGCTGGGCTACGCCCGGGGTGTTTTGCGAGTGCTGCTACGGAAACGGCCCATGAACGTGGAGATTTCGACCGCAAAGGGCATGATGCGCCGGGAGGCCTTTATGGTGGCCCTGGCCAACGCCCGGATGTACGGCACCGGGGCCGTTATCAACCCCGAAGGTGATGTGTCCGACGGGTATTTTGAGGTAATCATCATCCGCCAGTTCTCCTGGCCCGAGTTCCTGAAAATGTTCTGGCGCTACCGCCCCTTCGACCCGAAAAAAATCGAGGTCTTTCATGCCAAATCCCTGACCATCGAAACCCGTAAACGAGCGTATTTCCAGATCGACGGCGAATACCGCGGCCTTATCAAACGCCTGGATGCCCGCATTCTGCCGGGGCAGTTACAAGTGATGCTGCCGCAGGAAGAAGAGGAGGTTTGATCTTGTTTTTTTATGACGGTAAAACCCTACATCTTACAATCGGCCAGAATCTTCTGGTGATTCTTGATGTAGGCATCATCGCCCGCTTTCTGGGCGAGTTCGAGGCCCTGCTGGGCGTCGGTCCGGGCCGCTTTGCAGTCGCCCATTTTGGCGGCAATCTTGGCCCGCAGGTAATACGTCCAGTACTGCTTGTCTTTGTCGACTACCTTGTTGGCCCAGGCCAGGGCCTGCTTCATGTCGCGGTTGGTCTGGTAGTAGTAGTCGGCTGCGGCAAAATAAATTCCGGTGCCGGCCTCGGGTTTGGCAGTCTGCTCCTGAATCTGGGCCATGATGCGGGCGTCCGGGTCGTGCTTCACCGGAATGGTTACCCGCGTAGTTTCCCACTGTAGCGCCAGGTTGGCCGTTGTCGGGCTGAAGTCGGTAAACGCAATGGTAAAGTATTCGACGGGAGACGTCAACCGCTCCGGCTTCACCGTAAAGCGCATGACGTCGTTTTCGGGCTTGTAGTTGAACGCGCCAAACGCATTGGCGTCTTTATTGAGGATGATGGTCCACTCATTGGCGTTCGGAATGGTGTAGATCCCATAGCTGCCGGCCGGCAGTTTCTGGTTGTTCACCATGACCTCATCGGAAACGGTCAGTTTGGTAATCATATTGGCACCGGTGCGCCAGACTTTTCCGTACGGCACCTGGTCACCAAACATCTTCCGGCCTTTCAGCGCGGGGCGGCTGTAGTCGACCGTTACCTTAGCCAGACCAACCGTCTGGGCTACCGTAGCCGCCGGGCTGGCAGCGGGCGTAGTAATCTGGGCCTGCGCGAACGAGATTAGTGAAAGGAACAGCGCGGCACTGAACACAAGCTTCTTCATAGGCGAATTGGACGCAATCGGACGAATGAGAAATAATGCCGGGAGCACCCGGTGGTGATACATTTAGCCCTCAATATTCGGCATTCATCCGGCATTTTCCAACACTGTTTACCCACCCCGTAAATGGTCCCTACCTGTATATGGCAGAGACTCCATGCCACCCCGGCAGCAGTAGCTACTTACAACAAATTGCAAAACAGCCGGTTAGTAAGGCATGAGGTTACTATTGACTGTAAAAACATGCCACTATGAACACACTGGATTTAAACAAGCAGAAGATTCTGGAACTGGCCGACCAGGCCAATCATCACTGCATCTCTATTTATCTGCCCACCCATCGTAAAGGCTTTGAAGTCAACGAGGGGTACGATACCCTCCGGCTCAAAAACCGGATTCAGGAACTTCGGCTGCTGCTTCCTGAGCGCGGGCTGAAAAGCAATGAGATTGCCGATTTGCTGAAACCCATTGAAGCCTTACTCGACGACTGGGTGTTCTGGCGCTACCAGTCCGAAGGGCTGGCCATCTTCCGCAATCAGGATTATTTTGAGTTTTTCCACAGCCCGGTTGCTTTTGAGGAACACATGGAGGTGAGCCAGCGGTTTAGTATCAGGCCGGTGCTGCGGTTTGCCCAGCCACCCCGTCAGTATCACCTGCTGCACCTGGGCAAAAACGGCTGCAAGCTCTTTAAAGCCGATGAGTTTTTTATCCGCGAAGTCGAAACCGGTCATCTGCTGCCGGAGGGCATTGAAGAAGTGACGCAGTACTACGATTTTGAAGAGCAGTTGCAGGAACGCACCCGTGCCCGCGCAACCGCCGGGGCCGTGTACCGCAGCGACGATGCCAGCCTGGTGAACAAAGAGAAAGATCACCTGCTGGCCGATTATTTTCGGATGGTGGATGAAAGCCTCCGCCCTATTCTGGAACCCGACAACCTGCCGCTGGTTGTGGCGTCGGTCGAATACCTGCAGCCGATCTACCGGCAGGTCAATACCTATCCGCACCTGCACGAAACCGGCCCAACCGGTAATTTCGACCATACGCAGCCCGGTGAACTCCACCAGATGGCCAACGAACTGCTGGGCGATTACTTTGTGGGTATCCGCGATAAACGCGTAACGCAGTACCAGAACAGCAGCGGCAACGACCGGGTGTCTAAAGACATTAGACACATTCTGGAAGCCGCCGTTACCGGCCGGATCGATACGCTGTTTGTGCGGCAGGACGCTCAGATCTGGGGTCATTTCGATGAGCAGACCCTACAGGCCACCCTCCACGATGAGCAGCAGGCGCAGGATGAAGCGCTGATCGACAAAGTGGCCCTGCTTACCCTCCGCAACGGGGGCGAGGTGTACCTGATGGAACAGGTAGATCTGCTGCCCGATCAGGAAAATCTGAAGGTAACGGCCCTTTATCGCTTCTAACCGAAAACAAAACGGCCCTTTCCGGTTTTATAGAGAACAACGAAACCAACAACGTTATGGCAAATCAGGAAAACGAAGACAAAGAAGACATCATCCGTGCCAAGCAGGCGATCTCGCCTGATGGTTTAGCCGATCGGTCAGGAGCCGACTTACCCGGTTCAGAACTCCCCGAGGAGGACATTCCCGATCTGCCGCCCAACGAATACGAAGATAAATACATGACCGGCGACAGCATCGGCGAAAACGTTCGTGAAATGAACCCCAACCGCAACCGCGACGGCAAACCCGACCTGGACAAGCCGGCTTACGGGGGTGGGCATTAACGAAAAAGGCAGCTTTGCTGCCTTTTTCGTTATTTATCATCCATGCGGACGATTTTGGGGGTGAAGGTGCCGACGACATCGACCAGGTCGCGCTGGAAGGCCATGACCTGGTTGATGTCTTTGTAGACCATAGGCGCTTCGTCGAGCCCTCCGCCCAGGAGGGTGATGCCGTTATGTTTCAGCACGTCGTTGACCTGGTTCCAGGTAATGCTGTTTTTGGCCGCAGCCCGCGACATCCGGCGACCGGCCCCGTGCGCGGCCGAATCCAGCGACGTAGGCTCTCCCCGCCCCCGCACAATAAAGCCGGGATGTGTCATGGAGCCGGGAATAATGCCCAGGACACCCTTGCCGGCCGGGGTAGCGCCTTTGCGGTGAACAATCAGTTCTCGCCCTTCATGCTGCTCTTTCCAGGCAAAATTATGGTGGTTCTCCACCAGGGCTATTGGGTTTTCGCCCAGCGCCCGGCCTACCTTGCGGTGAATCTGATGGTGGCAGGCGGAGGCATAATCGCCGGCCAGGTTCATGCAGGCCCAGTACTCCTGCCCGTCGGCCGAATCCAGATCCAGCCAGGCCAGGTGTTTGGCTTCGCGGGGCAGCGGGGTGCGGTACATGGCCACTTTTGTGAAATGATCGGCAATGCTGGCCCCCAGGCCCCGCGAGCCCGAATGCGACAGCAGGGCCAGGTACCGGCCGGGTGGCACAGCAAACCCGTTTTTTTCGTCGGTGATCTCCACCACCCCAAACTCCACAAAGTGATTGCCCGAGCCCGACGAGCCGATCTGTCGCACCGCTTTAGCGTGCAAACCGCGCAGCAGCGGAATCTCTTTAAATTCTTTGCGGGCCAGCACCTCATCATCCATCGGTTTGGGAAATTCCCGCCCGGCCCCGAACAAAGTCTCGCGCTGAAGAATGTTTTTCAGCCGGCTGGTTTCACTGTAGAGCCTATGCTCCGGCAGGTCATACAGGGTGAGGCACATGCGGCAGCCAATATCGACTCCTACCCCGTACGGGATAACGGCGTTTTCGGTTGCCAGTACGCCACCGATGGGTAAGCCGTACCCCTGGTGAGCATCGGGCATGAGGGCACCGGCGGTAGCTACAGGCAGGCGCATAGCGATTTCCATCTGGTTGATGGCCCCGGTTTCAATATGGTCCGCGCCAAAGACGGTATATTCTTTGCGCGATTCACTGAGCGGTATTTCATCGGGACCGGCTTTGGGTTTTGGTACGAGTTCGGCCGCAATTTTTCCCAAAGTCGGGTTTTTCAGGTAATCACCGGGATTTTCGCGGACTTTCTCCAGCAGTTCCAGGGCTTCCGACGGTTTGGAATGTTTAAAATGCTGCTGCATCACCTGTAGCGCAATGCTGATGACCTTGCCTTCCGGGTAACCAATACGCCGGAGGTCTTTGCCGGTGAGGTTATGTGTTCTGCCCATGTTTCCTGCAATTGAGTACTATCTAATACGCGGCCGGGCAAAAATGTTTAGGCTACCCCTGGTTGAGACCGTTCCGGAGCTTGTGGTCTAGGTAAATTTTGCTTACTTAGGCGTCGTTAACCATACGAAACAGCAGGGCTTTTCAACCATTACGCATTGTTTATGCCTGGTCAGATTCTGGTGGTCGGTAGTTCGAATACCGACATGGTCGTAAAAACCGAAAAGCTACCCGCCCCCGGCGAAACCGTGCTCGGCGGCACCTTCCTGATGAACCCCGGTGGCAAAGGAGCAAATCAGGCCGTAGCGGCCGCCCGGCTTGCCGGAATAAGCAGCCGTAGCGCGGTTACGTTTGTAGCCAAAGTAGGCAGGGATCTGTTTGGCGAGCAGGCCATCCGGCAGTTTGCCGAGGAAGGCATCCGGACAGCCCACATGGTCACCGACCCGGACGAACCTTCAGGCGTCGCCCTCATCAACGTTGATGCCCGGGGCGAAAATACGATTACGGTTGCTTCGGGGGCTAACGCCAACCTGCAGCCCGACGAAACCGACGCAGCTCTGGAAGCCACCGAACCCGACACCATCGTGCTGCTGCAACTGGAAACACCTATAGAGACGGTGGAGCACGTGATCCGGCGCAGCTACGAACGCGGCCTGCGGGTAATTCTGAACCCCGCCCCCGCCCGACCGCTGCCGTTTGGCCTATATCCCTTTCTGCACCTGATTACCCCCAACGAAACCGAAGCCGGCCTGCTCACGCATACGGAGGTCACCGACGAAGAAACCGCCGGTATTGCCGCCCGGCGACTGCGGGCGCTAGGCGTTGCCAACGTCATTATCACCCTGGGCCGTAAAGGCGTTTACCTGCATACCGAAGCGCTATCTACGATTATTCCGGCTCCGGCCGTTACTGCCCTGGACACAACTGCCGCCGGCGACTGCTTTAACGGTGCCCTGGCAGTAGCGCTGTCTGAAGGGATGCCCCTGCCCGATGCAGCCGCCTTCGCCTGTCAGGCTGCATCGCTCTCCGTTACGCGCCTGGGTGCCCAGGCCAGTATGCCCACGCGGGCGGAACTGGAACGTATCGACGGTGAGCCGTCAACACAGGTTCTACCTGTAAACGAGGAGCGTAACACGGAATAGAATATGGATAACCGGAATGAAATTCCGGTTTACAACAGCACAAATAACCGGAATGAAATTCTGGTTCACCTATGTCAAAAGCTCTTCTATTTTTCCTGTTCATGACGGCGGCCCAGGCCCAGAAGGCCCCGGTCATGCACCCCGACCCGCAGGGAGCGCTGGCGGTATACCGGCAGAACCTCGCCTTGCTACGGCAGGAATATACCCGGCAGCGGGAGTTGCCGGATTTACCGTTTTTCCTGTTCGGGATGGGCAACCGGACCAAGCTGATTTACCAGCAGGGCCGGCTGGTAGAAGCCCTTACCGGTCATATAGTGGAGCAGTGGCGGGTGCAGCAGGCCCTGATCGTGCCGTCGGAATACCTGGTTCACCTGACGCTGATGGACAGTACCACCGTTCAGCTCCGGGAAGACGAAACCGGCGTCTGGATGTATCAGCCGGGCAAGGCTCCCCAACTGGTCAAAGGCACTCGCAGCCGTATCTCCCTACCCGCTTTTTCGGATAAGAAATATGGGCCGGTACTGCGGGTGCTGCACCACGAAGTACTGATTAACGTAATTGGCGGCAAACCGGTACCCAACTTTCTGGTATACGCCACACCTTGGTTCCGCGATGCTGCGCTAATGGGCATGGTGATGCAGCAGACCAGCAACCTGCACCTGATCCGAGACTGGATCCTGAAAATCCGCGACCCGTTCGACCGGAACAATCACGGTATCAGCGAACCCGACAACCTCGGGCAGGTGCTGTATCTGGTATCTCTCGTCTCGGACCAGAAACATCCGGCAGTGAGGATGGTGCTCGACTCCGTACAGCGGTTTTCCAAACCCTTCCCGGCCGGCCCAGCCGACACTGTAACCGTCAGGTCGGTTTCTCAACCCTCCCCGGCTTCCCTGTCGCCACAAGCGCTGTACCTCACCGGCCAGACCGACTACGCCGAACACCCGGTTTATCAGACCAAATGGCTGAAATTTGGAATGCAATCGCTTGGCCTGCCCGACTCGTTTTCTATTCCGAAAGTATACGACAGTTACTCCGCCCTGTTCTGGTGGGCCTATACTGACCAGCATGTTCCGGGCAAAGAATTTGACGAGGGCTCCGGCAAAAACTACCCGTATCTGGTGTGGGCCGAAGACCATTTCAACCGGCGTACCGGTACCCCCACCCGGCGGGGTCTGGTGGGTAATTTAAGTTATCCGCTATCGTGGGAGCAGCAGGCCAGTAATGCCAGGTATGCCGGTATGACCATTCTGGATAAAAGCCTGATGAAGCAAAAGCTCAGCTTCCCCCACACCTGGCATGCCGCCGAAATGTTTTTATTTTTAGCTGATAGTCAATAGCCGTTAGTAGTGCCTGTTTATGCGAACGACTATCGATAACCTCTAACCGCTTATGTTTACCATCCAAACCGGTAGGCATCGGGCTGGCGCTGGCCATCGGGTTGATGGTAAATTACCTGGGCTCGCCGGTTGGCTACACCAACTATTTCCGGGGTAATCGGCGCAGTCATCTGATGGGCATTATTGGGGGTATTGTCTGGTGCATAGGTATGTCGTTCAGCATCATGGCGTCCGGCAAGGCGCGCCCGGCCATTTCGTATGGGTTGGGGCAGGGGGCTATCGTCGTGGCTGCCCTATGGGGTATTTACCTCTGGCACGAGTTCCGTAACACCCCCAAAGGCATTCATACGCTGCTCAACCTGATGCTCCTTTGTTACGATGTCGGTCTGGGCCTGATTATTGCCGCCCGATAGGCAATATTTTACAACCCGAAACCAGGTTTTGCCTTCAATCGCGTAAATTTGACCTCTTGCATTAAGCTTTATTCATGAATTGGCTTGTCCAAACGTTTCTCTTCGTTTTGCTTTCTTTGGTCGCTTTTGCCCAACCGGTCATCATCAACGCCCCCGCCGACGACCACCTGGAGCCTGAGGCCGGTTACTTTGCCGATTTTAACTTCAGACACGAGTACTACCCACATATTCGCAACCTGCTACTCAAAAACCTGAGTCAGAACCCGGTAGCGCGGGTGTTGGTGCTGCCCACCTTTGCGCCTGAGTACGTAATCTCTATCGAAAAAGATAAGCGGTGGGATACTTACTTCCTGATTTGTGCCGAAGCCAGGGAGAACATCTTTCAGCAGCCGGCCAAAGAAGGTATAGAGGTGGTGGTGCGCCGTATTCAGCTTCCAAAGGACCTGGCGCTGCAGCTCAACAAACTGTTTATGACGGCTATTGGGCAGGTCAGCTACCGGCGCAATCAGGCGTGGGGGGTCGATGGCACTACCTTTCATTTCACGGCATACAACGTGGGTGAGGGCGTCCGGAGTGGCTGTACCTGGTCGCCCCAGCGGGGTTCGCGCATGCACGACCTGGTACAGGTAACACAGCTACTTCAAAAAATGGCAACCGCCAAAGAAAACAGTCCGATTGCTCAGGAATTAGCCGTTCGCTGTGAGAACCTGATGAAACGAATCAGCGTTACACCTTAATAAACAGGCTGTTGTTTACCCTCCTCTATGCTTTACATGTATTTTCTGCTCGCTTTCCTGACCGGCATTGCCAACAGTACGCAGTCGGGTGTTAACTCTCAGCTTCGTCAGGGCCTTGCCAATCCGATTATGGCGGCCATCGGCTCCTTCGGAGTTGGTTTTCTGACCCTGATGGGCATTCAGCTGCTCACTGGTAACGCCACGCCATCGCTGGAGACGGTCCGCAGCATCAGTTGGTGGAAGTGGACGGGTGGTCTGCTGGGTGCCTTTTATGTCACCACCGTGATCTTCACCGTGCCGCGCATCGGAGCCGCCAGCCTGCTCAGCCTCAGCATTGCCGGCCAGCTACTAGCCGCTGTTCTGTACGACCATTACGGCTACCTGGGTTTCCCGCTCCACCCCGCCAATGTTTGGCGCGTGCTTGGCGTAGTACTGATAATTATGGGCGTAGTGCTGGTGGTGAGGAATTAAGAGTTAAGAATTAATGCTTGCGCAAGCTTTTTAACTCTTAATTCATAACTCTTAACTCTTAACTAAAAAAAGTATGGACATCCGCTATCGTATCTACCCGACGCTGCTGAATGTGTTCTCGCGGTACCTGCGCGGGGGTGGCCTGACTGTGCAGGAACTGCTGGATACGATAAATCGGGTACCGGCACCCACCACGGCCGCGCAGGAGCGGGGCGTTTCGTTTGAAGCAGCCGTGATTAAGGGCGAGGACGAAGAGCGGTTTGATCCGGTGATTTTGCAGAAGGTTCGTAAGCTTCTCCCCCGCCCCATTGTAGAAACACAGGTCTACTGCCAGTGGCAGATCGATGATGTTTTATTTTACGGCTATGTTGACCTGATCGGCAAGTTTAAGGCGGTCGACATCAAGACCACGGCCTCGTATCAGCCACAGCGCTATCTGTTTAACCACCAGAACCTGTACCTCCACGCCCTGAAAAAGCGGGGTATCAAACTGATGGAGTACGTCATCACCGACTTCACCGATGTCTATGTGGAGAGTTATCCGCTTACTCACCCTATTGAGAAGCAACTGGAAGAGATCCGGCAGTTTAAACAGTTTCTGGACGAACATAAAGACCTGATCACGGATCAGAAGATCATGGTGCGGGAAGAGCCATAGCCGCCTGTTGCCGGCCGCCCTGTTTGCCCGTCTACCTATATTTATATCCTTTTTTTAGCAATCTACTATCACCGACTGGACCGAAGTTATTCCCGTTCCGGACAACTGCGTACTAAACATCCACCAACTGCTGGCCGACTAGAATAGTAGCTGCTAAGCGCTCTCTGCCTTTAATCTGTTGCCCCAATAAGTTACTGATATTTAAATTCGATAAATTACTTGTTAAAAATAACATAAAATATCTATATTTAGATCTTAATTTAATGGGCGTACATGCTGTCCGGTTGCTGACCCCTACAGAGTGTAGCCGGATTCATTGCTGTAAATGTAAAAATTAACACTATTTCAGTTTTTGATTTCTTACCAGGCTATCAGTATGAGCTCGGAGCAAGTAGTAATCAAACCCCCATTTACGACTCGTTTCTTTATTGAGGATCAGGATAACAGGTTACGTACCTTACGGTTTCAGTACACCAACAGCATCCATATGATCCGCTTTGAAGTAGGGGATTTTGTGTGGTTACCAACCTGGCGGGAGGTGCCTTTGCAGGAGCGCTACCAAGTAATCCGGGTTGTTTTTTCACTAGAGTTGGTCGATAAAGATGACCCGCAAAGTTCTATCTTCACGCATCAGAGCATTTATATCGTACCGGCCTCCGTAACTGATCAGGACCAATACACCTACGACCAGTACATCATGAGTCCGAATGAGGTTTTTACCAGTATTCCTACCGAGCACAGTACGCCTATTATCGTACCGATTGCCCGCTGGAAACCGGCTTCTACCATCATTAAAAACCTAACTAATCCGTTTCAGTCCTGAGCCGGCGGGTCGGTATCCGGCTACAGAGTACCAGCAGCGCTTTTTTGAAACGCCACCAGCCCTGAATGGGCCAGGAAACCTACCCACCTGACAACCAAAAAGCGTCTGCGCCCGAAGCGCAGACGCTTTCCCGGGCGATAAAGACCTTACCTTACCCGGCGGTTCTGGTATAGGAAGTTTTCGTTAAAACAATCCTGGTTATAGAAATTTTCATCCTCGTTTTTGTCGTAGGCGATGATCGGGTCATCCTGATTACCCGTTGTCTGATCACCATGAGCACCGGTTGTGGTTCCGGTTGAGGTTGTCGGCTTGTTCCGGTATGCGCCGGTATAGTAATCTACAACCGACCGCTCATAGTCTCTGGTAATGACACGGCCGGTTGAGCGGGGGTAATGACGTACTTCGTCGGTAGTCGTGATACGGTCGACATATACATCATCATCGTCTTCGTCCAGTCGGGCGGCTCCCACCGGCACCAGCAGGTGCATGTCTGTGCCGTCGCTGTTTGCCTGATACTCATTGTCCAGTTCCAGGTCAATATACCGCACCTTTTCGGCAACCGTATCCACCACCAGGTCTTTTACCCGCCCAATGGTTTTACCGTCTCTGCTTTTAACTTCCCAACCCCGGATGTCGGCGCTGTGATCGGCAACTTTATAATCGTCCAGTTCATTGAGCCGGTACAGGGTACTACCCACCGAACCCCGATTTTCCTGATTATTCCAATCTTTATGTTCTGCCATGACTTTATCAGTTTTGAGGTGACAAATTTGTTTACCTGCTTACGGGTATGCGGTTAACTACCCAGATTTCGGCTCATTTTCTCCAGTACATCAGCCGATTCGCGGAAAACATCTTTTACTTTGTTCTTCTGATCCAGCGTGAGGGTATTGGTATCCATCTGCTCAACCGCCTGCCGGACGCTGGCCACATCCCCGTTCAGGTTAGGAAACGAGCTTTGCTGCAACTCGTCAAACACATCGACAGAAGCCTGAAACGCCCGTTTTATCTTATCGGCATGCTGGGTGCTTTCCCAGTTGTCGGTAATATCATTGGCCATAGTGCGCATCCGACTCAGCTTGTTGTCGACTTGCTGCCTATTTACATTCGGTGCCTTAAGGGACACGGCCGCCAGGGCATCGGCCAGGTTCATAAGGCCCGTACGGGTAAACTGATGATCTAATCCCATTTCGCCCTGCACAGATATAGACGTTGCCCAATCGACATACGACCGCACGGCTGGTGCCATTGTCCCTGTTGTGGTTACGTCTTCAGTTGCGTAGGCATTACTGGTCCCGACCCGTTGCTCGGTATTATCCGTAACAGCCACCTCGTCCCGGGTATTATCGCGTGGCCAGAAAATAAACGCCAGTACTGCTATCAGAAGCAGTAGTCCCAGAAGCCAGGGCCACACCGTGCCCCCACTCTTCTTCTCAATATCAATATTCGCCATAACGTTGGAAAATTTAGTTAAACACTAAGCACCCTTCGCTTCTCTCCCGCAGCCATGTGCCTGTCACTACGGGTAGTTATGGCGGCAAAGGACCGGCTTACATCTTAGAGTGGGCTTAGAATCAAATTAAAATTTCGTTTAAGCAACCTGGGAAAGTAATAACCATTTGGCCCTGATCCGGTCCGATCTACTTAAATGCTACCGGATAAAGGAGCCCGCCCAGGCATAAATGCCTCATTCTAAGGAAATTCTAACACCATCTTAAGCCTTTTCTTATGGATAGTCAGGTTTACTCACAAGACGGTTGTTTGCCCGGCCAGGACAAACCGGCTTGTGGGCAAAGGCCGATTAGTTTATTATCAACACTCCTTCGGGAGTAAAACTTACCGTTATCTATGATGAAAAATGTCTCTTTAGCTCTGCTGGTAGTGGGAATTGCCGGAGCTAACCTGGCGTATGGCCAGCGCGACACACGCATGTATGATTACAACACAGCAACTCGCTACAACAACCAGAACATACGGTCGGGAAGTGTATCCCTGCAGCAGCATGAGGAGGGGCTTATCGATGCCTACAAAAAAGGGTATAAAGACGGCATGGAAACGGGGAACAAACTGAACAGAACAGCCACAACGGACCGCCTGAACACCCGCGAACGTCGAATGTATGCGGACCCTGAGCGGACCGGAACAAACGAAACCATTCGCCGAGACAATGACAACTCTTCTACGTCCCAGAGTCTGAATGCTGCCGAACGCCGGCGCTACGAGAACCTGCTGGCCGCTGAGGCTGAACGCAACGAGAAGAAAGAAAAGGAAGTTATCGTTACAGAAAAACGGGTACTGCCTTATCAGGCCTTTACCGGTGGTTTTTACGGCGGTCTCAATACAACCCGCTACCTGGGCGAAGACATCGACCCCGGCAACCTGTCTGGCCGGCTGGGCTATCAGTTAGGGGTGTTTACCCGCTTTGGTGGTCGGCTTTACGGGCAGCTCGGAGCCGAATATTTTGCATCCAGCTCCAACTTCTTTGTACCGGGCGGAGGGCAGAGCCTGCAGGACATCTCCGGCCAGATCAACACCCAGTGGCTACAGATTCCGGCCTATGTCGGATTTAAGCTGACCGAGTCTGACCGCGGTATTTCGGGCATTCGTCTGGCCGTAGGAGCCGAGTATGCCAACCGCCTGGGTGGCAGCAATACGGTTCAGATCAACAGTGCATCCTTCCGGAACGGCAGCTTCCTGGGTCTGGCTAATCTGGGCTTCGACCTGGGTCCGGTAATGATCGACCTGGTGTATCACCACGGATTCTCAGACCTTATCAGCGGATTCAACAACTCACAGCGCCGGTCATTTGGTGCCAACGTTGGGTTCAAATTTTAAACAACAAACCAGATCAACGTGATGAAAAAGACACTATGGCCCGTAGCAGCCCTAATAGCCGGGCTGCTGACAATGTCCTGCGAGACCAGCCGGAATGTAACAACCTCCCGGGATCGATCGGATCGCTCCGGCCAGGATTCATATACCAGCACCCAGCGGACCAATCAGGATCAGGATAGCTACAGCTACTCCTCCACCGGAAGCGAGAACCGGCAGTCGGACATGAGTAATATGACCCAGGACCGGCAGAGTGATACGGAGAAAAACAACATGCGGTCGGGTACCTACTCAGACCAGGGAACGTCGGATGACGCGCTCTCCGACAGCCGCATCCGGCAACGGCTGGGGCTGAGCAATGGACAGTACAACGATTCATACTCCTATTCTGACAATAACCGCGATCAGAACCGCAGTTATAGCGACAATCAATACGGCAATCAGAACCGTTCCTACGATTCGATGAATGACCGGAATACCTACGGTGGGTACCCGGATTACCGGTATCAGAATAACATGTATGGCTACCCGAACAACAACTACGGGAACCAGCCCTACCGGGACGAACGCTCCATATACGGCAATCAGTACAGCCATATGCAGTACGATCGCTACCCTGGCAACTCATATCCCGGTTATCAATACCCGGGTTACCAATCTTCCGGCAACCAGTATCCTGGCAACCAGTACGCCGGAGACCAGATGACTACGACCAGATCGACCAATAACCGATCAACCGGTAACCAGTCAACCAGTTATCAATCGACCGGCAACCGCCTGAATATAGAACGTCGCCAGCTTGCCGATCAGATCGACGAAATGGTGCAGAATCTGGACCGCTACCTGAAACGGATGAAGACCGACACACGCCGGGCGGCCGACACCCAGCAGCAGACCACGCAGCAGGAACTTGCCCAGCAACGCGACGAGCTAATCAAAGCCTATTATGAAGTGCAGCACGGATCTGAACAGCAGTGGAAGCAAACCCGGCGGCAGGCCAACCGGCTGGTGTATGATGTAGAAGAAAAGTTGGAGAAGCTGGACAAACCGGCGAAGTAGCCAACCCATTACGCTGCCGGTAACAGACCAGACTTAACTGATTGCGCCAGAGCCCGTGTGTATAGACGGGCTCTGGCGCAACCATAAACAATTCTGTATCAGCGATGTTGTATTAGTGCGAATAAAACGTCCAAACCGTTATGAAAAACCGCCAGCATTCTTTTTTCCGTCAAGTGTTCTCCCTGCTGTTAATTGTGTGTATAGGGATAAGTCTCAGTAGCTGCGAGATAATCGGCGATATATTTAAAGCCGGTGCCTGGTTCGGTATCATCCTGGTTGTTGGTATCATTGCCCTGGCCATCTGGCTGCTTTCCAAGCTCTTCAGGCGGGGGTAGGTTTTGCTTAGCCGGTTACACTGCGTATCCCACGCCGTTTTGATATTCTCTGCCTCATACCCTGTATCTGACGACAGGACTCAGCTCTCACCCTCTACCTGCCGCTATAGTATCATATGTACTGTGTCCGGTAAAGTTTTATCCTCCGGGAAACGTACCAGCTCATGCTGGCTGCTGGTTTATAAACGAGCTGCCGGATACAATCGCTACAAGTCTTACCCAGTACCGGAAATTACCCCCGAACAGGCCCGGCAACGTGTTGTGGGCCGGACACCCTGCAGACCTTAAAAACTCCTTAGAAAGAAAGGGCATCCCCACCAAAAACACTTTTATTAAAAACTGACAGCCAGTCACTTACAAAAAAGTCCAATAACATTGGTTTCGATTCGGTGTTTACGTAATGGTCAACACGCTGACAGCGTTGTACAAAAGCGGAAGAGACATGCAGGTAGTAAAGCTAGTGTATTTACAACAACCCGTTCAGCAACAAGCCACCGAGGGTCTGAAAACCATCTGGCAGGCGTTTCGGGAGATGGGCGAATCGGTGCTGGAGCGTCTGCCCTATGTGGGTGTTGGCGTTATCGTCTTTTTTCTGTTTCTGCTCATCAGCCGTCCGATTCGGTCGGTCGTCCGGAACCTGGGTACACGCATTCACGCGCTGGATGTTTCGTTGGCCGACCTGTTAGGTAAACTGGCGGGGGCGCTTACTGTGGTTTTGGGGTTCTTTGCGGCTGCGGTTGTGATCTTTCCGGCTTTCCGACCGGGTGATCTGATCGCCGGTCTGGGTATCACCTCCGTAGCCATCGGTTTTGCGTTTAAAGACATTCTGCAAAACTTCTTTGCCGGCATTCTGATCCTGCTTCGGCGACCGTTTAGGGTCGGTGATCAGATTCGGGTCAAAGATTTTGAAGGTACCGTTGAAGAAATAACTACCCGCTCAACCCGGCTGAAAACCTACGACGGCGAACGGGCCATTCTGCCCAATGGCGATGTATATACCAGCGCGGTACTGGTCAGAACGGCATACGAAAAGCGCCGGGCCAAAATGGTCATCGGCATCGGGTACGAAGATTCCATTGACGAAGCCCGGCAGATTATCCGGCAGGTGGTTGAGTCAACCGAAGGTGTACTGCCCGACCCTGGTCCGTGGATATACGTTTCCGAACTGGCTCCATCGTCGGTTAATTTTACGGTATACTTCTGGGCTGAGTCTCACCAGGCCAATGTGCTGAAGGTAAGCGATCAGGTTATGAGCCGCATCAAACTGGCACTGGATCAGGCTAAGATCGATATGCCTTACCCGCACACCGTACTGCTGATGAAAAGTACGCTCGATAACTCCCCTGATAATGACCTGCCGGCTACCCCTCAGAGCAACCAGCGGCATAACGGAACATGAAGTACTGGTCGCCATGCCCAGTTCGGGCACGTGGCAGCCGGTACAGATAACCATTACCACACAGAAATATTGGTTAAGCCCATTAGCAGCAGGGCTATCAGCAACAGGCCCGTGACCAGCCAGAGCAGCCAGTCGGGGCCGGAGGGTGTCGGCTCATTAGGCGGACCCGTCATCATCGGACGGGACCGGACACCCGGGGGCGTAAGGTAAGAACGCATGAAAAACAAATCGGTCATTATCCGGTTGGTTCCTGGGGAGACAAATGTGTATGGTACAAAAAAAAAACAGGACGCTTAAGGGCCGCTGAGAAACTGATTAGAATCTGCTTAAAGCCCTGGCTGGTAGGGAAGCCGTACCTGGAAGGTGGTGAGCCGCTGGTCCGACTCCGACCGGACCTGTAACCGGCCGCCGTGCAGCCGCACAATCCGGTCGACCAGCGACAGCCCAATACCGTATCCTTTTACCTCAGCCGTTTGCTGACTGCGGTAAAACGGCTGAAAAATAAAGGGCAGTTCCTGATCGGGAATGGGATCGCCTTCGTTTGACACCGTAACCTCAATACTGTCTTTGTCGAACTGCCCGTGTACCATAGCCCGGCCGTCAACGGAAAACTTACAGGCATTTTCAACCAGGTTCTTGAGCGCTGTTTTCAGCAGGGCGGTATTGCCCGGCACGGCCACCCGCTCAAAATCGTCGGGCAGGGCCTCCAAATCTACTTCTACCGAGTAGCGCTCATTGAGCCGGGAAACTTCCTGCTGCACATCCCACAGCACTTCGTCTACCCGCACCGACTCGGTCAGCAGCACGGTAGCATCTTCCGAACTTACTTTAGAGAGCTGGAGCAGCTCGTGTGTAAGGCTGGTCAGGTCCCCCACATCGTCGAGCACCGACCGGATCACCCGCTCGTATTCGGCCGGGGTACGCTCCCGCAACAGCAGCACTTCCAGTTGGGAACTGATCTGGGTAAGCGGGTTCCTCAGTTCGTGGGAGACATTGGCCACAAACATCCGCTGGAGTTGGAACGATTCTTCAATGCGGTCGAGCAGGCGGTTGATGGTGCCCGACAACCGGCCCGGCTCGTCGGTGGTATCAGCCACCAGCCGCTCGTTCAGTGTACGGGGGAAAATCAGATTCAGGTGATTTTCTATGCGTTTCATAGGCAGCAGCGCATCGCCGGTATATAGCCAGCCTGAAAAGCCTACCAGGGCCGTAATGGCCAGGAACAACAAGCCCATCATCTGCGCCATCCGGTCCAGAAAATCGTCACCGATAGAATTCCGGGCGGTTGCCACCACCACATACCGGCCAACCGGGGTGGTATATAATACCCCGGTTCCGTAGGTATTTCCCACCCGGAAGGCAGCCCGCTTCTCCTGCCGGATTCGGTCCAGCACCGTCTTTTTGATTACCCGTACCGCCGAATCGCCGGTTCGGTATACCGGCACATTCGCCTGATTATACACCACCACCTGCTGACTGGGCAGATGATCTCTCCGCAACTGACTGAGCTCGGCCAGTAGTTTGGCATCTACCTGCCGCTGCAGGAGCAGATCGCCGGTAGTAACGGCTTTCCGGTCGAGCCGGCGGTAGAAATCAGAAGACAGAAAATACCAGCTAACCCAGTACATACTGGCAAATGTAACGGCCAGAATAGCCGTTACCAGCAGGGTAAACCGCAATGTCAGCCGCGTCCGGATCGTCATGGGCTACTCCTCCCGCAAAACATAACCCATGCCAAACTGGGTATGAATCAGTTTACGCGGAAAGTCTTTATCAATTTTTTTCCGCAGGTAATTAATATACACCTCCACTACATTGGTATTCGAATCAAAATTCTGGTCCCAGACGTGTTCGGCTATTTCCATTTTCGACAGCACCCGGCCCTGATTCCGGACCAGAAACTCCAGCAGGGCAAATTCCCGGGCGGTCAGCTCAACAGACTTTCCCTCCCGCTTTACCTGTTTGGCGTCCAGGTTCATCTCAAGACCGGCGTAGGATAAAGTCTGGGCCGTCATGCCCACCGCCGTGGTTCGTTTGGCCAGCGCCCGCACCCTGGCCAGCAGTTCCGAAAACTGAAACGGCTTGGTCAGGTACTGATCCGCCCCGGCATCAAAACCACTGACCTTATCTTCGACCTCGCCCAGGGCCGTCAGCAGCAGCACCGGTGTAGCAACACCCTGGGCGCGTAATTGCTTGATCAGTTCAAAGCCGTTCAGACCGGGTATAATAACATCACTGATAATGACCGCGTACGCATTTTTTAAGGCCAGCCGTTTAGCAATGAGGCCGTCGTACGCCACATCGACGTCGAAGTGGCTTTCTTCTAAACCCTGCCGAATGGCCTGTGAGGTTTTGGGTTCGTCTTCTACCAACAGAATTTTCATACGAAATAGCTTCTAAGCAAAATTTAAGATAAGGTTAAGCATTCTCCAAAGAGTACCAGGTATTTTTGGATCATTCAGTAAAGCTATATATGCCTTTTTCATTTTACCACTAGTTGTAATAGCCACTCCGGACTTCGGGGTGGCTATTTTGTTGGGCTCTTCTAAGCGAATTCTAATGCGAAATTAAGTTCTGTCCAAAAAGCAACTCCAATCCTTGCATTATAAGTTTGAGAGTATATGCCCTTCATTAGTTCACAGGTGGAATAGCCGTTGAGCCTTACTCAGCGGCTATTTTGTTTTCTGCGCCGAAAGGAGCGCTTACGCAAGGGTCACCTCCTGGTTCAGGTACACATCCTGAATAGCGTGCAACAGCGTTGCGCCCTTGTTGAACGGCCGCTGGAATGCCTTCCGGCCCGAAATCAGGCCCATACCGCCGGCCCGTTTGTTAATGATCGCCGTTCGTACGGCTGTTTTCGTATCGCTCTCGCCCCCAAACTCGCCCCCGGAATTAATCAGCCCCGCCCGGCCCATATAGCAGTTGACCACCTGGTAGCGACACAGATCGATGGGGTGATCGGTGGTGAGATGGTAGCCATGCCCAGCGAGTGTGCCTCCTCAAAGGCTCGGGCAATCTCCACTAGCTGCCGCCCTGATTCTTCAGAGCCGAAATAAACCGTGGCCCCCACGGCTACCGCGCCCAGGTTCCAGGCTTCGCGCACGGTGCCGAACAGGATCTGGTCGTGCTTGTCAGGAAACGTCAGCAATTCGTTATGGTTGATCTTGACAATAAACAGAATCTTGTGGGCGTACTTGCGGGATACCATGCCCAAAGCACCAAAGGTAGTCGCCACGGCATTACAGCCCCCCTCGATCGCCAGCCGCAGAATGTTTTCCGGGTCAAAATACATCGGGTTCGGGGCAAACGAAGCCCCGGCGCTGTGTTTGATGCCCTGGTCGACGGGTAGGATGGACAGGTAGCCCGTACCGGCCAGCCGCCCGTGGCCGAACAACTGCCCCAGGCTCCGCAGGACTTGCGGGGAACGGTCTGACGGGACAAAAATCCGGTCGATGAATCTGGGCCAGGCAGGTGCAACTGCGCCTTCGGAACAGTTTGTGAGGTGTAGTTTAAGAGGTTGTCGGCGGCTTCGCCCAGCAGATTGGTAATGTCGGTGATGGTCATAACGTAGGTTCGTTTATGCTACAACTAAAAACGGCGACAATTGGCTACCGGCTCAATAGTAACTACGCCGGCCACAATGCTTTGGTTTATACTGGACGCTACATCTTATTTTCTATGCCGTATCAACTCCTTACCAGCCTGATCTACTGGTTTATTCTTCTTTCCGACACTCCTCCGGTTACACTGCTGGCGGCCAAAGGCTACCACCCCGTAGTTTGTACCAACCCGCAGCAGGCGGTAGAAGTGGTGTATGGTCTGGGTAACCAAATTTACTATACGTATTCCAGCGATCAGGGCCGGACGTATACACCCGCCGAGGTAGTCGATACCCTGACGGACCTTTTTCTGGTGGCCCAGCGCCGGCCTCAGATTGCGTCCAGTCAACAGACTACCCTCATTCTGGCCCTCAACAAAGCCGGTAACATCTTTGCGTATGTCCGGGATAAACAAACGGGGCAGTGGACCAAACGAATCAGCGTCTCCGACCAGCCCGATGTAGCCAAAGAAGGCTTTGTCAGCGTAGCCGCCGGCCCCGGCAATATGTTTTATGCCGTCTGGAACGACCTGCGGGGCAACGCCAAAAATAAGGTGGTCGGTGCCTGGTCAGTAGATGGCGGTAAAACCTGGTCGGCTAATCAGGTTCTCTATCAGTCGCCCGACGGGCCCATTTGCCCCTGCTGCAGCCCTTCGGTAGCCATTGAGGGCAAGCACGTGTACATTACTTTCCGGAACGCGCTAGCGGGCTCGCGGGACATTCATCTGCTGACCTCGTCGGATGGCGGACAGCACTTTGGTCAGCCGCAAAAGCTGGGTATTGGCACCTGGAAACTGGAGGGATGCCCCATGGACGGCGGGGGTGTAGCCGTTGCCAGTCCAGGACAGATAATAACCGCCTGGCGACGCGAGAACCGCATCTACGTAGCCGAGCCGGGGAAGCCCGAGCGCGAAGTGGCGCAGGGCGGCAAAAACGTAGCGCTGGCCAGTAATGCCTCCGGCAACTATATCGTTTGGCAGGCCGACGGGAAGGTCTGGGCGATTACGCCCGGACACCCGGTTCCGGTCAGCCTCGGTTCGGGTGCTTTCCCAAGGGTAGCGGCACTACCCCACAGTGCCGTTTGCGTCTGGGAAACCGAAAACGGCTTGTTGGCCACTACCCTGAAGTAGTCCTGGCCGGACCAGTTGTGTATTACCTGAGCCCCTGGCATGAGCTCACCTAACCGGTGAGCTTTTTTTGTTTGTGTCGCTTCTTCCTTGCGCTTTCGGTTACCCGCCACCTGGCTAAGGTCAGTAAATCGTTCCGCAAAACCTGACTAATCAGGGTTGGCTGGTTTTTAATATTCACGTTCCTTTCTTAATCCTGTTCGCCTATGTCTTTTTCCAGATGCCGGTTGACCATCACCGGTGCTCTGCTCCTGACAGCCATCAACAACACCCGCAACTACGGGCAAAATGTACCTGCTTAGGTAGGTTTATAAACGTCCGGCCCTGCGGTGGTGCCATTTACCCGAATAGTTTGTCTTTCGGCGACCTGATGCCACCGCCGTAGTTTAGTAAAAGGGTAGCGGAGCTGACTCCAGAACCGCCGGGGGAACGTCTCGACCCCATCGAATCCCAGCGTCACCTGACGGTCTTCTTTGGGGAAATGACCGGTGCCGAACAGATAGTCCCACAGGTTTAGCGTAAGCCCGAAGTTGACCCCATGGGCCGGCCGGGGCAACTCTTTGGCATGATGCCACATATGCGTCTGTGGATTAGCAAGGAGGTATGTCAACCGGCCCAGAGGCAGGTACACATTAGTGTGGTTAAGATGCCCTATAGCAAGCGTAAACAGATGAACAATAAAGAAGTCGGTTAAGCCGAAGCCAATCATAGCCAGCGGTATATACTCCAGCGTCCGGTAAAATACCGTCTCCATTGGATGATAACGAAAGTGAGCGGCAAAACCCATTTCTTCAACCGAATGATGTACTTTGTGAAACTGCCACAGCCACCCTACCCGGTGCAGCAAGCGGTGAATATTCCATTGCACAAAGTCACGCACCACAAACAGCGTCAGCAGTCGCGCCCATACCGGCCAGTCAGCTATATCCCAGATTACCAGATGACGAATGCCTACCGTTGCCAGTAGGTCTCTGAAGGCTTCCACGCCTACATCAGACAGCGCATTGTACCCGATCAGCGAGAACAAAAAAAAGTTAAATACCATGTAGAAAGCATCCAGCCAGAAGTCCTGCCGGAAAAGGGCCTGCTCTTTTCGCCAGGGAAACAGGATTTCCAGGCTCCAGCAAAACAGCGATAGTGCCAGTAGCCAATACACGAAATTGGTCCAGTGGGGGTGGAGTACTTCCCGATACAGATAGGCGCTGAAACCCAGGAAAGACTCTAATAGTATCTGTCCGTATTTTTCGATTCCTGCCATGACTTACCTTGGCTTTACGGGTGAATTACTGCGGAAAAGCAACCGGCAGACCGAGTCGTTTCCAATCGGGGAAGCCCTCTTCCAGCCGGGTAGCCCGGTATCCCTGATTTTTGAGCCGGACCACCGCTTCGTCGGCAAATACACAGAAAGGCCCCCGACAATAAACAATAATTTCTTGTCGGGCCGGGAGGCTCTTGACTTGCAAGTCCAACTGGTCGATAGGAACAGAAATTGCCCTGGGAATATGCCCCATCCGGTATTCTTCGGCCGGTCTTACATCCAGAAGTACAACTTCATCCAACTCCAGCTTTTCCGTGAGTGCTTCAATGGAAATGGCTTCCAGACTGTCCCGGCTATGCCGGAAGTCGTCTATAACCTGTTTCACTTCGGGTATCTGACGAATGCTCAGTGAACGCAGGGCATACCATGCACCAAATACCTCCGGACTGGCAAGCGTATAATAAATAAAATGACCCTGCCGGCGGGTGCTGACCAAGCGAGCCTGTTTGAGCACCTGCAAGTGCTGCGAAGCGTTCGCTACCGATGCATTAATTTCCTGAGCAATGACTTCTACCGTTTTCTCGCCCTGGGCCAGCAGGTCGATAATCTCCAGCCGGTTAGGGTTTGATAATGCTTTTGTCATTTGAGATATACCACTGTAAACCCCTTCTTTGAATTGTCTCTTCTCCATAATAATCCGCTGCTCCCTATTACATGGCACAAAACTAACCATTTAATCAATTATTCAATATATTTATTGATTATACAACATCTTTTTTTGATTCGGGTTTGGTGTGTAGTGCCAAAATCTTACAAACCTGAAGCCGAATTGTGTAACTCGTTCCTGGTGAACAAGCGGTTACTTTGCCAACACACTACCCCAAAGCTTCAACCCGATATGAGACACCAACATCAGTATATACTGCACGGCCTCCAGACGGCAGAACAAGCCCAGAAGATTAAACAGGCTTTGCTGGCACAGGCAACTGTTGTAGATGCGAAAGTCACCGTGGAGCCTCCACAGGCTACCATTACCGTAGATGAGTACCCATCCATTGATGATGTACAGCGGGTAGTCTCCACGGTTGGCCCTTTTCATGTCATGGAAGCGCAGCAGGCTGACCATACCAATCCCGGCCACCATACCCACAGCGGGCACCACCATCATGCCGGGCCTACGATTCCTGCCGGTAACGGACACACTGCTCATGCTCACCATTATACCCACGGTACGCCGGAAAAGGAGATTGTACAGGAAGAAACCAAAGAACCACCTGCCGAGCAGCCGGCGCAGCAGCATATCGGACACAACAGTCACAGTGGCATTATGGACCACACTCAACACCATGGCGGTGCAGCGCATGGTCAGATGGACCACACCACAATGGACCACAGCCATGCCGGGCACGGCAGCCACGGCGTCCATGACCACGGGGCGATGATTGCCGATTTCCTGCGCCGGTTCCGGGTATGTCTGGTGCTGTCGGTACCGGTGATTGCGTTGTCCATGATGTTTCAGGACCTGGTCGGGTATCATCTGGATTTTCCGTACCGGGAACCTATTGTAGTGGTTCTGGCAAGCGTCATTTACGTCTATGGTGGCTGGCCATTTCTGACCGGTATGGTTGGTGAATTACGCACCCGGCAGATGGGCATGATGACGCTGGTGGCGGTTGCCGTTACGGCTGCTTACGTCTATAGCGTAGCGGTATCGGTCGGCTGGCTACAGGGAATGGATTTCTTCTGGGAACTGGCCACGCTGATCGACATTATGCTGATTGGGCACTACCTGGAAATGAAATCCGTAGCCGGAGCCTCCCGCTCCCTCGAACTGATTGTGCAAATGCTGCCCGCCGACGCCCATAAAGTGCAGGGCAGCACCATCACCGATGTGAAAGTCGACACCCTGCACCCCGGCGATCTGGTGCTGGTGCGGCCGGGCGAGCGCATTCCAACCGACGGGAACGTAGTAGACGGTGAAAGCTCCGTCAACGAAAGTATGCTGACCGGCGAAAGTGTGCCGGTACAGAAAGGGGCCACCGACTCCGTAATAGCCGGCGCGGTCAACGGCGAAGGCTCCCTCACCATCCGGGTGACGCATAAGGGCGAAGACAGCTACCTGAACAAGGTGGTGAACATGGTGGCCGAAGCCCAGAACGCTAAATCGCAGACCCAGGCGCTGGCCGACCGGGCTGCGGGCTGGCTGACTATACTCTCCTTATCCGTTGGTCTGATTACGCTCATCGCCTGGCTTTGGGGTGGTAAAGAGGTATCGTTTGCGGTAGAGCGGATGGTCACCGTGATGGTAACCTCCTGTCCGCACGCCCTGGGTGTAGCCATTCCGCTGGTCGTAGCCATTTCTACCGCTATCTCCGCGCAAAAAGGCTTACTCATCCGCAACCGCACCGCCTTTGAGGAAGCCCGCAAGATTACCGCCATGGTGTTCGACAAAACCGGTACCCTGACCGAAGGCGAATTTGGGGTTACCCGCGTGAAGGTATTGACCGGTGGTGCCGATGAAGCCGCTTTTCTGCGGATGGTGGCCGCTCTGGAGCAGCAGTCGCAGCACCCCATTGCACAGGGTATTGTCCGGAAAGCTAAAAAGCGCAAACTGGATCTGCCGGCCATCAGCAACTTCCAGTCGATTACCGGTAAAGGTGTTTCGGCTACTATTGATGGGAAGCAGGTGCTGGTCGTCAGCCCCGGCTATCTGAAAGAAAACGGGATTGAGCAGCCGCAGGATGCCTACGGCAGCGGTGCCGAAACGGTGGTATTTGTGCTGGTTGATGGACAGTTGGCAGGCTACGTGGCACTGGCCGATAAAATCCGGGAAGACTCCAAAGATGCCGTCCGGCGATTGCAGGAAGCAGGTATCAAGGTCTATATGGCTACGGGAGATAACCGGAAAGTAGCCGATGCGGTAGCCAGCGAATTGGGCCTGGACGGCGTCTACGCCGAAGTGCTGCCCGAGCAGAAGGTAAACGTGGTAAAGGATTTACAAAAGCAAGGTGCGTTTGTGGCCATGACCGGCGATGGCGTAAACGATGCGCCCGCCCTGGCGCAGGCCAACGTAGGTATTGCGGTCGGCTCCGGCACCGACGTTGCCGCCGAAACCGCCGACATCATTCTGGTCAACAGCAAGCCCACCGATATTACCAACCTGGTGGAGTTTGGCAAGGCCACCTACCGCAAGATGATCCAGAATCTGCTCTGGGCTACAGGCTACAACGTCATTGCCATTCCGCTGGCGGCCGGGGTGCTGTATCCCAACTTTGTCCTGAGTCCGGCCATCGGGGCGGTTCTGATGAGTGCCAGTACGGTTATCGTTGCCATTAATGCCCAACGCCTGAAGGGCAGCCTGAAGGCTTCTGAGAATACCCATCGGTAAGCCGATCCGGCCGGCACCAGGAATAAGTAGACCATAAACCCGGTTTATTTAATTAATGAACCGCGGCTGGGCCTGCCGCTACCGGACGAGGTGCAGCACACCCGCCGGATCATGTCCCGCCTGCTGGCCCACGACGGCTGGTTTTGGCAGGACATCTACGGCCTCAACCAATTAACTATTCAACCAGTTACCCAGCCTCACCGCGCTGTTTAGCCTCCAGTTGGCCGGCCAGGTCCACGAGTGTTGATCCGGTCAGGGCGGGAGCGGCCGTTAACGGGTACAGGGCCTGCCCTTTCCGGGCCAGAAAAGCCGTATACAGCCCGGCATGGCTCGCACCGGCAATATCCCAGCCGTGAGCGGTGACCATTAAGGCTTCGTTGGGCTGTACCTCCAGGTGAGCCAGCGCCAGCTGGTACGGGGCCGGGTGCGGCTTGTAACGCTGGGTGGCCTCTACACTCAACATGGCGTCAAAGAAAACGTCCAGGCCGGATTGCGCCATCTGTTTATGCAGGGTCTGGGCGGGTGAGTTGGTGAGGGCCGCCAACCGGAATCCGCCGGCTTTCAGCCGCTTCAGTCCTTCCTTACAATCGGGATGGGGCGGTAGTTGCCCAAAGGTGTTTAACAACTGCTGCCGCTGCTCGGGCGACACCGCCTTGTCGAAAAACTGGCTGGTCATGGCCATGGCGGCTTCGCCAATCTGCCGGAAGTCATGGAAGTTCTCCGTGATGGTGTCGACCAGTGAGTAGTGCAGCAGTTGCGAAAACCAGTGCCGGAACGCAAAAGGCTGCTCAAACGCCCGCCCAAAAGCCTGCTCGACCTCGCTCAGATCCAGCAGCGTCTCGTTCACATCAAACAGAATAACTTTAAGCCGGGAAATATCCAGCCCCTTGGGCAGATCGGTGGGATTGGCGTAAAATGAACTCATACTCCAGCGCGTTTGATGGCAATGCCTTCTAAACCAACCTGTTTTAAAAGAGTTTCTAAAGAAGACAGGATCAGAGCCAATGGGGTTACTATACTAAAACACCCGCAGCCTGCTGATCCGAGCCTGAACTGTTACTAAAAGGCCAGACTGGCATGGACACGAAAATGGGAAAGCGCGGAGTGACCCGGCCCATGATGCATGAGCATCAGCAGGAAGACGGCCATCCGGCCGGGCACGACCAGCATAACGATCAACAGCACAAAATGACGCCGGAGCAGCGCAAGGAGATGCTCCAGATGCACCATAATCAGACGCTCTGGATTTACTGGCTGGTGGTTATTCTGGGCGTCTGGGTCATCCTGTCGCCCCTGACGTTCGATTACGGCAAAAACCCGGTGGTGCCCAGCGGAGGCCGCTCGGTCTGGCTGTCGCTGGACAGTCGCATTTTGGCCATGAAATGGAGCGACATCATCAGCGGGGCATTGCTGGTCATTTTCGGCTACCGATCGCTGACGCCCAACCGGCCCATCAGCCTTTGGATCTGCTGCTTTGTAGGAGTCTGGCTGAGCATTGCCCCGCTCCTGTTCTGGTCGCCCACGGCGGTGGCTTACCTGAATGATACGCTGGTCGGTGCCCTGGTAGTTGCCCTGACTATCCTGATTCCGGGCATGCCCAACATGATCATATACATGGAAATGGGTCCCGACACGCCCCCCGGCTGGAGTTATAACCCGTCGAGCTGGCCACAGCGGTGGATCATGATCGTAACGGGCCTGATGGGCTGGCTGGTATCGCGGTACCTGGCTGCGTTTCAGCTCGGCTATATCGATACCATCTGGGACCCGTTCTTCGGCGAAAGCACCCGGCGCGTACTGAACTCGGCCATGTCGCACTCCCTGCCGGTTTCCGATGCCGGGCTGGGGTCGCTAGCCTACACCTTTGAGTTCCTGATGGGCTTCATGGGTAGCCCCGCCCGCTGGCGCACCATGCCCTGGATGGTTACCTTCTTCGGCATTCTGGTGATTCCGCTGGGGCTGGTGCATATCTTTCTGGTGATCTCGCAGCCCCTGGCCGTTGGCTACTGGTGTACGTTTTGCCTGCTGGCTGCGGCCATTATGCTGCCCATGATTCCGCTGGAGGTGGATGAGGTCATAGCTATGGTGCAGTACATGAAAAAGCAGGTGCGTAAAGGCGAATCCTTCTGGAAGGTGTTCTGGAAAGGGGGCGGGATGGAGGATGGCGATATGGACCAGCGAACCCCCGACCTGATGAAGTTTCCGCAGGAGCAGGGCCATATCTTCCGGGCCTCGATCTGGGGCATGAGTTTTCCGTGGACGCTGGTGCTGTCGATGCTGCTGGGTATCTGGCTGGTGTTTTCACCCGCCGTATTTGGGGTAGCCATTCAGACCCCGGCGGCCGGCGTCAATCACCTGGGTGGTGCCCTGATCGTGGTGGTATCGGTCGTCTGCATGGGTGAGGTCCTGCGCATCGGGCGGTACCTGAATATACTCCTGGGGCTGGCCGTAGCCGTGAGCATCTGGTTTACCGGCAACACAACCGCCTTTCTGTCTATCAGCAGCCTGGTATCCGGCGTGCTGGTAGCGCTGCTGGCGCTGCCGCGTGGCCCCAAAACCGAGACGTACGGCGGCTGGGATGAATACGTACGATGACTGACGCGGCCCAACCTGGGTGTTGTTCAATTGGTTTCTGTACTGTTTTCTGCGAAAAAAGGCTATACCGATGCCACCACATGATGCTCTTTCGCAGCACTCAGGAACTGATCCGGAAGAGCAGATTCAGGGCGTATTATGCCTCCTTCACCGGTCCGGTACGCACGATTTCACCTGGTCGGGCCGGGTCGTGGCTATGATGGATCCTACCCTTCAGCAACAGTAGCTAGTTCTGTCTGCCGGAGTCGTTTAAAGCCAAGCGTGGCTGAAGCCAAACATTACCGGTGCTTTCCTGTTTACCTCACAGACACCCAGGCGGGGTTCTCCGGTTTTTTACTATGCCAGGTCCTGTTTAGTGACCATTAATTTTCCTGTAGCTATGAAAGTCCTGAAATTCAAAACCAATATTAAATGTGGCGGCTGCGTAGCCACGGTTAGGCCGTTTTTAGACGGAGAAAAAAGCATTTCCAAATGGAACGTCGACACCGACAGCCCCGATAAAATCCTGAGCGTTTCGGGCGAAGACGTGGATCCCCAGCGTGTTGAAAATCTGGTAAAAGAGGCCGGCTATAATGCCGAAATGGTGCGGGTAGTCGGTATCGGGGGCGGGGAGCTGTAATGCCTATGAAGCATGTTATTCTTCTGATTGTGCTCTGCCTGCCCGCCTGGGGGTGCGATACGTATCCGAAAGACCCCCGAAACACCCTGAAAACCGCCACGGGCGGCACCCTGCGGGTTGGCTACTCGGAGAACCCGCCCTGGGTTATTAAAACCGACAGCGTACCAACCGGCATAGAGGCCAACCTCGTCAAAGCGTTTGCCGCCACCCTTAAGGCTCAGGTTGCCTGGCATAACGATACCGAGCAGAACCTGTTTGAAGACCTGGAAAAGCAAAAGCTGCACCTGGTCATTGCCGGCATCACCGACAACAATCCCTGGAAGAAGAAAGTAGGGCTGACCCGACCGTTTGTCGAAACAGGCGAAAAGAAACATGTCATGGCTGCCATCCAGGGGGAAAATGCCTTTATCGTACGTCTGGAGCGGTTTCTGCACGAGCATGAGCAAGCTATCAACGCGCGGGTTCAGCCATGAAACAACTAAAACGTTTTGAATTTCCGGAGGAGCTCCGGCCCGACTTTGAGCGGGCCAGGCGGCTGGAGTGGATCACAATTGCCTATCTGATCTCCACGGCCATAACCGTTTACCTGACCATGGGCAACTCGCAGGCCATGAAAACGGCCTGGTTTGAGGACCTGCTGAGCCTTACCCCTTCCGTTTCGTTCCTAATTGCCTCGCGCATTTTCATGAAATCGCCGAATAAGAATTTCCCTTATGGCTACCATCGGGTGGTTAGCATTGCGTACCTGTGCAGTGCGCTGGCGTTGTTTTCGATTGGTGCTTTTCTGGTGATCGACTCTGCAACGACGCTGGTCAAGGCGGAGCATGCCACCATCGGCACAGTCGTATTGTTCGGCTATCCGATCTGGCTGGGTTACCTGATGATTGCCGCTATGCTCTGGGGTACTTTCCCGGCCATGATTTTAGGCCAAAAGAAGCTGCCGCTGGCCAAAAAACTCCACGAAAAGAACCTGTATACCGATGCGAAGATGAACAAAGCCGACTGGATGACAGCCGCTGCCGCAATTTTTGGCATACTAGGCATCGGTATGGGCTGGTGGTGGGCCGATGCCGTGGCCGCCCTGGTTATCGCCGTCGATATTGTACACGATGGCTATATCAACCTGAAACAGGCAATATTTGACCTGATGGACGAGATTCCGAAGACCGTAGACAATCAGACAACAGACCCTTTGCTGGACAGCATAAAAAGCAAGCTGGCTGGTTTCGCCTGGATTAAGGACTTTCGTATACGCCTGCGCGAAGAAGGACATATCTACCTCGGCGAAGGTTTCATCGTCCCTAATCAGGAGGAGAACCTGACCCTCCTGATCGAAAACGCAGCCAGCGAAATACAAAGCCTTGACTGGCGTATACAGGAGTTCGTTATCATGCCGGTCCGGATACTCCCGGAGGACTAAGCCCACCGCATCAGCACAAGCTGCGGCAACGCTGTAGCGGATTCGTCAGGGTTGGTTTTGCGGCATCAGATTCACGGGTTTGTAGATCATTATGACCGTGCCGAGCCGGTTGTCCAGCGACATAATCGGTACCGACAGGCGGTAGGTATCACCGGCATTCTGGAAATACGCGTCCGGCTGTTGAATCAGGGTGGCCGGGTAGCGATCCGTTACCGGCACATTCTGATTCTTTTTGTTGGTCGACAGGATTACGCTTCCGTTTGGCCCTACCAGCAATAATTCACGGACACCCTTTTCCTGGATCAGAGAATTAAAATACTGGTTAATATCAGACTGATTATACGTCGACGACGGATTACGGGTCATCACGTTCTGCATCGCCCACGCCAGTGATTTAAGCATCAGCGTCAGCGTGTGGCGGTCATTCTCAACCTGCCCGGTCCGGACCTGCTGCGCCATTGCCTTCCGTTCGTCATCCCACTGCTTGTTGAGCTGCCAGTTCCGGTAGATCATGTAGAGCAGACCCAGCAGCAATACACCCGCCAGTACGTAAGGCAGCCAGTTCGGGGCTGAATTGCGATTGCTGCCGGAGGAAGAATGATGGGCATGGTTTTCATCTTGTGTTTTGCTGTCCATAACCGTTCGATTTTAGGGTAACGCATCGCTGCTCCGGCGATTTTGCCGATATGCCATACACTAATAAACACCGGCCGGATAAAGGAAGCCTTAAGCAGCGCTCAGAAGTTATTTAATGGGCTGCCGGTTGTGTGAGAACCCGAGAGCTTGTTACCGGCCGGTAGCCGATGCGGCAGTCCGGCGCTTTTCCAGCACATCCTTCACATACAGCTCGCCGACAATGACCCGCAGCACGGCAATTAAGGGTGAGGCAAAGAGCACCCCGACCACGCCCACCATCAGACCCAGGAGCACCTGACCAAACAGCAGCAGAGCGGGCGGAACAGACACAAACTTTTTATCCAGCAAGGGGGTCAGGATGTAGCCTTCCAGGGATTGAATACCCATGTACAGGAGAAAGACGTATAACGCCAGTTTGGGTTCCTGCGCAAAAGCCAGCAACATGGCCGGGGCCACGGCAATGTACGGACCAAAGTTAGGAATGAAGTTTGTTGCCCCGGCAATGATGCCCAGCACCACCGGAAACGGAATCCCTAATAACGCCACACCGACCCCCGAAGCCACTCCAACGACAGTCATGGTGATGGAGCGGCTGATAAACCAGTTGGCCAGGGTATGATAACATTTATCCAGTACCTGACTGACCCGCTCCCGGTAGGGCGGATTGATTAGTTCTACTAAACCCTCTTTGTAATTGGTAGGACTGGATGCCAGATATAAGCCCGTAATCAATACGATCAGGAAGTTGACGAGCGTGCCCAGGGTAGCCGAAAAAATACCCGTTACTCTGGACAGCACATCTTTTTGCTCCGGCATGAGCTGGCTGGGCTGGCTCGGCAAACCCTGCAACAACCGCTGCCCCCACCCCGACCGGGCGAGCTTTGCTTCTGTTTGCCGGATGGCCTGTGGGAGGGTTTCCGATAACTGGTCGACCTGCCGGCTGATCTTAGGAGCCAGCAACCACCCGGTTCCGCCAATCAGCAACAAAATAAGCAGACAGACCACCACCATAGACAGACTGTACCGCAACCCGGTTAAGCGACTGAAAAGACTGGTCAGGCCGCTGATCAGAACGCCGAACAGAATGCCCCCGAAGACCAGAAAGAAAAAGTTGGCGGCATAGGCCACCAGCAGAAACAGGCAGGCGATAGACAGACCAACAAAGGCAGCAATAGCCGCCTTGCGGATGAACGAAATGTGTTGTTCCATATAGCCAAAAAGTTTCTGCCCATCAGGCGGGTGATACATAGCCGGCATCGGGTAGGTTGAGCTGGTAGGTCAGCGTGGCGGTAAACTCAGCCGGGCCGGAGCCGGCAATCAGTTCAACCATGATCCGGTCCTGTACCGCAAACGACGTACCAATGGCCACCTCCGAGGCCTGCCCGCCCGCGAAATCCGCCAGCGGAGCCGCCCAGAGCGGCACGTTGTTTTCGTCCCGGACCGTGAGCCGCAGTTGATTCAGAGCACTAGGGTTTTTGTGAAACAGAAGCGTCTCCAGCCGAACCGTATGCACCCCATCTCTGGCATCAAACGTCACCTGCGTATTGTAATGCGATAGGTGAATGCTTTCCATCAGCCTGCCTTTTTTAGAGTCCCTGCTTAATTAATTAACATTCAGGCGCTGCACCCGCACGGCGTTCAGAATGGCCAGCATAGCCACGCCCACATCGGCAAATACCGCTTCCCACATGGTAGCAATGCCGCCGGCTCCAAGTAACAGCACAATGGCCTTGACCACCAGCGATAGTGTAATATTCTGCCAGACAACGCGCCGGGTGGCCCTGCCGATCTTTACGGCTGTCGCAATCTTCGATGGCTGATCGGTCTGGATGACCACATCCGCCGTTTCCACCGTAGCATCCGAGCCTAATCCGCCCATCGCCATACCCACATCGGCCAGGGCTATGACCGGCGCATCGTTGACCCCATCACCCACAAAGGCCAGTTTGTTTTTGGAAGTGGTAGCCCATTCGGCTTTTAGCTGTTCAACATGCGCGACCTTATCCTCCGGTAGTAAGTCCCCAAACGCCTGATCAACGCCTACCTGCCTGGCAACTGCCTGCACCACCGCCGACTTATCGCCCGAGAGCATGATAGTCCGGATACCCAGCCGGTGCAGGTCCTGTACGGCGGCCGCTGCGTCTGCTTTCACTTCATCGGCAATGGTCACGTAGCCCGCAAACTGCCCGTTGATGGCCACCATCACAATCGTGAACGGGATCTGCGTCAGCGCTTCATCGAACGCAACGCCAAACTTCCGCAGCAGTTTGGCGTTGCCCGCCAAGACCTCTTTTCCCGCAACGGACCCTTTTAAGCCGTGGCCGGCAATTTCTTCCACGGCTGTGACAGGTATGGACTGGTAGGCATTGGCCGCATAGGCCAGAATGGCGGTCGCCACCGGGTGCGTCGACTTACTTTCCAGGGCGGCCGTCAGCCGGATCAGTTCGCCGGAATCAATACCAGGCTGCGGCTTCACGGCCTGCACCCGGAAAACGCCTTTGGTGAGGGTGCCGGTCTTATCCATCACCACCGTTTTGAGCTGCGTCATCAGGTCCAGAAATACCGACCCCTTGAACAGGATACCCTGCCGCGACCCGGCCCCGATGCCGCCGAAGTACCCCAGCGGAATAGACACGACCAGCGCACAGGGGCAGCCAATGACCAGAAAGACCAGACCCCGGTACAGCCACTCGCGCAGCACGTAGTTTTCCACAAAAAAGTAAGGCACCACCGTAATCAGCACCGCCAGGGCACAGATAATTGGCGTATAGATCTTAGCAAAGCGGGCGATAAACTGCTGCGTCTGGGCTTTGCGGCCGGTAGCCTCCTGCACCATTTTCAGAATGCGCGACAGTTTGGAGTTCTGGTAGGCCGTGGTCACCTGCATCTCTACCAGTGATTGCCGGTTAATCATGCCGGCCAGCACCTCCTCGCCCTGCTGAATCGTGCGCGGTACGCTTTCGCCCGTCAGCGCGGCCGTATTAAACGAACCGTTTTCCGAGCGCATGGTGCCGTCCAGGCCTACTTTTTCACCCGGCTTTACCTGAATGGTCTCGCCAATGGCCACGGTGGCCGCTTTTACCTCGGTAACGCGGCCGTTGCGCAGCACCGTCACGGTATCGGGCCGCACATCCAGTAAGGCTTTAATGGAGCGCCGGGCCCGCATCACGGCCGCATCCTGAAACAGTTCGCCGATGGTGTAAAACAGCATAACGGCTACCCCCTCCGGATACTCACCGATGAGAAAAGCACCAATGGTAGCCACGCCCATCAGGAAAAATTCGGTAAATACGTCCTTGTTGCGGATGCGGCTCCAGGCCCGGCGCAGCACCGGCCAGCCCACCGGCCAGTAAGCCGCCAGATACCAGACAAAGCGCCACGGATCATGCCAGACAGACGCCCGCAGATCTTCGGCAGCAACGTTATCCAGGGCAATCCCTGCCAGCAGCAGCACGAAGCTGATGATAGCGGGCAGGTACGTGCGCCAGCTTTGCCCCGCCCCGCCGGCCGCCGGAGCCGGTGTCTTCACAGACCCTGGCTTTGGCGCATCCGTGACTACTTCCAACGCATCGTGGTTATGGTCATGATCATCCTGTGGCGTCATTGGCTTTATCGTTAACTGTCAATGAATAAATTCAGTATACCCAGGCTGGTAAACAGCCCTCCGGTTAGTTGCGTTTCCTAATGCTCCAGCCAGTGCCTGTGCCATTGGGCTAATCCACGACCGGCAGATACGGTCGGGATCGTGAGAGAATTCCGGCGTTGTTACGTTGTCTGCTGCCATACTGGTTAGTTAAAAAAAGATATGTTGGAATGTTCCGTTGCAAGCCTTTAGCGGTACCAGGCTATTATCTGATACTCCGAAAACCCCTGATTTGATTTCAAAAGGAGCAGCCACTTAGGGTACGGCTCTGTTCCGGCGCTTCGTGTGAGCGGCTATACCGCCAGCAGCAGAACGGCGTACCCGGCAGCCCCCAGCAGAAACGGCACAAACCGGCTCTGCCGCTCCTTGGGCAACTCCTCTTTAATCACATTCAGGATAACCCCACCCGACAGGAACGCAATGGTAACGGCTGTAACCTCTTCGGGAAGCTCCGTTACAAAGCCTACGGCAGCCCCCAGCAGAATGGCCCCGGACAGCAGCCACCGCCCTTTATGCTGATACCGCTCCTCATGATGATGCTCCCGCAGGCTGAAATCGGAGATAATGAAATGCAGCCCCATAGCAACCGTGAACAACAACACCGAATTCAGCGTAAGACCTTCTTCCAGATGAAAAAGCGTATAGCCGATCAGGGCGTTGTATAAAGCAAACGAGCCGATATGAATCCAGAATACCGCCGGCGTGGTGGAATCTTTCTCCCCGGCTCCCCGGTTTTGGTCTCGGGAAGCCAGAGCGAGATGTTCCAGCCCGTAAAAAGCCACCAGGCCGGCCAGGGCGACAATGTATACGGGCTCCTCCAGCGCAATGGTGAGCGGATGATTTTCTCCGATAGCCTCCTGCTGAGACCGGTTGAGTTCGGGCAGCAAATGCACCAGAATATAGGCGATAGAGATCCCACCGGCAAACGACAGCCAGCGGTTGCGGGGTACACCGCCCAGGAAGCTGAATCTGGCCGCAAACAGGTGAATCAGCGCCAGTAGACAGGCCGCAGCTAAAGCGAGTATCTGCATACGATAACCGGATTACGTCGTTTCTATGAAACCCGCCACATTAACAAATGATTAGAAACGGTAAACATCCTTATTCTGTGGCGGTTTGATTGATGGAGTGCTACCGAGAAACCTATGGCCGATGTAAACTCGTCTGATCGTGAAAACCTCCGGCAGGAGCGGTACCGCCTGCTCCGCCAACTGAATAGCTGGCTGGAAATGCCGCTGATCCTGCTGGGCTTTGTCTGGCTGGCGTTGCTGGTTCAGGAGCTGACCTACGGCCTGACTCCGCTGCTGGAAAAACTGGTAAACGGTATCTGGCTTCTTTTTATTCTGAGCTTTCTGCTACAGCTTACCCTGGCCCCGGACAAACGGCATTTTCTGAGAAAGAACGTGCTGACCATCATTTCGCTGGTGATTCCGGCCCTGCGCATATTCCGGATTGTGCGGGTATTGCGCGTGCTGCGCCTGGCCCGAGGTGTGCGGCTGGTTAAAGTGGTGGGCTCCATCAACCGGGGCATGCGGGCGCTGGGGGCCAGTATGAGCCGCCGGGGTTTCGGCTATATTGTGCTGCTGACCGGGCTGGTTACCTTTGCCGGTGCCGCCGGTATGTATGCCTTTGAGCGCGAAGCCCCTGATGGAACAGCGCTGAACAGCTACGGCGAAAGTTTATGGTGGACGGCCATGCTGATGACCACTATGGGGTCGGAGTACTGGCCCAAAACGCCCGAAGGACGGGCCTTGTGTTTTCTGCTGGCGCTGTATGCCTTTGCGGTTTTCGGCTACGTTACGGCCACGCTGGCCACATTCTTTATCGGCCGCGATGCCGAAAGCAAAGAGGGCGAAATAGCCGGGGCTCAGACGCTGGAAGAGCTGAAAGCCGAAATCCGGCTGCTGCGCGAGGAGGTAACCCGGCTTCGGGAACCCTAAGGGCCGCCTGCTGGTCCAGGACCACAGGCTCAATGAACCGTTTTATTGGCAAAACCGAGCGTTAGCCGTAAGAAGCCCGCTATCTATATGTGTTCATAGTCTATGCAACGTCCTTCCCGTTATCAGCGGATTTTAACCTGGCTCGACCGGTCGGTTCTCCAACGGCTCCGGTCCGACGAGGTGCGCACGGCTACGCAGTTGGCCATTCCGTTCTGGATTGCTTCAGTAGCTACCGGTATCATTGCCTATCTGTATGAAAAAGGCTTTTCGTGGGCCGAAGCGGTCTGCCGCGAGTGGCTGGAGGCTGTTCCTCCGCTGGCGTTCCTGCTTACGCCGGTCGCTTTTCTGCTGGCGTGGGGGCTGGTCTACAAGCTGGCCCCCGCAGCCCGCGGCAGCGGTATTCCGCAGGTAATGGCGGCTCTGGAACTGGCCAATCCGGGGCACGATCATAAGGTGGGGTATTTGGTAGGCCTGAAGGTTGCCGTGGTTAAAATCATCAGCAGTATGCTGTTGCTGCTGGGGGGCGGTATTATCGGTCGTGAGGGGCCTACCATCCAGGTGTCTGCCTCCGTCTTTCGGTGGATCTCGCACTGGCAACCTAAAAACTGGCCCCAGCTTTCGCGCAAGATTGTGCTGGTAACCGGCGGAGCCGCCGGCCTGGCTGCGGCCTTCAATACGCCCCTGGGCGGTATCGTTTTTGTGGTGGAAGAACTCACCCGGACGCATATTACGCATTTCCGGACGCCGGTTTTCACGGCCGTCATTATTGCGGGCATGACGGCCCAGGCGTTTTTAGGGCCCTACCTGTACCTGGGCTACCCGCCGGTTTCGCCCACGGGCATTTCGTTTCTGGGCGTTGCGTCCGTTACAGCCGCCTGCGCCGGTCTGGCCGGCGCAGCCTTCGCCAAACTACTCGATACGATCAACACCTACCGGAAACGCTGGAGCAGTACCAAAGGACAGATAGGCTGGGTGCTGGGCTGCGGCCTGCTGTTTGCCGGCCTGATCTTTCTGTTCGGTCCGGATGCGATGGGAACGGGCAAGCCGCTGATCAACCGGCTGCTGTTCAATCCGTTTTCGCACGTAGCCTGGTATATCTTTCCGGTCCGGCTGGCCGGCATGGTGCTGAGTTACAGCAGCGGGGCGGCCGGGGGCGTTTTTGCTACCTCGCTGAGCGCCGGAGCCGTTCTGGGCAAACTGCTGGCCGGCTGGCTGTACGTAGCCCCGGCCCACACCAATATGGTTATTCTGGTCGCTATGGTGAGTTTTCTGACCGGCGTGGTCCGCTCGCCCTTTACGGCCGCTATTCTGGTGGTGGAAATGACCGACCGGAACATGGTTATCTTTCCGCTGCTGGTGGGTGGTCTGGTGGCCCAACTGACCGCCACCCTGGTAGACCGCCATTCGCTCTACGAACGCTTAAAGCTTACCTTCTTTAAAGAAGCTCTGCAGCAGCCCGGCACGCCGGCCGCGCTCTGAACCAGCCTAAACGGCGGTCGAACAACTGTAAACGTATATGGGTTTAAGCAGACAGCTACTGTCATTTAAGGGAGCCGGCTTATGACCGAACTGAATACTGCACTGGTAACGGTGGGGAGTATCGTACTGGGCTTAGGCATTTTTTCCAGACTATTAAAGCGAACCATCGTTTCCATTCCTCTGCTGGCCCTGCTATGTGGGATCCTTTTAGGGCCTCAGGGTCTGGGACTGCTCCACCCGGCGCAATGGGGAAAACCTGAAATGATTCTTGAACAGGCGGCCCGCATTACCATTGCTATCGGACTCATGGGAGTGGCCCTGCGTCTGCCGCCGGGATTTCTGACACAGCACTGGCGCTCCTTAGGTGTGCTGCTTGGGTTGGGCATGCCCCTGATGTGGCTGAGCAGTAGTTTGCTGGCGTATTGGGTACTCGGCTTGCCGGTCCTGCCCGCGCTGCTGGTCGGGGCCGTTGTTTCGCCCACAGACCCCATTGTTGCCAGCTCCATTGTAACGGGGCAACTGGCAACCGATACCCTCCCGGCCCACCTCCGGCACACCCTCTCAGCCGAATCCGGGGCAAACGACGGTTTAGCCTATCCGATCGTCCTGCTGCCGGTGCTGCTGCTGACCAAACCCGAAGGTGAGGTATGGGGGCCCTGGCTGGGTTATGTCGTCCTGTGGGAAGTGGGCGGAGCCCTCCTCTTTGGGGTGCTGCTGGGTGCCGGAGCGGGTTACCTGCTGCGGTGGGCCGAAGACCGGGAAACGGTTCAGGAAAATTCGTTCCTGGCCTTTAGCCTGGCGCTGACCCTGATTGTTTTGGGAGCCGCCAAACTACTGGGCACAGATGGAATCCTAGCGGTTTTTGCGGCCGGTATTGCCTTCGACCGGATAGCCGATACCAACGAACGTCACGAGGAAGAGCGGGTTCAGGAAGCGGTCAATCAATTTTTTACGCTGCCGATCTTTACCCTGCTGGGTTTACTGCTGCCCTGGGAGCAATGGTACCGGTGGGGCTGGCGGGGGATGCTGCTGGCCGGACTGGTGCTGCTGGTCCGCCGGCTGCCGTTTGTGCTCCTCCTGAAGCCCCTGCTTCCGGATTTGCGCAAACGCAACGATGCTTTCTTTTTGGGCTGGTTCGGGCCGATCGGGGTAGCCGCCCTGTTCTATGCCACGCTGGCCTTACGGCGCACCGGCTACAATGAACCCTGGAGCATCGGCAGCTTACTGATCTGTGCGTCATTGGTCGCTCACGGTGTATCGGCCGCTCCACTCGTCAGATGGTACAGCCGGACCTCCCGGCCCAACGGTTAATCAACAACAGTTGGCTCCGGCCCCACCGGCACCGGTACCTCATCCGAACGCAGAATGATCTCGGCAAACATGCCGGGCTTGAACTGGCGACTGGGGTTGGGTACATCTATCTCTACCGTCTCGGAGCGAAACTGCTGATTCATGCTGCCGGACCGCCGGCTCACACGTCCCCGAAACTCCCGGCCGGGCACGGCATTAACGGTAAATACAATGGAGCTTCCCTCCCGCACCCGCATACTGTAGGTCTCGGGGATGTCGACCAGCAGCCGGAGCCGGTACTGATCCTGCAAGACCAGCATCGGCTGCTCCTGTTTGGAGCCGGGTCCTACCAGCGCCCCCGGATGCACATTGCGCTCGGTGATAACGCCGTTGAACGGTGCCCGCAACACCTGATACCCTTTGAGCTTCTGCAGGGCCTGATAATTGGCATTGGCACCCACCGCAGCCGCGCTATCTGCCGTTACTTTCGCTCTGGCCGTTTCCAGATCGAACGGGGCTACGGAGCCCGGCACTTTGCTGCTGACCAGCAGCCGGCGATAATGGTCCTGACTGGTGGCCAGCACCGCTTTTGCCTGCAGGTAACCGGAACGGGCCGCCACCAGTTGCTCTTCTATTTCGGGGGCCTCCAGCACCAGCAGCACCTGCCCTTTCCGCACCACCGAGCCCCGGTCCACCAGCACCTTCGTAATAAACCCGTTTGCTTTGGGGTACAGGTTCACCTCCTGGTATGGTCTGAACTCCCCCGGCAACTGAATTACCGGGGCCAGCGTCTGCCGCGACTCCTCCGATGCCGGACTACGCCTGGTTACCGGCACCGCCTGTTGTACGGCAACCTCGCGCCGGGGCCGTTTCTGGCGGGGCTTTTCTTTTTCGTCCGACCGGCAACCCGTCAGCAGCGTTCCCGAAAGCAGAAGACCGGCCGTGGCAATCGCTATGTTCGTTTTCATACGTCGTTTTCCTTTCCTCCCTTATTCCTGTCCTTCTTTTTTTCCTGCCTCCCCCATCTCCGGCATCAGCGACGGGCTCCGGAACGGTGTTTTCTTCTGCACCCAGGCGTATACCTGCGGCACAATATACAGGGCGGCCAGGGTGGAGGCTATTAGCCCGCCGATCACGGCCCGGCCCAGTGGAGCCACCTGCTCGCCGGCTTCGCCCCAGCCGGTTGCCATCGGCACCATACCCGCCACCATAGCAAAACTGGTCATCAGCACCGGCCGCAGGCGGATAGCGGTACTGTCGATGGCGGCTTTCCGGGGGTCGCGGTAGGTCCAGCGCAGCCGCTCGGCATTGGTGACGATCAGAATGGCGTTGGCGACCGATATGCCCGTTGCCATAATAATACCCATATACGATTGCAGGTTCAGCGTAGAGCCGGTCAGCAGCAGCAGCGCTATCGACCCTACGATCACCGCCGGCACCGACGACAGCACCACGAAAGACAGTTTAAACGACTGGTAGTTGGCCGCCAGCAGCAGAAAAATCATGACCACGGCCACTGCCAGCCCGAGTTGCAGGCTGTCCAGCGTCTCGGTCAGGAGTGACGACATGCCTTTTACAGTCACCACCAGCCCCTTCGACGGGGTTCCCATCCCCGCAATAGCCTCCTCTACGGCCCGGGTTGCGCTGCCCAGGTCTTTTTTGTGGATGTTGGCGCTGACGGTCACAAAGCGCCGGGGACCGGTACGGGCGTATTCGCCCGGCATGGTATCGACCGAAAACGTGGCTACATCGGCCAGGGTGGGGCGGTTCTGACCCGCCACCAGCGGTATGGCCTGCAACTGAGAGATGTCCTGCATGGCCTGCTCCGGTATCTGCACCTGCACCTGGTAGGTATACGCCGACCGCTCATCCAGCCACTGGTTTTTTTCGGTATAGCGGCTCGACGAGGTCGATGCGGTGATCGACCGGGCCGTTTCCTGTAGGTTCAGCCCCAGCAGCGCCAGTTTCTGCCGGTCGAGCTGAATGTTGATCACCGGAAACTTCAGGGGTTGCACAATGCGCACATCGCGCAGGAAGTGAACCTCCCGCAGCCGCCCCACCAGTTCCGTGGCAAAGCCTTCGATCTGCGGCATTTCCCGGCCGGCTACCTGCACTTCAATGGGGGTAAATGCGCCTTGACTCATCAGTTTTTCGGTCAGGTCGGCGGGCTCAAAAGAAACCAGGATACCCGGCATCTGGTCGGCCACCGCCAGCCGGATGTCTTCTTTCAGGTCTTCGATATTGACTTTATAGGCACGGTCCAGCGCCAGTTTGATCACGGCATCGTTGGAGCCGCTGGTGCTGACATACAGGTTGGAGGTGGCATAATTGGTGGGAATAACGCCAACGTAGGCCGACGAAAGGGCCACATTTCCGTCGGTCAGGTCGTCGATCAGATCGACCAGTTGGTTAACCTTTTCTTCCGTTCGTTCGAGCCGGGTACCGTCGGGCGTTTTCATCCGCACCACCAGTTGGCCGGCGTTGATTTTTGGCAGCAGGTCTTTTCCGATAAAGCGGAAACCAAGACCAGCCAGCAACAGCACCGCCACAAAGTAACCGGCAATGAGGGTGCGGTTGTAACGCATCAGCCGCTCTGTCTGCCCCGCAAAGCCCCGGCGCATCCGCTCAAAGAACGAAGGGCGTGCGGGTTCAACAGCCTTGTGGGGCTCAGCGGCTGTAGCAGCCGGGTGAGCGTGGCCGTCTTTCAGCATCCAGTTGGCCAGAACCGGCACCAGACTCTGGGCTAGAAAATACGAGACCGTCATGGCAAAGCCGATCGACAAGGATAGCGGCAGGAACATGGCGCGGGGTACGCCCGTCATCACGAAGGCCGGCGCAAACACGGCCAGGATACAAAGCAGAATAAGCAGCAGCGGAACGCTGATTTCGTGGCAGGCCTCGTAAATGGCCTGTCGTTTCGGCTTACCCATCTCCAGATGCTGGTGGATGTTCTCGATGGTTACCGTAGCCTGATCCACCAGAATACCAATTGAGAGGGCCAATCCCGACAGGGTCATGATGTTGATGGTTTGCCCGGCGAGGTACAGAAACAACACCGCCGAAATGACCGACACCGGAATGGTGATGATTACCACCAGCGAACTCCGCAGATCCCGCAGGAACAGAAACACCATCAGGCCCGTCAGAATAGCACCAATCCCACCCTCGACCAGCAGACTATGCACCGCGTTAATCACAAAAACCGACTGGTCGAATTCGTAGGTAACCTCGATATCGTCGGGCAGCAGGCTGCGCATCTCCGGCAGTTTAGCCTTCAGGCTGGTGACCACCGACCAGGTAGAGGCATCTGCCGTTTTGACCACGGGAATATACGACGACCGGCTGCCGTTGACCACCGCGTAGCCTACCGTAATATCGGAGGCATCCTGTACCGTAGCCACATCGCGCAGGAAGATCATCTGCCGGCCTTTGCTCACCACCGGAATGCGGCTGAAATCCTCGACCTGCTTTTCGAGTGAGTTCAGCGTGGTGATAAACATGGTATTCCGGATCCGGATATTGCCCGAAGGCGTCATGGTGTTGTTGCGGGCCAGGGCCTCGACCACCTCGTCCGGCGAAATATTGAATCCCCTGATTTTGCGGGGGTCCAGGTTGATCACCACCGTGCGGGAGTTGGTACCGATTGGCGGGGGTGCCGACAGGCCGGGCACGGTCGAGAACAGCGGGCGAATCCGGCTGGCGGCCATCTCGTGGATTTCCCGCAGCGGCCGGGTGCGGCTGCTGAAGACCAGATCACCTACCGGCACCGATGAGGCATCGTACCGCACCACCTGCGGAGGCAAAGCCCCCGGCGGGAAAAACTTCATAGCCCGGTTTACCTGAATAGCCACCTCGGCCGCAGCCTGGGCCATATCGGCCCCTTCGTAAAACGCCAGCCGGAGAATGGTAAGCCCCTGCACATTCCGGCTCTGGATTTCTTTAATACCCGAAATATACAGAAACTGGTCCTGCATCCGGGTGGCGAAAAAACCTTCCATCTGCTGGGGCGACATACCTCCGTACGGCTCAATCACGTAAATAACCGGTGAATTCAGCCTGGGAAAAATATCGATGGGAATACGCAGGGCGCTCAGAATCGAGAACAGCACCATCCCCGATACCAGCACCAGAACGGCTATAGGTTTTTTTAACGATAGAGATAACAGCGACATTGGGCACGAGCGTTACGTAAAAAATCAGTCGGGCTGGTACTTTTCCTGGCTGGTCAGCGGCTCACCCCGGCATTCCCGCCAGGCATTAATCAGCTCGTAGGCTCCCTGCTCATCGGTTTGGAGCAACGGACCAACCCGGACCTTTCTCATCCGGTGCAGCAGACAGGGATTATTCCGGAACACCAGCCGGATATTCTTGCGGTTCAGGTACCAGAGATCGCCGTCGGGTGTCAGGCTGAAATAATAGTGGTCTCTCACCAGACGGCCGTCCGGCACCCGGTCCAGGTAAAGCTGCACATCGTCTGCCTGCACGAGCTGGTACGACATCCGGCCGAACAGGCGGTAGACGCTGCCCGTGTTGGTCCGGTACCCCCATACGTCCGTCGGCCGAAGCCACTGCGTCCGCCCATCGGCATGAACGGCCTTTACGGTTGTGGGTTTCACCCGGAGCACCCGCACCCACATGGCCGTTTCGGAATGCCTGATCTCGTCTGCCGAGCGCAGCAACTGGACGCTTTTATACCCCGGCGCACAGCCTCCGGCCGCCCACAGCAAGCTAAGACCCAGCCACCCTATTGCTGCCTTTCGCCACCTATTTGTTCCTGCCATACCGCTTTGTTGTTATGGGGTCATGGCCCGCTTAAAAAGACCCAGATCGCCACGGGTAGCCGCCCGCAGCAGCAAGGCCCGCCAGAGGCCCGTTACGGCCAGTACCTGATCGGCCTCCGACCGGTTCAGCAGGTTCACTACCTGCGTCAGGGTCATGATATTGTCCAGCCCGGCGTTGTAGCGCGACTGCGCCTGTGCGTAGGCCTGCCGGGCTACAGCCAACTGCTGCGGGGTTTGCCGGGCCACCTGCTGCGCCATCGCCCACTGCAGGCCGGCGTTCTGGTCCTGCGCCCGCAGGGCCAGCGCTTCCTGTTCGTAGGTTGCCTGAAACGCCAGGGTCCGCTCCCGCTGGGCAGTAATCGCGTACTTTGCCTGGTTCAGCGCGGTGGGGTACCAGACTGCCGTCACGCCCACCAGGTAGTTGAAGGCCCGCAGGGGCAGCCCCGCAGCGGGTGATGCGCTGATCCGAAATGACCCATCGGGGTCGAGCGGCTCCCGAATACCGGAACCCCGGCCCCATAGCCCGCCCAGCACCGATACCGACGGCCGGGTAGAGGCCCGGATCACTTTTTCGGTAGCCTCGCTCCAGTCGATCTGTTTCTTAAACCAGCGTAAGGCAGGGTGACCCGCCAGGCTTTCTCCGGTGAGCACAGGGCTATCCGGCAGGCGGCTGTAGAAAGCCACCGTATCCAGTTCGACCTCGAACGTTGGCTGGCCCATCAGCTCGGTTAGCCGGATCAGGTACTGCCGGGCGTTGTGTTCGGTTTCCAGCACCTGCGTCCGGGCCCTGAACACCTCGGCCGCCACAATGGCACTGTCCATACCTGGCTTCAGACCGGCGTCGGTGCCGGCCCGCGTTACCGTCCGGATCGCTTCTACCCGGTCCAGATTTGTCCGTTGCAAATCCAGTTCTTTGCGCGCATTGAGCGCCAGCAGGTAGGCATCGCACACCCGGAACTGATGGACAAACAATTCCCGTTCGTAGTCAGTCTGCTGTTGTTCCAGCGCATTGCGGACCTGGTTACGCAGGGCTTCGTTGCGCCCAAACGTAACGACCTCCCAGTTGATAAACGCCGAGACATAACTGGTCCAGGCCGGCTGCCCGGTAAAACCGTTCGGTTTGATGCTGCCCGACAGCGAGGGCGTCAGCCAGCCGTTCGATACCGATGCACCCCGAACCTGATTGGAGGTAGCGTTCAGGGCCTGCGCCTGCACACCGGCCTGCGGTAGCAGCGAAGCCCGAAGTGCCTGCCGGTCGGCTTCGGCGGCCCGGATCTGGGCCAGCTTATTGCGCAGGCTCGGAAAATTGGCGCGGGCCAGGTCCAGCGCCTGCGCCAAGGTCAGCCGCTCTGTACCCGCCGATTGGGCATATACGCCGTCTGATAGCCAGAAAAAAGTGAGGAAGATTGCGAAGACAACTCGTTTCTCAACGTTGAGCATAAATAGGTTTACTGAATAGCAGCAGCCCTAAAGGTCTAGCCAACTCTTTAGAAAGTTATTAGACTGTAATTAGAATTTGCTGATAAGGATTTACGCCCCCGTATCATCCCAGTTTTTCTGGTTACCGTAATAACCGGACCCTAAGTACCTCACTGTTCTTATCCCCTTTTGTAAGCCAGTTTTGACTGGCGTTTGCACCGCTTGTCGGTATTCAACCGGGTTCCTAAACAGCGCCTGATGGAGTCGCTGTGTATTGTATTCCAGCAGCCAGGCACTCACCCTTACCTCTGGCTGAGGGAGTAGCCTCAGACTCAATCCCCATAGCCCGGACCCGCTTCCAGCTATCGACGGCTAAACTTACCTGAGGGTGTAGATAAACCATCCGCCCCCGTCTTTAGTGGCGGGTTCGTACGTATCACCGTGCTATTTCAGCAAGAAACAGGTTCACTAATACAAGAGATTAAAGCGCCATTTTCCTTACTTTTCGATTTAGCAATTAATAAAAAAACACCCTTACAGTTGTAAGGGTGTTTTTTTATTAATTGCTAAATCGAATTTACCTACCTGTTGGTTGATTCACATTTTGAACCACAAATTGTTTGCCAAGTAGACCAACAACAGCCTGATTCTTGTTCAGTATATTGGCCTCACGTAGCAAATTATTCAAAACGTTCGTGATTGTAATATCACGAATCAAATTATTAAGCGCAGTTATCTCATTCTTATTAAGCACGTTGTTCACATTCACAACATCCTTAACATCGATCTTACCAATATTTACCAAATCCTGCACGGTTAAATTTGACAAGTTAACATTAGCGTTAACTAGACCATTCTGTAAGTTTGTCAAACCCTCAGCCAACTGTTGAGCAGTTGTGGTGCTTTTTAATTGAGCCTGTGCTACATTACGGCCTGATACAATCAGCAGCGTAACCATTAACAGGAAACTGATCACTTTTCTTGAATTTTTCATAACTGTTGATTAATAAAGTTAAATTTACTTTAACAAAACTCTACACCTATTCTATAGAGATGCACTATTAACATGGTTTACCAAAAAGGGTTTTAAAATTTGATTAATCACTAATGACCATATGAACGAATAAACTAGCAAACCATTTGTTTAACCGGCATGTCTTTCAATCAATTGGTGAGAAGGGAATAGCTGGTAGCATTATAAAATCAGACGATATGACTTAAAACTTAGTTTCGGCTGGTAGGGAGGTTAAACCCATTTTTGAGAAATAGGGGTGCTGCTGTTGCCACCGGTGGAACTCGTGTATACGGTCATTGCCTTAGAACCACAAAGCCAACATGAATATGTTCCGGCGCTTGCTGCTGTATCTGGTAATCATCATGGGTTTTCTGCTGACCACCCTAAGTGTGCTGTCGCTGTTTTATGATATTTCGCGGTGGTATTTTGAACTGGTCGATTTCCCCCGGTTACAGTACCTGCTGGGGGCTGTAGTCTGCCTGATAACGCAGCAACAGATAAACTATCTGGAAGACGATAGCGTGCCTTCCTTCCGGGCAAACGTTACCTTGCCGGCCGGGCAGCAGTTCTGGTTTCATGGTGTACATCTGGTAGCCCCTTTTCCCAGCGACCGATACCCGGACGGGATTGGCGAAAAAGAAGTAACGCTGCTACAGGTGGGCAGCATTGTTCAACAAGAAGCCCTGCCGACGGTAGTGGCCGGCGATTTCAACGATGTCTCCTGGTCGCACACCTCCCAGCTGTTCAGAGCCCGCGGAAAGCTTCACAATGTTCGGATCGGGCGGGGTTTGTTTAATTCCTATAATGCCCAATCGTTTATAAAGCGATGGTCACTGGATCACTTTTTTGTAACCAGAGAATTTGCCGTACAGGATTTCAGGCGACTGCCCGACATTCAGTCGGACCACTTCCCGATATATGCCCGGCTGGTGCTTCAGCGTGATGGATCAACGCCACAGCCCTGATGAAACAAAAAAGCCGGACTCACGTAAGAGACCGGCCTGGCTTTTCGGCAACTGCCGATTACCGCTTGATCGTATCCGTTTCTACGGTAGTCTCCGTTACCACCTGAGCGGTATCCCGGGTAATCACCGTAGAGGTATCCGTGGTAGTCATTTCGCCATCCGCTGCACTTTCATTTTTCTTAGAATCGCAGGCAGTAGCCAGTGCCGTCAGCGACAGCACAAAAAACGCATACTTCAGTAATGTCTTCATAGCGTATTGGTTTGTTAAAATGGTAGTAATTACTTTTTAATACGATATTTCAGAAAAGGTAACCCGCCGGCGCGACTCTGCTCCTGGTATCATCCGGTGGGCATCCAGCTATTCGCGAACTGACCGGAAAGCAAAGCCTGGTTTCCGGCTTACATTAACCGTACCTCATGAGCCAGGTATAGTCGTGTCTGCGCCATCCTCCCGTTTAGAATCGTCAAGGGCCTGCTGGTACAGCTCCATCAGGTGGCCTAGCATTTGTTGCTGAATGCTCTGTAAGTCAGCCTCCAGTCGGGCGATGGTTCGGCTCACGTCCGCCATTTTTTTCTCCAGGTTAGCCATACGAACCTGGGCTTCTATCTTCTCTTCTGAATTCATAGCCTTTCTCCTGACTGTGTCGGCGCGTGTGGCATGTGACCAGCCAAAAGTCAGAGTGACTGCTTAGAATCTGCTTAGAATTGCCTAAATTTTAATAAAAAAAGGGACTAACCGGCGCAAGCAGCCACCCGCCTGTATACCTACTCCACGTTATAAATCCTATTTTTGCTGGTATAAATATTAAATCTTAGTCTCGGGCTTTACTAACGATTTACAAATCAGTACCTTTAGGTCATGGTTATGGTTGCGCTTTTAGGGGTCTTGGCAGTAGGCATCATCAGCTTCCTGATCGGTCTGGCCTGGGGTCAGCAGATGCAGAACCATGATGCCTCTGAATCAGCTGGTTTTGTCTCCCGGAGCACGACAGCCATGCCCCAAAGCAACGTACCGATGCTGTCTCGCCGACAGGAGCCTGAATCAGCGCTGCCGGTAGCTTCCTCGACCCAATGGGCAGATTACCTCTTGCCCAAGCCACCCTCCAGCCGCGACCTCATTGAGCAGGAACTGGACCATCTGCTGTCTCTTTACCAGCAGGGCAAACTTTCCGAAGAAGCATATCTCGCCCAGGCCGACGCCCTTATCGATCAACTGGCCGACGCGATTCGTCCGGCCTAAGCAATTATTTTGTTTCCTGCGGTGATTCTAATGGTGCGGGCCCTTATTAATCTCAAAATTTTATATAGTTCATATGCTATCTTAGTACTACCTACAAAACCTCCTCTTTTATGCAAGAACAGACTCAGACAACTCTATCCTGGGAACAATCCTTGCAGCCCGAAGAAAGTAAGTACCTCGAGTTTCATCAGGTTCGTTTTTCCTATTTATTAAAAGAAGTACTACGCTTAGCAGCCATGCACGGGCATCCGGATACCCCAATCCATTTGATGGATATTGGTCCTCATTTCCAGACGACGCTTTTTCGGAGGGCACTTGGGCCATTTGCCCTTATTAATACCTTGGGATGGGAAAATGCTGAACGTATTGTCCCCAGAGGAACAGTTGATACTCATTATGTTTTTGATTTAAACGATTGTCCATATCAGGACCGGTGGATTGATTGCCCTCAGCACGACATTGTTGTTATGGCTGAGGTATTTGAGCATTTATATACGGCCCCTGACTATTTTCTGTCGTTTATCCGTACGCTGCTTAAACCAGGAGGTTTCCTGCTCATTGGAACGCCCAATGCCGTTTCACTAAGCCGGCGCCTAAGCATCCTGAAAGGTAACAATCCGTACGAGCGTATTCGCACTACCATCAATAACCCTGGCCACTTTCGCGAGTACACTACGGAAGAGCTCCGGACATATGCCCAGGAGGCCAATTTTTTGGTGAAAAGCGTTACGCTCTCTGATTTTTATAAAACCTCAGTCCTTAGTGGGCTTGTGAAGCGATTGGTTCCTTCGCTGAGATCCTGCATCCATATCGTTTTACAAAAGACAAACCAACCCGACAAGCCGTTGGCACTAAAAATCTGGTAAAGTTTAATAGTAGAGCCGAAAAAAAAGACCGGCTTCATCCACGAGCCGGCCTAATCTGATTACACCTTTGGGTTTCACTTATTCATCGTCGGTATAAGTTTGTTGCGTAGCCCATTGGCCCTGGACACCGGCTGCGGCTCGGCATCGCGAAATTTTTGAATAAATAGCAGCCGGATATTGCGCATCTGAGCGGTCTGGCGAAAGTTCTCGATAGCCTCCATCACATCCGGATCGATAAAGGCAGCCTGCGTTCCGTCAATTTCCACAATGGCGTTTTCGGGCAAATCGCGCAGTACCTGCACCAGGCCGGCTTTGTGCAGGAAGGTAACGTGGTTGCCCAGCATAATCTGGTAGTGCTCCACGCCTTTTTCCGTACGGGTCTGCACCTGATAGCCATGCTGGTAGCTGTCGAGCAGGATAAAGAATATCCCAACCAGCATACCCACAAAGATACCCGTCAGCAGATCGGTCAGCAGAATCGCCAGAATAGTGGTAATGAAAGGCAGAAACTTGGTTTTGCCCTGCTGGTAGAGCTGCCGGAACACGCGCACCCGCGCCAGCTTATAGCCCGTTACCAGCAGAATAGACGCCAGCGCGGCCCAGGGAATCTGGTTCAGTACCGCCGGCAGCGTTATCACGCAGATCAGCAGCAGGCTGCCGTGAATCAGGGCTGCCCGTTTGGTGCGGGCACCGGCATTGATACTGATGGAACTGCGCACAATGATGGAGGTAATCGGGATCCCCCCCACCAGGCCACTGGCCAGGTTTCCAATGCCCTGCGCCTTCAGTTCCTGATTGGTCGGCGTTTTGCGCTTCAGCGGGTCCAGTTCGTCGGTAGCCTCAATAGCCAGCAGGGCTTCCAGACTGGCCACCAGCGCAATGGCAATGGCCGACAGATACACCTGCGGATTAGTAAACTGCCCAAAATCCGGGAAAGTGACCAGGCCCAGAAAACCGGCCAGATTCTCCGGAACCGGTAACTGTACCAGATGACCATCGCGAAGCGCCCACTGCGGAAACGCACTCTTGAACAGCCCGTTCATGGCAATGCCCAGCACCACCACAATCAGGGCGGCCGGTATGTTTTTCAGCAAGGGGTGCGCCTTAAATACCGGCCGCTCCCACAAGATCAGCACCGCCAGAGCAACCGCCGAAATCAGCACGGCCCCCGTATTAATCTGGTTCAGGGCCTGCCCAAACTGGTCAATGATGTCAACCCCACTCGTCGGAAACAGGATAATCGCTTCCGCCGAATCAGCATCGTAGCCAACCAGGTGCGGCAGTTGTTTAATGATCAGTATGATACCTATCCCGGCCAGCATGCCTTTGATGACCGACGTCGGAAAGAAATTGCTGATAATGCCGGCTTTGGCAAACCCTAAACCGATCTGGATGATACCCGCCAGGCAGGTCGCCAGCAACACGGCCTGAAAAGAGCCCAGGGCTTCCATCGCACTCAGCACAACCATGATCAGGCCGGCCTCCGGCCCCGATATGCTGAGCGCCGACCGGCTGAAGATGCCCACGACCAGGCCCCCAACAACGCCGGCAATAATTCCGGAAAACAGCGGAGCGCCCGAGGCCAGCGCAATTCCAAGACAAAGCGGTACCGCCACCAGAAATGAAACAAATCCCCCCTTAAAATCTCCCACTATGGTACTGGTATCCAGGCCGCCCATTGGCTTTACAGCTGTTTTCATTGTATAAAATAGTAAGGACCTTTCCTTGGCCCGTCCGGCAATACCGGTTTTTAATGGTGTTTACTCCGACTTTGCCATCGTTTCCGAATCGGCCGTCAGCGTGTTGGTCTGGCACTGATCCAACGCCATCCGGATGGTGTATAACTGCTGGTCTAACCGGCTCTTCACCGCCCGCAGCGAATCTACCTGCCGGGCTGTTGCCTGAAGCTGAACATCCCGGGCTGCTTTTTTCTTTTGAAAATTAGCGTAAACGTCGAGTGTAATCATGGCAATGATTAAGCCCCAGACGGTCCCCCAGTTTACTATACTGCTGACAGTAAAGTGATTACGAGTATTAGCCCTTTTCATAAGCGCAAAGTATCTGGTTCAATATAGTTGACGCTACAAATGTACGGATACCCGTTGCGGAGCCGATTAGAGCCTTGTTAGAAGCTAATGAGAGGACAATTAGAGGACAATTACAAGTTGGTGAGAAATTGCTTAGAAACCGATTAGAAGGCATCAGGCGGTTGTAGTCGGCAGCCGGACAGTGATGGTAGTACCCATGTTCAGCTCCGACTCCACCTCGATAAAGCCGTGGTGCAGCAGCACAATCCGGCGTGTCAGCGGCAGGCCAATGCCGTAGCCTTTCACCTGCCGGGCGTTTTCGGCCCGGAAAAACGGTACATAGATGTAGGGCATATCTTTTTCGCTGATGCCGATGCCCCGGTCGGTAAACCGGATAGTAGCCCATTCGCGATCGATCCCCAGCACAACCTCTACCTGCTGGTTGGCCGAAAACTTACAGGCATTTTCCATCAGGTTCAGAAATGCCGATATCAGCAGCGACTCTTCTCCCTTCACAATCAGCGACGGCTGCTCGGTCTCCATGCTTTCGTCGAACGAAAACAGCACCTGGTAATCGGGTTGCTTGTCCCGGAGCATTTTGGCTGCCTGGTAAATGGCTTCGTCGAGCGCCACCTCCTGCCAGGCCATCGCCACTTCATCCACGCTTACCTGCGCCAGTTGCAAGAGGTCGTTGGCCAGCCGGTTGATCTGCCGGATGGCATCCAGCACGGTGCGCCACTTGGCTTCGTGTTCTTCCACCGTCCGGGGCTTAATAAGCGTGACTTCAATCTGTCCGGTAATGATGGTCAGGGGCGTACGCAACTCATGGGAGGCATTGGCTACGAATGTACGCTGCATGTCAAAGGCCGTCTGGATGCGACTAAGCAGCCGGTTAAACGTCTCGGCCAGTTTGGCAATCTCATCATGATCGTTGCCCGCCGTTACCCGCTGGTTCAGGTTGGAAACCGTGATGGAGTCTACCTGGCTGATGACGTCGGAAATAGGGCGCAGCGCCCGGCCGGCATAAAACCAGCCGGTGAGGCCAACCAGCGTCAGGCTGATGAGCAAGCCAATGCTGACAATTGTTCGCAGATGTCGTAGTTCGGCAAAGCCGTACTCATCATAGCCTGATGCGATTACCACCAGTTCCTGTCCCTGGTTGGTATAGGCAACGCCGATAATTTCTTTGCTGTCGTGTTCGAACCGCACTTCTTTTTCCTGCCGGATCTGATTCAGGACCTCGGGGGTGGCCTCCAGTTCATCCGGCGTATCGTCGCTGGCGTATACTACCTGGTTTTGCCGGTTATAGACCGTAATCTGCTCTTCGGGCAGGGCGGTCAGGTTATGCCGGTCGATGAGCCGCAGCATCCGGGCGTCCAGTTCCACGGCATGACTAAGCATCCGGGCTGTCGACCGGGCTTTATCAACCAGCCGGGTGTAGAAATCTTTCTGCCGGTAGTAAGCCGACGTAAAATAAATGGCGAGCGAAAACAGGATCAGATTGGCCGCAACGACCACCAGGAAACTAACCGAAAGACGTGTACGTATATTCATCCATCAATCGTCGGAATCTTTCATGATGTAGCCGATACCACTGAGCGTACGAATCAGTTTGGGCGAAAAGTCCTTATCGACTTTCTTCCGCAGGTAATTGACGTAGACATCAACGACATTGGTCCCGGTATCGAAGGTAACGTCCCAGACGTTCTGGGCAATCTCGCTGCGGGTGAGGGCTTTGTTGGGATTCTTCATGAAAAACTCCAGCAGGGCCAGCTCACGGGCGGTTAGGTTTATTTTCTGATTATCCCGTTTTACGACCTTGCTGTTGAGATTTAGTTCAAGGTCGGCCATTTTCAGTACCACGGTTTCGGCCGGAATAGACGAATACCGGCGGTTAAGCGCCCGCAGCCGGGCCATCAGCTCCCGGAACTCAAAGGGTTTTACCAGGTAATCATCGGCCCCGGCATCGAAACCCGTCAGTTTATCTTCGGTACTGCCCAGGGCGGTCAGCATCAGAATGGGCAGATCCTGATAGCTTCTCCGCACGATTTTGCAGAACTCAAAGCCATTGATAAGTGGCAGATTTATATCCAGAATGATGGTGGAGTATTCATTGGCCGCCAGCATCTGCTGCCCAGTCATGGCGTCGGGGGCAATGTCGGCCTGTAAACCGAAGTCCTCCAGTCCGCTTTTAATAAACGAAGCCACATCCTTCTCATCTTCAACAATTAACAGACGCATAGGTAGTAAAGGGATAACGCTGACTAGTGAATGGTTTTAAAAGATAACCCTGAATGAACAACTATGTTATTCCCCCATAGGGAGTTACACCGGGCTGTACAGTACCTCCCACCGTAAAACAAAGCATTTTTACAAGTAAAGCCAAAGTGACAAGGCTAACTTTTCAGTAAATTCGACGGTTTATTCCACGCCTTATGCAACCGGTACCCTACCCCGACCGCTGGTTTCGGCTTGTCTGTATACCCGCCCGCTGACGAACACGTATGCTGACGACCGCCTGACCAGCTTTGACAGTAACCACAGCCATGCCCGGCACCTGCCAGGCTTTCATAGTCCGTTTGATGTACCCATCAAGGCTGTCTCTGACGAACGAAAGAATAGAGGACTGCACCACCGCTGCCGGCCCAATCAGCAGCAGCGGCACTAGAAACGTTTTGCCTTTCATGGTGTGGGAGGTGATCATTTGAGCAGCAAAATTGATAGGTAATCTCTTGCCTGGCAATCGTATAAAGATGTGATTCGGTCACTTGCCCATCTTGGCCAGCATCAGCTTCGCCCAGTAGTTGTTGGCGTCGCGTTTCAGGGCCTGCTCGAAAGCGGCTTTGGCTTTTTCTTTCTGACCTAAGCCGAACCAGGCATCGCCCAGGGCTTCGTAAGGCCAGGCTGCGGTGGGGTTCTCGCGAGCGGCTATTTCGGCGAGTTCTAAGGCCTGCTGGTGGCGTTTTACGTCGTTCAGCCCGTTGAAGAGGTTGATGTAGTCGCCTATCTCAGGCTTGTATTCATAGCCGGTCTTTAAGATCTCGGGGAAGCGGCTCTTCACATCGGCGAAGCCTTTGGTGTCTATGTCGTTGATAACGGAGCGGACAAATTCCCGCTTGGGCAGTTCGGTGGTGCCGGTGTAGACAATGTCCAGCATCTTGCGGGAAACTTCCTTGGGGTTTAGATGCTGGTTAATCAGCACCACCACCGTGTAGCCGTCTTCCGGTACCAGTCGCAGGTCGGCCGACGCCCCGGCCGTACCACCATCGTGCGATACCTGCGTTTTACCGTGCTGCCGGGTAATGGCCCAGCCGTAGCCATACTCAACGTCCTTACGCTCCGGAATACTACCCGTCCACATCTGTTGGCGCAGATCGGCGGATAGGCCGGTTTGTACCCAATGCCCGAAGCGATACAGGTCCATCGCGTTGGCCATCAGCCCGCCGTCACCCATGGCCGGGTCCTGCCGGGTAGCCACGGCCTGGTAAACCTTATCCGTCATCAACTCATACGGTATGGCCTCTTCGGGTGCCTTAAATCCCTTCGGAATTAGGTATGAGTTGGTCATTCCCGCTTTGGAGAAGATGTAATCCTGCAGCGCAGTGCCGTAGTCTTTACCGGTCACCTCCTCGATAATCCGACCGAGCAGGATAAAGCCGGAATTGGAGTACCGGAACTGCTTTCCTACCGTGTCCTTATCCGATACCCTGGCTACCACCAGCGGTATCAGGTCGTGGTGCGATTTCGCCGTCGCGCGTACTTTGTCGTAATCCGGATGCACCATGTAATTGCCCGTATTGCCGGTGTGGGACAGCAGGTGATATACCTTGATGGTATTGCCGTTCGGAATGTTGTACTCCGGCAGGTAGTCGTTCACGGACCGTTGCAGGTCTACCTTCCCCTCCTTCACCAGTTGCATCATAACGGTAGCCGTAAGCGGTTTCCCCACCGAGGCAATAGTAAAGTTCGTTGAAGGCAGAATAGCAATCTGGCGCTCCCGGTCGGCCAGCCCAAAGGCTCTGTGGTACAGCACCCGTTCTCCTTTCGCGAGCAGAACCACGCCGGAGAAGTAGCGTTTTTCTACGTAGCGCTGCATCAGCGCATCCAGGCGGTTAGTCAGGTCCGGTTGACCATACGTCAGCCCGTTAGCCGCCAGCAGCATCAGGCTGACCAGCCGGCTTTGGCTTGTGAATCGTCTCATGTTTGTGTGGTGTAGATAAACAATTGGTAAAAATTATATCCAGAATTGATTTTAACTGGTCAACATCCGTCTCGTTCAGCCCGGCCAGCGCCAGCCGCCGGTAGTTCTGCACAATGGGCGTTACTACGTTCATGAGCTCGCGCCCAGCCTCGGTCAGTTGCATATCCAGCTTCCGGCGGTCGCTGGCGCTGGGCTCCCGCACAATCAGCTTCTTCTTTACCAGTAGTTCGATAATGCGGGCCACCGACGCCTGATCCTTGAACACCCGCTCGCCGATTTCCACCTGCCCCAGTTCCGGTGCCTCGCGAATGACGTTCAGCACCAGCCACTGGTCGATGGTTATATCGATACCGGCGTGAGTAATATGCGCCTGCGCAAACTGCCGGTATCGCTTTATGGTCTTTTCGAGCGAGTAAAAAATAACTTCGTTTAGCATAGGGTTAAGAATTGATGGCTCAAAATTATATGATATATCATAAAAACAAAGCACCGGCTTCCTTTTTTAGTAAACGGCAGCACGGCTTTGTCTCAAAGCATTTTTCCTTCTTTATGGTATTCGCGGTCGACCCCCTTCAGCAGGTTTTCCAGGGTAATGGTTCGGGCTCCTGCGGCCAGGGTTTGCAGGCAGCAGTACTGCACAATATTCATGATGTTGGAGCCGCTGAGGTCGTATTTTCCGGCAATCTGACTAAGCTGAATGGTTTCCTCCAGGATTACCTGTTCCGGAAACGCCTTCTGCCAGAGTTGCAGCCGCTCCGAAATGCCCGGCATCGGAAAATAGATGACCGACTGAAACCGGCGTAAAAAAGCCTCATCAATATTCTGCTTGAAATTCGACGCCAGGATCACGATTCCGGCGTAAGCCTCCACCCGTTGCAGCAGGTACGCGGCTTCCTGATTGGCGTATTTGTCGTGGGCGTCTTTTACGTTGGTGCGCTTGCTGAACACGGCATCGGCTTCGTCAAAGAACAGGATCCAGTGCTTGTTTTCGGCTTTATCAAACAGATTCGCCAGATTCTTCTCCGTCTCGCCGATGTATTTGGAAACAACCGCCGACAGATCGACCCGGAACACCGGCCGGTTGGTAAACTTACCCAACAAGGAGGCTGTGAGGGTTTTGCCGGTGCCGGGCGGGCCGTGAAACAACGCCCGGTAACCGGGTTTGAGCTGCCGCTGCATGCCCCACTCGTACAGCAGCACATCGTTGTACCGTATCCAGGTTTCGAGTTCGCGAATCTGGCGCATGGTAGTCGGGTTGAGCACCAGGTCGGCCCATTCCAGTTGGGTGGTCAGCAGTTCGGCCGGAAATTCAGCGCTGAACGCTTCAAGAAACGACGTTTGATAGAGCAGGTTTGACAGAAAATCAGGATCGATCAGCAGCCGGCCGCTCAGGGTTGGCTCACCCGACTTCAGGTTTTCGAGCTTTAGAATGCGCTGCTGCGCAAAGAGGTGTGTCCGGCCAAAGAGCTTTTGCAACTCCACCCGCTGCCGGAGGTTATCGCCCGCCAGGATAAACAGGGCGGTTTCACCCGTAGGCAAAATGCCCCGGCTGTTTGTGCCTTTTACACCCCCAAACTCCACAAAATCGCCCCCCTGCGGCAGATAGGCACCAAGGCAGTTGGTGAGCAGCGCCGGGCTGAGGTGCGGCACGAGCGCCAGCATCACGACCACGAACTCCTCCGCCGAAAGGTTGTTACCGATCACAAACGACGACAACAGGGAGTTGCCCTCAAAAGCAGGCGAGTGCGGCAATTGAAACGCCGGTTTACGACCAAAATATACGTCGAGCCGTTCGCGTACGTAGGCCTCCAGGTAATTGAGACCGGCCTGCAGCAGCGGGATGGACGAGACGGTGGAGCGGTAGTCAGACATAGGCGTAGGGTTAATCAAAACCGGTCAACGAAGTCGGAACCGACCAGAACCGGTTCGTGAGCGATCTGGCCATACCCGCCAGTTCGGTTGCAAAGGCCTCCGAAACATCGCCGTATCGGATCAGCACCAATTTATACATTTCCAGCGTCCGGTCGTCTTCGTTCAGTGAGAAAAGCAGGGGGCACAGGTGGATGGTATCGCTGGTAATGAACAGAAAATACCGGTAGTAACCGGTTGTATTATCGTCGCAGTGCCGCTCGCATTCGAACGACAGCGCCGATTTCATCCGGTTATAGATCCGGTCGTAGGCCGCCTTGGCCCGCCGGACGTGCGCCGGAGTTGTACCGCCGAGGTGCCGGTTCTGTAGATCCTGCCATTGAGACAGCATATCGGGCCGCTGATCGTCGGTCAGCACCTGCGCGTTGCGGTTCCAGCGCTCAAATTGAGCAATGGAGCGCCGGGCCGGTATGGCCTGCCGGTCGGAACAATCGCTGGTACTGTCGCGGGGAGCCGTGCCGGCCTGGGCCGTACCCGCCCCGAGTTCGACGCAGAGATATTCGTAGGAAGCCGCATTGGTCAGGGCTTCAATGGGCGAGGTAATGGCGTAATAACGATCGCTCCGGTAGGCCCGGTCGGTAATGTGGGTAAGGCCGGTAAGCGTATGCGCCATTTCGTGAACCAGGGAGGAAGCCTGCCAGCTGGCGGAGCCATCAAAAAAACTGGGGCAGAACACCAGCAGATTACCTGTCACATAGGCACCCGCCGAACTGCAACTGGTATCGGTAGCCGTACGGCACTCGACCCGCAGGTCCGGCCGGGTCAGGATTTCGGTGTTGATGCGGTTGAGTACCCGGCGGACCCGGCCGGCTGTTTCTGCCGTTGAGGAATGAAAATGCCGCTCCAGCGCTGCCTGAACACCGGGTTCGCGGGTCGGATTGCTGATAAACGCATCGAGCCGTCGCAGGCTGGTCTGGAGCCAGGTGGTGGCCTGCCGGACGGCGGGTTCGATTTCCCGGTGCTGATCGAGTGAGCAGGCGCCCGGCACATTGTCGACCGTAACCTCGACCTGCGTCTGCCGCTGAATCTGCCGCTGTACCGTACCGCTCTGCTGCACAACATGGGTCAGTTCGTGGGCCAGCAGTTTCCGGCCTGCAGGCGATTGGCTGTCGTACTGGCCGCTGTTGAAAAAAATATCCTGTCCGTAAGTAAAGGCATGGGCGTTGAGCTGGCGGCTGAACAGCACGGCCCGACTGTCGGTATGTAAGCGCACCCTACCAAAGTCAGCCCCGAACGCGCGCTCCATCTGGCGACGGGTGTGATCCGGCAACGCTGACCCCTGTCCGCGGGCGCTGTCCAGCTGACTTTTCAGGGCAAACGAACCGGCCACGGGCGTACCCGCTGCGTTTTCTTTACGGTGCACCGTCTGTTCTTTTTCCTCCTTTTCACACTCGGCACACTTCCGTTGAACAGCGGGCTGCATAAACGTTCCACTGTTTGGCAACGCAGTGGTTCGGCCACTTCCTGCCACCCGTTCGGCTACCGCATCGGCTTCGCGCTCGGCCGCATCGCCAGGCTGGCTGATGGGCAGAGCCGGCCGGGGAGCAATGAAGGAGTCGCCGGGTTTAGTACCCTGCGCGACCGGCTTTCTGTAAAGCGGCTGTTTCATATCAAAAACCTGTTTCCGTAAACACGTACATAATTGGGTGATCGTCTAAAACCAGTTGGGTGAACGATAGCCCCGTAAATGCCTGTAGCCAGTCGAGCAGCTGCGCTTCGACCGACGATGTATGTATGGTTGTCATTTCGCCCTCCTGTACAATCAGATCGCCACGCTGCATACTGAAATGGCGGACGCGCCGACCGCCTTGAAAATGCGCCAGTCCGTAGCTGTCGGTGATGCCATCCAGGTAAAACACCAGACTTTCTACCTCGTGACTCAGCAGCAGCAACCGCTCGTCGGCGGGGTAAACCGTATCGGCCTCGTAGCTGTGGTTATAAGGCAACCGGTTATCATGCACCAGCGTAACGCTCCCAACAATACCGATGGCGGTCGGCTCAAACGTGCTATCGATCACGGTCGAAAACCGCACCCGTTCGTCGGTGAACCGTTTGTCGATACCCAGCCGGTTCAGGGCCAGAACAGGGTCTCCGCCAAAGTCATTTTTCAGGTAAATTCCGCCAAATTTCCAGGCCATAGTGTCGTACGTTACTTTGGAACCAGAACAGCTTCTTCAAATAGTTTATACATAACGTTATCCCGGTTGGCGGCAAAAAGAGCATCCACCTCAGCATTCTCGAAGAACCGCAGCGTTTTAATTTTGGCCTTGTCCTGCAACAGCGGGTAAACAGATGCCTGATTTTTGCTCAGGCTAGCTGCCATAGACTTCATCTCCACCACCAGCATTTCGCTGCCTTTTACAGCTACGATATCGGCCTTGGCTATGGTTACGCCGTCGGTCAGTTTGACCTCCCGGAAAACCTTATATCCCTGCTGTTCCAGCATCCGGGCATGCACCGTGGTCCAGAGTTCACCGATGATGAGATTCTTGATCGACTGCGATATGGATGCATTTTCGACAATATTCTTCAGAACTTTCCAGCGGGTATAGTCGACAGCGCCGTTGGTAGCTACGGTATTGGCCAGATCAATCCCGCGTCCCTGTTTGATCACCTGCGCGTACGCTTCGCTGCCCGCGTCTTCGGCCCCTTTTCTGAATTTATCCGATACGCTGATGGCCCCGTCTTCGGCCACTTCGGCGCTTTCGCCCCATACCCGCTTAGCCAGTTTCGTATACGCGTTTTTATCGGCCATGGCCGCAGCCACATCGGCCGCAAACGACTTCGATCGGCTCACCGCTTCGAGTGCCTCCTTATAGGTCAGCTGACCCGGCTGGCTTTCCAGAATCCGGACCAGTTTATCCAGATCGCCTTTGCCGCCCGCCCCGGCCTGCCGGATGAGTTCGGCCCACTCGGCTTTAGTGCCGCCGACTTTCTGGGTCAGAAAATACAGGTTATTGACAAAGCCGGTCTGGTTTCGGTTAGCCTGGATCAGGTTTTGCAGGCCCTCCATGCCGAACTTTGAAATGAGGGAGTCGGCTTTCTGGAGGCCAGGGTACGTAAACAAAGCTTTTTCGATGTCGGACGGTCTGGTATGCCGGGCTATTTCATCGAGCAGAAATTCGGCTGTTCGGAACAGGCCCTTATCGCTGCTTTCCAGGCCGCTGAGCAGAGCCGGCAGGTTTTGCATTTTAACCTTATTGTCGAGCTGCAGCACGCCCACCAGGTCGCCCAGCAGGTTCTCGGTCCGGGTGGTGGTAGCGCCCCCATTGGCAACGATCGTCTTCAGAATATTGTTGAGCTGAGCAGACGGCATACCGAGCGATACGGCAGCCTCTGCCATGGCCTTCATGCCGTCGGTAACCGATACGCCTTTCGGGAAGATCACCTCGGCACCTTTTGCCGCCTTGATGGCTTCGTCGAAATTGGTTTCCAGCTTTGCAATGGCCGCTTCGAGCGTTTTTTCCGTAGCGCGGTTCTGGTAAATGAAATTGTTGACTCTGGCCAGCTCATCGCCCGACTTCCCGGCGAGTAGTTTGGTCAGCCGTGTGATCTGATCGGGAGTGGCCGACGGCGGAAAACAGGGTGACGCGCACTTTTTGAGTGCCAGCACCGCCAGCGGATTCTCGGCCAGGGCTCTCCGCAGCACATCGTCGGCTACCAGCCGTTCCAGGGTTGCCTTATCGGTCAGGGGGCCAATCCGGATGAGGTCATCCATAATTTTGCCCACTTTGTCCGGGTTAGCCCTGGTTACCTCCTCCATGATTTTCAGGTAGTCGGCACGCCCCGGCAGGTTGACGGCCGCTTCCCACAGCATCCGGCGGGTACGGGCATTTTGCATCAGACTGGTCAGCGCCAGATACTCGCTCTGCAATTGCAGCGTACCGCCGAGGGCAGCAATCTCTTTGGCCATGCGCTCCTGGGCAATGCCCAGGTCGTTGGTCAGCCCCAGCACATCGCGTTGCAGGGCAACCTCCAGCGACCGCTGCAGCGAAGGAGGCAAGCGTTTGGCGTTCAGCGCTTCTACCAGCAGCGGCTCAATCTCCCGCAGAATATACTTGTTCTTGATGAGGTTGCTCATCTGGGCAAACTCCGGCCCGAAGCGCTCGGTCAGCACCACGCCTTTCCGGAAGAACGTATCAAGACCACTCTGTTTGAGGTGTTCGGCAAAGCTGAGCGTTTTACCTGCCGAAGCCGCTTCCCATTCAACAAAGAGTTTGGCAATTTTGGCCGGATCTCCGCTGTCGAGCAGGGCTTTCTGGACTCTGAGGTCGGTCAGGATCGTCTTGGTCAGTTGGGCATTGCCGGCCAGTTTACCCACCTCAATGAGCCGCATCACCTCGGGCAGCTCACTCAGGGCTTTTTTGCCCACCCCGGCGTACATACCCACCACCGTCTTCATCAACTCTTCCGACAGCCCCAGTTTAGCCAGTTTCGTAAAGGCTTTGGCAAGGCCGGGTTCTTTGAGAGCGTCGGCCATGAACCGCAGAGCAAACGGACTATCTTTCAGGACGGTCAGAATCCTGCTGTGTTCGGCGTAGTGTACCCAGTCAATTTCGGTCAGGGCTTTCTCCAGCCGTTCGATTCGGCGGCCAATCGCCACGGCCTCTTTGCTGCCGGCCTTGAGGGCGGCCTGTTCGAGTTTACTGGCGGCTATCTCGGCTTCGACGGCACCCTGTACGCCTTTGGCCAGTTCTACCCCCTCTTTGACGGCTTTTACCACTTTTACCGCCTGGAACGCATCCAGCCCAACGCCTACCAGGCTGACCACAAACCAGAAGTACGAGGGCTTATCGTGCATGAGCGCCATAGCCTCTTCATCAACAGCCGTTTCGGAGGCTTCGCGCTTCATCTTGATCTCCTGGTAGGTCTGGTAGGCATCGTAAGCACCGTAGGCCAGGCTGGCTCCCAGCGCAATCCAGCCTACCGGGCCTGATACGAGCGCGAGCAACCCCAGCCCAATGCCCAGGGCTGCTTTGAACACGGTTTTCCAGAAGCCCTGATCCTTATGGGCTTTGTAGGCATCGGTAATAAGGTTGTCCAGGACGGTGCCGTCGATGATTCCCAACTCAGCCTTGGCCTGGGCAATAACGGGCGGCATCTCCCAGAGCAATTCCACATTGCCCCGGATGCGCTCACGGGTATTGGCAATGTTCTGCATGACACCATCGCCGGAGGTACGTGTACCGATGATCTCCTTAATATCGTCGCGCAGAGCCGTATCCGCTTTTGTCACATATGATGGGCCTTTATCCCGAACGTTGAATTTGGGGTTACCCAGAATCGGGAAGCGTTCGCTGTTTTCTTTCAGGTAGGTAAAGGCGGTGGCTTCTTCGTCGAACAGTTTCGCGTAATACGGGTTTTTGGTCGATTTTTCTTTGACGTTTTTCTGCCAGGTACTGTTCAGAATGGCTTCGTAGGCCGCTCCGTTACACCCCATATCGTCGCAATATTCGTTAGCCAGAACGTAGTCACTGCGGGTTTTGTACCTGTTAATGTCTTTGCCGTCCGTTTCTTCGTAGCTGACGCCCTGCATCAGGTAGGTCTCGGCGTTGGCGTAATACTGATTCAGTTGGCTGATGGCGTCTTTCAGTCGTTTAAGTTCGTCGGCGTTTTCGTAGTGCTGGTATTCGACACTGGCTTTAGCTTCGTTCCGGGCCAGCAGCTGGAAGGCAATCATGGCCGCATATTGCAGGAAAGTCTTAACAAACTGCTCATTCTTCGCCGTGTACTCGTCGATGCTTTTGTAGCCCAGCCGCCTGAGTTCGCGGTCGCGGGCTTCCCTTTTGGCGGTAAGTTTTTTGGTAACGGAATCGAGTGCATCGGCCAGACTGGCAGGTACCGACCCCTCAATCATAATAATTACCGACTGAATATCGTCACGCTCTTTTTCCAGGGCTTTTACTTCTTTCTGAAGCTGGTACAGATCGGTAGTTGGCTGGAGTTCGAGCGCCTGCTCAATAATCTGATCGGACAGTTGCTGGGCCGACATCCCGCCGGAACTCCCGTTGGGTTTGCCCATGATCTGCTCATAGCTAGCCTTGGCGACGCCGTTTATGATATACCCCTTCGCTACGTCGTCCAGGGTCACATCCTGGTAGCTAATCCAGTGCCAGTTATTTTTGATGAGGCTTTCGGCTTCATTTTTCGACAGCGGCATAGCCGTCATAATCGACCGGATGAGCATATCGTGCCGGATGGCATCCGCTTTCGACGGGTCCGACGGGATATCGGCGCTGGTAACGGGCACCATCACTGCGATCACATTGGCGGCATAATAGCTCTGGGAGGTCCTCACATGCCGGTCAAGCCGCTGATCCAGCAACCGGAGGGTAATCTGCCCCACCACCCCGTCAATATCTTTCCCTTCCAGGCCGGAGTCCATCTGAAACTGCTGAACGGCCTTGCGCGTATCCTCGCCGAAAACACCCGTAACCTCTTTTTCGGTTTTTACTTTCGCCACGGCATAGTCGCTGCCCAGGGTATAGTTCAGGCTCAGCAAGGCACTCTGTATGTATTTGACGTACAGGCCCCGGTCGCCTTTTTCAATGACGAAGCTGGGACTGGCGTTCACCAGGTTAAGTTGCGGAATTCCCTGAAACAGGCGGGATTGCAGCGGAGGAGCCTGCTGGCTGATGGAGGTAACCAGCCGATTGACCCGCTTCAGCATATCCGGATTAAGACCCGCCGTGTCGATTGCTGAATTCTGCACATAAACCCCGGCTACCCCCAGCAGCGCGTTAAGCGTCGGGCTGGCCCTGAAATCCGGCTCCAGCATACCGGTGATATTCTCCTCCGGAAATTTCTCTTTCAGCAATTCATGGAGTTTTTCCTGCAGTTCATACACCCGGGTCGCGTAGGCGTTGGGATGCGAGCCGGGGTAGATTCCTTCTTCCTGAAAAAGATTAAAGAATTTGTAGCCCTGATACCAACTGTCCAGATTGGCGGCTTTAGCTACCTCATACGCCTTCTTCCCCCCCATTAGCGCTTCGTAAAAGGCGGGTTCGTCGGGTTTGGCCTTCCGCATCACGCGCCGGACGGCTCCGGTACTCTGCTGAAGGGTATGCGTCAGTTCGTGAGCCAGCAGCCAGCGGCCACTGTTGGTCTGGGGCTGGTATTCGCCCCGGTTGAAGTGAATGGACTGCCCGTGCGTAAAAGCCCGCGCCCGGATGGCATCAGAGGCCTGATTCGCCTGCGTGTCGGTATGAATCCGAACCCCGGACAGATCGGACCCGAACCGTGCCTCCATGAACGAGCGGGTCGTTTTATCCATGGGCACCCCACCCAGGCGGCTACTTTGCAGGTAGCTATCCAGTTGAAAGCCCGCCGACATGCCACTACCGTCGGGTTTACGCTGTACCACTTGCGGATGCGCTTCTTCCTCCTCGCAATGCCGGCACTTGAGCATCAGGTGAGTAACCCCGGCCATCGGCTTGGCCTGAATAATGTTCATCCGCTCTTCCTCTTCGTCGAGGGGCTGCCGCATGATGGGTAGCCAGTCTGCCAGCCCACCGGGTAGTTCTTTGGCCTGAATCTCCGGCTTTTCCTTTTCTTCTTCCTCACAGGCTGCGCATTTCGGCATAATCCCCGGTATAGAGCCGGAGGTTGGCGGATCGGTGGGATCGCCGGCGGGTGGCGCTTTGGGCAATGGAGAGGGCATACGCATCACCTGGTCGGCAGTGGCATCGGCTTCCCGTTCGAACTCATCGCCGGGCTGACTAAGGCTTAATTTGGCCTGAACAGCGGGCGGCACAAACGATGGCTCGGCCGCTGCCGGTTCCGTAAGCCGGCCGGGGGCTACGAACGGGGTCGTGGCGCGCCGTACGGGAGCGGGCTTATGGCCTGAGTATCGTTGTCTGACCCGGTTCATTCGTACGTAATTAACGTTAGGAAATATCCGTTTTCAAGAGTTTCCTGTCCTGTTTTTTAACTGTCTCATCCATCTGGATAAACAGAGCCGTGTGAATCATTATTTGCCGGAAAGAATAGCGGCACTGATTGGCTTACCCGTGCTGAAAACCTGAGCCGTTCGCCCATTGTTGGCTACCGAGACAGTAGCACTGACAATGGTGCCTTTCCAGACATTTCCTGGTTTTGTGCCCGTTCGACTGTCGATTCGAATACTCAGGAACGTGATAGCTAACACTGAAGTACTGGCTTTCGTATAGGCATACGCATGAACAATACCCCGAATGGGCGTTGAGGCAAAATCCTTATCGCCGGTGGCTACCAGCGTAGTGCCACCCACTTTAATACTGTCCCAACCCTTATACTTCTGGATGTACTCTATCATTTGCCGGGTAAACTCCGATAGCGTAATATCCCCATCTTTCGTCCCTGCCTGCTGACCTGCTGGCTCCTCAACATCGCTGGTTTCACCTTCTTTGCCCTCGTCACCGGTCTTGCCGTCGCTTCCCGGTGTGGGTTGCGGTTTTGGATTGCGGAGTGTCTGAATAGCCTGGTTCAGTCGCTGCATGATCGTATCCAGGTCTTCGCCTGCAACGGGCTTCAACTGAGCGATAAGCTTTTTGGCTTCTTCCACGCTTAAGTCGCCGGGAACGGTTTGCAGGTATCGCAAAATAACCTCATCGGTCACTTTCGGACCGTTGCCGGAGGTGCCTATCATTGCCTTAAACAACTCGCGGGCCGGGGCTGAGGTCGTATTGAACTGCTCCTGAACCGTGGCCGATACCTTCGGAAATTTCTCCTGTCCCGGAGGGGCCGGGGTAGTTGATGGCGCGGTGCCGGTTATGGGGGCACTACCAGTGTCCTTATCACCGGGGGTTGTAGCCGCTCCACTACGTTTCTTCTCAATGGCCGCTTTGAGTTGTTCAACTGTCGGTGCGTTGGTAGGCGTGTCGGATCCGGAACCCGTCATCGACATCAGTATCCGTAAGTCTTCTTCTGAAAACTTGTCAAGATTTTTATTAATTGTGTCAAGCACTTTCTTGTTCAGCGCTTCCTGAGCCGCCGTCATATCGCCCGACTTGGCAGCATCTTCAATGATTTTCTTTAATTCAGGATCGTTTTTAATGACATCCTGCAATTCTTTAGGAACAGGTGTTCCATTGGCCTCGGCGGCTTTAAACAGGGTTTCCAGAGGGTCTTCGCCCGGTCCGGGGCTGGCATAAACGCGGTCGGGATAGGCAAGTAGTACCAGCAAACTGGCGGCTGCTGAGGCTATGGCTACCGGTGGAAACCGCTTGATCAGTGCTTTACCCCCTATATACGCTGCCGCTGTCAATAAAGCAGCCCCAACGCCAACCGGAACCAGGGGAGGAACTTTTATCGGTTCATCAGGAACGCGCTTCGAATCGGGCACTTTGACATCTTTCGGCACGGGCACCGGTACGTAAACCGGAGGTGGGTCGGGCGCTGTGGTACACTTACAAATTTTAACCAACTCTTTGTAGTCGGGAATACACCAGTAGGTATATACCCCAGCCACGGCCGGATCAACGAACAACGATTGAGTAGCTGGGCAGGGGGGCGGGGCCAGCGTCGGAAAGGGAATTGCCTGAATGGGCGGGGGAAGGTTTAGAAAGCCCACCTCCATACCCAAAGCTTCGAGTTGTTTTTTATACCAGAGAATGTCGGAAGCTCCCTGGGCGGGACCGTTTGCACTGGCCGGTTTTATTTCGGCGATATTAATTTTATCTGTTCGTTCCAGTTCGGCCAGGTCCAGCCGCCCGTTTTCTTCGTCGTTCGGACCGGGGAGCAGCACCGGCAATAAATGCTCTCTTACCAGATAAGGATAGCGGGTCTGAAACGCTTGTTGAATCAGTCTGTGGGCTTCAATGCCAACAGCTTTGGGCGTTCCGTAGCATAGTCCGCATCCGCCCGCCGGTGAGCCGGGCAGGCGCTGAATGCGTTTTCGGCGGAGTTTGCTTCCCTGCTGTACTACGTGGGTCAGTTCGTGAGCCAGCAGCCGTTGCCCGTCCGACGACGCGGGATTGTATTTGCCGGAATTGAAATATATATCATTTCCGTAGGTAAATGCCTGGGCGTTTATCGATTGCGATAACTGTACGGCCTGCGAATCGGTATGGAGACGTACGGCCGAAAAATCGTACTGAAACGCCGATTCCATGCTGGTGCGAAGGCCAGATTTTAATTGAAACCCTGACCCGCCCGCATGGCTTACCTGGTCGGATAATGACGCCCCCGCCACCGGTTCTGTTCCATTAGCTTCTTTACGTTGCAGATTTTCTTCCTTTTCGCAGTCGGCACATTTCCGCTGAATCCTCGACGGAGCCGACAATTCCGGTTGACTGACGTGCCGTAAAGCCCGTTCGGCCATCGCATCGGCTTCCCGTTCGTACTCGTCGTCGGGGCTGCCGATTTCTAGTTTAGGTTGCACAATTGCCGGACCAAAGAAAGTTGGTGTGGGCGAAGCCGAAGTTCCCTGTGAACCCAAAAAAAACCTTTTCTCCCCCTGTAGGTGTGGCGACAAGCCGCTGGAATGGTTTTTCTCGACCTGTTTCATGGTTCACAATGTGTAAATTGTTTGCTCATTGCCTCACGCTACGTCTACGGTATATCCGTCCTCAAGAGTTTCCGGTCCTGTTTTTTAAACGCCTGTGACATTTGCCCTTTTGCCCCCGCATCTTCGTAAAAAACATCTACGCTGGTCGGGTAGGGCGACGCATAGGCGTCGGCGAGGGCCATGCTGTATAGTTTCTTAATGGCTTCTCCTTTCTTGTCGTCAGGTTTGGTATCCGCCAGACCGGGGTTCAGGATGTTTTTGTTGTTGATAATGTAGTACTGGTTGCTTTGACGAACGAGCGCGGCCACGTGGGCCGCCCGCGCACTATCGGCCCCGGTGGGTACAATGGCCAGGTAGCCGATGGGCTCAAAGCCGGCGCTGGTAAACAGCCGCATGGCGTAGGTGGCAAACACGTCGCAATCGGCTTCGAGCCGCTGCTTCGAGGGTTCACCCGGCACCAGATGACTGATTTTACCTTCCAGGTCGGGTTCTACGTCGCGGTCGTGGGGAATGTGGTAGAAGAAAATATCGGCGATGTTGCGGTACAGCTCAACCATATCCGCCGGCTTACCGGCATAGGCTCCCTGCGCGGCCGTAGCAATGTTCTGGTTGTTGGATTCCAGCCAGTTTCTCAGGGTAGGTGCGTCAAATTTGGCCGGGGGTGCTATCGTAATCTTCTGCCCTTTGGCCAGATCGATCAGGAACCGGACGTAATATTTCTGCTTGTAGGTATATACCCACGGCATATCGTTCTTCATCCGTTCGGTATTGTAGTCGTTCACCGATTTTCCGCTTGGGATCAGGGCCTGGAGCAGTTCCGCCCCTTCGTAGCCAGGCTCCACAAAATAAGGATGCTTCAGTACCTTAAACAGCAGGTCGGGCGAGCCAACCTGACTGGCCATCATGGCATCAGAGATGGCCACCCGAATGGCCGGATTGAACATCAGCACCTGCGCAATGGCTTTCACAATGGACTCTTTGTCTCCGTATTGTTTAATCAGAACACCCAGGATAGCCCTGGTTCGGGCGGCATCAAGGCTTTTGAGCGGACTGGCATTACCGTCGGTGAGTGTTTGCACGATCGGAACGCTGGCGGGGTCGGTTACGCCCGTGCTCTGGGCCATCACGATGGTTTCGAGGTCGCCGGCGGATGCGGCCGATGGTGTTTTCAGCACCGTCTCGAAGAGCATCTTTTTTTTCTCGTCGCTCAACCCACTCGCCTGCGCCATGGCCGGCCCCACAAAACCAGCCTGCACCAGCGCATCGAGCACACCAAAGCCCCGACTGTCGGCCTGCCCCTGCACATCGGTCGACTTGCTGGTATTTTTAATCTGAAAGAGCCACCGCGCCACCACTTCGGCCTTCTCAAACTTCTGCTGCCACTCCGCTACCGCTGCTGCTTTCGCTGGTTTGGCAAGCGGCATATACGTAGTCGGATCGAAGACCAGACTATACACAAAATCCCAGAGATCCTGGGGATCGCCTTTACTGACCTTCCGATTTTCCCGGGTAGCCCATGCCTGAAAGTCAGCGTCGACATCAGCGTCACTGACTTTTCGGTCAATCCGGGCGGGGCCGCTCCGCTGTTGCCCGGCGTGAACTAATTCATGAGCCAGCAGTTTACGACCTTCAGCCGTTTGGGGCGCGTAGCGGCCTTCGGCAAAGTAAATATCCTGACCAACTGTAAAAGCCTCGGCATTGAGCGCCCGGCTCAGGTCGGCAGCCTGCCCGTCGGTATGCAGCCGTACCCCAGACAGATCGCTGCCCAAGCGAGCCTGTAGTTGAAAGCCTGACGACGTTACCTGTTCGGCTACGGCATCGGCTTCGTGTTCGTGCGCATCGCCGGGCCGGCTGATGTCCAGGGCCGGGCCGGCGACTGATGGGCTAAAAAACGGCTCCGCAGCCGGGTGCAGCCGGGGTGCCACAAAGGGTAACTCCTCTGGTACGGCCGGAGTATCGGCTTTTGGTTTTCGATACCGCTTTGCTCGTCTGGACATAGGCGTTTCCGATCACATAAGCCCTTACCTGGGAATCCGGTTAATTTGTGGATTCCGGATTATCACATTGCCGATACCCGGCCGGAAGGGTTTGGCTACATCCGGAATTCTCGTGCTTATTTGCAGACGTTCCAGCGGTCCGGTATATACAGGTTTTTTTAGAATCGAAATGGTAGCGTTGGACTGGGTATTGCCCCGGAAGGTGAGGGTATAACTGCCATCCTGATTGTCGACCACATTGCTCAGGCTCGCCGATGGCGCGTTGACATCGAAGGCATCAGCAGCGGCCGGCCCGATAAATCGACCATAGGTGGTAACCGGCCGCAGGGTCATCACCAGCTGACCATTGACCACGGCCTTATGAAGCACTGATTTATCGAGGTCAATCTGACCCGGTTCAACGTACATGCTCTGCATCTCGTATCGGTCATACGACCCGCGCAGGCTGTCGTTGCCCCGGATCCGGTACATGATCTGGTAAATACCGGCCACGTTCATACCCGAATAATCGCCTTCGTAGCGACCATTGCCCCGGTGCGTCAGCGTCACCACCTGCTCGGTGGGTACCAGCGCCCGTACAAAAGCAGGGTCCCGTGCCAGCAGGGCATTGTATTTCAGGATACCCACCGCCGACTGGTCCAGTTGCAGGGCCGGCACCGCCACTTTCAACGAGTTTCGGGCCATCAGGTCCCCGATGTCATCGCCGGGCCGGTACACAGCCGCCGTAACGGTGGCATTCTCCATAGGTTTGCCCCGGTCACTGAGCTGAACAACAAACCGCTGCGTACCGCCCACGGTGGGCTGGGCCGTCTGCTGCGTACAGATGTAGTCGAGCAGGTGATCGTCGGCAATTACGGTGATGCGGTAGGGCAGCCCGCTCGCCACGCTGTTGGGCTGGGCCGTTACCTCCCACTGGCCTTCCGACCGGATCCGGGCCGCACTGGCGCGGGCCGTATTGAATGAAAACACCAGAATGTAGGTATCCGGGGCATTGCCTACCCAGCGCGGCACCCCCAGTGCGGTCACATTCTGGCCGTTACGGCTCACCCGCAGGTCACTAACCAGCCGGGCCAGTTGCGGGATCTCAAACCGTTTACCCAGGTTGATCTCAATGAGCAGTTCCGATACGTTTTTGTTGAGCGGAAAGTCGATCAGACGCTGGGTGGCCGTGCCTACCGTGCCGATGCGGGTACCTACCAGTTGTGGACTGTTGTTGCGCAGCAGATCGATAAATGCCTGGGTAAAGACCGCATTAATATCGCCAACGACCATGCTCGTGGTATTGGTAAAGGAGTTGCCATTGGAGGTCAGCAGGCAGTTTCCGCCGTTTTTGGTAGCCAGGTTCTGGAGCGTCGACAGATAGGTTGGACTAGGGTTACCGATGCCAATGGTAAACATTTTGAGGTTGCCTGACGATCCGGGCAAAACCGGGCAGTTGGTGTTGATTGCCACCCCGCCGATGTCGCAGCCATTGTTGTTTACCAGGGGCGCTCTGTTCTGTTCACCGTCTGTAAACAGCAGAATATCCCGCGACCGGGTGGCGTCGGTTAGCTTGGCTTTGCCATCGGTCAGACCGGCTCCCATCGCCGTTGCTCCGCTCGGGGAGAGCGCGTTCATGGCATTTTGCACGAGCGTGGCCGAGCCTGGATCCAGCGCGACCAGGCTGCTGCCGAAGGTAGACGGTGTCAGGCCCGAGTCGAAAAAGGTTAGCCCAACGCGGTCGCCCGGCCGGGCAAAGGCCGGGTTCGACAGTTTCAGCATAAAATTATTGACGGCTGTTTTGAGGGCGTCCCAGCGGGTAACGCCCCCGCCACCGGAAGACGCCAGGCCCATGCTGCCCGACTTATCGAGCACAAACGTAATATCCAGCGGCCGGCGGAAATCGATGTGGTATCCACGTGCATGACCGTCGACGATCAGGCTGAAGTCGAGTGCGCCCGAGGCCGGCGCGGAGCCGTTCCAATTAAGGGTGGTGGTGGCCGCACTGGACACCGAACCCGTGGGCAGGGTGAGGGTCACCCCCTGGCAGACGTACGGGTTACTGGCGACAGACGGACAGCCGCCCGGCACACCAATGGGCGTTGGCGCACCGAAAAACCCCCAGGTCACATTACCGGGAGCGCCCAATACGCCAATGTTAATTACCTGGGGCGCTCCAATAATCAGCGTAATGGTGAAGGTGGGCAGATCCTGATTGAAATCGATGTCCTGATCTGCGGCCCGGGTGGTCATGGTATAAAAGAGTACACCACCAGCCAGCAGGCAGCGTCGGAGAAAAGGCGTTTTCATGAGATAGTCGTTTAGGGTTCGTGATCAGTTCCAGTCAACAGCGAGCAGGTCGGTCATAAACGGTAGTTTTACCATGGAAACACCCCACGGCAACCGACTCAGCAGGATGTCGAGGGTTTTGCGCTCGACGGTCAGCCGCCGGCCGGTGTCGGTAGCGGTCAGTTTCCCTTCCCGTTGCAGGAAGGCTTCGCGCAGACCGCCGGGCGATACGGTACCCAGGGCTTCCCAGTGACCTATAACCGCTTCAAGTAGTTCGGTGGTCAGTTGCCGGTCGGTGTCAGTCGGCAGCAGATCAGGCGATACTACTGTCCCAAACGGCAGACCGCACAGAACCTTCAGTAAAGGCATATCGTATTCAGGGCAATGATCCCGCCCGGTAACCAGAAACGCCAGCACCTGAACGGCCCGTACGGCTGCGGCTTCGCCGGTCCATTGCCGGTTAGTCGTCAGCAGCCCCATCTCCGCAAACAGCGTAACCAGAAACGGGTGCAGCAGCACCACGCCGGCCATCGGTACAAACAGCGCGTCTTCCGGTTGGGCCTCCCTCCTGCCGGTTGTTGGTTGCCTGATGTCCGGATCCGGAAAATATTCAGCGGAATGGTTTGGCTGGACATCGGCCGGGTGAGTATCCCACAGATCCGGTAGCGGGGATTCAGCAGCAGACGAATTAGCCACGGATGGCAGCGGTAATCCCGCTTCGTCGGTTGAATCGGTCCCCTCAGGCAAATCCTTCAGCCTGCCGGATAGCTCCTGTTGGTGGCGGCCGGGCACCCCAGCGGATGACGCAGTCTCCACCAGTTGAATCAATACCTGCCTAAGCCGGTAGCTGCCTGGAAACTCCTCCCGATGCGGTAATTGCCCAGGCAACGCCAGTAGCCGCCGGAAAAAGCTTATCGGTGCGTCGGAGGGCGCAACCAGCGGCTGAAACAACAGCAGCCCCTCGGCCAGCGTAATCCGACCCGTTCGAACAGCGCGGGTTCCAATTGACAGCCAAAAGCGCTCCCGTAAAGCGGGCAGGGGTTGGCGAACCAGCGCGGCCATCATCGCCAGTGCCTGCCGCACAGCCTCTGCCAGTTCATCTCCGGCATCCGAAAACGTCAATAGCACTAGTGTTTCGTCGCTACTGCACCCGATCAGTCGACGAAACAGGACCGTTTCCGTACGGACCAGGCTCATCAGTTCCTCCCGGAACGTAGCGGCTGCGGGCGTCCGGAGCCACTTGTCAGCCTGCTCCATCGTATAGCTATCGGTCCAGGCCGACAAAAGGCCTTTCTCCAGAAAATACCGCAGTTGCTGCGCCATTCGTTCGTCGCGGCTGAAGCGCCGGAACAAACCGTTACCGGGCTGCTGACCATCCGAATGATTCGCTCCGTCCCATGCATCGGCGCTTTGGGTAAACGCTGCTTCTACCTGCCGGATAATCTGCCGCGTTAGCTCCTCTTCCAGCTTTTGGGCCGGCAAACGTCCGGCATCAATAACGAGCTGGTCCAGCCGGATTGTTGTATCGGCATCGGCCAGCCGGTCGAACAGCGTTTCCAGCACGGTGGGCAATTGATGACGACAGTAGACCGAAATCCGTTCCTGGAGCGCAAAGGGAGGCTGCGTACCGGCCGTGTCGAGCCAGACGGTTTGTCGCTGTATGATATGTCGGTTCGGGGTGGACATCGCTCAGGAAAGGGGTTGACGTAGCATATTCAGCAGATCGACCAGGCCGGCGCGGGCATTGCGACCGGGCTGCGTAGCCAGTGTCCCGGCCGTAAAATGCCCCAGCCAGGCCAGGTACTGCGCTTCGACCGCCTGAAACGACACCGCATTGGTGGCCGCCGGATTGGTGTTCATATCGAGCCAGAAAACCGTCGGAATCAGGTGCGCGGGGCACTCCTGCCCAATCACAGCTTCTACATAATTCCGAAAGTCTCTGGCCTGATACCGATAGGGCAGACTCGGTTTCGGCGGATCGGAGGGGCTGGCAAAGTCACGTTCAAAACCCGACGGAAACACCAGGGTCAGCTGGTGCGAGTAGGGGTCGGGACCTTTCAGGGTATTATCGCCGGGGCGGGTAGGGCGCAGCAGCACATGCTCAATCAGGTAGCAACCTTCGGTGCTGTAGGTATCGTAGAGAAATGAAGCGGTCGACTTGATGAAGGCCTCGGCGTCCGCCGGGCCGGCAAAGGCCGCCTGCCGGCGGGCTATAACCTCCCCGTTGCCGTCGGTCAGGGCTACCCGCCACTGAGCGGCTCCGGTCTGTTCTACCCGGTAAAACCCCGACTCCACGCCAAACCGGACCACCGCCCGAATGCCGCCCAACACGGCCCGTTGTGGAGTAGTGACGAACGTTTGAGTACTGGTCAGCAGCACGGCGCTGGAGGCATCTCTGAGCCGGAACGTTTCGAGCCCGGCCCCGGCATTCTGCACATCGAAGAAATCCGTCAAGGCTCGGCTGATCTTTCGGCGCTGCGACTGCATCAGGCCGGTTTTGCGGAAAATGCGCCGTTCCAGACCCGACAAATCCGTCAGCACACGACTCGACGTACCGACTGCCCGCCCGGCGGCCGACGCGCTCACATCGTTCAGAAAAGCTGCTTTGTAGCGGAGCAGCCGCCGGGCCGTATTGAGCCGTAACCGCTCCATAGCCTCCAGCGTACTGGCCTCCTGTAAAGCCAGCGTGTATTCGAGCCGGCTTAGTTCGGACAGCTCCTCGCCAAAACGGCCCAGCAGGTGCTCCAGCACTTTGTTTTTACGCAGCAGCCGGTCGGTAGCCGATTCGGCCCCGGTCTGCAACCGCTGCACATACGCGTTATCGTTTTTCTGGCTGAAAGCCTCCCACTCGGCCGCCGGATCGGCCGACACCGGGTTGAACGCCCGCAGCAGTTGGTCAATCCGGGGAACCTGGTAAAGCGGCTGATAAAAATAGGTACTTGGGTTGTCAGCGTCGATGCTGAAGAACGTAGCCGTATTGGCCAGCTGACTCAGGTGGTTAGCCAGTATCTGCTCAAAAAACAGCAGATAAGCCCGAAGCTGCTTTTCCTGCGCTTTTCGGGCGGGAGGGGCGTTATCGGGCGTGCCTGCCTTCAGCCCGTAGACCAGCGGCAGATCGTATTGAATTGACTGATAGCGGGCAATATCGGCCGGCGTCAGCGGTTCAGTAGGCTCACCGGAAAGCGGCAGCGAGGCCGGCACCACCGAAGCCGCAAAGGCCTGTAGCCGCCGGGCCAGTACACCCGACAGCACCTGCTGTCGGTCATACCCAACCTCCACTCCGTTGCGAAAGAACGTAATGTCGGTTTTGGTCACACTCAGCCGGGGCTGAAACTGCTCGTCGGCCAGCAGCGTCAGGCTGTTCTGGGCGTTTACGGTGGTCAGACGGTTGCGGACGTAGCTGCTCATGGCAAAGTTCTCCACGGCAATCACCGCCTGGTTCCGCCTACCGTCGGTGGTTTGCAGCAGATGCTGCAAAATGTCCGATGCATAAAGCTGATGCTGTTTCGGCTCGTCAAGCGCCGGCAAAAAGCCCGCCGACAGCAGGGGTCCTTCGTATATCTGCTCGTTGGGCATCCTCTGTGCCTGCAGTGCGGCCAGCGAGGTAAACCGCACGACCGGGTCAATGAACAGGTCGATGGCCGAGAGCATATCGATCAGCGTCTGCCGGGCATCGGCGTCGGCGGCTAGTTCGACCGTGGCCCGCAGGGCGATCTCCTGCGTCCGGACCGACCGGAACAGCAGGAAATCTTCGCACAGGTTCCGGTGCCGGCGCAGTACATCCCGAACGTCGTTCATCTGCTGAAAGGCCGTTGCCACCTGCGCCCGGAACGTATCCAGTGCGGAGCCGGGCCCAATCTGCGTAAGCCGATTGACAATGGCCTGCTCCAGCGCCGGCCGGTCGGCCGGAGCAGGCTGCGTACCCAACCGGATCACAATGGTCAGCGGCAGGGTCTGGCTGGTATTGTATCGAACCTGAATGGTGGTGAAATAATCGTTGAGTTCATCTTCGACAAAAGGAATCAGGGTAGGCAGCGGCCCGCCCACGCCAGTTGCCTGATTGAGGGTAACAGGCGTACCCCAGACCGCTACGGCGGCCTCATCCCAGTACGGGAAGGCGTATTCGACCGCAAAACTTTTGCCGTTGACGGGTATCGTTTCCAGCACCAGACTGTCGTTCAGGTTACCGTCTTCCCATTCAACGAGCACATTATACAGCCCCTTTACCCGGTTTTCGGCCGGGGTCAGCCGGGCCTGTTTCACCGCCGGCAGCGCCACAAGCAGTTTCTGGAAATCCTCGGCCGTGATGGCATTCCCGCTCAGGGCCTGCTCCGGCGCAAAGAGGGCCATTTTTTCGGGCGGCAGTTGCCGGCCCAGCAGTTGGCTAATGGGCAGTTGCCCCCGGAAACCCAGGTCGGTGATGGCGTAGCTGAGGGTCTCCAGCAGCGTAATACCGGGGTCATGCGCGTTGTGGTCGGTCCAGGTGTCACTAGCCCACTGCTGAATATAGCCGAGGCCCTCTTCCACCAAGCCGGCATAATCCTGGCTTTTGGCAGCGGGTTTTGCGTTCGATATGGTGTCCGGGTCGCGCATACCAGGGAATGGTAGTTAGTGGTTAGTCGTTGGTCGTTAGCAGGCAACAGCCACTATTGACTATCGACTCTTGAGTTCCTGCTCCAGCGACTGCACCTTGCCGGCCAGTTCTTTTACGGCGTTGACCAGCACGTAGATCAGCGCATTCGGATCGAAGGTCAGGATGTCGGCCGGGGCCTGATCGGGCTGGAGCGGGGCAGAAGCCGTAGAAACCGTATACGGCAGGATTTGGGCTATTTCGTGCCCGAGAATACCCACCTGTTCGTGGTTATCCGGCGTTTGGGCCAGTCCATTGTACCGAAACCGCACGGGATTGATCTGCAGCAGTTCCCCCAGCCCGTCCAGAAAAGGCTGAATATCTTTCTTCAGCCGGGCATCCGACGGCACCGACCAATTGGGAGAACCGTCGTTTTTAAACGCTCCGCCGTTGACCTGAAAGGCCGTACCGGAACCGCTGATGTCGGTTTCGGCACCAACAATAACCGACCCGCTTTCGATCACGCTCAGTCGCGACTGACTTCCTCCCTTCGACAGAATAAGCTTCTGGTTGGCGGGCGCGTTGAGGTTGACGTTGCCGTTGGGGCCCTGCCGCAGGGCATAGTCGGTTGCGTTGGCCCGGTTGACATGGCTCAGCTGGATAAAACCGTTGAGCGGTGCCGCGCTATTGCCGACCGACACGTTTCCGATCTTAGCCTGCTCCCCAACGGCCAGTCCGACTTCCAGTTTGGCGGTCGGCTGGGCGTTTCCGGTATTAACGCCTACGTTTCCCCCGCTATAGGCTATATTGGCCGAACCACCCACCGACTGAAAGCCGCCCCCCGACCCGGCCCCGACATCCTGCCAGGCAGCGCCGGTGGAGAACTGTACTTTGCCGGCGCTGAACCGCAGTGTTCCCGCTGCGGGAGCCGGCACATCAGGCGCGTTACCCAGCGTAACCACAAAATTGCCGCTGCCGTCTTTGCGGAGATTATCGTCTTTGGGGTTGACAAAGGAATCCAGCAGGTCTGCAAAATCAGCACCCGAAGGTCGTTTGCCGTCGTTAAATTTAATTTTCAGATCGGCACGTGTCTGTTCCATACTTGGTCAGATTTAGGTAAGTGAATGCGTTTAAACCGTTACGTCGAAATCCAGGCCAATGACCATATAGCCAATGCCACTCAGCAGGTCGATGCCGTCGCTCGTCGGCTCGCCCGCCGTCAGGGGGGTAATGCGGTGCTGCCCGGCCGACACCAGAATAGCGACTCCGTCGGGCGACAGGCTGGTACTGTCGACCGGCTCACCGATCACAAAATCAGCCCCGATGGTGCCGCCGGCCTGACTGCCGATAGTAGCCGGCACGGCCTGCCTGATGAAAAAGTCTTTTCCAATCACCATACTACCAACTCCTCCCCTCCGCGGTCCCTGGTAGAGGTGATACATGGTAAAATCCGTCACAAAATCCACGTAGTCCCGCCCTTCCACAAACGCCAGCAGGTCTGATTTGTAAACCCTGCCGCCAAACGGTATATCGCGCCCTTCTTCGTACGCCCAGGGCGACAGAAACCGCTTGATCGCTTCGTTCAGGACCCCGGCATAGTACCCGGCATCTTTTCCGACCCGAAAGGCTACGCTGAAGTCGAGCAGGATCTGTTCGTAGTCGGGGTTACGGACCGTTACGGTGGCGAAAGCGGAGGTATACGGCCGGACGAAGTCCTCGATGCTGCGGAGCAGAATGGTACTGCACCGGGGTTCGAGCGGATTTCCAGCGTTTTTGTTGCGCAGATTGGGAATGACGATCAATTGCACCTGTCCCGGCCGGCGGTGAGCCATGCAGCGTACTTTAAACAGTTCCGGAAATGCCTGCAACACCCGGTGCTCATAATCCCACGACCCCGACAGCCGGTTTTTGTGCCGCAGCCGTTCGGCCACGCGGGTATAGTAGGCCGTATCGTCTTCGGTAGCCTGCCCGCCATACGAGGCAAAGGGCTGGTCAACCCGGCGGATGGCCGTCAGGGGTGTCACCAGCTTTTTGATGGTACCGGCCGCGACACCGGTGACTACCTGTGCTGCATCGGCGGGGGTAAATACGGCCTCCACCGCCTGCGCCCGCACCGACTGAAGGTTACTGGCGCCGTTGGCCTTACGGGCCGATGCTACCCTGGCCCGAATCCAGTGCAGGCCAGCGGGCATGAGCGTGTGCTGCTGCGTAGCATCGCGTCCGACGTCCAGCATGACAATGCCGGCCTTCTGGAACCCTTCGGTACTTTCGGCCAGCACAGCCGGCTGATCAAGATCGATCCAGCGGTCACCGGCCAGGTACCCCCAGGTCAGGTCCCGGCTGCGGAGCAGATCGTCGGGTGTTTGGGCTATAGCGGTACCGTCTTCGGTTTGGAGCAGCAGGCTAATGGTACCCGGTGCCGTAAAATCTGTCAGGCCCAGAAAGCAGAAGGCCGCGCCGTCGACGGGAGGCAGCAGCATAACCGGCTCCGAAGGCAGCAATGACCGGTAGCCAAACGGTTCGATGTACCAGAACCGACTGTCCAGGTTATCGGCATGGGGGATAAAGGTCTCTTCGGCCGTGTAGTCGACCGTCAGCGACCGGATCTGGGGTGTATAGGGCGGATTGGGCAGCACTACGGGTGGATCGGTCGGCAGCGCTTTGCTCAGAGCAATGGCTTTCCGGGCGTAGATAATCGGAAAGATGGTGTGTCCGAACGCGTCGAATCCATATTCGTCGTAGCGGGGGGAGGTCAGTTCGAGCCGGACAAAGCCGTTGCGCACGCCCGTATCGAACTGTTCCAGGGGTTCATCGAGGGTAACCCGGTGCTGACCGAAGTTCCGGAAAGGATCATTGTTGGCCACAAAGGTACCCTCCTGATTGCCGGGACCGGTAAACAGCCGGTTCTTCGCCAGAAACTGCCACTGCCCATCCATCAGAAAATACAGCACCGCATCAAAGCTGCCGGGTGTCACCTGGTTGCTGAAACGCGGAAAATAGCCTTCGTAATAGCCGGTGAGGTCAGGCGGTAACTTATGCCAGTTGATATGCAGTTGTAGCGACGTGAGCCGTTTGGTAAATATCTCCTCCGACCCAATGTAACAGTTGGCCCCAATGCCGGGCTGCGATCCGAACGGAGCAAACGGCTTAGCCGGGTCAACGAGCGACTCGTCGTTCTGCACAAGCAGTTTCCGGACACCGGTTACGGCTACCTGCATTGTAACCGACTGCATGCGAAGCGATTTCAGGGTTTCGTACTGGCTGAACGATTGATTCATAACCAGTTTCAGCACGGGATAGGGCGTACTGAAACCGGCGGCCAGTACACTGTCGTCGTAGGCCACCACGGCGGGCAATGCAGGCGATAGCGTGAAGGCTATCTGCAGGGATGCCTGTTGGTCGATTACCTGCAGGCTGATATCGTCGACGGCGTCCGGCTCAATCCAGCCTTTTGCGCCCGACAGGTAAAACCGGAACGCATTGGGCAGCAGCATAGCCGATAGTCCCGGATTACTCAACGGCATGGTCAGTGTCAGGCGACGGTTTCCTTCGCTGAGCAGCAGCATGGGCGTCGACAGTGCGAATCCGATGTTGGCCCGGATCATCGTCTGCTCACTGCCGGCGCGGTTCAGTTGCGCAGTTCCAAACGGTCGCCAGGAAGCCGGTCCCTCAAAAGGTTTACCCTGCCCGTCGACTGTATCGGCCACCGGCGCTACCTGAAAAAGAGTGCCTTCCGTAGCTGTCTCCTCAATAAACAGCGACTTAATCGCGGCTACTTTGGCCTGATTGACGACTATTTCGCGAGTGGTGCTGAACCGGATGGGTTTGCCGTCTTTGTCCTTACCCGCGTCAAGCAGGGTCCCTTCGGGTAGCCGGAAACGGGTTTGGTTGCGGGCTGGCTCAAACACCACATGGGCTCTGTCGGGTACAGCAGGTTTGGCCTTGATGTCTAGGATGGCACGGTAGTAATAATCTAAATGCTTCTGGGTAAGGCTGTTCAGGTCTTGCTGGGCGTGTTCGTACAGCTTCAGAAAGGCCAGAAACAGCACCATATGCGGAGGCAGGCTGGCGCGACCGTCCAGATAGTGCTCTATCTGCGTAGTACCGGCCATCTGCCCGGTAGCGGCATCGAGCAGAAAGAGATCAAAAAAGGGCGTCCAGTCCCCTTCGGCCACGTCCAGGCCGTTGTAGTACCGGATCTCTTTAGCCAGTTGAAACGCATACGTCAGGAAGTCGGACAAAGTACGCTCATCGACCCTGGCATACGCCGGGTCCAGCGAAGGCAGCATCCGTTGCAGTTGGTTGATGCCATCGGTTCGCAGAAACTCGTTCGGTCTGAAATCCTGAGTGAGCAAGGGACGTTATAAGTTAAGAATTAAAAATTATGACGGGGTTGGGGGCGCGGTTATGAGTGGGTGGTTATGGTTGTTATTGCATCAGGTTTCGGTGCCCTCGTTGATGTAGAAGGGATAGACCAGGTTGTTGCGGGCATTGGTGCTGCGCACCAGGTATTCTACCACGATCAGCAGCCGTCCCTCCTCCTGCCGGTCTTTCAGCACAGCCAGTTCGGTGAGCCTGATCCGGGGCTCGTAAAGCGCAATGGCAAACTCCAGGTCTTTTTCGAGCGTCGCCACCAGCGACGTATCAATGCCTTCAAACATCAGCCGGTCCAGGCTCATGCCGTAGCCGGGGCGCATGATGCGCTCGCCGATGCGGGTACCGAGCAGGATTTCCAGACTGCCCCGAATATCGGCTTCGCCTTCGGTCATCAAGACTCCTTTAGCCCGGTTGTCGAACGCAGGGGGGAAACTCCAGCCTTTCCCGAGAAATGATTCTGCCATATCCTGTTTTTGTTTAGCCTCACTAAAACCCTGAAACAACTGACCACCCTGCCCCCGCCGGGATCAGTTTATCTGCACCAGCGAGCCTTTCAGCACCGCTATCGCACTGGTAGATAGTTCGGCTCCGGCCGTGCCTTCCGCTTTGAAATTTGTCCCGGCCTTCAGGCTTACATCCATTGTGCCCTCGACTTTTATTGCTTTTTTAGCCTTGATGGTCAGTTCGCCCGCGCTTTCGATGACAATACCACTTCCCGACAGGCTAATGGTGTTCCCCGATTTGTCGGTCAGGCTGATCTTCTTTTTATTATCGTCGAGAACGACTTTTCGCCCCCCCGGCGTTTCGAGCGTGATCACCTTCTTTTCGTCATTGAACCGCAACGCCAGCTTTTCCCGGGAGACATACGCCTTTTCGGGATTTTCATCGGCGGCAGTTACCGGCGGGGGCTTACGGCTGCTGTTGAGCATCCCCAGCACGACCGGAAAGCGGGGATCGTTGTTGAGGAACCCCACCACGACCTCATCGCCGATTTCGGGCAGGAAAAATGTGCCGCGTTCGTTGCCGGCATCCAGGGTAGCCACCCGCGCCCAGAGCCCTTCGCCGGTGGTGCTGATGGTCGGAAATTTGACCTGAATCCGGTTTTCGCCCGCCGGGTCGCCTTCCAGGTGCGACACAGTGCCGATATGCAGCCCCCGAATGGGCGGCAGCAACCCCTCAGCCGGCGGCCGGGCGGTATCGACCTGGCGGGTGTGCCAGTCGGGATCCATGCCGAACTGCGCATCGCATACCCAGGTGCCGCCCGACAACTCATGCCGGACTCCCGACACATACACCTTGCCGTTCAGCCGGTCACCCACGCCGGCCAGTTCCAGTACGGTACCCGGCAGAACGGCGGCCATACCCTGAAACTTGACCCGGCCCCGCGCCTGGGCCATGCGGTCGCGCAGCAGCCGGGCGTCGGCCCAACTTTGCAGTTCGTCGGGAGCAAGTTGCCCCGTGTGGTAGTAATCGTGCGACGCCAGACCGGTCACGTCGGCCAGTTGGCTGCTGCTGAGATTACCGGTTTCGGTCCAGTCGGGCTCGGCGGCCGTGGCCTCGGTCAGTTCCTGGCTGGCGGCATCCCAGGCCAGAGTTTTCACCTGTTTATCCTGTATCCGCGCATCAATCTCCGCATCGAACTCCAGAATGGTAGCGCCAAAGAGCGTGGTAGCCACCGCATCCTCACTTACCGAGGGTTTAGTCACCGCCAGCGTACCGTCGCTCACCACGCACACCAGGCCGTTGGCGTCGGCCCGGCTAATCATAAAATCCCAGTCGGAGCATTGGTACTGCACCAGTTCCTGATGCTCAACGACCGTCTCTTCAATGGTCGCGCTGAGATCCGGATAATCGGCCAGGATGGTTTCGAGGGCCGCACTGTCCGTCGATTCGGCGAACAGCCGACTCTTTTCGCCGATGGTCATGCGAAATGCTACGTCTTTACACTCCACCAGCAGTTGCGAGTAGGTATTCCGGATCTTGATGCCGTGCCGGATAATTACGCCCCTGAAAATCAGTTCTTCTTTGGAATGATACCCCGCCATAATTTCAATGGCGTTGCCCGGCACGAAGGTCTCCTGGTTGCTGAGGGCAAAATCACTCTGGGCGGCATCGCCGTCGGCCAGAGTCAGCCGGGCGGTTGGGATGCGGTTAATTTCTTTACTAACCACAATAGACAGCACCCCGACCGTGCGCGAGACGGCTTCGCCGTTTACGCGGATGGTGAACGTGACAAGGTCGGTATTCCGGTCGATGGGTAGCAGTCGCGATGCGGTCATTGCTTAAGTGGGTTAATAGGTGGAAACAGCAATTCCTGCCCGACGGTCAGCGCCCGGAAGTTAAGCAGTTTATTGACCTTCGCCACCTGCAGGTACAGCGACGAATCGCCGTAAATGCGGTGGCACATCAGCGGCAGCGTATCACCTTCCTGCACCGTCCGGCGGTGGGTCAGGTCGGGCGAGGACGTTTGCTGCACCGCTTCGCGCAGAAAGTCATTGCGATGGTTTTCAAAGCTGGCATTTGCCACGGCCCGCAGGGGAGTGCCGTCTGATTTAAACAGTTTAAACTGGTAGCTCAGGCTTTTGAGAACCCCGAAAAAGACCAGCTTGCCCCAGCAGATCTGCACCTTCCGGGGCTGATGCTGGTCGCCCTGGTAGGTGTAAACAATGTTGTTAAACTTCAGAATCTGTTTGGTCACGTCGTAGGCCTCCTCCTCCCCACCCAGCAGGCCGGCAATGGCGCCGGCGACCGCTCCGACCCCCGGAACACCCTCCAGCGGATTTCCCGAAGGGATCTTCGGGATAACGCCGGTACCGTCGAACAGAAGTTCGAAATCAATACTGATCGGCTCCGAACTTGCGTACTGGGCCGGGGTACTGCTGGCTCCCTGTGGTTGCTGCCGGTTGTAATTCAGGGCGTAATTGATCCGGTAGCTGTTGGGGTTGACCAGCACCGAAAATGTATCGTTCGGACTAGCCGACCTAATCGGCGGGCTATCGGGAGCCGGATCGGCTTCCAAAGCCGTGATCGTCATCTTCGTCAGACTTCCTTTAGCCAGTAACGTATCCAGAATCATAACAGACGTACTGGTTTTTTACCGTTCTTTTTTGTCTTCGAGCATCTGCATCACCTGTTCCACGCAGGCCGCAATAATGGCTTCGCGGTCGGCCAGGGTCAGGGTATTGCCCCGGCGGCTGCTTTCCGTACCGGCCTGGCCGGCGGTTTCGGTCTCCTCCACCCTGGCGCGGATAACAAGTTCCCGTATTTCGATCGGCATGGCTGAGGTCGTTTAAAAACCGATATTCACGTTTACCGAAGCCGTCAGGCTGCCGGCCAGATCCAGCGCCACACTGGCCGGGTCATAGTATTTGAAATAATGGTATTGCAGCACCATCGTTTCGACCACAAGCTCGTTCCGCTCGGCGTTAAACGCGCTGATGTCCAGTCGCTTGGGCAGCGCATGAACGACGTACCAGTTGTATACCGGCAGGTGGTTTTCATCCAGCAGCGAAATCATCAGGTTCGTCGGCGAGTACTCCTGGTGTTCCATGGCTTTCCGGCACCAGTGCAGGATACCTGACCCCAGAAACTTACCCCGCTTGAGCGTCAGGTCGCTGTATTTGGTACGCACGGGCAGCTGATGCACCAGCCGGTTTTCGCCCCCTTCGTTGTAGGATTCCATCTCGACCTCCGCCGACAGCCCCGACACCTCCTGAAACCGGATGTCGTTGGGAAACTGGGGGAACAGTTCGAAGATGACCGAGAAATGAAACCCGACATGCGGATAGCTCAGATCCATACGATTCCGATCAGGTGTGTTCGATGGTTACCCCTTCGTGCGCCAGCACCAGCGTTTCCACGGCCACCTCGTTGCTGCCGGCGTTCAGGTCCGACGAGGTCACTTTCAGCGCCCAGGCGTTCTTGACCTTCCAGACGACCACCGGCACGTGGGATTCGTTGAGCAGGCTGATGGTCACGTTCCGGCGGGTAATGGTGTTCAGCGCAACGGTATTCCACCAGTCGTAGAACTCGTTATTGCCTTTGAATACCCCCCGCTTGAGCGTAATGTCGCCGAAGGTCTGCATACCCGGCATTTTGATCTTCGAGTATTCCGGGCTGACACCGTCGCGGTACTCGATCTTCTCCGTAGTTACTTCAAGGCCTGTCACCTCCGTAAAGCCGGCGTTTGCGATGCCGTCCCAGTCCACGCGAAAATGAAACTTGGGTAGTGGATAATCTGCCATAGGGAAAGGAATTTAGAAGATACCTGATTTATGATTCCTGCATTTTGTGGGAGAACCGGAGGACAATGAACTCGGCCGGACGTACGGCGGCCATTCCGATCTCGACGATCATCCGGCCTTCCAGCACATCCAGCGCGGTCATGGTTTCGTTCAGACCCACCTTCACGTAAAACGCCTGTTCGGGCCGGGCACCGGCCAGCGCGCCGGCCCGCCACTGAAGCGTCAGAAAATTTTCGATCATGGCCTTTACCCGCACCCAGGTATTGGCGTCGTTGGGCTCAAAAACAAAGGGTTCGGTCGCTTTTTTGATGGATTCTTCGGCGAAGGTGAAGAACCGCCGGACCGGCACGTAGCGCCACTCATTGTCATTGCCGGCCAGGGTCCGGGCACCCCAGATTAGAATACCTTTGCCGGTAAACGCCCGGATCACGTTCACCGATTTGCCGGTGCCGTGAACGTTCAGGTCGCCCTGTTCCCGGTCTTCGATCCGGACCGCCGGTCCAACCACCGCGTTCAGGCTGACGTTGGCCGGTGCTTTCCAGACGCCCCGCGTGCGGTCGACGCCGGCGTATACCCCCACAACGGCCCCCGAAGGCGGCACCAGCGCCAGGTCGCGTTTGAAGCGGGTAGCCAGTCCCCTGAACCAGGAGTGCTGCCCAAACAACTGCTGCTCAGCCGAACGCCGGCTCAACTGGGCCGACTGGTACAGGTTATCGACGGCACTGATGATCCGCTGGACCGCGTTGGCAAACAGGTCCGCCGACAGCACATTGGCCCCTTTTGTTTTGATGGAAGTGGCGCCGTTGGCTCCCACACTGATGGTGGTATCGGCCGTTAGCGTATTAACGGCTACATTACCGACCCATACGGTATTGTTCAGGGCGGCATAATCGGTATCAACGGCTGCGGCATTCCGGCCCGACGGCATCAGATCAGACAGAACGCCGGCATTCTTTTCAACCGCAATCAGACTGGTAATGCTCCCGATCAGTGTTGCGTCGGTTTTCAGCGCATTCAGCGAAGCCCGCAGCGCGGCATCGAGGGTGGCTGCGTCCAGTGTCTGCAACGACAGGGCCAGCGTACGCACAAACGTCAGGATGGCCGCAAACTGCTCACGGCTGCTGTTGGGTGTTGCGTTGAGAAACGTCGCCGTCAGGCGGTCAAACTGCGCTTTCAGCGGACTGACGGTGGCCGGTGTCAGCGCCGGAGCGGTAGCAGCCGCCAGCGCATTAAAAAACGTGGTTGCATCGGTAGCCGTTTGGGTTACGCGCTGGTGCAGAGCCAGTTCGGCGGCATTGGTGCTGAGCGCATCCTGATCACCCTGTGTCAGGTTAATGAGGGCATTCGGGTTACCGGGGTCCGGCTTTTTCAGCGCCAGCAGGCCAAACGACAGTTCAGGGGCGTAGGTGGAATACAGCCAGGGATAATAGGCGGCTCCGTATTTCAGGTTTTCGGTGCCCAGATTGTCGCGAAACGTCGCCACCGGATCATTACCGACGGCAGCTTTCCGATACCCCTCCCGGATGTCCATCACCACAAAGCGGTCTTTCAGCGTCTCGCACTGCCGCAGGGCTTCGACCTGGAGACTGCCCAGTTCGGCGACCGGCAGTTCAACGGCGTCCGGAAACAGGAGCAGGGTTGGTTCGTCTACGCTCCTGATTACATCCAGTCCGGCTAGCAACTGCCGGTCGTTGGTGAGGTCACCGAGTTTCACTGGGGCTGGAAATACGCCGGCCGACACGATATAGCAGGGGCCGCCCCCGTTGTCGAAATAATGCCGGACGGCTTTGTACAGGTAATATCGCCGGTTGTTGGTGCCGGATTTTGGAGTAATGCCGGTGATGCTGGTGCCGCTTACGACGACCTCGTAGGCTGTCGGCGGGAAATCGCCCCCGAAATACAGTTCGTATTCGAGCAGCGACGAAATCCGCGTAGGTACCAGACCCAGCGGTTTATTATCGGCATCGTCCAGGGCGCGGGCCGTGTAGCCGATAAAGGCAGGTACTGCCGTCGCTACCGCAGCCACCGAGGGCGGAAACAAGGTACGCTCTTCAACAAATACACCGGGAGTACTATAGGATGTCGCCATATTGGGTTAAGGATTAGGCGGAAAAGACAATCAGGATTCCTGCATTTTGTGGGAGAACCGGAGAATGATGAACTCAGCCGGCCGAACAGCCGCCATGCCGATTTCGACGATCATCCGACCTTCGAGAATATCCAGCGCGGTCATGGTTTGACCCAGGCCTATGTGTACGTAAAAGGCCTGTTCGGGCTTCTTACCGGCCAGGGCTCCCGCCCGCCACTGCAAAAACAGAAAGTTCTCGATCAGCCCTTTTACCTTCACCCAGGTGTTGGCATCGTTGGGCTCGAATACAAACGGCTCCGTCGCCTTCTTAACCGACTCTTCGACCATGATGAAAAAACGCCGGACGGAGATATACCGCCACTCGTAGTCGTTGCCGGCCAGCGTCCGGGCACCCCACACCAGATTACCTTTTCCCTCAAAAAACCGCAGCGCATTCACCGACTTACCGGTCGGATGCACGTTCAGGCCCTGCTGGGTCTGATCGTCTATTTTGGTCACCAGTTCCCGGACGAAGTTGAGGCTGACGTTGGCTGGTGCCTTCCAGACCCCACGGGTACGGTCGACACTGGCATATACGCCGGCGATAGCACTACTGGGCGGTAGTATAACTGTTTGTTTGCTGATCTCTTTTTTGATAGCCTCATAGAGCGTGGTATTGGTCAGGGTTTTACCGCCGACTACCTTACCGGCTTTTAGTTCACTGAGTTTAAAGCCGTTCACATCACTGCCCGCCTGGTTTATGGTAATAACCGCTTCGTCGTAGTCAACATTGAGAATTGTTCGCAGGTAGGGATGGTACACGGCACCGTAGGTCAGGTTGTTGGTACCGATATTGTCCCGGAAGGTACTGACCACAGCCGCCAGGGTCGTCTGGCCGGCGGTCTGCATATCAGCAATCAGAAAGCGGTCTTTCAGGTCAGCGCACTGCTGTAGGGCTGCGGTCAGGATGGCGTGATACTGGGCCGCATCTGTTACGCCGACGGCGTCGGGAATGACCAGCAGCGTAGGCTCATCTTCGGTGGTGAGGGCATTGATACCGGCAATAAGTTCAGCCGAACTGACCGGACGTGGCGTGTTGGGAGCCGAGAGATAGTTGTTAACCGCCACGATATAGCAGGCTCCTCCGCCATTGGCAAAATACAGCTGCAGACTCTGGAACATCCGGAAACGCAGCAGGGTATTGAGGTCATTTAATCCCGCCGTTATTTTCCCCTGGGCGTCGAGCGTCAGCGCACCGATGGGCACCGGATACGCGTTGCCGAAGATCTGCTGGTACTCCGACAGGGACGTGATCCGCACGGGTTTGTTCTGCAACGTCCCGCCTTCGTACGTTATCGTCTCGGTATACCCGACAAAAGCCGGTATGGCCGTTTCAACCTGAGCAACCGACGGAGGAAACGTAGGCACCTCCCTCACGTACACACCCGGAGTTTTAAAATCTTCCATCTGCGATAAAGAGTTTAGACCACTTCTACGATAAATCAAGGCCTGTTGAGCGTAGCCGACCTACGCCCAGGTACCGGTTATGGTTCATTTGGTCTGCAGGTTAGCCCCGACAGCCGGTGTAAGCGGGCGGCCTGCAACCGAATCATAGTCGTTTGCTGCCGATTTCAATCGTTTCAATGCGTGAACTTGGTTCGGCCTGCGAGTCGTCGATCATCAGCATACGCACCCGGTATAAAGCGGAAGGCATATACTTCCCCCCCAGCATGGCCCAGAGGTGATTCAGTTGCTCAAAATTGGGCGAGTACAGTTCGGCAATCAGCTTTTCAATGCCGGAATCCAGCGCCGGGGTGTTGTCGCGGGTGAAAACGTATTTACGCTGAAAAAAGGTAATGACCCTCGACAGCAGCAGCAGCGCGTTCAGGTAGTTGGTTTCGTTGGTGGCGTTAATGGCAAACAGCACAAAGAAGTTCAGGTACAGCACCGGATTTACCCGCACCGTTGTCAGCGCATCCGGCTGCTTGTAAGTGGCTCCGTTCTTCAGGGTGGTTTCCTCCTCAATGTTGACCAGCGACATGAGTACGGTATCCGTGATGGCTTGTGTGCCGTTCTGGTCCATGCCGGCAATATTCATCAGCCGGACAATCGGACCATTGTCGCCGTTGGTGATGGTGGTTGCCAGGTAGGCATTCAGTTCCGTACGGATTCCTTCAAGCGCCTGTCTTAACATCGGGGTTAAGGGTAAACAGGTTTGGTATCTTTACTCCTTCGGTACTCCGGCCACTCACCGGTTTATACATCCACAAAATCCTGATTCGCAACGCTGTATTTCTTCCGGCCCAGCGTACCTTCGGCCAGCAACCGGTTTATTTCCCGTCGGATAACCACCAGCCGTTCATGGTATTTAGGTTCTCCGATATCGAGTAATGCTTTCAGAGGATCAGGACTTTGCAGCGCAGCCAGAATGGTGATGCTTTTGGCCCGGCCCTGATGCCGGATGTCGGCAATGGCCAGGCAAACCGTATCGGGTTTTCCATCCAGGCCGTACCGTGCAGCGTATTCGACCATTTTGGCCCGGAAGTGGCGGATACCCACGTCGACCTGAGCCTGCCGGTGAGCCGGGTCATGCTGCGCCCAGTGAATTAGCTTAGCCGCCTGAATAATTTCGGTATCTTCAATTTCCCGCAGGCTCGGATTCAGGTAATCCAGAAGCCCGTCGGTCGACGTATCCGATTCGAGCACGATAGGCCCCTCATCCGTAATCCGGACAATGCGGTCGTTCTCAAGGCGCAAATCAGAGAAGTATTCTGCCGCCAGGGGGAGTTTTAGTAACGCCCGGAAATACGCCACAAAATCCCCGTTGGGCACGTGAGCTGCATACTGGAGAAACGAAAAGGTAAACCTGGCCCGGTCGTAAGTGTTCAGGGTGTGGTAGAGCCCACCCTCGGCCATTGCCGTCGGATGGATAAAATCGGACCAGAAGCCATAGGTTTCCCGGAAATCGGCCCGGTTAAATTTCTGCGCTGCATTGCCACTGACGTTCATCAGGCCCTTACCGCCCTCAAAAGGCACACGGGCACCAATAAAAAAACGAGTACCGCCAATGTTCCCAAAGTACTTATTTCCCTGTTCCAACGAAAAGCTGACGATCTTCATGGCAAGGCGGCTTTAATTTGTAGTCTCTTTATACGTTTTGGCGTACTAAAACATCTGGAACTGGTATACTAACAGCAGGCTTTATTTCTTATGAGGTAAATAGGAAAATCTATTTGGTAAACAGAAAAATAATCAACGCTTTTTATTAAACGGCTAGGAAATTAACGCCTTACTACATGTTACTACCCGCCTTCGACTCGCGTCAGGTAACCGGCGGGTGCATTCAGGAGCAGCCGGGGGCCGGTACATTATCCCTCAATGGACTCCGAAACTACCCTTTTCTTCCGCTTTCGCTCCATCCAGTAATACAAGACCGGCAGCAGAATTGGGGTAAACAGCAGCGTAGAGGTCAGACCACCAATAATAACAGTTGCCAGTGGTCGCTGCACGTCGGAGCCAATACCTGAGGAGGTGGCGGCCGGAATCAGGCCGATGATGGCAACGATCAGCATCATCATCATGGACCGTAACTGCTCGCCCGACGCCCGCGCCACCAGCATCTTCAGCGGCAGCCCGCCCACCTCCCGCTCCCGGTTAATGGCCGAAATAAGCAACACTCCCGCCATGACCGATAGGCCGAACAGCGACACAAAACCTACCCCGGCCGACACGTTGAAGTTAAAACCCCGCAGCAGCAGGGCCGCAATACCACCCGCCAGTGCAAAGAACACGCAGACAATGGTCATCAGCGCGTAGGGCACCGATCGGAACAGCAGGAACAATACCGACAGCACAATCACCACCGTCAGCGGAATGGCTACGGTCAACTGCTTACCGGCCCGCTCCAGGTTTTCGAACTGCCCGCCATAATCGAGGCCGTACCCATGCGGCAGTTGAATGGCTTTTCGTATCCTCCGTTGGGCTTCGGCCACAAAACTCCCCTGGTCGCGGCCCCGGATGTTGGTGCGTACTGTCACCATGCGTTTGCCGTCGAGCCGGTAAATATTGGTCTGCCCATCTACCAGTTGCACATCGGCCAGCTGGCTCATGGGAATCAGGGAGCCGCTGGGTGCGGGCACCTGCAGGTTGCGGATCACGTCGATGTTGTTGCGGCTTTCGGGCAGGTAGCGCACCACAATATCGTACCGTCGGGGGCCGTCGTACAGGGTGCTGATGACCTTACCCCCAATAGCGGCCTCAATCATAGTCTGAATCGCTGCCACGTTGATGCCGTAACGAGCCACCTGCTGCCGGTTGATGTTGATGCTCAACTGCGCCTGCGGTCCCTCCTGCTCAATACCGGTTTCGGAAGCCCCCGGAATACTCTTCACGATTTTTAGCACCTGATTGGCTTTCTCCCGAAGCAGCGTCAGGTCGTAGCCGGTTAGGTTAACGGCCAGGTCGGATGCTGAGCCGGTTACAATTTCGGTCACCTGGTCGATGATCGGCTGCCCGAACGACAGGCTGGCCCCGGGCAGTTGCTGCTCCAGTTCACTTTTAATCTTGAGCAGCAATTGGTGTTTGGTGGTGTCGTGTACCCAGCCGTCGTACGGTTTGAGCACCATCAGAATTTCCGTGCGGTTGGCCGGGAAGGGGTCCGTACCATCATCATTGCGGCCGGATTGGGTAACCAGACATTCAATCTGCGGATGCCGGGCGGCCACACGCCGGATGACGGGCGCAATCTTCTGGTTCTCGGTGATGTTGGTACCCGACGGCAGAAACGAGCGCATGAAAATCGAGCCCTCATCCAGCGTCGGCAAAAACTCCGTGCCGATGCGTACCGCAAAGGCAATGACGAACAGCACCAGCGCCATACCGGCGATAAACACCAGCCGGGGTCTGTCCAGGGTTCGCAGCACAAGCCGCTCGTACCCCTGTTGCAGGCGACCAAAGGGCGTCTTACGCTTGTTAGGCAGTTCCTCCTCCGCGACAGGCTTCTCCACCATTTTCCGGTACACCAGCGTCATCATCACCGGAATAATCGTAAGCGCACACAGCATGGAGCCGATTACCGCAAACGCCAGGGTAAGCGCCATCGGCGAAAACAGTTTGCCTTCGACCCGCTGCATGGTCAGAATCGGCAGGTAGGCCAGAATGATAATGGTCACGGCAAAAAACACCTCCCGGCCTACTTCGCCGGCGGCATGGCGGGTAAGCGGAATAATGCCTTTCTTCCGTTCCTCCGGACCTGCCACGCGATAGGCATGAATCAGGTGCGCAGCCATGACGCACGCCCCGTCTACAATGATTCCGAAGTCGATGGCCCCCAGCGACAGCAGGTTGGCCGGAATACCCGTCAGCTTCATCAGAATGAACGCAAACAGCAGCGAAAACGGAATCGTCAGCGCTACCACCAGCGCCGAACGAATATCGCCTAGGAACAGAATCAGGATGATGACCACAATAGAAATCCCCTCCAGCAGCGTGTGCGAAACCGTCTCCAGCGTATAGTTCACCAGCGTGGACCGGTCGTAAATCACCTTCACCCGAACCCCGCCAGGCAGTTCGTTCCGCTCCAGTTCCACAATGCGCTCTTTCAGCGCCTTCAGCACCTCGGTCGGGTTTTCGCCCCGGCGCAGCGATACAATACCCTCCACACCCGAGTTCACATCCACGCCCTCCGCCGGTATGGTGTACCCCAGGATACCCTGCGGCTGCGGTGGCGCAATCTCAACACTGGCCACATCCCGGACATACACAGGCACCCCGTTGATAGTCGTCAGCACGATGTTCTGAATATCTTCCTGCCCTTTAATAGCACCCAGGCCCCGCACGGCAAAGCCCTGCCCTCCGCGCTCGACAATATTGCCACCTGTGTTGAGGTTGTTTTTCTGAACAGCCTCCATGATATCGCTGATGGTGAGGCTATACTTCCGCAGCCGTTCGGGGTTGGTCAGCACATGAAACTGCTTCACGGGGCCGCCAAACGTCACCACGTCGGCAATGCCGGGCACCTGCGTCAGGGCCGGCCGGATTACCCAGTCCTGGAGATCGCGGAGCTGCATGGGCGAGTACTCCGCCGGGGCTTCCACCACGTAACGGTAAATTTCACCGACAGCGGTGGTGAGCGGACCGAGTTCGGGCGTTACGCCTTCGGGCAGTTCAGCGGCCGCCAGCCGCTCAATCACCTGCTGACGGGCGAAGTAATCGTTGGTACCGTCTTCGAAATTCAACTGCACCACAGCCAGGCCGAAAATAGTCCTTGACCGCCGGGCAATCACTTTGGGCGTGTTGTTGAGTGCCCGTTCGAGCGGGATGGTAACCTGCTGCTCAACCTCCTCGGCCGCCCGGCCTGCGTACTGGGCGATGATGATGACGTTGGTATCGGCAATATCCGGATAAGCTTCAATTTTCAGGTACCGGAAGCAAACCAGACCAGCCACCATCAGTACCAGGGCCGAGATAATAATGGCTACCCGATTGGTTAGTGCGGTATTTAATACGTTTTGAATCATAAGTAGGGTGAAGAAGCAAACGCTTAGCAACGAAGGGGTACTGGTTCCCGGATGTCTGGTTAATAGCCGAAACTCAGTCCCTTGAGCTGCATGGCGCCTTTGGTCACAACCTCCTCTGCTTCTTTCAGACCCCGGAAAACGATAATGCGGTCGTTGATCTGCTGCCCGGCCATCACCTCCCGGCGCTCGAACTCGCGCTCATTATGGCGCACAAACACATAATCTTTACCCTGCACGGTAACCAGGGCCGTCTGCGGCACCGACATAAACTGCCCCTCCGACACCCCAAACGCCACGGTGGCAAACATCCCCGCCCGGAATCTCCCCTGCGGATTCGGCAGGCTGATGCGCAGCTTGATCGTCCGGGTTATGTTATCCACCACATCCCCAAACGCATCGATACGTCCGTTCACTGTTTCGTCGGGGTAGGCCGTGAAACGAATAGTGCAGGCATGGCCTACGTGCAGCTTGTTGATCTGGCTTTCGGATACATCGCAGATGAGCCAGGCTTGCCCCGGCCTGGCCCGGCGCACCGCTACCGGATCAAACCCGGCCAGTTGCAGTTCGGTTTCGTGCTGCACCATCTGGGCTTTTTCGTTGGCGAGGTTGGTTTTCTCCATTGCCAGAGCGGTCTGGGCATCCAGTACTTCACGGCCGGTAGCGGCCCCGTGCTCGGCCAGGTCTTTGGCCCTGGCGAGTTCAATTTCCTTTTGTTTAATATTGACCTCACTGATCTGCCGAATGTTGGTCAGGTGCTGGATCAGTTCGGCATAATTGGCGGTCAATTGCGGATTATCGAACAGCACCAATGGCTGCCCTCGATTCTCTCCCGAAGTCACCACGGTAGCCACCACATGACCGGGTGCTTTAAGATCCGCCGACAAAGCCCGTGTATTGAGCCTTTCCGTCTGGAAGAAGTTGAGGATCGACGGCTGGTCCGGAAACAGAATCAACCGGCCCTGGTCGGTCACCTCCGGGTGGGTATTGGGCGGAGCCGCCACGGGATGCGTATTTTCTTTATGACCACAACCCGCCATCGTCAGCAGGCCGCTTAAAATCCAAACGTATTTCATAGCTGTTAGTTGGCAAGTTGCTGGATCTGACCGGTGGCAAACAACAATTGGATAAAACTGCGCCGGTACTCGACCTGGGTATTGAGGTATTCCTGCTGCACATCGAGCCACGACCGCTGCGCTTCCAGAAAATCGACAATGGTAGTGCCGCCTTTGAGGTAAGCGTACCGGACACTGCTTAAAATCTGGTCGGCCTGCCGCAGAATGCCCGTGTAGCGGGACAGGTTCTGCCGCTGGGTCTGGTAGCTGCGGTAGGCGGTCAGCACCTCGGCCTGCACCTGCTGGTGGGTATATTGCACGACCTGCTCGCGCTGGAGCCGCAGCACTTTGGCCTTCTGGATCTCGCCCTGATTTTTGTTGAAGATGGGCAAAGGCATAGTGCCGTAAAAACCAACGTAAGGTACACTGTTCTGCGGGTTATAAAGTATGCCTAGTTCGGGCTGCGGAACTCGTAACGCTTCCTGTAAACGCGTGTTGCGTTCGGCCACTTCAACGGCCTGCTCGGCTACCCGTACATCGGCCCTACCCCGTTGGGCCAGGGCCAGCAGGGAGTCGGCAGAGCCTGGACTCCAGATGGTCACCTCATCGGTGGCGGCAATCGCCAGGCTATCGGTCGTGTTCAGCAGCCGCTTCAATTGCAGCAACTGGTTTTGGTAGTCCTGCCGTACCGTTTGCGCCCGCAGCCCATACTGGTCGGCCAGAATCTGAGTGCGCAGCAGATCAGTTTGGGTAATCACCTGATTGCGCAGCCGTACCTGATTGATGCTCACCAGCGAATCAACGGTTTGCTGCGCCCGCCCGATCAGGGCCAGGTTCCGCTGGGCACTCCAGGCATCGAGCCACTGATTGGCTACATCGAACAGCAGTTTGCGCTCCGTTTCGGCGTAGCTCCGGCGCGACAGCTCTACCGTTTGCTCCGCCAGCGCTACGGCTTTCTGCCGCTGCCCTGCTACATTGAAGGGTTTGGTCAACTGCCACCACACCTGTCGGTTCTGGGCATTCAGTGCCCGGGTATGTTCCGGAAAATGAGAGGGCTTTGCCAGTTGCAGGGTCTGGTTGTTTAGAGTGGGGTTGGCCCGCAGGCCGGCGGTTACCACATCGGCCTGCGTGGCCTGGATGGTCAGGTGTTCGGCCTGTAAAACAGGATTACGATGCCGGGCTTCGGCCAGGGCTCCGGTCAGTGATATACTTCGGGGCGTCTGGGCATACCCGACCGACACCATACCCCAGAGCAGAACGCCCCAATATCTCCTTGTCATTGCTGTACCCGTAAAAATACCTACCAATGAACGAAATTAAGGAAACGGAATGGGGCATAACGGCCGGGCACCTAACTTTAATGGAAATCTAATTCAGTTAAGATTTGTATAAGAAAGCCCCTAATTTTTGTCTAATAAATTCCTAAGCAACATGGCCCGACCCAGCCCCTGCTTATTGGACCCTTTGCTAACATTTCTGCTGCTGCTGCCCGGTTTTTTCGTTAAGGTGACAATGCTTTTATTATCATATACCCGCAACTATGATTGACACACTCGAATCCTGGTCAAAACGGGACCTGCTGGCCCTGATTATGATATATGCCTCCAACGCCGACCTGACGATTACGGAGGAAGAAAAAACGCTGGTGAAACGAAAAATTGGTTTTGAGCACTATAAAACCGCCAATTCCTTTTTTGAAAGTAACTCCGATTACGAAACTCTGCAGGCCATTATGCAGTTGAAGGACCGCTTCTATCCCGGCGAGCGGGGTAAAGAAGCCATTATGCAGTATCTGGAAGAGTTGTTCGACGCCGACGGCGAGTATTCCAACTACGAGCAGGTATTTCAGCGGTATCTGGGACGCCTGCTCGATTAACAAAAAAGCCGGAATCGCTCCGGCTTTTTTGTTTACATCATCAGGCATTTAACGGCTGCGGGTTTTCTTCGTCCACGTAGCCCTGACTGATCTCCACAATATTTCCTTCCGGGTCTTTGACCCAGGCCGTTTTCCAGCCGGGAATAAACGCATCAAACGCCAGCGGCCCGAGGGTGATCACGGCTTCGTCCCCCATGTCAGCTACTTTAGCGTCGACATCATCGACCTGAAACGCCAGGTGGCGCACACCGGAGTAATGCGGTCCGTCGCCGGCATCGACTTTAGCTGCGGGCCGTTCGGCATCGGCTTTGAACAGCTCCAGGTACACGTTCTGGTCGTTTTTCAGAAAGACAATCTGGTTATCGTCGCCGAGCGGGATAACGCGTCCCCGTCGGAAACCGAAGTGCTTGGTATAAAATTTCTCAATAGCAATGGGGTCTGTGCAGGAAAGGGCAATGTGCGAAAATACGAGGCTTGACATAGTTTTGTAGTGGATGAGGGGTTTATATACTTATTTTTGGCAGTATGGAACTGGTTCCAACGGTTCAGCAGGGATGTTTTGGGATCTTTGCCCATGCGTACCCCGCCCATTTCGTGTACGATAGGAAATCAGCCCCCTAGTTTACAACTTTTTTGGTAGAACTCCGCCATACAGTGTGTATCCGGGGCGGGAAGTCACCACAATAAACTACCAGTTCAATAGATTTCTCAAAACATCCGTACCCGCTTTGGGCTTTACCCGAAGAAACAACAATTCACTCAACGCATGGAAATGGAAACCAAGATTCCTCCTCAACACCAGGAACAGCAACCCGGTCTGGAACACGAAATGACGCCCCGGCCAATTTACATTCGCGACAGCTACAAAGGCTCAGATAAACTCAAAGGGAAAGTAGCCCTCATCACCGGGGGCGACAGCGGTATTGGCCGGGCGGTGGCCGTTCACTTCGCCCGAGAAGGGGCCGACGTAGCCATTGTGTACACGCCCGACGAGCAGAAAGACGCCCGGAAGACAAAAGCCGAAGTGGAAAAAGAAGGCCGGCGCTGCCTCCTGCTGTCCGGCGACCTCCGCGAACCGCAGTTCTGCACCCAGATAGTAGAAGATACCGTGCGGGAGTTGGGTAAGCTTAACATCCTGGTCAACAACGCGGCTGTGCAGTATCCGGAACAGAACTTTGAGGATATTACCGACGAAAACCTGGTGGCTACCTTTGAAACGAACATCCTGGCTATGTTCCGCGTGACCAAAGCGGCCGCAACCCATTTGCAGGAAAACGACTGTATCATTAACACGACCTCCGTAACGGCCTACCGCGGCAGCGAAACCCTCGTCGACTACTCCTCCACGAAAGGAGCCATTACGGCGTTTACACGCTCCCTGTCGGGCAATCTGGCCGAGAAGAAAATACGTGTTAACGGCGTAGCCCCCGGCCCGATCTGGACCCCGCTAATTCCGGCCACCTTCGATGAAGAACGGGTGGCCTCTTTTGGGCAGAACACCCCGCTGAAGCGGCCCGGTCAGCCGGCCGAGGTTGCTCCGGCTTATGTTTTTCTGGCCAGCGAGGATGCGTCCTACATTACCGGTCAGGTAATCCACGTCAACGGGGGCGAGATCATCAACGCATAATCGGTACAAGCTCCAACGCACCCCGGATCTGTCCCTGCGGATGGGTACGGGGTATTTTTCATGTATCAACCCATGATGACTTCTGCCTTTTTCAATACGTCAACTACCTGCCTGTTAAGTAGTTATCAACGAAACTTCGGGTACCGGAAATTTTATTGAATAATAAAACGCATTATCCTTGACACGTATCCATCCGTTTCCAAACTTAGGCAGTCCATAGGCATAATTTTTTTCAACTTAACAGTGTGACACTATGAGACTACAGATTAATGCCGTACACTTCTCGGCCGATCAGAAGCTTCTTGACTTTGTGCAGCGGAAATTGGATAAGCTGGACACGTATTATGATCGGATTACCGGCGCGGAAGTGTTTTTAATGCTGGATGGTGCATCGAGCAACAAGGTGAAAGACAAGGTGGTGGAGGTGAGGCTGAGCATCCCCGGCAAAGAAATTTTCGTATCCGAACAGGACAAATCCTTTGAAGGCGCCACCGACCGACTGGTGGACGTACTGAAAGATAAACTCGTACGCTTTAAACAAAAACGAAACGGACATTCCAGCCAGGAAATCGTAGAGGCCAAAGCCCAGATGCGAGCCGAAGCCGTAGAACCCGAAGAGTTATAATCTTACCGGCCTGGAAGCAAAAAGCCGCCCCATTCCGGGTCGGCTTTTTGCTTTATATTCTTCCGTGCCGGCCGACTTACGCCAGCCCGAACGCTTCTTTAATCGTATCGACGTAATCGAGTTTTTCCCAGGTAAAAAGCTCTACCTCTACTTCTTTGGTCTGGCCGTTGGTACCGAATACCTTCTTCACCACCTGATTCTGCCGGCCCATATGCCCGTAAGCGGCCGTTTCGGAGTAAATCGGGTTGCGCAGCTTCAGCCGCTGCTCAATAGCGTACGGACGCATGTCAAAGATCTCTTCGATCTTTTTGGCAATTTCGCCGTCGTTCATATCCACCTTAGCGGAGCCGTAGGTATCAATGAACAACCCGCAGGGTTTGGCTACCCCGATGGCGTAGGATACCTGCACCAGCACCTGATCGCACAGGCCGGCCGCCACCAAGTTTTTGGCAATATGGCGGGTAGCGTAAGCCGCCGAACGGTCTACTTTCGAAGGATCTTTTCCGGAGAATGCACCACCGCCGTGGGCACCCTTGCCGCCGTAGGTATCTACAATGATCTTACGGCCGGTCAGCCCGGTATCGCCGTGCGGACCACCAATCACAAACTTACCGGTCGGGTTGATGTAGTACGTAATATCACCGGTAAACAGAGCCTGTAGTTCGGGCTTCAGTTTGGCTTTGACCCTGGGCAGCACAATGTTGATGACATCGGTCCGAATAGTCTCCAGCATCGTGGCATCCGAGCCGAAATCGTCGTGCTGCGTTGAGACGACAATGGTATCAATGCGGATGGGCTTGTGATCGTCGCTGTACTCGATGGTCACCTGCGATTTGGCATCGGGGCGCAGGTAGGTCATCAGGTCTGTTTCGTGATTCCGGATGTACGACAGCTCCTGCAGGATCTTGTGGGCCAGATCCAGTGGCAGCGGCATGTAGTTTTCGGTCTCGTTGGTGGCATAACCAAACATCATGCCCTGATCGCCGGCACCCTGCTCTTCGGGGTTCGACCGCTCGACGCCCTGGTTGATGTCGGGCGACTGCTCGTGGATAGCCGACAGAATGCCGCAGGAGTTGGCTTCGAACATATACTCGCTCTTGGTGTAGCCAATCCGGCGAATCACCTCGCGGGCAATTTTCTGCACATCCAGGTAGGTAGTGGTTTTTACCTCACCGGCCAGCACCACCTGACCCGTCGTCACCAACGTTTCGCAGGCTACTTTACTGGTGGGATCATACGCCAGAAAATGGTCAATCAGCGCATCAGATATCTGATCGGCAACTTTATCGGGGTGTCCTTCGGAAACTGATTCGGACGTGAATAGGTACGGCATCGATACTATGTTCTGCTTTGTTTCGAGCGACAAAGCTAACGGATATTTGGGAGAGGGCAAAACCAGTTAGATAGTCTAAATCAAACTCAGCACCCGCTTCCGGAACACATCCAGCGCTGCGACGGTAAATTGGCCGAGCGGAACAGTAGACATGATTTTGAGTTCTTCCTGAAAGGTAGTGTCTTCGTCGAGAAAAGCCAGTACCTGAGCAGGCTCATTCCGGCGGAATAATTGGGCAAACACTTCGCTGCCGGGGTACCGGTGGTTGGCCAGCACATTCAGCAAAATACTATCGTATAGCCGGTGCCGACGCCGAAACAGGCTTCGCTTTTTCAGCGGCTTGCCAATGGTGAGCAGGTTGCCGACAATCTCCTGCGTAAAGCGCTGGGTACGCACAAACGTGTAACCGGTGGATGCTTTGGTATAACCGCCCGCCGTACCGATTCGGATGATCCGTTTGCCCACGCGCTCGGGCGTAGGCTCATCCGTCATCGGAATGACCCCAAACTCTTCGTGGAGAATGGTGTACCCGGTCAGTCCTATCGTATGCTGAAGATAGTGTGTAAGCTGGTCGACATACGCTTCGGGCGGCAGTAGCTTATCTGAAAACAAGGTGTATTCGACCAGCGCCCTGGTTGGGCTCAGCGGCAGAATGTAGAAGAACCGGGAGTCGTTGTCCTGAAATACCCGGAAGTCCATCAGCGTGGCCCGGTTTACATCAAACACCGGTTGGTCGGTCTCTATTTCCCAGCCTTTGAAATGCTGCAGCAGGTTATGCCGGTGCGGATCGGTCAGCTTCAGCGTATAGGTACTGTCGAACACATAATCGGCGATATAGGTAGTGGCCTCGTCGCCGGCAATAACAAACGCTCCCTGCGGGGTATTGGTAATCCGGTGAATGGTCTGCGCCACAAACTCAATGTTGGGGTTCTGCAGCAAATCAGTCAGCACAAAGGTGTAAAAATCGATACCCCGGATCATCTTGTACCAGTAGTCGCCGAGGTGCAGCTGCGCCGAAAAAGTGGGTTCGTAGAAATCGACCACCTGCCATTTGCGGTAGACAATGGCTTCAAACGGATTCCGCTCACCACGCTCCCAAAAACACCAGGTCCGGTCGTTGGTCTTTTTTTCTGCTTTGTCAATAATCAGAATCGATTTATTCCGGAGAACGGACTGGTTAAGGTAATACGCTAAACTCAGGCCCGCCATTCCGCCCCCGGCAATGATGAAGTCGTATCGGCGCATGAAGGTGGTTTTCTCAAATATAAAGACGCAGCCTTTAACAAAAAAGCGGCCGACACTATGCCAACCGCTTCCGGAACCCTGTGGTTCAAAATGACTTTAGAAGACGTGGCGCTCGGCATGGTACGATGATCGCACCAGCGGCCCCGACTCTACGTACTTCAGCCCACGCTGCAGTCCTTCTTCTTTGTACAAGGCGAAGGTCTCCGGATGAATCCACTCTATTACCTCGTGGTGCATTTTGGTAGGTTGCAGGTACTGGCCCAGCGTCAGAATATCGAGGCCGTGCGCCACCAGATCGTCAATGGCTTTCAGCACTTCGTCTTTGGTTTCGCCCAGGCCCAGCATAATACCCGATTTGGTGCGCTTGCCAAAGTCTTTGGTCCGCTGAATCTGCTCCAGGCTCCGCTCGTACCGGGCCTGTGGCCGCACCCGACGGTACAGCCGCTCTACCGTTTCCATATTATGCGAAACCACCTCCTGCCCCGCCGAGATCATGCGGATCAGGGCATCCCAGTTGCCTTTCACATCGGGAATCAGCGTCTCAATCGTAGTTTCGGGCGACACTTCCTTAATGGCCCGCACGGTCTGGTACCAGATGTCGGCACCCCGGTCTTTCAGCTCATCGCGGTTTACGGAGGTCAGTACCGCGTGCTTTACTTTCATGAGCACAATGGCCTCGGCCACACGCCGGGGCTCGTCGGTATCATATTCGTTGGGGCGGCCGGTGGCTACGGCGCAGAAGGTACAGCTCCGGGTACAGACATTGCCCAGGATCATGAACGTAGCGGTGCCGGCACCCCAGCACTCACCCATGTTGGGGCAGTTGCCGCTCTCGCAGATGGTATGCAGTTTATAGGTATCGACCAGTTTACGAACCTTAGCGTATTCCGGCCCGATGGGCAGTTTAACCCGCAGCCAGTCCGGACGCTTTTTCTTCCGTTCTGTTTCGGAGGGTATTACGGGGAGTTCAATCATGACAAACTCGTTCTCTTTCCTCTAAAATCAATTTTCCGGCGGTAAAGTTCGGTAAAAAGACGATAGACAAAAGACGTTGGACGTCAGACTTTTTGCTCAGCAAATTTGAGGTCTAACGTCCAACGTCTTTTGTCTGATGGCTTAAACCTACTTCTTGGTGCCGAAAAACAGCGTGGCATAGCCGGAGGTGAAGAAGCTGCGGTTGGTGGTGTTGGGGATGATAACGATTTCTTTGGGGAAGGCTTCGGCCAATACGCCGATCTCGACGCCGGTGGTGTTGTTGCGGAAGGCGCTCAGCTCGAAGCTGACGGCGGCTTTGACGTTGACGCCTACCGTGAGCTGCGACTGCCCAAATCCCTGAAAGAAGCCACCCGAACCGATAATGTTTTCGGTGGGCGAACTGGCCAGCGCCGGCCGATATGGAATGTTGCGGGTCTGGTTACCGTAGGATACCTGCACGTAATAGGGCTTGATAATGCCGATTGACGGCCCGGCCGCCAGAATAGCGTTAATGGCTATACCTTCGTCGGCATTCCGCCGAAACAGCGTAATTTCCCGACCGTACTGCGGCCGCACCACAAACAGGTAGTTCTGCTTGCCGTAAATATAGCGGGAACCGGAAATAGGCGTCTGCGCCTGAATTTCTTTCGGGTGTTTCACATTTACGACCTCCAGGCTTAGGTACCGGAACTGTTTTTTGCCAAACAGCGTACCCGATAGTAATTTGGCCTGCCGGAACGCAAAGCCGCCCAAAATACCGGAATTGGTATTGGTGGTTACCCCATAGGTAGTCACCGAAGAATAGTTATCTTCGTCCGAGTCGGTCATCTGCGCTTTGGTACTGCCGAACAACAGCAGCCAAAGACCGGCCGAAACCCATAGAACTTTATGTAGAGATTTCATGATAGAAGTAGGATCGTGGACTAAAAATACAACATTACCGGCAAAAATCAAGACCTTACCTGCACCCTACTGGCTTAACTAACAGGTAATTTTTATGTTTGAATATTCAGAAAACTTAATTCACTGATTTCATGGCAACAATTCACACGGTATACCAGGGCGATCTGCGCACCGAGGCCACTCACCTGCAATCCGGCACCGTTATCAACACCGACGCCCCTACCGACAACAACGGCCGGGGTGAAGCCTTCTCCCCCACCGACCTGGTAGCCGGCGCACTGGGCAGTTGTATGATGACCATCATGGGCATCCGCGCCCGGCGCGAGGGCATTGACCTCACCGGCAGCGAGATGGCTATTACCAAAATCATGACCACCGAAGGACCCCGCAAAATTGCCCGCATTGAGATAAACTTAACGATGCTGACCCCCGAAGAATTGCCATCCGAGAAAAAAGCTGAGCTGGAACAGGCCGCTCATACCTGCCCGGTGGCCCTTACCCTGCACCCCGATGTGCAGCAGGTACTCCGGTTTGAGTGGAAGGTGGCGGAGCAAGTCGATTAGTTGGGCCGTTGGCTGGTTTGGCCAGCTCTGTTCGGGTATTGACGTGCATATGGCAACTCCAACTCATTCTGATGCTCAGGTTACTCAACCGGCAGCAACTCCTCAACTTTTTTTTGTGGCGCTACTGCCCGACGAGGCCATTCAGCAGGAAGTGACGGTGTTTAAGCGGGCGGCTGCCGAGCAATTCGGCAGCCGCCATGCCCTGAAATCGCCCCCGCACATCACCATCGTCCCGCCGTTCAAACTGGCCAACGACAAAATAACGGCTCTTCAGGAGGCACTGACAACAGCCGCTTCTCAACTATTTCCTTTTTCGATTCACCTGCACAATTTCGATCATTTTGGGCAACGGGTTATTTTCGTGAATGTCAAAACGGATGAGTCATTACAACACTGCTACCAGGTTACAACCGAAGTATTTCATCAGCAGCTCGGTCTCAAACCAGACCCCCGCCCGTTTCACGCCCATATGACCGTCGCCTTCAAAGACCTGCACCGCAGCGCCTTCCCCGACGCCTGGGCCTACTTCTCGCAGCAACCCTACGACCGCACCTTCACCGCCCACACCCTCACCCTGCTGAAGCATACCAGGCAGCGGTGGGAACCCTTCGGGAGTTATGAGTTATGAGTTGGCTGACGCATACTTTTTTAACTCTTCACCGCCGGGCGGCCCCAACTTAACTAAAAAAGCAGGCCAACAAGATCGGCCTGCTTTATACACCCACAACACACAATCAACCTTCTACTTTGCAGCACGAAGTTGATGTTTCACTACCTGTAGTGCGTGTTCCAGCACAGTAGCTTTATTGGCTCTAAGGTCTTTAATGGTCGGACTAACCAGGCTATTGGGCTGAATGCCTTTGTCTACCCATTTGCCCATCGGAAAGTCTTTGTTGGTAAAGCGCGCCAGAATATCTCAGCCGTTCTGGCTGTTGCCGCCCCCGTTCTGCCGACTATCCAGGATAACGGCTTTGGCTTTTTTCAACTGGGGGTATATGGAATCGAATTTGGTAGTGATACTCCGGTCATCGAAGTAGTTGAGGGAAACGTAGGCGATCTGGTTATCGTACCAGCGTAATTCAAAATCGCGGCCGTTGCCCATTGCGTTCTCCCTCATCTGGCTGGTGTTCCGGTTAGGCAGAGTGCGGGTGAAGGCCTTGCCGCTGCCGTCGGTGAAGGTGAGCCGCACCGAGGCTGATTTGTTGCCCAGCAGAAAGGCGTAATCGTAGCTGAACATCCGGCGGTTCTGCTGAAACGGCGTATGACAGGCCGGGCTGTTAAAACGCACCACCTGCTGGTCAAGCTGTTCGGTCGTGGGGCGAGCGGTCGTTTGTGCCTGGACGACGGTTGCTGCACAAACGGCCGCTGCGATAACAGAAGATATAATAAGCGTTTTCATGGGTGTGGATAGGTTGAGTCTTGCTCTGTGATGACACAAAGCTACCATACCGGCTCCCGCCGGACTAACTATATATCACCGAACCGGCATTTCAGCCCGAAGAACGACCGAAGACAGCCGATGAAAGCAATTTTAAGAAATTAGTTCTCCGGGCTGAAATGCCGGGTAGCGCGCATTAACAAAGCGAAAACCTTTGGGCTAACCATGAAAAAAGTTTACTTTGTGGAGATGACCTCTTTTGGTCCGCTAACCCAACTAGCTATCTGACGTAAGAACCTACTATGAAGAAACTGAACACCCAATGGACGGGTCTGCTGGCGTTGACGCTGATGGCCCCCATCGCCCTGGCTCAACCCAAAGTCACCAAAGACCAGGAAAGTGTACTAGCCGGCCTGGAGAGTAAGTCGGCACACTACGGCGCTATGTCTAAACAGATCTGGGATTATGCCGAAGTAGGCTATCAGGAATACAAAAGCTCGGCCTTGCTGCAGGAGGAGCTAAAAAAAGAAGGCTTTACGGTGCAGGCCGGCGTAGCGGGAATTCCCACCGCCTTTGTGGCTACCTACGGCAGCGGCAAGCCGGTTGTCGGCATCCTGGCCGAATACGACGCCTTACCCGGCATCACCCAGGATGCGGTTCCGGAACGGAAACCGCTGGACAGCAAAAAGGCGGGCCATGCCTGCGGACACCACCTGTTCGGAACGGGTTCGGTAGCCTCGGCCATCGCCGTAAAGAACTGGCTGCAAAAGAGCGGCAAGGCCGGCACCATTAAACTTTACGGCACCCCCGCCGAAGAAGGTGGTTCGGGCAAAGTGTATCTGGTGCGCGAAGGGCTGTTTACCGGCACCGACGTGGTGCTGCACTGGCATCCCGGCGACAGCAACGGGGCCGACCCCGCTACCTCCCTGGCTAATATCTCCGCTAAATTCCGGTTCCGGGGCGTATCGGCCCACGCGGCTGCAGCCCCCGAACGCGGCCGCTCGGCCCTGGACGGCGTCGAAGCGATGAACTACATGGTGAACATGATGCGGGAGCATATCCCGTCTGATACGCGGGTGCATTATGTAATCACCAAAGGCGGTGAAGCGCCGAATGTGGTGCCCGACTTTGCCGAAGTGTACTACTACGCCCGAAACAAAAACCGAGAGGTGCTGCAGGATGTCTGGAAGCGCATTGTGAAAGCGGCCGAAGGTGCCGCGCTGGGCACCGATACCAAAATGGAAATGGAGATAATCGGGGGCGTCTACAATGTACTGCCGCTGGAATCGCTGTCGCGGGTCATGCACAAAAACCTGAGTATGGTGGGCGGGGTAACTTACACGGACGAAGAAATCCGGTTTGCCGAAAAGATCGGAGAATCGTTCGGTGCCACCTTCGGGTCTATTCGTAAGCCCACCGATGCGGCTAAAGTCGGCGCATTTTCGATGGATAACTCCGGCAGCGGTGGGTCTACCGATGTGGGCGACGTAAGCTGGGCCGTACCAACCGTAGGTATGCGGGCCGCCACCTGGGTGCCGGGCACGGCCGCGCATAGCTGGCAGGCAGTAGCCGCCGGTGGTACCAGCATCGGCGTTAAAGGCATGATGGTAGCCGCTAAAACGCTTACGCTTACGGCTATGGATCTGTTCAATGACCCGGCCCTGATCGCAAAAGCCCGCACGGAGTGGGAGGATCTGCGGGGTAAAGACTTCAAATACGAAGCACTACTGGGACCACGGAAACCGGCGCTGGATTACCGGAAGTAACTGGATTTCGGATTTTCGTTCTGCCGATGCAACGGCCGCGTCGGCAGAACGAAGATTATTTTTCCCTGTACAAGGCTCTTTACTTCTCCTGCAAAGCCTCCAAGGCGGCCGCCAGATACACCATCGGGGCGTTCCAGTTTATGGCGATTTCATTGGATGCATAGGAGCAACTGTCGTCGATAAACATCTCATCGGCAGACGTGGCGGTGTAGCCGGGGCATTTATCCTGCCGGGGTGCGTTCCCGTTAGGCCCGCCGGACAGCAGTCCCGGCACCGGCGAGGTAATACCATCGGCGACAGATGGACGGTGATGCGGATTCATCACGGGCTTATCGCCAAAACCGGTCAGGAACGAGTAGCCGGTGGCATTGCGGCCCAGCAGGTAATCCAGATTGGCCAGAGCGTAGTTCAGGTACGTTTTATCCTTCGTCAGCCGGTACGCCTGAATCAGCGCAATGCCCTGGTTGGCGGCCACGGCACTACTGCCCCAGATATAATCGCCGGCGGCTTTACCCATTACCGTCTGATACGTCTGCCGGTCGGCACCCTGGATCAGGTTATCGGCAAATTGGATGAGCCGCTGTTTTAGCTGCGGCAGATCTTTTTTACCGGCCGGGGTTAGGTCGTTACCGAACCGGGCCAGGGTATAATACGCCAGCGTACGCACCTGATTCCACGACGGCAGGGGTGTTTTATCATCCGGATACAGGTTTACGGCGGTGTAATAGGCCTCGTCTTTTGTGGTTACGTACAGTTCGGCGGCTGCCCATATCCACTCGTCGCTCGCATTATTGTCGCCGTAGGTACCGGTGCTCACATCCGGATCAAACTGCTTGTTCATTTCCTCCTGACGGTACAACTTATCCGGATTCTTTTTCGCCCACTCCCACGCTCTAACGGCCGCCGTCCGACACGAATCGACCAAACCGGGCAGTTCCTTGCTAAACGGCTTGAAGACCCTGGCCGACTGCGCCATTACGGCCGCAAAGTCCAGCGCAGCCGTTACGCTCTTCTGCACTACGTACCGGTCCTTTACGGCCTTGTCGGGCATCACCATCCCGTCGAAACCGGCATTAGTCAGCTTGTGGTACACGCCCCCGTCGGTGGGGTCCTGCATGGTCAGCATCCAGCGCAGATTCCACAGTGTTTCATCGAGCAGATCAGGCACCTTGTTGCCGCTCTCCGGAATATTGATCTCGAAGTTTTTGAAGTAAGCCGGAAAGTCTTCGTAGAGCGACAGCAGCGTGCCGACCGTAATGCCTGAGTTGACGATATACTTGTTGTAATCACCGGCATCGTACCACCCACGGGGCGACGAAATCACCGAACCCGCCGGCCGATTGGCATCAGCCGCCGAGGGATGAATCAGCACGCGGGTATCCGGATGCCCGGCCGGCCTGGCCCACTGCCCGGCATATTTGGCAGGTAAGTCCGTAGACACCCGCTGGTAATAAAATCCTTTCAGCGAACCAATAGCCACCGCCCGATGCACGTTGTTGCGGATCTCGAACGGGTACGACTTGCCGGTACCGGGTACCACCAGCACGTACGTACCATTCGTTTTGAAGCCAGTGAAATCGGCCAGGCGGGTGGTTTTGCCGGAAGTCGTATTCTGCCGCTGTTCGCTTAAATTGCCGGTATACACCCTCTTTTTCCCATCGGGCGTCGTCAGTTGAAATGTTCCGGCATCGGCACCCACGACCACCGCCACTTTGGGCGCGTTGGGATAAAAGCCGACCTGGTTGAGCCGGATGGCTTCAGACAGAGCCTGACCATGAACCAGCGTTGCGCCACTTAGCCATAAACCGGCCAGTACGTGACCGGCGGAAACGACCACTTCTCGTGTATTCATCAAATTAAAACAGGGTTGACCTGGGTTAAGGAGGAGTTGCTTGTTTTCTTTGCAAAAGTAGCGCATGACGCGTTACGCTGTTTAACCACCTGTTTTTATTTCAATGCTCGATTTTCGTCTGCAGGTTTTTTACACCGTAGCCAAACGGCTTAGCTTCACCAAAGCCGCAGCCGAACTCTTTGTTACACAACCCGCGGTCACCAAGCACATCCACGAACTGGAGCAGCAGTTCGGTACTACCTTATTTGAGCGCTTAGGCAACCAGATCCGCCTGACACCGGCCGGCGAAATTGCCCTGCGGCACGCCGAAACCATTCTGGGCAACTACCGCCAGTTGCAATACGATCTGAGTGTGCTGAAAGGGCAGCACTCCGGCACCCTCCGGCTGGGAGCCAGCACCACGGTAGCACAGTACGTGATTCCGCCCATTCTGGCCCGGTTTCACGAGCGCTATGCCGATGTAAAGATCTCGCTGGTGAGCGGAAACACCCAGCAGATTGAACAGGCGCTGCTGAACCACGATATTGAGCTGGGCATTGTGGAAGGTCGTACGCACCTGCACGAACTCCGCTATACGCCGTTTGTGCGCGACGAAATCGTGCTCATCAGCCATATCGATCATCCCCTGGCCCAGCGCGACGAGATTACGGTAGACGAACTCAAAAGCCAGCCGCTGGTGCTGCGTGAACGGGGCTCCGGTACGCTCGAAGTGATTGAACACGCGCTGCGCCAGATCGGCGTGAAGCTGAGCGACATTACAGTAGAGATGTACCTGGGCAGCACCGAAAGCATCAAATCGTACCTGACCCACTCCCGTTGCCTGGCGTTCATCTCTATCTACGCCGTCGAAAACGAACTCCAGGCCGGCACCTTCCGCGTGCTGGACGTGAAAGGCCTGACCATCCAGCGCGACTTCTACACCATCCAGCGGCAGGGCGCCACCGAGCGCCTGGCCGAAACCTTCCTGAACTTCGCTGAACGGCAGCGCCCGTAGAGCGCATCGGCGCACCGATCCGTTGTACTATAACCAATCGGAATACGGCATAATAAATTGTAATTAGTCCCCCTAGCCGGGCAGGGCTACTTTTGCCCCATAAACCATACCGGAACGGAATCTGTATCACCGGCTCAGTGTTATAACTACAGACTAAAACACAACCATGATTACAACCGATATATGCATCATTGGCGCAGGTCCGGTAGGACTTTTCGCCGTTTTTGAAGCAGGTCTCCTGAAAATGCGCTGCCACCTCATCGATGCCTTACCGCAGGTGGGTGGTCAGCTTTCCGAAATATATCCGCAGAAGCCCATTTACGATATTCCCGGTTATCCGGAAGTAAAAGCGCAGGAGCTGGTCGATAATCTGATGGATCAGATCGAGCCGTTTCACCCGACGTTTACGCTGGGCGAACGGGTCGATACCCTTGAGCGGCAGGAAGATGGCTCGTTTATCATCGGCACCAACGATGGTACGCAGGTCCACTGCCAGGTGGTGGTGATCGCCGGTGGTCTGGGTTGCTTTGAGCCCCGGAAGCCGGAGATCGAAGGCCTGGAGAAGTTTGAAGGCAAGGGCGTTTCGTACATGGTGAAGAACCCTGAACTGCTGCGCGACCGCCGGGTGATTCTGGCCGGTGGCGGTGACTCTGCCCTCGACTGGACCATCTTCCTGGCCGAAGTAGCCAAAGAAGTAACGCTTATCCACCGCAGCGACAGTTTCCGGGGAGCGCCCGACTCGGCCGAGAAGGTGTATGAACTGGCCAAACAAGGGAAAATCAACCTGGTGCTGCAATCCAACATTACCAGCGTGAGCGGCAACGGCCACCTGAAGGAAGTCGTTATCACCGGCAAAGACAAGGCGCAGCGCATTCTGGCCGCCGACCACCTGATTCCGCTGTTCGGGCTGACGCCGAAACTGGGGCCCATCGCCGACTGGGGCCTGAACATCGACAAATCAGCCATCAGCGTGAGCACCGTCGACTACAGCACTACGGTGGAGCGTATCTACGCCATCGGTGATATTAATACGTATCCCGGTAAGCTGAAGCTGATTCTGTGTGGTTTCCACGAAGCTGCGCTAATGTGCCAGAGTGCCTTTAAATACGTGTATCCGAACCAGAAACTGAGTTTTAAATATACCACCGTCAACGGTGTCCACGCGTTTTAATTCAACATGATTCAATTCACCATAGAAGACCGCACCGGCGACCGGCAGACGCTTGACATACCCGAAGGCATTAACCTAAGTCTGATGGAGGTCCTGAAAGCGTCGGAATACAACATTCTGGCAACCTGTGGCGGCATGGCTCTGTGCGCTACCTGCCACGTGCAGGTGCTTGAAGGGTTAGATGACCTACCCTCGCAAACCGACGCCGAACTCGATATGCTGGACACGCTGCCCGATGCCGGGAGCGATAGTCGGCTAGCCTGTCAGATCCGCGTCGATGAATCGCTGGAGGGAGCCGTATTCCGGTTAGTGGCAGAGGAGGAATACTAAAAATCGATTTTGGTACCGGAGCGCCCTGTCTGTCTTCACCGACAGCAGGGCGCTTTGCTTTTATCCATGAATTAGTCACCTACGGCTTACAACGTACATCTTTTCATATTTAAACCCGGTTAAAATAGAATTATGTTTGTGTTTTTTTATAATTTACCATCCCGTTTGATAAGATAACCATAAAAATTATGGAAAGCGGACAAATCCTGTAATCCCCATTCATTCACATTACCAAACCAATTAATCTATGATGTACTTCTCCTTACCGGTTAGCAGGAAACTTCCTGCTATTTTCCGGTTCTTACCCGTAAAAAGCTGCCTGACCGCGCTGGCGCTCTTGTTCGCCCTAAGTGCCTGGGCGCAGGACAAGGAGGTTTCGGGTAGTGTAAAAGATGCATCCGGCTCAGCGCTGCCGGGCGTTAGTGTATCCATTAAAGGTTCTCAGCGGGGTACTACCACCGACCCCAATGGTAATTACCGGCTGTCTGTACCCGAACGCGCCGTTCTGGTCTTCAGCTTTGTCGGCTTTCAGAAACAGGAGGTCGCCGTCGGGAATCGCTCCGTTGTGGATGTCAGCCTGCTGGAAGACAGCCAGGTACTGAGCGAAGTGGTCGTTATCGGCTATGGTACCGTCAGAAAAAAAGATGCAACCGGTGCCGTTAACGCCATCGGTACCAAAGACTTCAACAAGGGGGTAATCGTTTCAGCCGAACAGTTGATGCAGGGCCGGGTCCCGGGCGTAGCCATTACCCAGAATAACGGTGAGCCGGGTGGCGGCATTAACGTCCGGATACGCGGTACGTCGTCGGTCCGGAACGGAAACAATCCGCTGTTTGTGGTTGATGGGGTGCCGCTGAGTGGCGACAATACCACAGCCAGTGGCGACAACTCCGGCATCGGTTCTTCATCTCCGCGCAACCCGCTGAACTTTCTGAACCCGGAAGACATTGCCAGTATCGACATTTTAAAGGATGCGTCGGCCACCGCGATTTACGGCGCACGGGGTGCCAATGGGGTGGTCCTGATTACCACCAAAAAAGGAAAGGCCGGCAAAGGAAGTCTCGAGTATTCGCCTTCGGTCGGTATCAGCAACATCACCAAACGGTATAATCTGCTGAACGCCGACGAATACGCCAAGCTGCAGCCGACCCAAAACCTGGGGGGTAAAACCGACTGGCAGGATGTGCTATTCCGGACCGGCATCACCAACCAGCACAACCTTGCTTATGGCGGGGCCGATGCAACCGGTAATTACCGCTTCTCGCTGGGTTACCTTAACCAGGAAGGAATTATGGAAAAAAGTTCGCTGAAGCGCCTGTCGGGTACCTTTAACGGTAATAAGCGATTTATAAACGACAAGCTGAACGTCGGAATTCAGGTAACCGTTTCGGAAACCAAGGACGGCAACATTCCCGTAACCGATAACGCCGGTTACCAGGGCGACCTGCTGGCCAGTATTCTGAAGTCGAATCCAACCATGCCCGTATACAAGGCCGACGGCAGTTACAACCAGTCGAGCAACGTGGCCGAACCAAACCCGGCCGCCCTCCTGGGGCTATCGCGGGACAACACCAAAGCCCTGCGATCACTAGGCAACATCAACGCCGAATACGAAATTATTGACGGCTTGAAATTCAAAACCGTGGTTGGCTTCGACAAATCAATGTCGGCCCGGAAAGCCGCTTTCTCGCGTGATCTGATCTACCAGGACATTCAGCGGGTAGGCCGGCTGTACCTGACAGACATCGAGACTGACAACAACCTCTGGGAGAATTATTTTACCTACAACAAAGAATTCGGCAACTTCAGCCTGAACGCCCTGTTGGGGTACTCCTACCAGAGTTTTGACTATTACTTTAAAAAGTCGACAGCGACCAACTTCCGGACCAGCGACCTGGATCTGATGATTAATAACGCGGCCTCCGCCAATAATTCCAAAGGGTTTGGTAGTCTGATTCAGAACTCCGCTTCGACGAAAGACGAGCTACAGTCTTATTTCGGTCGGGTCAATGTGGGATACGGTAAATTCCTGGGTACGGTTACGCTGCGGGCCGATGGGTCGACCAAGTTCGGCCCCGGTAATAAATACGGTTATTTCCCCTCGGCGGCCGTTGCGTACAAACTGATCGAAGAGAAATTTATTCCGAAGAACCTGTTCTCCGACCTGAAGCTGCGGGTAGGCTATGGGGTGACCGGTAACCAGGAAATTCCGCATAACCTGTACACCCAACGGCAGAACTATAGCGGCTGGGGCTTCAATGCCGATGCCAACAACATCGCAGGGGGCGGGCTGAACGACGTATCGTTCCCCAACCCGAATCTGAAATGGGAACAAACTGCCCAGTTCAATGCCGGTATCGACTTCGGCATTTTGGGCAGCCGGCTGACGGGTAATGTGGAAGTTTACCACAAGAATACTAAAGACCTGCTGATTCAGGTCACGGCGGCTCAGCCGGCGCTGACACCCTTCGTCTGGAAAAACCTGGATGCCAATGTCATTAACTCCGGGATCGAACTCGGCCTGAACTATACGGCCATTGACAATCCGGTATTTGGCTGGGATATTCAGTTAAATGGAGCGTACAACAAAAACATCGTGAAGAACTTTAACGGCCTGATCAATACCGGAGCCATCAACGGCCAGGGCCTGACCGGTGCCTTTGCCCAGCGCATTGCCGAAGGGCAACCCCTGTTTGCCTATTTCCTGCGGGAGTTCGGCGGTTTCGACGACAGTGGTAACACCATCTACATCGGCGGTGATGTGCAGCGCTTTGTCGGCAAGAGCCCCCTGCCGAAGGTTACGGGTGGGTTAACGAACAATCTGCGGTATAGAAATTTCAGTCTGAGCCTGTTCTTCAACGGGGTGTTCGGCAATTATATATATAGCAATAACGCAAACGCCTTCTTCACCAAAGGTGCCTTCAACAACGGTCGCAACGTTACCCGTGATGTACCTGATCTGAAAGAAGGCCCCTTCAACGCACCTGACGTATCCACACGATTCCTGGAGAAAGGCGATTTTGTGCGGCTCCAGAACCTGAGCCTGAGTTACCGGGTCAACACCGGCAAGTCGGCCATCTCGAACCTGCGATTCTTCGTGACGGGTCAGAACCTGTTCGTCATCACCAAATACTCGGGACAGGATCCGGAAGTAAATACCAACAAATCGCTGAACGGGGTACCTTCACTGGGCATCGACTACACGGCTTATCCGCGAGCCAGAACCTGGACACTGGGTGCCAACATTGCTTTCTAACCCCAAAAGACATTTTGTATGAGATATTCATTTGCGTTACAAATACTTACTACCAGTTTAGGGCTGATTGCGCTGTCGGCCTGTACCGACCTTGAAGTCAAAGAGAAAGACTCGATTTTAGTAAAGTCGGGCAGTGGGGGGTTCCAGTCGGTAAACGTATCAGAAGCCCTGCAGTCGGCCTACAAAGACCTGGGTGCCTATACCGATCAGGCCAATATCTATGCCCTGGGCGAACACCCTACCGCCGAAATGATACCGCCCACCCGCGGGGTAGACTGGGGTGACAACGGCGTCTGGCGTACGCTCGACCAGCACACCTGGGACGCTACCCATTCCTGGATTCTGAATGCCTGGAACCAGTTGAACCAGCGGGTATTTAAGTGTACCCAGATTCTGGCCTCCAGCCCAACACCGGCCCAGGCTGCCGAAGCCAAGTTCCTGCGGGCCTGGAATATGTACCACGTGATGGACTACTGGGGTCAGGTGCCCTTCCGGGAGGTAACCGAAGGGGTAAACGACAATCCGAAAGTGAAGACCAGGGCGGAAGCATTCGACTTCATTGTAAAAGACCTGACCGAAGCACTACCGGCCCTGCCCGAAGCAAAGCCGGCCCAGGCCGAAAACTCACTGGCAACCAAAGCGGCCGCCAATTACCTGCTGGCTAAGCTGTTCCTGAACAAGGCCGTGTTTAAAGCCGCGAAACCGGAAGGACCCTATACTTTTGATAAAGCCGACATGGATCAGGTAGTGAAGTACGTAGATGCCATTACGGCCGCCGGCTTCAAACTCAGTTCCAGTTACTTTACCAACTTCACCGCCACGGCGAAAGACGAGATCATCTTTACCAGTCCCGAGGGTACCCCCCAGAACCGCTGGTACATGACGCTCCACTACAACCAGAACCCCTCCGGCTGGAACGGCTTTGCCACGCTGGCCGATTTTTATGATACCTTCGAGGCTAAGGACATCCGGAAAGGCGTTCCGGCTAAACCAGACGGAAAAGCGTATTCGGGCATCGGCCGCGGCTTCCTGATCGGTCAGCAGTACGACGATAGCGGTAAAGAAATCGTTGACGACCGTTCGAAGAAGCCGCTACAGTTTACGCGGGATGTGACCCTGTCCGGCACACCAACCGACAAAGGTATCCGGGTTATCAAATACCACCCCGCCGATGCCGGCAAGTATATCCTGATGCGGTACGGCGATGCGTTCCTGATGAAAGCTGAAGCGTTGCTGCGAGCCGGAAATAACGCCGAAGCGATAAAACTCGTCAACGAAATGAGAGCATCACGCGGGGCCTCTACAATCGCGACGGTTAACGAGAACACCGTCTTTGAGGAAATTGGGCGCGAAACCTACTGGGAAGGCAACAAGCGAACGGTCGAAATCCGTTTTAACAAGTTCCTGACCGGCACGGGTGTCGATAAAAAAGATCCCTATACGGTGCTCTACCCCATTCCCTCCGATGCGATCACGTCGAACCCAAATCTGAAGCAGAACGAAGGTTATTAATTTCCCGCTGCTGCCAGAAAACAAAATGCCCGATATACCGGGCATTTTGTTTTCTTTGTGTAGTGCAACGCATGCCCGTTTCCTATGAAAGTATTCCCGTTCTGCTGCCGTTTTCTTGTGTTTATCTGGGCGTGCAGCCTGAGCCTGTCGTGCGCCCGTAAGCCCAGGCCGGCAGACCTCCTGAACACGCTGCCGGCCGGTCAGGCCAAAGTACTGATTACGCTGGACGGCCAGGCCTTTTATCCCGATGAAAGTTCGTTCAGCGGAGCTATTCAGGTCTTTGACAACTATTTCCGGCTGAGTCTATTCGATCAGTACGAGGGCAATGTGGTGATTGCGCTGGGCGGAGAGAAGTGGTATAGCCCGCATCCGGTCAAACGGCAAATCTTTGTTGAGAACCAGCTTGCGGCCAGTGTCCTGATTGGTAAATTAATCGATAAGGAAAAGCGTTTGGGCGAAGGCTACCTGATGACCGATGGTGAAGTCTCGGTAGACGCACTATCCGAAGACAGGCTGGTTCTGCATTTCTCGGGCAAGGCCGGCAAATACAATGTGCAGCGGGAACCCGAGAAATGGAACCAGGTGGAAGGTACCATTGTGTATAAGAAACCAGCTATTACGGTCCAGAACGTAGAAAAAGCCGCTGTTTACTTTTAATGTGAGTACGAGTCTCCCCTACCGTAACGCCCCTGAACGCTTTATGCCTTTTAGTATCTGTCTGCATCCGTTTTTCCGGGAAGCTACTGGTTATCTGCTCCTGCTGATGGTTAGTTACCTGCTGCCGGCCTGCTCCGCCCGGTCAACGGATACGCTGTTTGAACGGATGGATAATGAAGCCATCGGAGTCACGTTCCGGAACACCATCAAAAACCGGGAAGACTTTAACATCTTCAACTACCGGAACTTCTACAATGGCGGGGGAGTGGCCACCGGCGACATCAATAATGACGGCCTGCCGGACCTCTATTTTACGGCCAACATGGGCACAAACAGGCTGTATCTAAACAAAGGCAACTGGCAGTTTGAGGACATTACCGACAAGGCAGGCGTGGGCGGCAACGGCAAATGGGGCACGGGCGTGGTCATGGTCGACATCAACCATGATAACCTGCTGGATATATACGTATGCAATGCCGGCTACCAGAAAGGTATCGGACAGGCGAACGAACTCTACATCAACAACGGCAATCTGACGTTCACCGAATCGGCGAAGCAGTATGGACTCGACGAAAACGGCTACACCACCCACGCAGCTTTCTTTGATTACGACCTCGACGGCGACCTGGACTGTTACCTCCTCAACAATAGTTTTATTCCGATTAATACCCTCGATTTTGCCAATAACCGGACCTTACGCGCCGAAGACTGGCCCGTAAAAGACTTTCTGAAAGGTGGAGGTGATAAACTCCTGCGCAATGACAATGGTCACTTCCGCGACGTCAGCCGGGAAGCGGGTATCTTCAGCAGCCTGATTGGTTTCGGACTGGGCGTTACTATCGGCGATGTAAACGGCGACGGCTATCCGGACATTTACGTCTCCAACGATTTCTTTGAGAAAGACTACCTGTATATCAATCAGAAAAACGGCACGTTTACCGAAGAGATCGAACAGCGGATGAAGCATCTGAGCATTGCGTCGATGGGTGCCGACATGACCGATATCAACAACGACGGCTACGCGGAGATTTTCACCACCGAGATGCTGCCCCGCGACGAAATCCGGTTGAAAACCACCTCGTCGTTTGAATCATTTTACCTGGCCAGACTGAAACGCGACCGGGGGTTTTATAACCAGCTTCAGCAGAACTGCCTGCAACTGAACAACCAGAACGGAACCTTCAGCGAAATTGCCCACTATGCCGGCGTTGCCGCCAGCGACTGGAGCTGGGGAGCCCTGATGTTCGACGCCAATAACGATGGGTACAACGACATTTACGTCTGCAATGGCATCTACCACGACGTAATCGATCAGGACTTTATCGATTTCTTTGCCAGCGATCTGGCCCAGACCATGGCGCTCTCCGGGCAGAAGAAGCAATTCAACGAGATTGTGGCTCATATGCCTTCGCGCCCTATCCCGAACAACTTCTTTCTGAATACCGGTAACCTGCGGTTTGCCGAAAAAGGGGCTGCGTCTGGCTTTTCAGAGCCTTCTTTTTCCAACGGAGCCGCTTATGCCGACCTGGACAATGACGGTGACCTCGATCTGGTCGTTAATAACGTCAATCAACCGTGCTTTGTCTACCAGAATCATGCGGAGACAAGCAGGCAGCCGCACCACTTCATTAAAATAAACCTCCGGGGTAACGGCCCGAATACCTACGCGATCGGCTCTACCATAGAACTGTTTGCGAAAGGTCAGATTATAAGCCGGTATGTGGCTCCCTCCCGTGGCTTCCAATCCAGCACCGAATACCCGCAAACCATTGGACTGGGACCGGTCAGGCAGATTGATTCGGTCAAAATCAACTGGTACGATCAGCGTGTCACAGTACTTCGGTCGGTCAAAGCAGATACCACCTACACGTTTTCCGTGGAACAAGGCCAGGCAAGCACCGGATCAAAACCTGCCGATGAGCGTCCAACCTTGCTTTCGCCCGTATCCTTCAGTTTAGCCCCCCATCGGGAAAACACCTACGAAGATTTCTTCAATGAGCGGAACATCCCCATGAAACTCTCGTCGGAAGGACCAAAAGCGGCTGTTGGTGACGTCAACGGCGACGGCAAAGATGATATCTATATCGGAGGAGCCAAAGGACAGGCCGGAATATTATACCTGCAGACCGGCTCCGGATTCCGGCAATCGCCCCAGGCTATATTCGAGGCCCTCCGCCTTTTTGAAGATACAGCCGCCGAGTTTTTCGACGCCGACGGAGATGGCGATCTGGACCTGTACGTGGGCAGCGGGGGCAACGAGTTTTTGCCTGGCTCCCGCGAACTGATGGACCGGCTGTACGTCAACGACGGCAAGGGGCAGTTTACCTTAAACAGCCGGGCCCTTCCGCCCAATACGATGAATACGGCGGTGGTGCGGCCGTATGATTATGACAAAGACGGTGATCTGGACCTTTTTGTCGGCAGCCGTAGCTACCCAGGGCAATATGGTGCTCCCCCGCCCAGCTACCTCTACCAGAACGACGGTACCGGCAATTTCAGCGATGTTACCCGGGAAATAGCCCCGGAACTGTTCGATATCGGAATGATCCGGGATGCCGCCTGGACCGATCTCAACGGTGACCAGCAAAACGAACTGGTACTGACCGGCGACTGGATGAGCCCACAGGTGCTTTCCTTCAGGCAGGGCAAACTGGTCCGGCAAACCTCCGGTTTAGAGGATTTCAGCGGCTTTTGGGGCAGCCTGACCATAGCGGATGTGGACGCAGACGGCGATCAGGACCTGATTCTGGGCAATATCGGCGAAAACTTCAGTTTGAAAGCAACTGCTGATAATCCGCTGAAGCTCTGGATCAACGATTTCGACCAGAACGGAACGCTGGATAAGGTAATGACCAAAACGCTGAACGGCCGGGACGTGCCGGTTTTTCTGAAGCGGGAAATGGCCGAACAGTTTCCGTTTCTGAAAACCCGTATCCTGAAACATGCCGATTACGCCACCAAGTCGCTCCAGGACCTGTTTCCAGGCGAGGTACTCAGAAATTGCCGGATTAAACAGGTAACCTATCTGAAGTCGGCGCTGGCCCTCAACAACGGCACAGGTCAGTTTGCCGTGGCAGCGTTGCCCGATGCCGTACAACGCTCATGCGTAAACGCCAGTGCCTGGGAGGACCTGAATCGGGATGGCCGACCAGACATTATCATGGCCGGCAACTTTACTCAGTTTCTACCGCAACTGGGCATGTTGGACGCCTGCCAGGGTTTGGTCCTCCTCAACCGGGGACAAGGCCGCTTTGGCGTACTGCCCAGCCGGCAAAGTGGTTATTTGGTCGGCGAAGAAGCCAAACAAATCAGCCTGATTCGCATAAACGGCCGGAAACACCTCATCACCCTGATCAACAACGCTGCGCCGAAAGTATTCCAACTCACTGACGGCCCAGCCAACAGTCAGCTTTCTTCCCGGCTTCCATGAATACGCTCGCCATAGACAAACTGATCCTGGGCCTCCTGACGCTTCTCCTGGTTGCCTGCCAGAAAAAAGAGGCAGCCGCACCGGTATTCCGCTTGCTGGAAGCCGACCAGACCGGTCTTGCTTTTTCAAATGAGCTGAAGCCGACCAAAGACCTCAACATCTTCACCTACATGTATTTCTATAATGGCAGCGGGATCGGGGCGGGCGACTTCAACAACGACGGACTTATTGATCTTTGTTTCACGGCCAACCTTCAGCCGAACCGCCTGTACCTGAACCGATCAGCTACCGGAGCGATCCATTTTGACGATGTGACAACCCAAACGGGTATCAATACCGCGAAGGGCTGGGCTAACGGCGTCTCCGTGGTCGACATCAATCAGGATGGTATGCTGGACCTCTACATCAGTCAGGTGGGCGGCTTTGCCGACTTCAAAGGCCATAACCTGCTGTTTGTCTGCCAGCAAATCACCAAAGAGGGCATACCGGTCTACGCCGAAAAATCGGCCGAATACGGGCTGAATCTGACCGGACTAGGCACCCAGGCCGCCTTTCTGGACTATGATGCCGACGGTGATCTGGATATGTTTCAGCTTAATCATTCGGTTCACCAGAACGGAACGTTCGGTTCCCGCAGTGCTTTCCGGGGGCAAACCCACCCAACCGCCGGCGACCGCTTTTTCCGGAACGACAAGGGCAAATTTGTGGAAGTGACCCGTCAGGCCGGTATCATCAGCGATGTGCTGGGCTATGGCCTGGGCATCGGGATCGGCGATGTTAATTTTGATGGGTATCCCGACCTGTATATCGGCAATGATTTTCACGAAAACGACTACCTGTATATTAACCAGCGCAACGGCACCTTTCGCGAAGACCTGGAAAATGAGATGATGCATACCAGCCAGTTCTCTATGGGAATTGACATAGGAGACCTGAACAATGATGTATTTCCGGAAATCATCTCGCTGGACATGCTTCCCGCCGACCGGGATATTCTGAAACGCTCGGAAGGCGAAGACTCTTACAATATTTTCCGGTACAAAATCCGGCAGGGCTATAATTACCAGTTTGCCCGCAACAACCTGCAATTCAACAACGGCAACAATACGTTCTCCGAAATCGGGATGTACGCCGGCGTACACGCTACAGACTGGTCTTGGTCACCCCTGTTTATGGATTTCGACAATGACGGGCGCAAAGACCTATTCATCTCCAACGGCATTCCGAAACGGATGAACGACATTGATTACATTCAGTTTGTCTCCAGCGAAGACATTCAGCAGCGGCTGGAGCGCCGGGAGATGGATGAGAATGACCAGTTGCTTATTGACAAACTACCGGAGATAAAACTGCCGAACGCGTTTTTCCGCAACCAGCCCGATCTGCGTTTTCAAGCCCTTCAGGAACAGATTGAGAATAACAAACCTGCTTACTCCAACGGAGCTGTTTACGCGGACCTCGACAACGACGGTGATCTCGACATTGTCACCAGCAACATCAACGACAAGGCGTTTGTGTACGAAAACCTGGCTAACACCAATACCCCGCAACACGCATCGCTGACTCTGCACCTTACCGGTCCGGCCGGCAACCGGAATGCCGTTGGTGCCCAATGCCTGGTGTTTCGTAAGGGCGATGTTATATCGGCAGAAAAGTATCCGGTCCGGGGCTTTCAGTCCAGCATGGAAGTACCGCTGACTATAGGATTGGGCACTAAGGCAGCGATTGACTCTGTACTGCTGATTTGGCCCGACAGGCGCTACCAGCGAATCGCGCTGCCCGCAACCGGCCATACGCTTACTCTAACATACCAGCCAGACTTACCCCGTTTTGATTATGACCACTTTCGGAAAAAGCGGGCGAAGGGTATTGTCTTTAGCGACATTACCCCCCAGGTAAAACTCGATTACCGGCACATTGAAAATAATTACAATGAGTTTGACCGTGACGCGTTAATTCCGCATCTGATGTCGGCCGAAGGCCCGCCCATTGCGGTAGCGGATATCAACGCAGACGGTCGCGACGATGTCTTTGCCGGCTCCTCACGGGATGCAACAAGCGCGGTTTTCATCCAGCAGGCCAACGGCACGTTTAGCCGGCTCCCTCAGCCCTCCCTGGAACAGGACAGCGTTTACGAAGATACCGATGCCATTTTTGTCGATGTCAATCAGGATACATTTCCGGACCTGGTTGTTGCCAGTGGCGGCAATGAGTATTCGGGTACTTCGGCCTATACCCAACCCCGCCTGTACCTGAACGACGGCCGGGGCCACCTGATGCGCCGGCCCGATGCCTTTCCCGGTATCTACCTGACGGCTTCCTGTGTACGGGCAATGGATATCACGGGCGACGGGCAACCCGAATTATTTTTTGGCGGGCGTACGGTACCCGCTGCCTACGGCAAGGCTCCGCGCTCGTATCTGCTCCGCAACGAAGGGAACGGTCGGTTTACCGACATCACCGAATCTGTTTCGCCGGAATTAGCTACGATTGGTCTGGTAAAAAATGCCAGTTGGGTGGATCTGGACAGGGACAAAGACCCGGATCTGCTGCTGAGCCTCGAATGGGACAGCGTCTGCCTGCTGGAAAATCAGGGTGGGCATTTCTCCAAAAAGATACTTACCACTGCCAAAGGCTGGTGGAACTTTACCCTACCCGCCGATTTTGACCAGGACGGCGATCTGGACATCCTGGTTGGCAACCTCGGCCTCAACAGCCGGCTGAAAGCCACCCCCGACCAGCCCGTACGGCTGTACGTCGGCGATTTTGATGATAACCAGAAAGTCGATCAGTTGGTAACTTACTATCTGAACGGCGAAGAAATCCTTTTTTCGAACAAGGCCGAAACCGAAAAGCAGTTTCCCTTTATCAAGAAAAAATTCATCTATGCCAAAGACTTTGCCAAAGCCAGCCTGGTGGACCTGATCGGGAAAAGAAAACTGGAGGACGCCCGTATCCTGGAAACGAACACCTTCGACAATCTGGTGCTGGTCAATAACGGAAGGGGTGAATTTACTCCGCAACCGCTCCCCTACACGGCTCAATGGTCGCCCTATTACGCTGCGCAGTTGATCGACGCCAACGGCGACCAACTGCCCGACGTGCTGCTCAGTGGTAATTTTTACGGATGCAATATCCAGATGGGGCGGTACGATGCCGATTATGGCATCGTACTCATCAACCAGGGGAACTGCCGCTTTGCACCGGTTGCGTTGAGCGGATTAGCTATTAAAGGGGAGGTAAAACACCTGGTACCGATCCGCATCAACGGCAACGAAGCCATCCTGGTTGCGCGAAACAATGAACGACTGCTGGTTATAAAAAAAGCCACCCTTTAAACATTCAATTTTAGTACCGTCAGCTCTTCTTTCGCTTACTGGCGATATCGCCGATGGCCGTTACCAGCCGGTCAAGGTCTTTGGGCGACGTGTAGATGTGCGGAGTGACGCGCAGGCCGCTGAAGCTCTCCCACTGGATAGGCGACGTGTGGATTTTAAACGTATTCAGCAGCGGGCCTTCTACTTCGCCGGGCTTCATACCGTCGATAGAGAAGAAGGCGAGGGCACAGGCGTAGTCGGGTTTGAGCGAGGTATGGATGCGGACGCCGGGAATGCCCTGCACCTTCTCAGCCCAATAATTTTTGAGGTACTGCAGGCGGGCCTGTTTCCTAGCCGAGCCGATGGCGTTGTGATAGTCGACCGCCGTACCGATGGCCATCTCCGACGCAAACGAGCGGGTACCCAGCGATTCAAATTTGCGGATGTCGGTGCCGTCGGGTTCCGTATTGGAGAGTAGCGCCCACACGTTTTTAATCTTGTCGCGCCGGATATACATCATGCCGCTGCCGAAGGGCGCACAAAGCCATTTGTGCAAACTAGTGGCGTAGTAATCAACCCCTAAATCCGGTATTTTGTAATCCAGGTGCGCAAAGGAGTGAGCCCCGTCGCAGATGGTCTCGATGCCCCGCTGCCGGGCGGCATCGGCTATTTTCCGCGCCGGCAGAATCTGCCCTACCCAGTTGATGATGTGAGTAATATGCACCACTTTGGTACGGGGTGTAAAGGCTTTGACAAACTGACTGACCAGGTAATCGTCGCTCTCGGAAGGCAGATCCAGGTTCAGCCAGACGAGCTTGATACCGTCGCGCTTCTCGCGCTGTTTCCAGGCATTAATCATGTTGGGGTAGTCCTGTTTGGTCAGGATTACCTCATCGCCCGCTTTCAGGTTCAGGCCAAAAATGATGGTGTTCAGCCCTTCGGTAGCGTTGCGGTTGATGGCTAGTTCGTCGGGCGAGCAGCCCGCCAGATCGGCCAGTTTGCCGCGCAGGGCTTCGCGGCCCTGGTCCAGAATCCGCCACATATAATAGGAAGGCGCTTCATTGGAATACTGGTAGAAGCGGATGTGGGCGTCCTGCACCACCTTCGGCTGGGGGCTTACTCCGCCATTGTTCAGGTTCAGCAGGTTGGGCGATACGGTAAAATCCTGCTTGACCCGCCACCAGAAGTCTTCGTCCTGCGCCAGTGCCTGCGGAGAGACACCAGCCGCGTAGGATTGGTAGTGTTGAAACGTTTGCGCTTCGGCGTCGGTGAAAAAAGCAGGTAAGGCCAGCGAGCCGGTGGCCGCTGCCCCCAGTTGCCGGAAAAAAGATCGACGGGACGACATGAACTCAGGTACAGTTAGGGTGAACAAGGTTAGGCCAGTGTTCCTAAATGTACGCAGATTTTGAATTCAACCCACTACTACCGCCCTCCAAGCCACCCAAAAAGTCCTTTTTTGGCCCTGACACGCACAGCCCGATCCGGATGCTCCGCGTTATACTTCGCGATAATGGCCGGTTCGTGCTGCCGGTACAGCTCCGGATCAAAGTTCGCCTGCGGCAGGTGTTCCAATACGTACCGGATGTCGCGCTCCCCGGTAATCCATTGCTCCCAGACCTCCTGCCGCTGCCGGATACCCAGCGCATTAACCCCGGTAACGGCTCCGTTATCTGTGCGGTAGTTGATGCGCAGGCACTGCCGTCCGTCGGCATGCTCCCAGTAAAACGTCTGCCGGCTGCCGTCGTCCGGCAACTGAACCGGTACATCACCGTAGGTCTGGTACTCAATATCGAAGAATTTGGCCGAATTGAAAAATACCCCCGGTTGGTACGGTGTTCGGTTGCCCAGCAGCGTCTGCGCCAGGGTCTCGCCCATGATGCGGCCGGTGTACCAGATCTGCTCAATCGGCTTGCGGCCCGGCGGTGGGGTACGGTGCTGCACACAATCGCCGATGGCGTAGACATCCGGCAGGTTGGTCTCCAGGTACTCGTTCACCAGAATGCCCCGGTCTATGTCAAGCGCCGTTTCTCGCAGAAAATCAACGTTGGGACTCACGCCCACGGTGATGCCCACAAACTGCGCCGGTATCCGCTCGCCGGCGGTGGTCACCACCGCGCCAACGCGACCGGTGCCGTCATCGACCAATTCCTGTAGTTCAGTATCCAGCCGCAGATCGACGTGATGCTCCCGGATATGCCGGGTTGCCACCGCCGATTCTTCGGCAGGCAGGACCGAACTCCAGAAGCTTTCTTCCCGCACCAGAAATGTCACGCCAATACCTCTCGACAGCAGCATTTCGCACAGTTCGATGCCGATGAGTCCCCCACCTACAATCACCGCCTGTGTGATCCCTTTGGTATATGTCTCCATCCGCTCCAGATCGGGCATTCCGTACAAACCCTGTACACCTTGTAAGCCCTGACCCGGCCAGCCAAAAAAGTTGGGTCTGGAGCCGACCGCCAGCACCAGCACATCGTACGATAATTCCCGGCTCTCCAGCGTTGCCACCGTTTGGGGTTGTTCGCCGGGGCTTACTTTGCGGAACCACCGGCTGGTCTGCGAGTTTTTTTCTCCCCGCGTCTGGGCAGAGAAGTCTTCCACAAAACGGTCGGACAGCAAAAGCTTTCTGGCGGTAAAGTCGATCTGCTCCACGTAACCCCGTACCAATGCAATGCGGTTTTTGGGCCAGAAGCCGTCTTCGTAGGGTTTGGTATGGTGGTATTCCAGATGCCCCATGTAGATGTACATCAGGGCGGTACGGGAGAAAAAATGGTCGGTTTCTGAGGAGATAACCGTGATTTTATCTTCACTCTGTTTGCGGATGTGCCGGGCGGCCGTAATACCGGCAATACCGTTGCCGACGATAATAATATGACGCATGGACGGAAGGTAAGGCAGAAGCTTCGGTTTGTCAACACATAGGTACGAAGAACCCCGACTGACGGATGTCGTCAGGCCGACACCGGCAGCATTCCGGCAAACAAAAAACCAGTCTGCAGCAGACTGGTCTGTATCCGTTGACGAGAGTCGGGCGTAACCTGAGCGGCTTCATTCCTCCCAAACGATAGTCTCTTCCCTGCTGTACCAGGGCTCCAGGTGAGGCTCATACTGCTTTTCAACGATGTTGCGCTTTATCTTCATCGTTGGCGTCATCATATTGTTTTCCACCGTCCACTGATCTTTTACCACCACCACTTTTTTCACCCGCTCATAGGTGTGCAGGTGGGGGTTCAGAACATTCACGGTTGACTCCAGGCTCCGCGTAACCTGCATCCGGTCGGTGTGCCGGCCCATCTCCGACAGTACCACCAGCGCCACCGGCTGGGGCAGATGCTGACCGGCTACGCAGATCTGCTCCACATACGAATTGTCGGCAAAGCCAAACTCAATTTGCGACGGGGCCACGTACTCCCCTTTTGGCGTTTTGTACATATCGTCTACCCGGCCGGTTATGGTCAGATAGCCGTTTTCGTCCAGTTGGCCAATATCGCCGGTATGCAGCCAGCCGTTGCGAAGCACAGCCGCCGTCATCGCCGGTTCGCGGTAATAGCCCCGCATCAGCCAGTCGGCACGGGTCAGCACCTCGCCGGTATCCGGGTCAATTTTTACTTCCATTCCCTCGTACAGCTTCCCAACGGTGCCGTCCCGGCTATCGTCGACGGGCATCAGCGATACACCACCCAGATTTTCGGTCATGCCATAGGCCTCCTGAATGACGATCCCCAGCCGCCGGAACCACTGTATGAGCGAAACAGGCATGGGGGCCGCGCCGGTCAGAATAAATACGGCCTCGTTCAGCCCCAGGCTCTTCCGTATCTTACGCTTAACCAAATCCGACACCAGCGGGATCCTCAGGAGCCGGTCAAGCCTTTTCTGCGGCAGTTTCGCCAGAATACCCAGTTGAAACTTGGTCCAGATGCGCGGCACGGCCAGGAAATGGGTGGGCCGGGCCGCAACCAGATTTCCGGCAAAGGTTTCGAGCGATTCGGCAAAGTGAACGGTGCCACCGGTGATTAGACTACCCACCTCCACCACATTTCGCTCAGCGATGTGGCAAAGAGGCAGATATGAAAAATACCGGGCGTCGTTTACATCCAGACGACCTACCGGCTCAACGGCCTTCATAAAAGCGGCAACCGCCTTCATGTCCAGCATCACGCCCTTAGGATTGCCCGTTGTCCCGGAGGTATACACAATGGTGTAGATATCGTCCGGACTCCGGAGCGGACTGTCCCGCATCGGCTCGTATCCGTTCAGGATCGTCTCCCAGGGTGTCAGATCCGGGTCGGGCGAGGGAGACGCCGGCAGATAGTTCGGAAACGCAATGCCGTGAACGCCGGCCGGCATCCCCGGCTTCATAGCGGGCCAGTTGTCCAGTTTCCCCACAAACAGCACCCGGCAACCGCTATGCGCCATTACCTGCCGAAGCTGCGCTGCCGTGAGGGTAGGGTAAAATGGCACCGAGACATGGCCACTGAGGAGAATGGCCAGATCGGCAATGATCCAGTGCGCACAGTTCTTCGACACCAGCCCGATGTTGCTGTGGGGAGGCAGCCCCAGCGCGTTCAGGTAGGTAGCCATAATGCGGGCCTGCCGGCCTACCTCGCCCCAGCTAAAATCCATAAACCGACTGCCGACCGGCTGGCGCAGGTAGGTTTTGTTAGGCTGCTGCCGCTCCCAGTGATAGAAATGATGGGCCTGCGTAGCCAGATCAGTCTGTAGGGCATGTAAAGCTTCCATAGGCGCGTCAAAAGATGGCGTTACTACAGAACCAAGTTAAACAATTATTATAATAATTTGAAATAATCCCAGCACAGCCCGCTAAATTACAAACATAATTTGCTAATCTGGATAACTTTCCGGTTAATGTTAGTATGGAGCACAGATCTGTTTAGGGATTATCCCTAATATTGTTACGCAAAATTCAACTACCTGTTCTCAACACCAGACCATTTATCCTCACTGTTTTGCCTGACAAAGGCAGTTACTATCCGGCATGAAAACTATCTTTTGGTTGGCAGGTTTTATCCTGTCTTTCAGTCTTTTCTCCTGCGTCTCCCAGAAAGAAATAGCTTATTTTCAGGAAGAAAGTACCGGTAATCAGAACCAGACGCTGGCTATTACCAACCGGTACATCCCCACTATTCAGGCGACGGATATCCTGTCTATTTACGTGAGCAGCCTGAATCCGGAAGCTACGAACTTCTTTAACCCCTACGCTCCCGCTGAGCGCATTGTTGCAGCGCCAACGCAGCCGGGGCAAATCAGCACCTCGGTCGGCTACCTGGTCGACAATGACGGGATGGTTGAATTGCCTCTCCTGGGGAAGCTTAAGCTGGCCGGTCTTACCACAATTGAAGCCCGGGAGATAATACGCGAAAAATTAAAATTTTACCTGAAGGAGCCCACCGTGAATATCCGGTTCCTGAATTACAAAATATCGGTGCTGGGTGAGGTGACGCGTCCCTCGCTGTTCAATGTTCCCAACGAGAAAATCACGCTGCCCGAAGCCCTCAGCCTGGCCGGTGATATTACCATTTACGGCCGACGCGATAACGTGCTGATTATTCGGGAAACCAACGGGCAACGGGAATTTGCCAGGGTGAATATGAACCGGAGAGACTTGTTTCAGTCGCCGTATTATTATCTTCACCCCAATGATGTGATCTATGTCGAGCCCGGCCGGGGGCGCGTAGCCACCGCCGACCGGCTGTATCAGCTTGTTCCGGCGGCCCTGAGTGCTTTATCGTTTATCGCCATTGTAGTTCAGTACACCCTGCGATAAACGGCCGTCTGTTGCTGAAGGAGTCCGGTTAGTAAGTCAGAAAGCTGTTGATTATCAATTTTTGTAAATTGCTGCGCCATTTTACACAACTGCCCTGTCCGGCGTCATACAGAACGCCCGTACGTATAGACCAGAACGCATCAGAACGTGAGCCGGCCTGTATATAAGGTATTTGCGCGGCCGGGATTTGCCCGGAAGCAGCCCAGTTCTGTGTATATGTTAGCAGTAACCATCTGTAAGAACCAGCGGAATGAGTAATCATATTCCTTACACCTATCCGAACCAGGAGCCCATCAAATCTGACTTTCAGGTGACCCTGCATCATTACCTGAAGTATTGGCGGTGGTTCGTCTTTTCGTTGCTGATCGCCCTCCTCGCCGGGTATGTGTACCTGCTGTATGCCACACCCCTGTACAAAGTTCAGTCGAGCCTGCTAATCAAGGATGAAAACAAGGGTATCTCGGAAGAAAACGTCCTGAAAGAACTGGATTTCTTCACCCCGAAGCGGGTGATCGAAAATGAGGTGGAGATCCTCCGCTCCTACACGCTGATGGAAAAAGTAGTTACGCAGCTTGGCCTGAATGTGCGCTATTTCCGCAAAGGAAGCTTCAAAAACCAAGAGATTTACGACGGCTCGCCCATTCGGCTGGAACTGGAAGATCCGCTGCCGCCGGCATATGAGAAGGCCATTCCGGTTGAGTTTGTCAGTGCCTCCACCCTGCGTCTGGACAACAAAACGTACCCGCTGAACCAGTTGGTCAGCACGCCCTATGGCCGGCTGAAGTTTGTGGCCACCCGGCCGTTTTCGGATACCACACAGGCGGTCATTATCAAAATTGACCCCTTGGCCGAAACCGTTCAGGATTACATAAAACGACTTGGTGTTGAACCCAGCAGCAAAGCCTCTACCGTGCTGCTGCTGAGCCTGGAAGATGCCGTACCCAAAAAAGGCACCGATATTCTGAATCACCTGATCGATTCCTACAATGCGGCTGCCGTTGAAGACAAAAACCGGATTGTGGCCAATACCCTCCAGTTTATCGAAGCCCGGCTTAAGCTGGTTTCCGGTGAACTGTCGACCGTAGAAAAAGACATAGAGTCGTATAAATCGGCGGAAGGCATTACCGACATGAGCGCCGAAGCGCAGGTACTGCTCAGCAAGGTAGAGCAAAATGATGCGCAGCTTTCCCAGACCAACATTCAGTTGGGGGCGCTGGCCGATATTGAGCGGTACGTGCTCAACAGCGGGGCTGCCAAAGGCAATATCCCGGCAACGCTGGGCCTTAGTGATCCGGTTCTGGTGGGGCTGATCGGCAAGCTGACGGAACTGGAACTGCAACGCGATGCGATGGCCCGGACCACCTCCGAGGGAAACCCTCTCCTGCGGGCGCTCGAAGATCAGCTCACCGCCACCAAGACCAATATTTACGAGACCATTCAGAACCTGAAGAAAATTTTGAACGGAACCCGCCAGCAGTTGATGGCTACCAACGGCCGGTTTGAGTCGATGATCCGGAGCGTGCCGAGAAAGGAACGGGCGCTGATGGACATTACCCGCCAGCAGTCGATCAAAAATCACCTGTATACGTATCTGCTCCAGAAACGGGAAGAAACCGCCCTGTCGTATGCTGCAACCGTAGCCGACAGCCGGACCATCGACAAAGCCCGCAGCGGCTCCAAACCCGTTAAGCCGGTCAAGCCACTGATTATGCTGCTGTTTGCCTGCGCCGGCCTGATTCTCCCGATCGTGGGCATTACCCTGCGCGATTTACTCAACAAGCGGGTGGCGGAACGAACCGACATCGACGACGCAACCAACGCACCCGTTATCGGCGAGATCGCGAATGTCAGGCACAAAAACCCCATTGTGGTGGCGGGCAACGACCGCACAGCCGTGAGCGAGCAAATCCGGGCCTTGCGGACGAACCTCCAGTTTCTGCGGTCGGGCAGCAACAACATGGTGCTGCTGATTACCTCCAGCATCAGCGGAGAGGGTAAGTCTTTCGTGGCCGTCAACCTGGGGGCGAGTCTGGCACTTATTAAACGGCCGACGGTGATACTGGAGATGGATTTGCGCCGGCCAACGCTGCACACCAAACTTGGCCTGCCGGTACAGACCGGTCTGAGCAATTACCTGGTCGGACAGGCGGAACTCGACGATATTCTGGTGCCGATTCCGGGGTACAACAACTACTGGCTGATTCCGTGTGGGCCTATTCCCCCTAACCCGACGGAGTTGCTGACCAGCCCGCGCCTGGAGGAACTGTTTCTGAAACTCCGCGAACTCTTTGATTTTGTGCTGGTCGATGCCCCCCCCGTTGGTCTGGTCACCGACGCCCAGATTATCGGTGAGCACACAGATGCTACCCTGTATATGATCCGGTACAACGTCACGCCCAAGCAGGCGCTGCGGAACATCGAAACCTTATATCGGGAACAACGCCTGCGGAAATTGAGCCTGGTGCTGAACTCCGTAGAGCAGGAAAGTATGTATGGTTACGGCTATTATGAACCATTGGCGAAGAACAACGGCAGTATGATGCATCGCCTGCGGACGTTCCTGGTACCTTCCCGAAAACGACTAAATTAACTATTCTGCCATTTTATGCAACCATATGTACGACGCAACTGATACAGTGATCGGGATACTCGGATTAGGCTATGTAGGGCTTCCGCTGGCAGTGGAGTTCGGCCGGACCTATCCGGTAATTGGTTTCGATATAAATGCAAGGCGAATAGCAGAATTAACCAACGGCATCGACCGAACGGGCGAAACAACCACCGAAGCGCTGCAAAGCGCCCGCGGACTGACATTCAGCACCGATCCGGAGGACCTCCGCCGGTGTACAGTATTCATCATTACCGTACCAACACCGGTTGATGAGCACAAGCGGCCCAACCTGGTGCCGCTTCTCAAAGCCAGTGAAACAGTGGGCAGTGTGTTGAAAAAAGGCGATATTGTCGTCTACGAATCCACCGTATACCCCGGTTGTACCGAAGAAGACTGCGTACCGGTTCTGGAGCAGGTGAGCGGCCTGCGCTTCAACGTGGATTTTTATGGCGGCTACTCTCCCGAACGGATCAATCCGGGCGATAAGGTCCAGACGCTGACCAAAATAAAAAAGGTAGTCAGCGGCAGTACACCGGAGGTAGGACAAACCCTGAAAGCGCTATACGGCAGCATCATTGAGGCCGGTATCCATCTGGCACCGAGCATCAAGGTAGCCGAAGCCAGCAAGGCCATTGAAAATGCCCAGCGCGACGTAAATATTTCGTTCGTCAACGAACTGGCTATTATGTTCGACATTATGGGTATTGATACCACCGATGTGCTGGAAGCGGCCAGTACCAAATGGAATTTTCTGCCGTTCAAGCCGGGCCTCGTCGGCGGGCACTGCATCGGTGTAGATCCCTACTACCTGATGCACAAAGCCCGGACGCTGGGCTATAACCCCCAGGTGCTGCTATCGGGCCGGTACATCAACGAAAATATGGGTATGTTTGTCGCCAACAAGGTAGTGAAGCTTATGGTCGGTAAAGAGATGCCGGTTAAGGGGGCCAGGGCACTGTTGCTGGGGATTACGTTTAAGGAAAACTGCCCGGACATCCGAAACACCCGCGTGGTGGATATTTACCGGGAGCTGGTGCAGTTTGGCATCAGCGTAGATGTGTATGACCCCTGGGCCGACCCCGCCGAAGTAGCCGAGGAGTACGATATTCAGCTTGTACCGGAACCCACGGGCTTGTACGAGGTCATTATTCTGGCGGTATCGCACCAGCAGTTCCGTACGCTGGAGGTATCGCATTACCGCAACGGCCGGGCTGTTATTTTCGACACCAAGTCGTTTCTAGACCGGGAGCGGCACCTGGTCGATGCACGTCTCTAAACCGATGGCACCATGAACATAGCCTCTATCCGGATGGTCGATTTACACGGGCAGTATCAGCGGCTCAAAGCAGATATTGACGCGGCTATTCAGCAGTGCCTCGACCAGACGGACTTTATCAACGGCGCATACGTCCGGCAGTTTCAGCGCGATCTGGCCACCTACCTGCAGGCAGAGCAGGTCATTACCTGCGGCAACGGCACCGACGCCCTGCAACTGGCGTTTATGGCGCTTGACCTGCAGCCCGGCGATGAGGTGATTGTGCCGGCGTTTAACTACGTGGCCACCGCCGAAGTGTTAACGCTGCTGGGCCTGACACCTGTCTGGGCCGACGTAGACCCTGACACCTTTACCCTGACGGCCGGGACGGCCGAAAAAGCCCTCTCCAACCGCACCAAAGCCATAGTGCCGGTACACCTGTTTGGGCAGTGCGCCGAGATGGAGCCGCTGCTCCATCTGGCCAACGCCCACAACCTGTACGTGATTGAAGATATTGCCCAGGCTATCGGCAGCCGGTATACCGGAGCCCGGTACAACCATCAGATGGCCGGCACTTTGGGTCATGTCGGCTGCCTGTCGTTTTTCCCATCGAAGAACCTGGGTTGCTACGGCGACGGCGGAGCGCTCTGCACCAACCACCCGGAGCTGGCCGACCGGTTACAGATGATAGCCAACCACGGGCAGCGGGTCAAATACCGGCATGAGCTGGTTGGCGTGAATTCCCGGCTGGACACCCTGCAGGCCGCCGTGCTGACGGTTAAGCTCCGGCATCTGGAGGAGTTCAATCAGCACCGGCAACTGGCAGCCTCGCGGTACGACGAGATCCTGGGTGCCATTCCCGGTATCCGGATTCCCGGCCGGGCCGGCTACTCCACCCATGTGTTTCACCAGTACACCATCCGGGTAGCCGATCACAAACGCGACGGCTTACAGGCCTACCTGCACGAACACAATATTCCGTCGATGGTGTATTACCCGATGGCCATGCACCAGCAACCGGCGTATGCCCGCCGGCAGTACCCGGACGGCAGTTTTCCGGTAGCCGAAATGTTGAGCCGGCAGGTGCTTTCGTTGCCCATGCATACAGAACTGACACAGCGGGAACAGGACTATATCGGCTCGGTTATTGCCGACTATATGGCCAGACAGCAGTAAGCATACATGAGCAGCGAAACCGTACATATTCACCCCACGGCCGTAATCGACGAAGGCTGCACTATCGGGCGGGGAACCCGCATCTGGCATTTTTCGCATATTATGCCGGGCTGTGTCGTCGGAGAAGACTGCAACATCGGGCAGAACGTGGTGGTATCGCCGGAGGTAATCCTGGGGCGAAACGTCAAGGTTCAGAATAACGTTTCTATCTATACCGGCGTCACCTGCGACGATGACGTGTTTCTGGGGCCATCGATGGTGTTTACCAACGTGATTAACCCCCGGAGCGCCGTCAACCGCCGGAATCAGTACCAGCGAACGCATGTTGGCAAAGGCGCTTCTATCGGGGCCAACGCCACCATTGTCTGCGGCAACGACATAGGCCCCTACGCTCTGATTGGGGCCGGAGCGGTTGTCACCCGACCTGTACCGGCATATGCCCTGGTGGTCGGTAATCCGGCGCGGCAAACCGGGTGGGTCAGCGAATACGGCCACCGGCTCCGGTTTGGTGATGACCAGCAGGCTATCTGCCCGGAGAGCGGCCAGGTGTATCGGTTAACCGAGCAGGGGCCTGAACGAATTCAGTAATTATCTACATCCATAAACGGGAAACAGGGCATGACATCATCAAAAAAAGTAATACGCTTTGGGGTGGTCGGGTGCGGTCATATCGGAAAACGTCATGCCGAGATGATTTCACAACAGTCGGGTGCCGAACTGGCAGCGCTGGCCGACCTTAAACCCGCCCGGGAATTGGGGCTGGACATATACAATGTCCCCGTCTTTTCGTCGCTCGACGACCTGCTCCGGGCCGATCTGGACCTTGATGTCATCTCGGTAGCCACGCCCAACGGTCTGCATGCGGCCCAGGCGCTGGCGTGTCTGGACGCCGGCAAGCACGTAGTCATTGAAAAACCGCTGGCCCTGACCCGTCAGGATGCCGAGCGGGTGCTGCATAAGGCCCTGGCCCGCCGGCGCGATGTATTCGCCGTGATGCAGAACCGCTACTCGCCCCCCTCACAGTGGCTGAAAGAGGTTGTGGATTCGGGTATTCTGGGGCAGCTTTATATCATTCAGATGAATTGCTACTGGAACCGCGACGAGCGCTATTATACCGAAGGCAGCTGGCATGGTCTGCGCGACCTGGATGGCGGTACCCTGTTTACCCAGTTCTCCCACTTCATCGATATCATGTACTGGCTGTTTGGGGACATAACCCACATTCAGGCCCGGCTGATGGATTTTAATCACCAGCACCTGACCGATTTTGAAGACAGCGGTTTTGTGTCTTTCGAGTTCCTGAACGGCGGCATGGGTACGCTGAATTTCTCAACGGCGGTCTGGCAAAAAAACCTGGAGAGCAGCATCACCATCATTGCCGAGAACGGCAGCATTAAAGTCGGTGGGCAGTACATGGACCGGGTCGAGTACTGCCACATCCGCGATTATACCCTGCCGGAGCTGGCCCCCACCAATCCCGGCAATAACTATGGCGGCTATACCGGCTCGGCGCAGAACCACAACTACGTCTTCGAGAATGTGGTGAATGTACTCCAGAATGAGGCAATCATCACCACCAACGCTATGGAGGGGCTCAAAGTGGTCGATATTATTGAGCGGATCTACCAGTCGGCCAGCCGGGAGTTTGTCAAAGCCCCCCTGCGCCTGATGTCGGAACCCCAGCCTATTGCGTACCCCCAGAAAGCGGCCGGCTGGCAATAAGCCGGCTGACACGACTAAAAAGCCGTAACGGTTTGATAAGTAGAATGAACGTGAGACTTTTTACGGGCGCTAACCGGTCGGAGCGGACAGTCAGTGTTTTACGGAACATCTACCGCTCGTTCCTGTACAAAGGCGTATCTATTGCCGCCACGCTGGTGCTGGTACCGCTGTCGCTCCACTACCTCGACAAAGAACGGTACGGCATCTGGATAACCCTTAGTTCCTTCACCGCCTGGCTTACGTTCTTTGACATTGGCATCGGCAACGGCCTACGCAACCGTCTGACCGAAGCCCTGGCCCGTAATCAGCTGACAGAAGCCCGCAAACTCGTCAGCACGGCCTATGCCGTAACGGGGCTGATGATGGGGCTGCTCTGGCTGATATTTATCCTGGCGTCGCCGTTTATCAACTGGTCGGCCCTGTTTAATGTGTCCCGTCAATGGGAAGACGAACTAAGCCTGGTCGGCACCCTGGTGGTCAGTTTCTTTTTTGCCCAGATGGTGCTGTCGCTCATCAATCCGGTGCTGAATGCCCGGCATCAGAACAGCCGGACGGGCCTGCTTGTATTAGCCATCAACCTCGGATCGCTCACTGGGGTGTATGCGCTCACGGTTGTCACGCATTCGTCGTTTGTGTTGTTTAGTGTTGTGCAGAGTCTGGTATCCTTCGGCAGTTATCTGGTATTCAACTGGTATTGTTTCCGCTATACTTTCCCGGAACTGACCCCTTCCCTGGCTTTCGTCGACCGGCGGAAGCTCAAGGCAGTTATGGACCTGGGCATTAAATTTTTTATCATGCAGGTGGCCGCCGTTCTGCTCTACCAGACCAACAACATTTTAATATCGAGGTGGTTCGGCCCCGACGAGGTGACGGATTATTCTGTCTCGTACCGGTATTTCAACGTGGTTACCATGGGATTCAGCATCATTACCGCCCCGTTCTGGTCGTCGTTCACCGAGGCTTACACCCGGCAGGATTACGCCTGGATTCGGGCCGCCATCCGGCGGTCGGTGCAACTCTGGGGCGTATTGCAACTGGGTTTGCTGGTGATGGTTCTGAACGCCGACTGGGTGTATACGGCCTGGACCGGCAACATGACCAGCATTCCCCTGAGCCTGTCGGTGGCTAATGCCGTGTACGTCAGTCTCTATGCCTGGAATAATATCTTTATTACCTTTCTGAACGGGACGGGCAAGATTCGGCTTCAGTTTATATTTACCCTCCTGATTCTGGGGCTGTTCTTTCCGGTAACGTACGGCCTGGCGGTCGTAGCCGGTATCGGGGTAGAAGGGGTGGTGTGGGGCAACTGCCTCTGTCTGGCTATTCTTGCGGTGCAGGCCCCGCTGCAGTATGTCAAGCTTATTCATACAAAGGCTGCCGGCGTTTGGAATCAGTAGCTTGCGAGTAATTGAATTGTGAACCATAAACGTTATGAAAAGGTCTTTTATTTCTCAAATGGCAAAGCTCAACCGGCTTTTCCGGAAAATTGGCATTGAAGTTAAATTGTACCGGCCAACGAATATGAATTGGTTACGGCAGTATAACATAAAAACCGTAATTGACATTGGCGCAAATGTGGGGCAGTTTGCGCGGGAAATAAGCGGAGTGTTACCCCAGGCACATATTCATTCCTTTGAGCCTCTCGACGTTTGCCACGAGGAGCTGAAAAATAACACCCGGGACCTGGACATTACCATTCATCCGTACGGGCTGGGTGATGCCAATTACCAAACGGCCATTCACCTGCATCAGCACTCGCCCAGTTCGTCACTGCTGAAGATGAATGACCTGCACGAGGAGGTTTTTCCGAACAGCAAGGCGTTTGAATGCCGGCCGGTCCAGGTAAAACGTCTGGACGATGTGCTGAGCCGCGATACGCTCGAAGACAATATCCTGATCAAAGCCGATGTGCAGGGATTTGAAGATAAAGTGATCAGTGGCGGCCGGCATGTATTTTCGCAGGCCAAGGTACTGATTATTGAAACCAGCTTTGAACCGTTTTATGAGCAGCAGGTTCTTTTCGATGACTTGTATGCCATGCTGCGCGATCTGAATTTTTCATTCCGGGGAAATCTCTGGCAGGAAAGCCACCCCCATGATGGACGAGTGCTGCACAGCGACTCGATCTTCATCAAACATTAACGCCTATGCCCTCGACCCGTACGCAATACCTGCTTACCTACTGCCTGATAGCCACCACGGGTGTCGAGTATTTTTACCGTTTTCAGGAATTTGCCATCCTGCTGTTTGTAGTGTCCGGCTATTTGGTGCTCACCCACAAGGTAGCAGCTATGGTAAGACCGTTGCGGATTATTGCGGCCTTTTTTGTGCTGGAACTGGTGCAGGCCCTCTACTTCAACAACTTCGTCTTTACCTCTATACTGAGCCTGATGGTCAAACTGTTTACCATCTATTTCATTGTACAGATCTGCGGCATCCGGCTGATTAAATACTATACGGATGTCATCTATGTACTGGCGCTGCTGGCTTTACCGGTGTACCTGCTGACCTTTATTCCGTCTGTTGAAAACTACCTGATCGAAAACATAGCCAATGTTTTCTTCAAGCCGATTGTGGCGCTGGGTAAAAGTTTATACGAAACCAGCCCCAATATTATCATCTATACCTTCAATCCTTACGCCAAAGAGACCATTATCCGGAACTCCGGCCCGTTCTGGGAACCGGGAGCCTTTGCCATCTTTCTCAACCTGGCTCTTATTTTCAACCTGGCCCAAAAGAAAACCTTGCTCAACCGGCAGAACGCTCTGTTTATTCTCTCGCTGCTTACCACCTTTTCCACGGCCGGGTATGCCACCTTCTTTATTATCCTGATCGGGTATGTGCTCACGACCCAAACCATTGGGCGGGGCATCAAGGTATTATACACCGCCCTGCTGCTGTTTGGGGCGGTCTCAGCATATGATCAGTTTGCCTTTCTGGGCAGCAAGATTCAGGAAAACATCAGCCTGGCTACGGAAGACAACACCTCACGGTTTGGCAGTGCATACCTCGACATCATCGATATTGCCAAAAGCCCGCTGATCGGCTTTGGCCGGCGTAGCGAAAACCGCTTTGGCCGCCTGGGCAGTACGCTTGACTCATCGATCCACCGCAACAACGGGATTACCTTTCTGGCCGCTACCTATGGCGTGCCGGCTGCCGTCCTGTATTTCATCATCCTGTTTTCCTTTTTACGGCGCTACTGCCGGCTGGTCAATTACCCCAGCCGGTTTGCCGTTTACGCGTTTCTGGCCGTTATGTCGTCCGGCTTTTCGCAGGGTATTTTCGACCGGGCGCTGCTGCTATCCTTTCTGTTCCTGGCCGACCGGCTGCAGCAGTTGGAGACGGCCACCGCCCACCAGCAACGGGAGGCCGAACGCTCACCACAACCGGAGCTTGCCGGCCTGGAAAACAACGGAAAGGTATAACGTATGAGAAGCATTGCCGTTATTATACCCACGTTTAACCGGAAAGATTGTCTGCATTCGCTGCTGCAACAACTTGCGGCTCAGCAGCCGGTAGCAATTCACCTCTCGGTTGTGGTTGTGGTTGATGGCTCTACCGACGGCACAACCGAGATGCTGGCGCAGGAATTTCCGGATGTACACTGTGTCATAGGCAATGGCCATTGGTGGTTTACCCGCTCGGCCAACGAAGGCATCCGGTACGCCGAAAACACACTGAAGCCGGATGCCTTTCTGGTCCTGAACGACGACAGTGAGATTGCCCCGGATTACCTCCGGCAATTGGTGACCGCAGCCGGCACCATCCGGCAGCCGGCCCTGATCGGCAGTTTGTCGCTGGCCAATACCCAGCCGCCTATGGTGACCTTTTCGGGCAACAGGAACCTGAGCCGGTGGCGGCTGAAATCGACCAGTTACCTGGCTCCTTTCTGCCCCTTCGACCCGCAAACCATGACCGGTTTGTATCCAACCTACGGACTCGTCGGCCGGGGCATGCTGATTCCGCAGGCAGTCATCCGCCGGATCGGGTATCTGGACGAAGCGGCTTTTCCGCAGTACGGCTCCGACGATGACTATGCCCTGACCGCCCGCGGGCAGGGCATTCCGGTGTACATTTGCTGGGATGCCCGGGTGTCGACCAGCGAGCAGCTCACCTCCGACGGAACCGCCCACCGGCAGCAAAAGCCGCTGGTTTTCCTGAAGAGCTTTTTCAATAAATATTCGATCAATTCAATCCAGAAACACGTTACCTTTTACCGCCGGCACGGCATAGCGCCCCTGTGGCCGCTGGCTACCCTGATTTTCATTGCCGGCACCTGCCGGGCGTATTTCTGGAAGTACCGGAACATTAAAGTTTGAGGTTGGTAGTTTGTAGTTGCTTCGCCAGTTCAAACTACCAACTACAGACTTCAAACCCATAAATCCATGTGCGGAATAGTAGGCATCATACAAACGAATCAGCAGGCACGGCCGCTGGCGGAGAATATCCGGCGCATGACCGATGTGATTGCGCACCGGGGGCCTGACGATGAAGGCTTTCTGTTCGCCGATCCGCAAACGGTCGCCGTGTACGGGGGTGAGTCGCCGGTAGTTGCCGATGCGTTGCCCGACTATTACCCCGCCGAACCGATTACGGCGGCCTATGCGCTCCGGTCTTCGCTGGCGTTTGGGTTCCGGCGGCTGGCGATCATCGACCTGTCGCCGTTCGGGCACCAGCCGATGAGCTACCGCAACCGCTATTGGATTGTTTTTAACGGTGAGATCTACAACTACCTGGAGATTCGGGAAGAGCTGGCGGCTGCCGGCTATGCGTTCCAGTCGCAGTCGGATACGGAGGTGATTCTGGCTGCTTATGCCCATTGGGGAGCCGATTGCCTCAACCGCTTCAACGGTATGTGGGCCTTTGCGATCTACGACCGGGATCGCCACGAGCTCTTTCTGAGCCGCGACCGTATGGGTATCAAGCCGCTGTACTACTACAATTACAACGGCCTGCTCATTTTCGGGTCCGAAATTAAATCTATACTGGCCCACCCCGATGTGGAGACCAGGCCAAATACTACTTATATCGACCGGTTTCTGCGGGAAGGCGTAAACGAATTTCAGGAAGAAACGGCCTTCACCCACATTTACCGGTTTAGCCGGGCCTCCTGGTGGCGGGGGAACATAGCGCAGATTCCGGCGGGCCGGCTGGCGGCTACTACGTTCTGGACGGTGCCGGTCAATCCGTCGACCGAACCTTTTGATCCGCAGAAAGCCGACCAATATGCGCAACAGTACCGGGCATTGTTGCGGGATGCCGTGCGGCTGCGGCTGCGGTCGGATGTGCCGGTCGGAACGGCGTTTTCGGGGGGGCTGGATAGCTCGTCTATTGTCCATTACATTGATGAGCTCCACCGGGAAAATCAGGTTACGCAGAAGCTGAAAGTCTTCTCTACGGTTTACCCGAGCGAAGGAGCCAAAGACTGCGACGAAAGCGAATTTATCAACCTGATGGCCGAGCGCTATCACCTGGAAGCGTATGGCGTAGAGCCGCAGGCCGCTCAGGTGCCGGAGCAGATGCAAAAAATGGTCCGGGCAATGGAAAATCCGCAGGAAAGCACGCTCATGTCGTACATGTTTACCTACGGACTGGTGCGGCAAAACGGCGTTACCGTCACACTCGACGGGCAGGGAGCCGACGAATTGCAGGCCGGCTATAAGTTTTACATCACCAACCACCTGGCCAATGTCCCGGCAAGCGCCCTCCGGCAGGAGTACGCGCTATTCGCCAGCATGCCGGGCAGTCGGTCCTTTGCCCGCCTGGGTGCTGCCTTCAATATCCTGCGGCAAATGGGGCTGGCAACCATTACCCGGCAGGCGTTAAACCGATTGGGAAAGCTGTCTGACCCGTTTGTGACGGTGAACGAACGGCTCCACCGCGACTATTTCAACCATATGGTCACGCTGCTGCACTACGGCGACCATAGTTCTATGGCCTGCTCGGTAGAAGCCCGCTACCCGTTCCTGGATTACCGCCTGGCCGAATTCTGGCACGGGATGCCGGGCGTGTACAAGGTTCACGAGGGCTGGACGAAGTACGTAGCCCGGCTGGCGATGAACGGTCTGCTGCCCGATCAGATTACGTGGCGGAAAGATAAGATGGGCTGGGAAATTCCGCAGGATTACTGGTTCCGGGGAGAGTTGAAAGCGTGGTTCTGCACCACCATTGAAAACTCCGCTTTTCTGCAGTCGATGGGCCTGGGCCGGGACATCCGCCGGCAACTGGATCAGCCCTACACCGATCATAAGCGTATGAAAATGATGCTCCGGCTGCTCAACCTGGCGCTGTGGCACCATACATTTTTCCCGAAACAGCCCATGCAAACCGGCGATCTTACCTACGTCATCGTCACGCCCGTCCGCAACGAGGGCGAACATATTGAGGCCACCCTGCAGTCGGTTATCGCGCAAACCAATAAACCACGCTTGTGGGTTATTGTCGATGACCAGTCGACGGACCGGACGCCGGCGCTTTTGCACCAGTACGCCGGCCGCTATCCCTGGATTAAGGTCGTGAGCGGCCCGGATCTGAAGCGGAACGACTACAGCTCCCGCGTGGTGCAGTTGTTCAACTACGGGCTCAGCCTGGTCGATGTCGCCTACGATGTGGTGGTGAAACTGGACGGCGATGTTTATTTTAAGCCGGATTTTTTTGCCGGCATTCTGGCGGAGTTCCGGCAAAATCCCCGGCTCGGCATTGCGTCTGGTCACCTGACCCTCAACGGCGTCCGGGAGAAAGCCGATACCAGTGCCGGCAACACACGGGGGGCTACCAAATGCTACCGGAAAGCCTGCCTTGCCGACATCGGGGGTGTTTATCCGTACACCAGCTGGGATACCGTCGACAATGCCGGAGCCCGTGCCAAAGGCTGGGAAACGCGTATGTTGCCCTACGAGTTTGAGCACCTGAAACCGGAAGGCTCACGGGCAGGCTCCCCGCTCTACAACCACTATCGTACCGGCCTTTCCAACGGGCGTATTCCGTACGTTGGTGCGTACTTTATGGCCAAGGCACTGTCGAAAGCCCTGGAGCCGCCTTTCTTGCTGGCTCCGCTTGTGCAGCTTTATGGCTATATCCAAACCCGATTTATCCGGAAGGAAAGACCATTCCCCGATTTTGTTACGCAGCAGGTCCGCAAAGAACAAAAAGCGTATCTGCTCCGGCGAATAAAGGGCAAACGGTTACCTCCTCAAACCAACTAGTGTATGTGCGGTATTTCAGGCATCGTCAACTTATCAGAAGAGCCGGTATCCCGGCCGGCGGTCGAAGCCATGATGCTGCGGCAGCGGCACCGCGGCCCCAACGATACCGGCACGTTTGTGGAGGATAACGTTGGCTTAGGCTTTGTACGACTCAGCATCCTGGACTTATCCAGTGCCGGGCACCAGCCCATGCGGTCAGACGATGACCGCTACGTATTGATCTTCAACGGCGAGATCTACAACTACCTGGAAATAAGGCAGGAGCTACAGGCCCGCTTCACGTTTCGCACCCAGACCGATACCGAGGTATTGCTCAACGCCTACCGCCACTGGGGTCCCGACTGCCTGCACCGCTTCAACGGCATGTGGGCCTTTGTGATCTACGACCGGCGGGAGAAAACCCTGTTTGCCGCCCGCGACCGTTTCGGCGTCAAGCCGTTCTACTACTACCTCTCGAACGATACCTTTGTCTTTGCCAGCGAGATCCCGCCCATCTTCGAACACGTTCAGCGGTTACAGCAGCCGCTTCACCCCGACGATACGGTACTCTACAACTACCTGCTGCACAGCCGCACCGACCTGGACGAAAACACCTTTGTCCGGCAAATCAAAAAGCTAAAGCATGGGCACAGCCTGACCATCCGCCGGCATACTGTGGGCATAAACCGCTGGTACCGGCTCGACGAACAGCTGGAAAGCGGCTGGGAAAGTCCGGAAGCGTATTATGATGTATTCGAATCATCCGTCAAACTACGGCTGCGCAGCGATGTGCCGGTAGGTATCTGCCTCAGCGGAGGACTGGACTCATCGTCGGTAGCCTCCACACTGATTACCGGTCTGCACCAGACCGATTACTACGCCTTTTCGGCGGTGTACGGCGAGGGCCGCCGGGGCGACGAGCGCAGCTTTATCCGGGCGTACGAGCCGCAGCTTCCTAATCTGGTGTATGTTCACCCGACGGAAGAAAGCCTGCTGGCCGATTTTGACGAGCTGATGCGCTGCCATTTTGAGCCGTTTGGCGGGCTGAGCATTTACTCGCAGTTTAAAGTTATGAAGGATGCCTCCCGGTATCTGAAAGTGCTGATGGACGGGCAGGGCGCCGATGAGCAGTTGGGCGGGTATCCTTATTTTTTCGGCAGCCTCTTCCGCGAACTGCTGCTGACCGGGCAATTCTCGCGGCTGCTGCACGAGAGCCGGACCTACTACAAAAACCATCGGTCGTGGCAGGCGCTGGCCTACCTGGGCTATTATATGGCCCCGAAAAGCCTGAAAGCAGCCGCATCGTACCGAAAGGCCAACGGCATCAACGCCGACTTTCACCGGCAACAGGCACAGCTATCGGGCATTGCCGACGATTTATACAATCCGAAATCGCTGCGGGAATCGCTGCTCCAGCATTTTGAGAGCAAGCTGGAACACAATCTGAAGTGGAACGACCTCAACAGCATGTATTTCTCCATCGAGCTGCGCGAGCCGTTCCTGGATTACCGGCTGGTAGAGAAAACCCTGGCCTCACCTTCAAACCTGCTGATTCGCAACGGCACCACCAAATGGATTCTGCGGGAGGCTATGCGCAACCGGCTGCCGGAGCCGATTCGGACGCGACAGGACAAGGTCGGCTTTGAAAACCCCGCCGACGACTGGATGCGCTCCCCTGTGTTTCAGCAGAAAGCCGAGGACGCACTGAACAGCCCGGCCTTTGTTCAGTCGGGTTATTTTGACGGAGAAGCGTGTCGGAACCGGCTGAAACTCCATCAGCAGGGCACCATCCATATTGCCCGCGACATCTGGAAGTGGATTGAGGTGGCCCATTTCCTGGGTAAATTTTCAACGGTAAACAGCAATTCCGTGTATTCGGGAGTTCACTAATGTATGCGTACATATCAGATTTGTCAGGAAGGAATTTGGGATACCACAGTACCAGGCATCACGTTCAATGAGCAGGGCGTATCGAATTATGCGACCATTCAGAAAAGGCTGGCGGCCGGCTTCCCACGGGGCGAGCAGGGCCTGGCCACCTGGCAGCAGCTTGTTACCCAGATAAAAAAACACAAGCCGGCCGGCTCCCGCTACGACTGCCTGATTGGCGTAAGTGGCGGCACGGATAGCTCCTACCTGCTGCACATTGCTAAGGAATACGGCCTGAACCCGCTGGCCGTCAACCTCGACAACGGCTGGAATTCCGACATTGCCGTCAAGAACATCAAAAAGGTTATCACGGCGCTGAACATCGACCTGGAAACCTACGTCATCGACTACGAAGAGATCAAAGACATTCTGCGGTCATACATGGTTGCCGGCCTGCCCTGGATCGACGCTCCTACCGACCTGGCCATCAAATCCATCCTCTACAAGCTGGCCGACCAGGAAAAGCTGAAATACGTGCTGATCGGCAGTGACTTCCGCTCAGAGGGCAAGCAGCCTTCGGAATGGACCTACACCGACCTGCGGCAGCTTAAGCACGTACACGGGCAGTTTGGCCGGGTGAAGCTGAAAACCTACCCGACCATGACCCTCTGGGACTTTTTGTATCTGGGGTACGCTAAGAAAATCAAGCTCATTGCGCCGTTTAATCATTTGGCGTACCAAAAGAAAGAAGCACAGGCTATATTGCAGGAACAGTACGGGTGGGAATACTACGGCGGGCATCACCACGAGAACCTGTTCACCAAATTTGCGGTCGCCTACTGGCTGCCCCGCAAGTTCAACATCGACAAACGGCGCATTACGTTGTCGGCGCAGGTGCTCAGCGGAGAAATCACCCGCGAGCAGGCCCTGGCCATGATTGACCGGCCACCCTATGCTCACGACCGGATGGAAGCGGATAAGGAGTACGTCATCAAAAAGCTGGACTTGACCCCGGCCGAATTTGACGCCATCTGGAACGGCCCGAACAGGACCTTTCTGGATTATCCATCGTATTATCCGCTTATGAAGCGAATGCTTTATCTGGCGGCCCCCGTGCTGAAACAGATATTTGCCGTAAAGCCCAAAATCCTCTACGAACTAGAGGAACGGGCAGCTTAGGTACCGGCCTAAGCCACACCATTATGCTAAAAGTTGTTGTTGTTGATTACGGAATGGGGAATCTCCGGTCGGTCTATAATAAGTTCCGGCGGATGGGCGTCGACTGCTGCCTCAGCGCCGACCCGGCCGTAATTCAGCAGGCGCAGGCCTTAATTCTGCCCGGTGTCGGTCATTATGGCAAAGCCATGGACCGGCTGCAGCAACTCGACCTGCTTCCACTCCTTCACGACCGGGTACTGGGCGAACAGATACCGGTGATGGGCATTTGCCTGGGTATGCAGTTGCTAATGGAGCATAGCGAAGAAGGCGATGCCGCCGGTTTAGGCTGGATCAAAGGGAATACGGTGAAATTCCGGCTCGACCAAACGCAATTGAAGGTCCCGCATATCGGCTGGAACAGCGTAGAGCCCACCCGCGCTCATCCGGTTCTGGAGGGCTTACAAGCCGGCGAACTCGTGTATTTTGTTCACTCTTACCATGTTAAGCTAACCGAACCAGCCGACGCCTTGCACGCTACCGACTATGGGTACACCTTTATTTCAGCCGTGCAGAAGGCTAATATTTTCGGCTTTCAGTATCATCCGGAAAAGAGTCAGGATGCGGGGATGACCCTGTTACGGAATTTTGTGAATCTGGTTAAATCACCGGCCTATGTATAGACCCCGCGTGATTCCCTGTCTGCTCCTGCAGCATAACGGCCTGGTCAAGAGCGTCCAGTTTGCCAACCACCGCTATATCGGCGACCCGATCAATGCCGTGCGGCTTTTCAATGACCTGCGGGCCGATGAACTGATCTTTCTGGACATCCGGGCGAGCGCCGAGAATCGCACCATTGATCCGGCTCTGGTGCAGAAAATAGGCGACGAAACCAATATGCCGTTTACGGTAGGTGGCGGGGTCCGTTCGCTAAAATCTATAGAACTACTAATCAAAGCCGGTGCCGAACGGGTTTGTATCAATACGTATGCGCTGACCCATCCGGCATTTATCCGGGAAGCGGCTGAGGAGTTCGGCTCCTCTACCATTGTCGCCTGTATCGACGTCAAGCGCAACTGGTGGAAAAAAGAGCAGGTATACGACCACGTTCGCGGCCAGACTACCGGCCTCACCCCGCTGGAGTACGCCCGGCAACTAGCCGACAACGGCGTGGGTGAGCTTATTGTGCAGTCGGTGGAGCAGGATGGAACAATGGCCGGCTATGCCGTTGACCTGGTACAGAAAATTGCCACAGCCGTTGAGGTACCCGTGGTGGCGCTGGGCGGTTGCGGCTCATTTCAGGACATCCGCCGGATTGTCACCGAAGGCCGGGCCTCGGCCGCGTCGGCGGGCAGTATGTTTGTGTACCACGGGCCGCGCCGGGCGGTGTTAATCAGTTTTCCGGCGCAATCCGAATTACAGCAGTTGTTAAGTAAAGCGTAGCTGAATGAAGAAGATTTTACTGGATATAGGTCACCCTGGTCATGTACACTACTTCCGGAATGCCATCCGGATGCTGGAGCAGCGCGGGCATCAGGTAACCGTGGTGGCGCGTGACAAAGAAGTGACATTCAGCCTGTTAAAATCCTACGGTATACCCTATACATCCCGCGGTACCGGCAGCAAAGGACTTCTGAGCAAGCTATTGTATACCCTGAAAGGCGATTACCACCTCCTGCAGGTGGCCCGCACCTTCAGGCCTGATCTTTTTCTGAGCTTTGGATCACCGTATGCGGCTCAGGTATCCTGGCTGATGGGGAAACCCCATATCGCCTTCGACGATACCGAACACGCCCGGCTGGGTCAGCTGATGTATCGGCCGTTTACCCGTACGGTCGTGACCCCACAGGCTTACCGGCAGGAGGTTGGCCCCAGGCAGGTTCGCTTCGACAGCTTCATCGAACTCTGTCATTTGGCTCCGGCGTATTTTCAGCCGGACCCTGGCGTACTGACAGACCTGGGACTTACACCGGCCGACCCGTTTATCCTGCTCCGCTTTGTTTCGTGGGATGCCAACCATGATGTTGGCCATCAGGGGCTTACGTTTACCCAAAAGCTGCAGCTTGTCGATCAATTAAAAGCCTACGGCCGTATTTTTATCTCCTCAGAGGGTAAGCTACCGGCTGAGCTGGAGTTGTACCGGCTCCGGTTAGCGCCCGAAAAACTGCATCACCTGCTGGCGTATGCCAGTCTGTACATTGGTGAAGGCAGCACAACGGCCAGTGAATGCGCCTTGCTGGGTGTGCCCAATATTCTGGTCAACAGCCTGCTGGCTCCGGCAACCCGGCCGGGCGTTCATACCGAACTGGAGCGGTATGGCGTTCAGGCCTTGTTTGTCTCGTTTGAGGGCGTGCTGGAAAAAGCAGTAGCCCTGTTACGGGAAGATGCCCGAACCGAATGGCAGGAGCGCCGGCGCCGACTACTGGACGAAAAGATCGATGTTACGGCATTTATGGTCTGGCTGGTCGAAAATTATCCGGCCAGCCTTCACGTGATAAACGAGAATCCCTCATACCAGTATCGGTTTAAAATGGTACTGGAACAGGTATAAGTCTCATAATTAAGGTTATGGCGTATTCGCACCTACTTACCGTTGCAGAGACTCAGCAAACCAGCAACCCGTATCTGAGCTTATCAGATAAGTTGCAGTCGTATGGCTACCAAAAAGAAGATCTGCAGAAAATCAGTGACGTTACCGCCTGGCTAAACGGTCATTCGGCGCTGCTTGACGAATTGGCCGGCAGCCCGACCACGACCTATGCCACTGTGTTTACCGGCCGGTCATTGAATCAGGTTACCGATATAAGCGGCTTATTGCGGCATGCCTTTTCGTACATTCAGCCCGACGGCTTTCTGGTTTGCCATCTGGAATTGTCCGATCAGCGAAAAAGCCGCCTGTTCGGTTCGTCCCCAATAGGTCTTGCCTACCTCTGGTACGTTTTCGATTATCTGTTACACCGGGTAGCGCCCCGGCTTAGTCTGACGCGCAGCCTGTACAAATCGTTCTTTCCGGCTAAACGCGTACTGTCGCGGGCCGAAACGCTCGGGCGGTTTGTGCATGCGGGTTACACGATCAGCACAAGCTTCGAATCAGGTGGCCAGTTTTTTGTGGTTGCCGGGAAAACCGGTGCAGAAACCGTTCAGCGACCTCCCTCACCCGAAGGGGTTCTGCTGCATATGTGGCGCATAGGCAAACACGGCCGCCCTTTCCGCGTGTACAAGATCAGAACCATGCACCCTTACTCTGAATACCTGCAGGAGTATATGCACCAGCTTAACGGGCTGGAAGCCGGCGGCAAATTCAAAGACGACTTCCGGGTGATTTCGCCGGGCCGCTTCATGCGGAAATATTGGCTGGATGAAATTCCAATGCTGATCAACCTCCTGAAAGGAGATATTAAACTGGTGGGCGTACGGCCGCTGAGTGCCCAGTATTTCAATCTGTATCCGGAAGAAGCCAAACAGGAACGGATCAAACATAAACCCGGCCTGTTTCCTCCCTATTATGCCGACCTGCCCCGGAATTTCGAGGAGATTGTCGAGTCTGAACTGCGTTACCTCCGGGCCTATAGCCAGGCACCCCTCAAAACCGACGCAACATACCTGCTGAGAATCCTGTACAACATTGTCTGGAAGCGGGCTCGCAGCAAATAAGCCGGCCAGTGTCCGCTGCCGTTAGTAGTGGCGGGGGTTTGTAACCGACCGCGCTGACCGCGCAAACCGGCCGACTGGTCCGCTGAGCCATTCTTTGCGGATACTAAAATAGAAACCGGTGCTGTTTTTATACAGCAATCCATTGTCGTTGGCTACTGTCAGGTTAGCCCAAAGTCCCTGAGCAGCATTCAGGGGCATTCCGAATCGGGCATACGACGATACCTGCCAGGTGTGGTACGGGAAAGGGATTATATACCGGCCCCGGTTGTCGCTTACCGAGCACTTGAGCTGAAAGGTATAGTTTCGGAAAATATTTCCCGCCACACCAGCATGGACAACCAGCACCCGGTTATTATTGGTAAAACTGCGCAGATCGTCTGGCGTGATATTCATCTTTGGCAGCCCTTCCCGGCTATCGGTCTGCGGAGTGATAAACGGTGTTCCAATAGTCCGGCCCAGGTATGACCAGCCCATAGCGTACTGGTAATTATTGAAATACTCGTCGTTACCTCTCGTCTTATCCTCAAACGTAAATTCCGGTCCTCCCTGGTTACGGGTATCCATCACTTCGAAAACGATATGGCGCAGTTGAAAAGCATCCGACAGGGGTTTCCGGCTCTGGAACCGGATACCCGTCAGCCCGTCGGTAATGTTGTTGCCGTGAAAGAGAGAGCCATCCTCAAAAATAAACTGCCGGTACAGCAACAGCGAAAAACCGGGCAGGAGCAGTTCTCCGCCCAGATCTACCGAACCCAGGTGATTACCGATGCGATTGTTGCTGTCGATAGTTGGCAGCCTGGTTGTATCTACCACCGACCGCGCCGGCAGCGATGCGCCGGTCACCACGTCGATATAATCGCGGAAGGTTGACGGCAACCGCCCGTCTTTTACAAAAAGCGGATTATTGATGGAAGAGCGCCCGCCCCATTGAACCTGATGATTTGCTCCTCCGTATAGCCGAACCGGCCAGGTTTCTTTCCCAAGCCGGAAATACAGCGCCTTCTGGTGCAGATAAAAGTTTTTGATGATGCCGCCATTATCGAACCAGCCATGAGCGTAAGCCCCCTGCACCGAGAGTATTCCTTTGGTAAACTCAATTGGGGTAAAAACCGGAATGGATACCTCCACCCGTGGCATCGGCAGCGCGTTGGCCGACCAGCTATAAGGGCCAACCCCCAGGGTTGAATCGGCCAGGCCAATTACCTGACGCCAGCGCCCCGCCCTGACTTCGAAAATACTAATGCGGGCTTTGACATACAGTTCGGGCAGCAAAACAGCCGATTGGGGAGCCGCATTGGCCACTACATTCAAGCCGTAGCCCCAGTCGAACCGAATTCCTCTGGAGGATTTTCCGGCCGCACTATCGGCATAGGGTCGGTAATCCCGGTAAATACCAGCCCGAACCGTCCCGAAGGGCCCCTCTTTGGGAACAATACCAAACTGGTTGGCGTGCATCCAGAAGGGTGTCTGGTTGGTACTGGCTGCCGATACGCCCGCTTCTGCGTACATGTAGCGGGGTATCCGCTGAGCAAGCGCCGGTGACACCGTGAGTATAAAGGCCCCAAAGCCAATCGATAAAAGCTTCATCATTAGGGTCGCTTTTGTTGTAAACTGGCTGTAAATATGACCAATTTACCAGGTTAATTTATACCGTATCATCGTACATAATAATACTTCTTGACCAGGTTTTTCACCGTCTGCAACAGAAGCTCCCGGCACCAGTAATATAAGTTATCATTCCAGCGCTGCGGGTGAAAGGTAAACATGATCCGGTCGGGAAGTTCTTTATTCCCGACAGCCCGGATAATTTCATCGGTAGAGTGGAAGCGCAGGGCAAAGCCGGATTTCACTTTGTCCCGAACACTCACCTGATCGCCGTCCCACCGGCGGCCCGTGTCGGTCAGGTAAAAAACCTGGTTAAAGTTAACATCAAAGTAAGGTTCGCCAAGAATACCGTAGCTTTTGTAATCATACACCTTCCAGAGATCTTTGGAATCATACGGCGACAGGGGGCTGCCGTGCATGCAAATGGTCTGTACCGACGCCAGTGCACGCAGGGCCGTGAGATTTCTTTCGAAATCGATAATGCCTGCCGCCATATTGCCCCGGCAGGTGGTGAGGCATTCATAATGATACCCGATTTCGTGCCCCAGGGCCGCAATGGTTCTTATGATGCTTTCATCCCAGCTCTCCGGCACAGCTCTGAAATAGTACACTCCTTGTATGCCCAGCTGATGCTGCAGGTGGGCAAACCTTAATGAGTTGGCCGGCATGAGATCGACATCATGACGCAGTATAATGCAGCGGGGAAGCGGGTGCTGCAAAAACTCCGCAAACGTCTGGAACCGGTATTCGGCTTTGATCAGGGCGTGTAGTAGTTGTTGATAAGCAATCAGCGAAAAGTCCATCCCCGGAACAGCCACGTCTCTTAGTTTTCTTCTGACAGTACAGGATTAATGCTCTTGATTACTTTGGCCGGATTTCCGCCTACTACCGTATACGGCGGTACATCTTTGCGAACCACGCTACCGGCAGCGACAATAGAATTTTCGCCGATGGTTACCCCAGGCAGGATAACGACATTGATGGCGATCCAGGCCCCTTTTTTGATATGTACCGGCTTGATTACATGGGCCGACTCGCCCAAAATAGCCCGGAGGGGGGTAGTTGGGTTGGAATGGGTCAGGATGTAAACCCCGCCCGCCAGCGACACTTCATCGTCAATGGTAATCAGGTCGGGCCTTACCCGGTCCAGTATGTTGCCTCCGCCCAGAAAAACGTTTCTGCCTATTTTTACGCCCCGCAGGCGCTCCAGCCGGCAGCGATTCTTGGCCCCAATTGGAAAACGCGTCATGGCCATCCACTGAAGTACTTTTCCTATAAAGGACCGGAACAGACCACGGGTGCTCTTTGCCTCTAACTTGGCGCTGCCCAGCTGCTCCTGCGCCAGGGCCATCAAAAACCTTTCCATACGTTCTACAAAAGGGAGTCTATACCACTGCGTGTGCCTAAGCAGTCGCTCTCTGCCATCGAGAGAGTAAAAGTAAAAAATAATCTGATGCCGCCGGTTCAGCGCCGAAGATACGCTACCTGTATAGTCTGAACTTATCCTATGGCCCTTTTTGACGACTGTCTGGCGAAACAGGAATCGGCGCAACACCTTTCCGGCGTTGGTTTTATGCGTATACTTGCACCCGCACCCGCTTAAACCCTTTCGGAATGCTATGCAGAAGTTCGTTATTGGTTGCCTCCTGGTCGCGGTAATCGTGCCGGCCCTGGCCCAGTCACCATCTAAAGGGCAAACCAGCCATTCGTCCAAACCCAAAACCAGAGCCGGTAATCCGGTCTTTCCCGGTTGGTATGCCGATCCGGAAGGCACTATATTCGGCAAAACGTACTGGATATACCCGACCTATTCGGCTCCGTATAACCAGCAGGTTTTTATGGACGCCTTCTCGTCGCCCGACCTGGTGAACTGGACCAAACATCCCCGAATTATCGACACTACCGCCGTGAAATGGGCTAAACAGGCCATGTGGGCACCGGCGGTGGTCGAAAAAGCCGGCCGTTACTATCTGTTCTTCGGAGCCAACGATATTCAGAACGACCGGGAAACCGGCGGCATTGGGGTAGCGGTGGCCGATAACCCGGCCGGACCGTTTAAAGATTATCTGGGCAAGCCCCTCATCGGCCAGTTCCACAACGGAGCGCAGCCCATCGACCAGTTTGTGTTCAGGGATAAAGACGGGCAGTATTACATCCTGTACGGCGGCTGGCGGCACTGTAACATAGCCCGGCTTAACCCTGATTTTACGGGCTTTCTGCCCTTTCCGGATGGCACCACGTTTAAAGAAATTACCCCGAAAGGCTATGTAGAAGGCCCCGTTATGTTCATCCGGCAGGGTAAGTACTACTTCATGTGGTCGGAAGGCGGCTGGGGAGGCCCTAACTACTCGGTAGCCTACGCAATAGCCGACTCACCGTTTGGGCCTTTCGAACGTGTGGGTAAGATCCTGCAACAGGACCCCGCTGTAGCCACGGGGGCCGGTCACCATTCGGTGATTCAGATTCCCGGCACCGATGAATGGTACATTGTCTACCACCGCCGGCCGCTCACCGAAACCGACCGCAACCACCGGGAAACCTGCATTGACGAACTCCGGTTTGATGAAAGCGGAGCTATTCTGCCGGTTAAAATCACCGTTGAAGGGGTCAACCCCCGCCCCATACGGTAGGTAAGGAACAGGCGTGTACAACCGGCCATACGCCACAAAATTTTTAAGCAAAAGCTACCACTACCTTGCTGACCGGCAGATACACGAAAGCCCATACAGCCGCCGTAAAACGGGAAGCAGGTACCGAATTAATCGAAAATGCCATCAGGATTTTTTGCTTTATTAGATGACATCTCGGCCCTGGTAAAGGCAAGTGCCGCCAGTCTGGATGATGTACCTACCCAGGTAGCCAAAACCACCGGTAAGGTTTCGGGTATTGTGATTGATGATACGGCCGTTACGCCCAAATATGTGGTAGGACTTGACCCATCCCGTGAACTTTCGATCATTTACCGGATTGCCAAAAAATCGCTGGTCAACAAACTGCTTATTCTGAGTCCGGCGGCCTTGTTTCTTGGCTATTTTGCACCCTGGGCAATCACGCCAATTCTGATGGTTGGGGGTGCCTATTTATGTTTCGAGGGGTACGAAAAGGTGCATTCCCTGTTTAGCCGGCCTCATGAGGAGGTAAAAAGTGAAGTGGTAAAAGTCATCACGCCGGAGGAACTCGAACAGCAGCGGGTTACGGGTGCGGTTCGCACCGATATTATCTTGTCGGCAGAAATCGTAGCCATTGCCTACAGCCAGGTAGCCGACCAGGACATTATCAACCAGATACTGGTACTGCTGGCCGTGGGTGTTTTCATTACAGTGGCCGTGTATGGCTTTGTTGGTCTGGTTGTTAAAGCAGACGACCTTGGCGTACACCTGACGCAGGCTAAATACTCCCCGGCTACGCAGACGTTTGGCCGCGGCCTGGTAAAGTTTATGCCACGTTTCCTGACTCTGCTGGGCTACGTAGGTACGGCAGCCATGCTTTGGGTAGGTGCCGAAATCATTGCCCATGGTATTCCGTATACCAATCATCTACTGCACGAGTTGGAACATGCCCTGGCCAACATGCCGGCAGTAGCCTGGCTGACAAAGGCCCTGATCTGCGCGGTCGCTGGACTTATTATCGGCTTTGTGGTAGAGAAAGTGGTAATACTGGCGAAGAAAGTCGTTGGAAAACGATAAGACCGGGCCTGTACCGGATATAGCTTCTCTACTTTACGTCCTTTTTCTTCCCGAATTTATTGCCGAAAAAGTCACCTTTGTTCCAGACCGGCCGGGTGTCGGCCTGGGCTACGAGGTAGCTGGTCAGGAATTGCAACTGAACGTGTTTGGCGGCCGCCTGGAAGTCGAACGGCTGGTTCATATCGTCCTGCGGGGAGTGGTAGATGGTCCCGCGCCAGTCGAGGTTGACTTTACGGCCGTCGAGCTGCGGATTGCCGGTTTTGAAGCCGCTCTTGATGAACAGGGCTGGAATCCCCTGCCGGACAAAGCTGAAGTGGTCGCTGCGCATAAATACGGTCTGCTCCGGAATAGGATCTTCGGCAATATCTACACCCAGGGCAGCGGCCGCTATACCCACCGGCTGCGACAGGCTGGAATGCTCAACTCCGTAGGGCACAATATCCAGCAGCGGGTGGAAAAAGAACGGCATATCCAGGCTGAAGTTAGCCACCATGCTACCGGGCATCGTTGGGTTGCCGGCAAAGTAATCGGAGCCCAGCAGGCCCAGTTCCTCACCGGTTACCCCCACAAACAGAATAGACCGGCGGGGGCGGTTCGGCAGCGAGGTATACAACCGGGCTGTTTCCAGCAAAATACCTACGCCGGAGGCATTATCGTGCGCACCATTGTAGATTGAATCGCCGTTGACCGGCTTTCCAATTCCCAGGTGATCGAGGTGCGCCACGTGCACCACATACTCATTTTTTAACACGGGGTCGGTGCCGGGTAAAACGGCTACTACGTTTTCGCCCCGAATGTCGGGCATAGTCGTGGTTTGGGTCCGCATCCGCACCGAAACCGACAGCGGAAACGCCTGGGGGGTATTGCGTGTGGCCCAGCCCACGGCATCATCAAACGAGCGGCCGGCACCGGCAAACAAAGCGCGGGCGGTGGAGTCGCTGACGGTAGCTACGCCCAGCAGTTCGGGGTTGGTGCGTTGCGCCTGTCCCTGCTTATCCACCCAGCGGGTTACGCCCTGCGACTGGCGAAGCCGCGTGGCCGTGGCCTCCATGCGGGTGCGAAGATCGGTCGGAATGCTACAGGAAATGACGCCGACTGCGCCATGAGCCACTGCATTCTCCAGCTTGGAGGTAGAGCTATAATAAGCCCGCTGGTTAGACGGGAAGTTGGTTGGGGCACCGTTGAAATACGCAACAATTTTTCCTTTTACGTCGATCTTGTCATAATCATCGTGGCTCAGTTCCGGGGCGGTAATACCGAATCCGACAAACACCACCGGGGCGGTCACTTCGCTGGTGGCTTTGCCAAAGTTGGGACTCAGCACAAACCCCCTGCCGTATTCCAGCGGTTGCTCGCTCCCTTTGCGCACGATAGCGAACGAACTGCCGGCTTCGTTGACCTGTGCCCGGCGCAGCGGCACGGCCTGCCGGTACGTTTTGTTATCGCCGGCCGGTAGCAGACCCAGCGCTTCAAACTGCGCCTGCAGGTAATTGGCCGCCAGGGCAAAGCCACGGGTGCCGGGCCGGCGGCCTTCCAGCGCATCATCGGCCAGGAAACCCATGTGCGCCCTGATGGCTTCGGGCCGTACCGTTTGCACAACGGTGCGGGCTTCGGCGGGAATCTGATTCAGCGCGTCCTGCGCCCAGGCAGGCAGGGTGCCGGTCAGCAGGGTGGCTGCCAAAGCGGCCGTATACAGGAAGGTTTGTTTGCTATACGTCATTAACTAAGCTGGTTCAGCAGGTTGTCAGGATGTTATGAAATTACAAAGATACAGCAGTTAAGGCAATATGGCTATGTGGCAGGCAGGTAAAAGCTGGCACGTCTCGTCAGGAACATTTTATGACCTACACATACAACCTTAACCCACAAGTTCGTGCCGGTAGGCCGATGGCGTCTGGCCGGTCACGGCGCGGAAGGTTTTGTTGAAGTGCGACAGGTTGTTGAAACCAACTTCGTAGCTGATGTCGGCCACGGTACGCGAACTATTCAGCAGATGCCGGGCCTGGTTGACGCGGTACTCGTTCACAAAATCGGTGAAGGTCATTTGCGTCATTCGCTTGAAATACCGACAGAAGGCAGGTACCGTCAGGTTGGCCAGATCGGCTACCTGCTGCATGTCGATGGGTTGCCGATAGCGGTCTTCGACATAGCGGACAATGCGATTGATGCGCTCCTGCTCGCGGGGGTTCAGATCGAACCGGACACCATCGGCGTGGAGGGGTGTTACATCCGTGGTTGTGGCGAGGTATTGGAAAATGCGCAGCAGCAGCAGCATCCGGTCGAACGGAGCCAGCGCGGGAAGTTGCATCAGCAGTGGCCCTACCTGATTTCGGGTTTCTTCGCCATAGGAAAGCCCCTGGTGTGCCCACTCAAACAACCGCCGGATAGCGGCCAGTTCGGGCCGGTTCAGGAAGGGTTCGCCCATGAAATCCTGCCGTAGCTGCACCACCAACTCCTCCGAATACAGGTCGGCCCCGTGCCCAAAGTTCAGGTGCGGTACGTTGGGGCCAATAAATACCAGGTAGCCCCCTTCGTAGCGGGATATATGCCGGCCAATGTGGCACTTACCACTACCCCGTGGGATATACACAATCTCGTGTTCGGGATGATAATGCCAGTACACCCCACACAAGTCCGGCTCGGTATGGTGCATCAACCGGAAAGAACTACCGGTTTCGGGCTCTATTTTTTCGAATTGAAGCTTCATAGATCGTAGATTGAGCACAACCCTTGTCCTAAATTAACTAAAACAATCAGCAATTTTCAATCAGTACGTCAATAAAGCATTGTAATCGGCAAATTAAGCAGAAGAAAGAAGCGGCCTAAACCTGCTATTTTTGTGCTATGAATACAAGTACATCAACGTTTAGCTGGCGCGACAATCTTTTGGTCCGCAACGTAAGCACCTTCGCTACCCACGCTCAGGCGCGGGCGGTGGGTATGGTATTTGCCTCCGACAGTTTGCTGTTCGGCAGTTGGGTAGCCCATATTCCGCATATTAAACAGAAGCTGCAGCTTTCCGATGCCGGGCTGGGCCTGACGCTGTTTGCCATGCCGGTGGGTCTGCTCATCATGAATCCGCTGACGGGCTGGATCATTGCCCGGATCGGCGAAGCCAAAGCCTGCTTCTACGGTGCCCTGATCTTTTGCCTGGGCATGTGTCTGGCCATCAACGCCAATCATATATCATTGCTGGTAGCCGGTTTATTAATCAACGGCCTCAGCAGCGCCCTGCTCAACGTGGCCATGAACACCTCCGCCACCAACATCGAACGCGCCGACGGCATTCAGATCATGGCCTCCAGCCACGGGATGTGGAGCTTAGGTGGTATGCTGGGCTCGGCCATTGCCGGACTCGCCATTGCGCTGCATATTCCGCCCAATGTACACGTGATGATCATGGCCGCCCTGATTGCCCTGCTGACGTATTCGCTGCGGCCGCTGCTGCAAAGCATTCCGACCCAGAAAGCCGAGTCGAGCGTATCCTTTGTCAAACCGAATGTCGACCTGCTCCTGATGATTATCATTGGATTAGCCGTTGCCATGGGTGAAGGACTGGCGTTTGACTGGAGTGCCGTGTACCTGCGCGAGACGCTGGGCGCCACCAGTCAGGTAGCCGCCCTGGGCTTTGGCTGTTTCTCGCTGACGATGACGCTGGGCCGTTTTACCGGCGACGCGCTGGTGCCGCTGGTTGGGGCAAAACGCTGGCTGCAGATCAGCGGACTGGTTGGAGCCGTAGGTATTGCGGTAGCCACATTACTGCCTTACCCGGCTACGGCGCTGCTGGGCTTTGCCTTGCTGGGAGCCGGTTGCTCGCTGGGAGCGCCCATTCTGTACGGGGCCTCCATGCGGGTACCGGGTATTGCCCCGGCCGCCGGTCTGGCCACCTTTGCTACCTTTAGCTTTATCGGCTTTCTGGCCGGTCCGCCCATTATCGGGTTTGTAGCCGAAGGGTACGGGTTAGCGTATGGTCTGGCGCTGGTCGGCGTAATGATGCTGCTTTCCGCCGTGCTTTCCAGAAAGGTAAAACTGTATTAGGGTACGCTGATTTCATCCCCCACCCGAATGGTTCCGCCCTGGATAACCCGCGCCGTAATGCCACCGTGGCCGCGCATGGCGTTGTAGCCGCCGGGGCCGAGGTTGGTTTCCATGCGCGAGCAGGGATGACATTCGCCGGTAGTTTCCAGAACCACCTCGGGGCCGATCCGGAATCGCTGGTTCTTGAGCGCCAGCAGGTTAATGCCCGATACCACCAGGTTCCGGCGCAACAGGCCGGGGTCTACCTCCGGGTGGCCGGTCAGGGCAGCCACAGCGGGCAGGTGCTCGGCCTGGATGAGCGTAACGTGGCGGGTACCGCTGCGGCCGCTGTAGTGATCGCCAACGAGTCCTTTATCCGGAGATACCTCTACGTCATCAACCACCTGCACCGGCCCCCGCTGAACAGGGCGAATGCTGATCCACTCCAGACGGCCCGGCCGGGGAAAGTTGTTCTGCAATGCGGAGAGGGTTGTATTCATAGGAAGAGCGAATTGAAAACTATATAACGGGACATCAGATACCAGATGTCTTTTACCCTAATTGATTAGGTCTAACATCTATTGTCTAACGTCTAAAGTCTACTACCGAGCATCAGATATAACACCTGAACGCAAAAGGCTGTTTAGTAACTTTTTAGGATTTCCGATTCGTTGTGGCGAAATAAATTGTACTTTGCAAAGTAATCTGATAAAGTGCCTGTCCGGCTCAATTCCGGCGAACTTTTTCTTCTTTTTGTCTAAAAACTGTTTGTTAATCCAATCCTGTCCTGACAATGAGTGAGGTAGCAACCCGATTCAAACCAGGCGTCGTAACGGGCGATGGTGTCTCTGAAATCTTCCGTCATGCCAACGAAAATGACTACGCCCTGCCGGCCGTAAACGTCGTCGGTACCAATTCCGTGAACGCGGTTCTGGAAACGGCAAAGGCCGTAAACTCGCCCGTTATTATTCAGTTTTCCAACGGCGGAGGTATCTTCTACGCGGGCAAGAGCCTGCCCAACGATAAGCAGCAGGCGGCCATTGCCGGTTCTATTTCGGGAGCGCTTCACATCCATAACGTTGCCGAGTTGTACGGCATTCCGGTTATTCTGCATACCGACCACTGTGCCAAGAAACTGCTGCCGTGGATAGATGGCCTGCTGGATGCCAGCGAACGCCATTTCGACCAGTACGGTAAGCCCCTTTACAGTTCGCATATGCTCGACCTGTCGGAGGAGCCGATCGAAGAAAATATTGAGATCAGTTGCCGGTACTTTGAGCGGATGGCCAAAATGGGCATGACGCTGGAGATTGAACTCGGCGTAACCGGTGGCGAAGAAGACGGTGTGGATAATACCGGCGTAGATGATTCCAAACTGTATACCCAACCCTCGGAAGTGGCCTACGCCTACGAAGAGCTGAACAAAATTTCGCCAAACTTCACCATTGCGGCTGCCTTCGGTAACGTACACGGTGTATACAAGCCCGGCAACGTGAAGCTGTCGCCGATTATCCTGAAAAATTCGCAGGATTACATCCAGGAGAAATTCGGAACGGGTCCGCTGCCGGTGAACTTCGTCTTCCACGGCGGTTCCGGCTCCACCCGCGACGAAATCCGCGAAGCCATCCGCTACGGGGCCATCAAAATGAACATCGATACCGACATTCAGTGGGCCACCTGGGAAGGCGTTAAGAATTACTACGAGTCGAAGAAGGACTACCTGCAGGGGCAATTAGGAAACCCCGAAGGTCCCGATTCGCCGAACAAGAAATACTACGACCCCCGCGTTTGGCTGCGCAAGGCCGAAGAAAGCGTGGTGAAACGACTGACCGTTGCGTTTGAAGACCTCAACTGCATCAACCGCCTGGCGTAAGCACCGTAAGTATAGCGATCGAAAGCCCTCTCCCACCCGGATGAGGGCTTTTTCTTTGCCGGATAATTTCGTTTCTTCGTTCCAGGACCCAATTCATCCGCATGAATGATACGCAACTACAGGAGACGCTCAATCAATTCCTGAACTATGAGTTACTCCGGTTGGGCAGCTTCAAACTGACACCCAAAGAACTGATTGCCGTTGTCCTGATCGTTCTGATTACCAGGGCTATTCTTTGGACATTCAGGCGGTTTCTGACCCGGCAGGAAAAGCGCCGGAAACTGGACTCCTCCAGTGCGTACACGTTCTATCAGTTATTCAAATACCTGGCGTTTGTCATTGCCTTTGGTATGTCGCTGGAGGCCCTGGGTATTCAGCTCAACATCCTGCTGGCCAGTACGGCCGCTCTGTTTGTCGGCATTGGGCTCGGCTTACAGCACCTGTTCGACGATTTTATTTCGGGCATTATCATTTTAATTGACCGGACGATCAAAGTAGGCGACATTATTCAGGTCGAAAATACCGTTGGACGGGTGATTTCTATCCGGATGCGCCTGACAGAGGTGGAAAGCCGCGATCACATTCACTTACTGATCCCCAACTCCCTGATTACCAGCAACAAGGTCGTCAACTACACCCACCAGACGGCTCAAACCCGGTTTGATATCGTGGTAGGCGTTGCCTATGATTCCGATACCGATCTGGTCAAACAAATCTTGTTGGATTGCGCTCATGCCCACAGTCAGGTTGTGAAAGACCCGCCACCGCAGGTATGGCTGATCGATTTTGCCGACTCCGCCCTTCAGTTCCGCCTTTTGTTTTACAGCGACGAAGTATTCCGGATTGAGCGAGTCCGCAGCGATCTGCGATATATGATTGTCGAGCGGTTCCGTCAGCGGGGTATTACCATTCCGTTTCCGCAGCGCGATGTGTATATTAAAACCCAATCGTAGCCAGCACAAGCAACCTTTCAGCCGAAAACAGCATCTGGCTACCTGGAAAGGCAAACGACTTATCTTAGTTTTTTAGTCAATAGTTGATAGGGCTAACGACTATTGACTATCGACTATTGACTAACGACTTGAATCTATCCCCATTTATGAAACTACACTTTATCCTGCTTACGCTCTTGCTTCTTCCGGCTCTGGCTCTTAGCCAGGGCATTCGGGGAACGATACAGACAACCAAAGGGGAACCGCTGCCGTACGCGGCCGTTATTGCCCGCGGCACATCAACGGGTACGATGGCCAATGCCGAAGGTCGTTTTGAACTGGCGCTGAAGCCGGGCACCTACCAGATTGTTTTCCAATACCTGGGCTTTAAAACGGTTCAGAAAGATGTGGAAGTCGGCAACAGCTTTACTGAACTCCCTGTATCGCTGGAAGAGCAGGCGTTCAACTTAAACGAGGTGAAGGTCGGCTCCAATCAGGAAGATGCCGCCTACAGCATCATGCGCCGGGCTATTGCCAAAGCCAAGTTCCACCAGCTTCAGGTGCTGAGCTACACCGCCCGCGCTTACTCCAAAGTATCGGTTACTATCACCGACCTGCCAATGGAGTTTCTCTACAAAAAGCAGTTGAAAGAAGCCGAAAAAGAAGCCAATTTCAAGAAAGGCGTGCCGATGCTGAACGAAACGGTGTCGGAAGTGACGTTCCAGCAGCCGAATACCTACCGGCAGCGGGTAATTGCCTCCCGAAACTCCGTAGGCGAGAATATGTCGGTGAACCAGTATTTCCTCACCAGTTTTTACCAGCCCGAAGTAGCCAAAACGGTTTCTCCCCTGTCGCCCAAAGCTTTTGCCTATTACAAGTTTGAATACGAAGGCACCTACCGCGAGCAGGGTGTCGATATCAACAAGATCAAAGTCATTCCGCGTTCCTACGGCGAAGGGGTGTTCCGGGGTGTCATCTACATCATTGAGGGCACCTGGGCTTTGCATAGTTTACAACTGGAGACTATCGGCTTTGAGGGGCTGACGGTCAATATCCGCCACCTGTACAGTCCGATCAAGGGCGTATGGATGCCGGTCAACCAGCGGTACGACGTTCGGGGCAAAATCTTTGGCGTAGCGGGTAATGGTCAGTTCGTCATCAGCCAGACGTTCAATGACCTGAAGGTAAACCCCGCTTTTGTGGAAGACATTCAGGTGATCGACGAAAAGAAAGAAAAGCCGGCCACCCAGCTCAGCAACCGCGACATTAAGGGACAGAAGCTGGGAGATATGGTAGCGAAGCAGAAAGAATATTCGACCAAAAACCTGAAGCAGCTCATTAAGGAATACGAAAAGCAGGAGCGGAAAGAACGCAAGGAAAACAAGGAGGAAGTGGCCGTTACCCGCAACGACTCCACCATTGTCGATTCCCTGGCAGTCCGGCGAAACGTGACTTTCTGGGACTCCCTCCGCACCGTGCCACTCACAAGTGCCGAATCGAAAAGCTACGTGCGCAGCGACAGTCTCAAGATTACGCGGGAGATAAAGGTGCAGAAGGACAGTACAAAGAAGGCAACGAACGCCCGCACGTTTCAGGTCGGTCAGTTGATTACCGGCAACACCTGGAATCTGAGCAAGCGAACCACGCTGACCTGGGATGACCTGGTCAGCAGCCTTGCCTATAATACCGTAGAGGGCTATGTGGTAGAAGGCGGCCTGAAGCTAACGCATTACCTGAACCAGAAGCGAACAGACGAGATCAGCCTGCATCCGGTTGGCCGGTATCAGTTTGGCCGCCGGCAGTTTGTAGGCTATGCCACCGCGCAGTACCGCCACAACCGAACGAACCTGCGGCTGTCGGGTGGGCGCTACCTGTACCAGTTCAATCCGGAGCCACCGATCAGTCCGGCGCTGAATACGCTCACTACGCTGCTGTTTGAGCGTAATTTTATGAAGCTTTACCAGAAGGACTATTTCGCTAATCTGTCGCTGGATGCCCAGCCGTTCAAAGGGCGCATCAATTTTTCAGGAAGCCTCGATTATGCCCAGCGGTCGGAACTGGCCAACTACCGCGAAAACCTGAAACCCTGGATCGACTGGAACCAGTTCACCTTCACGCCCAACCGCCCCGATAACGCCGAGATTGGCCCGGCCGCTTTTCCCACCCATCAGGCGCTGGTGCTGAACCTGACGGCTACCGGCCGACTGAAAGCCGGCAGCTACCGAATCTCAAACGGTCGGCGGGTAAACCGGCGCAACACCAGTCCACTGCTGATGCTCAACTACCGCAAAGGGATTGCCGGCCTTGGCGGCAGCAATGTCGACTATGACTTTGTGCAGGCCGGCATCAGCCACTCGTTCGAGACGGGTATCCGCAGCCGGCTCAGCTACGATGTGCGGGTGGGGGGCTTCCTGAACAACCGGTCGGTGTACTTCCCGGACTTCCGCCACTTCCAGGGCAACCAGTTCTTCTTCCAGCAGGGCGATCCTACGTCCATCTACCGGATGCTGCCCTACTACGACTACAGCACCGGCAAGCGGTTTGTAGAGGCCCACGTGCTGTCGGAGTTCCGCAAATTCCTGCTGACCCAGATCACCTACGTTCGCCTGACCGGCCTGAAAGAGAACCTGTTTGTGCACTATCTGGGCACCCCGGCCTCCCGCCACTACACCGAAGTAGGCTACGGCCTGGATGGCATTCTCCGCCTGTTCCGCGTTGAAGTGGTTACGCAATGGCAGGATTTTACCTATCAGCGGGTAGGCTTCCGGGTAGGCACGACGCTGACGTTTGGGCGGTAATGTACCCCGTACCCCGGAATTACATTCCGGGGTACAGCAGGAGCCGTTTCTCCGTCACCGTCTTTATCTTCTCTTTGGAGAAATAGACGGGGAAGTAGTCATTCCTGGCCCAAATCGGGAACAGATCGCGGTAGTGCGGACTGGCGGGGTCGCCGGACTGGCCGGGGCTGTTGATGCCGAGCGTTTTGTCCCAGTCCTGCGTGTCGACCAGAATGCGGAAAGAGGCCCCATGCTCCTGGTTTAAGCTGCTGCCGGTATTATTGACCGTTTCGCCGTAGCCTCCGCGGGGTGCCGGGCCAACATTTACGCGAGCCTGCTCATTCTCATCGAGCCAGTCGCTTAACGCATGCTCCAGATAAATATGCTTATTGTCGGGTTGACCGTATTGCCAGCGGCTGCGGTCGGGTCCCAGGCGTTGGGTTAGGTCCTGCATGGCATAATCGAGGCAGGTTAGTAACAGACTATCGCGGTTTGCCGTTGTTGCACCGGTTATGGTTGGCAGTTTAGCCAGGGTCGTTTCGGGTTCGGTCAGCCAGTCGACCATGCGTTTGGTGGGGATATTTTTCAGGTACCGACGAGCCTTGTCGGGTAGAGCCGCCTGGTACAGAACACTCCGCAGGTATCCTTCCCATAACACGTAAATGGAAGCAGGCACCGAATTAGCGGCCAGTTGACCATCCCATTTTAGCAACTGCTGCCGCGCCCACTCCACCGGTTCACGGCTGCCTTTCAGCGATTTTAACAACGGCACCAGGGCCCGGGCGGTCATGGAGAGGTAATCGGCCTGAATGGCTTTAAAATCAGCGAGAGTTTGTTTGGGTTTACTGGTCAGCAACTCCCGGATTCGGTTTGAGCGTACCGGATTGGACCATACCCAGCCCACGGCATTGCGGTGCGGAAAATCGGCGGGTGTCTGATTATCGTTGGCAGTTACGACATAGCCTTCGGGCGGGTTCAGTTTATGCGGTAACTGGTCGATAGGCAGGTAACCGTCCCATTCAAATCGTCCGTCGCCGGGCACCGGCACCAGCCCCGTCCACTTCCGGCGGATAGGCGAGATACCCACCGCCTGCCAGCCTATGTCGCCCTGCCGCCCCGCGGATGGCCGCCCCGCCCAGATCATGTTTTCGCCGGGGATACGGCTGTAGGTGCAGGCCTGCCGGAATTCCTCCCAGTTTTTTGCCTGGTTCATACGCAGACTGGCCAGATAAGGCGCACAACCCACCTCGCGCCAACCCGCCCTTACCGCATAAATTTTACCGTTTTTGGCGTCCTCAAAGACCACCGGACCGTGGCGGGTGTATTTCAGCGTTACGGTCGCCGGCTCCTGGTCTTTTACAGGAATGGTTTCCGTCAGCGTCGTTATCGACTCCCACCGGCCATCGTAGCGGTACTGATTGGGATTGGCGGGATTCGTTTCGTAGACATACAGATCCTCGTTATCAGTTTCAAAAATGGTTAGTCCCCAGGCCCCGTGGTCATTGTGCCCGATGGATACACCCGGTAAGGTCGGCTCTCCGGCTCCGATCACGTTCCAGCCGGGGGCATTCAGATGGACCCAATAGCGGAGCGACGGCACCTGTTGCGCCCGGTGCGGATCATTGGCCAGCAGGGGAAAACCACTGGCCGAACGCGCTCCGCTAAGTACCCAGTTGTTGGACCCCACATACTGCTTTTCGGCATCAAACCAGTTGGCCGCTTCTTCCTCACTCCACTGCTGCCCTACCTTCTCGCCCGGTGCCGGAAACTTCAGCGGCAGCTTAAAGGCTTCATATAATTCCAGAATCGGCTGAAACAGTTCATCGCCGGTTACGTGCAGTGTCAGGTCGGGTTCATTTACGTTGCGGGCCGGATGAAACCATTGCACCTGCCGCAGGTGGTTGGCACCAAGCAGGTGTACCAGCCGTCCGTTGTTCAGTTCGTCGCGGACGTTGCTGAGCAGCCCCTGATGGCGGCTGATAACCACCTCGGGCGTCCAGTACTCAGGCTGAGTTTTCAGGCGCTTAAACTCAAACGGCAACTTGTCGGGCGTTTGCCGGATTTCGCGGATGTAAGCATTTATACCATCAACAAAGGCCTGAACAATCTGTGGGCCGTGGGGGTGGTAATGCGTCAGTTCCTCGTTCAGATTACCCCGAAACCGGAACAATCGGGTGCCGATGTCGCGTTTCACCTCCTGCGGCCCCAGCAGTTCGGCCACGGTGCCGGTGGCCTGCCGTCGCCAGATTTCAAGCTGAAACAACCGGTCGGAGGCTGCCGTATAGCCCTGGACAAAAAACAGATCGTGTTCGTTTTGGGCGTAAATATGCGCTACGCCCCAGCTGTCGCGCAGCACCTCAACCGGTTGCCGCAAGCCACTGATTCGTAATAACTTATCCTGTTGCGCACAGGATATCTGGTTACTGAATAAAAAAACGAGAAGAAACAGCCGGAAAGCAGCAAATCGCATAGGGTAGGGTTTGACAGTAGGGTAATAAAAGTAGACATTTACTTTTTTCTTCCAAAGTACCAGTCCCGCAACCCCAACCAACTAACCTATGCGAAAGCTTATACTCTTTATTGCCACCAGCCTGGACGGCTACATTGCCCGGTCAAATGGTGAGGTAGACTGGCTGCTGGCCGATGAAGATTTTGGGTATACGGCCTTTTACCGGTCAATAGACACGGTGCTGCTGGGCCACAAGACGTACGAACAGGTCCTGACTTTCGGCGATTATCCGTACCAGGACAAAACCAGCTATGTTTTCACCCGCGATACTAGTCGCACGCACGACGAATGGGTCGAATTTGTGTCGGAGGATATTGCGGAATTTACCCGTTCGCTGAAAGAAGAGCCGGGCGGCAATATCTGGCTGGTGGGCGGAGCCAACGTGATTGAGCACCTGCAGAAGACCGGGCTGATCGACGAGTACATTCTGTTTATTCACCCCACCATTCTGGGCAACGGCATTCCCCTGTTTAAGCCCCACACGCGCCAGACGGAGCTGAAACTCACCAGCACAAAGATTTACCCGCCCGGCCTGGTCGAAGCCCGATACGAGCGCGTGTAACGTTATTTTGATCCCGGTAGGCTACAGGCCTTCTACGGTAAATACATCAATGGTTGTGGTGCGGAAGTTGCGGGTGCGGGTAAACACGGCCGTTCCATTGCTGGACCCTTTGCTGTCGGTATTGCCTTCGATAGTCTCAAAGCAGTCGCCAACTACGCGGGTAATAATGCCGGTATGATACCAGTCGTTCAGGTTGGGATATCTCAGCAAAAACACATCACCCGGCAACACCTGCTTTGGGTTACTCCGCACCGATTTGCTGTCGGTGAGCCGTCCGTTTTGCCTGCCCGCCATGGCCACTACATCGCAACTGAGCGAAGCAGGCATGATGGCCGTATAGTCGCGCCCGGCACCCGACGCGGCCAGGTCCAGCACCGACTGCACAAAGCCCATGCACCATTTGAACGGTGAGCCCTCGTAGCCATCGCAATAACTGCGCACCCACGGACCCAGATTCTGTTCCTGCGCCGACTGGAGTTCGGTAGCCCGCTGCCGCAGGTGGATACGGGCGTAGTGGAGAATACCCTGATGGATAGATGCCGGCCCGGCAACCGGAGGTGCCTGGAAAGCCATAGCCAGTGGTTCGGCCAGGCGATGAAACAACTCCGGTGTCACCACACCGGTTTGTTTCTGGCCGATAGCCTCCTCAAAGTTACGCACGGCCCGCTCGGTGGCACTACCGAACTTGCCGTCTACCGCCGTAGCCGTTACGGCCTCCGGAAACCGCAACGGAGTCAGGCACAGCCACTCCTGAATGCGTTTGACAACCGGACCTTCGGCTCCTTTTTTGCAGGTGTCGGCCAGGGCCAGTTCGTTTTTGAAATGGGTTTTCTTCATAGGTGTAGCAGGCAGGATTTATACCTGCAATACTACACGGTTTAGGCATGGAAGCGGAAAATGGCTTAGCAAAAGGTCAGCGCGCTAGTCGTCATCATCCGTTTTGGCAATCCGCACAAACGCTCCGCGCCGGGGCGCGGGCATCACCGACTGCTCTCCTTTGACGGCCTTCCAGATTACTTCGCTGAACTCGTAATCATCGAGCGTATCGGCATAGCGCAGGTCAAATTTTTGTGAACGCCGGGCCGGTTCGTTCCAGGCGGTGTTTTTGGCTTCCAAATCTACCTGAGCCGGGCGGTGGGTGTAGGGTCTCAGATCAGGCGTATTGGTGAAACAGGCAAACATGGGCGTAGCGGCCGCGTCGTACTGGCTCATCGGCGGCAGACCCAGAATCAGCTCCATTGTCCGAAGCATACTGGAAGTCGAGTACATGGTATGCTCTACGTGCCGCCGTTTGGTATAGGGGCTGATGACCAGCGCCGGCGACCGGTGGGCATCCACGTGGTCGGGACCGTTCTGGGCATCATCTTCCAGCACAAACACAGCGGATTCTTTCCAGATGGGGCTTTTAGACAGGTACTCGACAAAAAGCCCCAGGGCCAGGTCATTGTCGGCTACATGAGCAAAGGGGGTTGGTGCCCCAATGCGGGCTCCGCTGGTATGGTCGTTGCTGAAGCGTAACGAGTTAAACCGGGGCACGGCATTAATAGCCAGCAGGCTATCGAAATCTTTTTTCCAGGCCTCAAAGCGGGTTATATCCTTTATACTCAGGTCGTAGGGCGGAAAAGCCAGCGCCATATGGCCTGTCAATGCCGACCCTTTCTGTTTGGAGTACGCCATAAACTCGCCGTAGCTCCGGTATGAAATGCCTGCCCGCTGGCAGTAGTCCCAAATGAATCCCTTTTTGGGGAAAGCGGTCCGGCGGCTCCCCTCAAAATCGTAGGTACCGCCCCGGCCGCCATAGCTCATCGGCCAGATTTTCTCGACGTAGTCGGTGGCGTAGGCGGCCGTCGACCAGTTATGGCCGTCGGCGCTGACTTCGGCATCGACGTAGAAGTTATCGAGCAACACAAACTCCCTGGCCAGTGCGTGGTGGTTGGGGCTTACCTTTTCCGGAAACAAACACAGGTTCGGGTCGCCGTTGCCTTCGGGCATATCCCCGAAAATCTGGTCGTAGGTGCGGTTCTCCTTAACGATGTAAAATACGTATTTGATGGGTGAGCGGTCCGCTGTTGCGGGGTCTCCTACCCGGCGCGGTATGGGATTATTGGCCTCGCCGGCCGCCTGTTTTTCTTTGTCTTTGGTATACGGCGTATTCCGATACACGATTTGTGATGTAGCTGCCAGATTCCCCTGGTCCGGCATCTCGAACACAGACAACGTTCCGGTAAACAATCCGCCAATATGCTGCGTATCGGGTTCTCTCCGCTTCGCCGGGTTAGGTCCGTTTGGGTTGGGCCTGGAGGTAAAGCCCTTGCCGTTAGCCACCAGCACTTTTTTCCCGACCACCCTGACGGCTGTCGGGTACCAGCCCGTTGGGATAAAGCCCTGTGAGCGACTACGACCAACTCGGGTGATGTCGAACAAAACCAGGCAATTATTATCGGCATTGGCGACTAACAAGGTCTTTTCGTCGGCGCTGAGTGCCAAAGCGTTTGGTGTGCTACCGGCCGGTGCATCCGGGTACAGGGCCGTCACCATAGTTTCGACGACCCGGCGGGTTTTCAGGTCAATGACCGAAACGGTATTGTCATTGGCATTAGCGGTAAACAGATACCGGCCGTTGCGGGTAATGAGCATATCGTTAGGATGGCTGCCAACTGGAATCTCGCCCGTGATGCGCTGCTGCGCCGGGTTGTAGATCAGTACTTTTTCGCCACCCCACAGCGAGATGTACAGCTCCTCCGACACCGGCGACCGCAGGCAGGTGTACCCTTCAGCGGGCAGCTTAATCCGATTACGCACCTGTTTGGCAGCTACATCACAGACGTAGAGCGAGCTGTCATCTTTGGTGGTTACGTACACCGTGGTGCCTTTGGCATTCAGTTCGAGACCAGTTGGCCAGATGCGGTTGGGCCACGGCTTGCCCAGCGAAATAGAATCGGCTTTGGCCAGTTGGTTGCCAGCTACGTTGAAGATGACCACCTGATTGTCATTCCCACCCGACGCATACAGCCTGGTACCATCGGGGCTGAACCGCAGCCCCAACCAGGCTTTTTGAATCTCAATCTCATCCAGCACTTTTTCGGTCGCAATATCAATAAGCTGAATGGAGTGTTTAGCGTAGCCGTTGTTCGTTACCGCCAGCAGTTTCCGGGATGGCGAAACGGCCATATTCAGCGGTAAATCACCCAGCGGCAGCGAGCGGCCGTAGGGTGTCAGGCTCCAGCCGTTGGGCAGGGTAACCCGTTTGGCTTCCAGCGACTGAAATGCTTTCTGTTCGCGGGACGCGTTTTTTTGAGCCGGTGCCGTAAAGGGGAGCAGGCAAAGAAGCAGGTAGCGAAGGCGCATAACGTGAAGGTAAGGTTAGTGGCCTTAAAGGTACTGCTTAACCAACACGGCTGTATTATGAATTTGTAAATCTTAGTCAAGCCCGCTTAGCTGACCAGTTCATTATTGGCTTCAGCCGCGTCGTCGGTCAGTTTTGTCAGAAAAGACTGCGTCAGTTCCGTTTCGCTGGCGCTGCCGGTTGTGCGCTGGGATCCGATGCCGCCCGGTGCGGGTAAGAGGGCGTTGACCAGGAACGATATATCGGTGGTCAGGCCCGGGAATATACCGTGAAATACAGAAGCCAGTTTGGCCGGGAGGGTGAGGATCAGTTCGGCCTGGCCGTAGCGGCAGGCGTCGATGATTTTCCGGGCGCTTTGCTCGGCACTGAGGGCCAGCAGCGGCAAAGAGTCGCCAATTTTGAACCAGGCATACTCCTTCTCGTTTTGCCCTTTGATGATGGCGTGGCGTGGACTGCCGGTGCGCATCAGACCGGGGCAAACAGTGGTTACGTAAATACTATCTTTCATCACCTCGGCCCGCAGCCCTTCGGAGTAGCCGACCAACGCAAATTTACTGGTCACGTAGGGTGCCAGATGCGGTACCGGGACTTTGCCGCCAAAGGAAGCAATGTTCACAATACGACCAGCTTTTCGCTCCCGCATCTGGGGCAACACCTCGCTGATGGTATGGTAGCAGGCCCAGAAATGTGTTTCCATCGACTGCCGGAAATCCTCTTCCGTAGCGTGCTCCAGCGGAGTTACCGTGATAACCCCGGCATTGTTGACCAGCACGTCGATTAGGCCTAACTCCTGCTGTACCCGCAGTATAAATGCCTTTACTTCCGATTTATTGGTCAGGTCGCACACAAAGGCAAACACCCGGCCACCGTACTGCTCCAGCTCAGTCTGGGCCAGGTCGAGCTCCTCCTGATCGCGGGCGCAGATGGCCAGGTTGGCACCCTCCTGGGCAAACTGCCGCGCCATTACCAGCCCCAGGCCGCGTGAGCCGCCGGTGATCACCACCGTTTTCCCGGAGAAATCTGTTTTACGCTGTTGCCGGATAAAGGTGCGGGCGGCAATTACAGCCCCAATGCCGGCCAGTCCCCACCATAGTGCCGATACACCGGAGGTGCCGTTGTTCTCAGATGAGCTCATGTCGGTTTCGCGTTTGGTTTTCATTCGGGCAGTCATACCCTTTTCTGGAACCGCTACGCAACCGGAATGTTACCGAAATTTACGCCATACTGAGTGAATGGTTTTATTAATTTGCGTTATCTACACGCAAAGCATGTCCAATCAACCCGATACCGACCCGGCGAAAATGCCCGACGCCCCCAACCCGGTGCTGGAACGCCGTACCGTTGAGAACAGTAACCGAAATCTGCTGAAGTACCTGAAGCCCGGCCTGTCGGTGCTGGATGTCGGGTGCGGCTCAGGAGCCATTACCCGCAGCATCGCCGAAAAAGCAGGCCCATCGGGCCGGGTGCTGGGTATCGACCCCAGCGAAAGCCTGCTGGCACAGGCCCACCGGAATGCCGCCGGTATACCCCAGCTTACGTTTCAGCAGGCCGACATTTATACGTTTGAGACAGCGGAGCGTTTCGACCTGGTCACCTGCGCCCGCACGCTGCAATGGCTGGCCCGGCCGCAGGATGCTCTCGTCAGGATGAAGCAACGGCTAAAACCCGGCGGCCACCTCGCCATTCTGGATTATAACCACGAGAAAATCCGGTGGACGCCCGACCCACCGGAGGCCATGCAGCAATTCTACAGGGCATTTCTGCAATGGCGGGCCGATGCCGGTTTCGACAACGCCATTGCTGACCACCTGGCAGACCTGATGCGCACCATCGGCCTGACCCATATCCATGTTGAACCGCAGTTTGAGACCACGCACCGCAGCGATCCAACCTTTGCCGTCAGCAGCCGGCTCTGGTCGGAGGTGGCCGAGATCCGGGGGTCGCAAGTAGTCGAAGCGGGGTATATTACGGAAGCAGACCGGCTGGAAGCCATTAGTACTTACGACAACTGGATTGCCACCGTGGGCGAGTCGATGCAGGTATACCTGCTGGCGGTTGAAGCGCAGGGGTAATTACTATTCCTGTAAGCAAAACCCCGCAGTTGTCGGCTGCGGGGCTCAAAGCAGGACATTGGCAAACTACTTTTTCGGGCTGGTCGCGTTGAGCAGCGGTACGCCTTTCTGGAAAGCATGATTGAAAACATGGTTACCAATGGCCGTTATGGGTCGCCAAAGATTAAAGTGATATTTACCATCAAACACGGCGATGTAGGTATCCGAAAGGGTTACATGCAGCAGGGCAAACAGCCGGGCGTACGCCCAGGCATCCAGCGGTTGCCCGGCGGCCACCATACGCGCAATCCGGTTCCAGCCTATTTCGGCGTTTTCCAGCCAGAACAGACCAATCTGCGTTTGATCAGGCGTGCGAGTCAGGCTGTTGGCTGCGCCTAAGGCCTTCACCTCGTTATAGTCAGCCGTATATACCGGACTGGTGAGCACATGGGGCACTTCAACCGGCCGAAACTGAGCACCCGACGTGAGCACCCAGCCATTAGCCCTCGACAGGAGAACCCTAATACTCAGGCCCTACAATTTGAACCTTGTTTATCTTGTCGCCCAGCGCTTTGCCCATCGCAACCGAAATATCCTGCGTAAACTGGTAGTGCAGGCCTCCGTAAACCCTCGACACAGCAGTCTGTGTCAGCAAATCGGACAGCGAGTTATACTGCCGGGCCGGCAAACCCCGCCAGGCATAGGCATTATCCGTGACCGGTATATCACCGAACTGGCGTATTAATACCTCAATCACGGGGCCATAGAGGCTGATGATCCCGGAGGTATACTCCGGATAAGGTGGATTGATCAGAAAAGACGACCAGCCCGCATCAATGTGTCGCCGGATGTAGGTAACCGGTCTGATCAGGTTATACTGATATTTTGCCCGGAAGAAAATAATAGGCCCGTCTTTCATGGCTATCCCGGTTTTGGCATACACCTCTACCGCCCGCCAAAGACCGGCCTGCTGACTTTCCAGTACGCTGGTGACAATCGACAGCAGATGATAAGGAGCCGGCAGGCCTGTTCCCGGACCGCCCGCATCAGCCCACCAGTTGGCAATGGCTTTCTGCTCGACTGTCAGGGCGTTTCCAACGTCGTACACTTCTTTTACCGCTTTGTAGAACGCAGACGAAGGGTCTTCCGAATACGGGAAGGGTAGCGGAGGTGCCGTCGCCGTCAGGCTGTACGCCAGGAAAGGTCTTGAGTACTGTAGATTAGCACCGATCGGAGCCGCAAAGGCAGGCGGAGTAGGCACCCAAGCCCAGGGTTCGTTCAGCGGGACATAGCCCGGACTGGCCAGCGTGAAGTTATCGGTCGTAGACCACTGGAAGATAGCCTGGGCAACGGCCCGTCCAAAGGCCTGCGAGCGCTGCATCACCTCGTTGGAGGTCGTTAACCGCAACTGGTTATACGTAGCCGTTTCCATGGAGTCGATGCTGGCTTTCGCTGCCGTACTCAGGCTGCCCAGAAACAGCTTGAACATACTGGCCATGGCTGCGTTGGCAGACTCGGCCCACAGGTAATCCTCCGACATTTTCGCCTTGGGCATATCGGGCATCTGGTACAGTCGTTTCGCTAAACTGGATGCGCCGTTAATACCCGGCTGTACGGATTCATAAAGACCTACCCCAATGTATCCAAAGGCTCTGAACTGAGCCAGCACCACCGGCTGCGGAGCTTCGCGTAGTTGCAGCCGTTGAATGAGTTTATACCAGTTGTAAACAACATCGGCTCCTTCATCACCCGGCTTTGCCGGTTTTCGGGCTGCTTTTGGAGACAAAGACTCCGGCAACTGAGCGACCTCCTGACAACTGGACAACGTACACAGTAACAGGAATACAACCCACAGTTTACCGTTAAAACTGTGCCTGATCGGACGTATAAATCCGTGTTTCATTGTCGTAACAGATTTTGGTTAAAGGATGTGTTAACGCTATCAAACGTATAGGACACCGTTCTAAAAATCTATTACCAGTGCGTAGCCTGCTGTAATCCTGAGTTAGTTTCCGGTTTGGGTGAGTAATTGACGTTCAGACGGCAATGTGTAATACCACGCGGGTGCCACAAGGTTCGCCCAACGCATCGACCAAATCCACGACCTGCATAGTAGTTTCTTTACCGTGTAATTCGTTGATGAGCTTGATGCGGTGCGCAGTGATCTGCATGCCCAGCGACTTGCGCTTAGTTGCCGATTTGCTCTTCAGTTCGGCCGCCCGCCTGCGTCCTATGCCGTCGTCTTCAATGTTGCACACCAGCATGTCCCCGGCCATGTCCAGGCTGATTCGTATATGACCCGGTTCTTCTTTGTGCATAATCCCGTGCCAGATGGCATTCTCCACGTACGGCTGAATCAGCAGCGGGGGAATCTCTACTATATCCGGCTCCACCTCCGGACCGATGGTAATGCGATAGGTAAATTTATTGCGGAAGCGCAGCGACTCCATGTCCAGGTAGAGCCGCAGGGCTTCCAGTTCATTGTCCAGAGTGACCACCGTCGAGTTGGAGTTGTGCAGGATCAGCCGGATAAGCCTCGAGAACTTGGCCAGGTATTCCGAAGCCGACTCAGGTTCGTTTTTAAGAATAAAGGTGTTGATGGAGTTGAGGCTGTTGAAGATGAAGTGGGGGTTCATCTGCGCCCGCAGCGCCTGCATCTCCATCTCCGAGAGTTTCTTACTGAACGCTGCTTTCTGCTGCTCTTCCCGCCGGATTTGCTCCACCCGATAGCGAAACGCGTGATAACCCAGACTAAGCACGGTGGCAATCATCAGCGACACAAACCACCAGGTGCGCCACCAGGGCGGATGGATGATGAGGATGATACTGGCTGCAGCCGGGTGCCAGGTTTTATCATCCCGCGTTGCCTGTACCCGGAACTCATACTGGCCGGGTGCCAGATCGGTGTAGTTGACCTGCCGGCGACTGCCGCTGTAAACCCAATCAGGCTCCAGACCTACCAACCGATAAGCGTACCGATTTCGGGCCGGCGCATCAAAATTGACGGCGACAAACTCAAACGAAAGAAAATTTTCGTCATAGTTCAGTTCAATGGGTCCCTCCGGCAAGGGGCGGCTTTGCTCCCGCACGGCGTAGCCGGTGATATGCACCGGAAGCTCAACCGGTGCGGGCTCTTTGAGGCTATCCGGATAAAAACTGAAAAAACCGCTGCGGGTACCGAACAGCAATTTACCCTGATGATTATAGGCGCTATTTTCCATAAAAAAGCGTACTGTGGGTAAGCCGTCATTGTCGTTGATGCTGCGAAAGGTACCGGTTGCCGGGGTAAAGCGTGAGAGGCCATAGTCAGTACCCAGCCATAAATTCCCCCACTGGTCTCCTAAAATGCCATTGACCCGGTTGCCAAGCAGCCCGTGCCGGGTAGTATATTGGGTGAATAGACCGGTTCGGGGATCGAACCGGTTCAATCCGCCACTCCGGGATCCAATCCAGAGTAGACCCTGGTGATCCTCGTACAGGCAGGTCAGATCATGGTTGTATTCGGCCCGGCGATACTGCGGCTGAACGTGCGTGAACCGACCTGTTTGCGGATTGAACCGGCTGAGCCCTCCACTGGTGGTAAGCCACAAATGGCCTGTCTCACTGATTAACAGATTTCGAATATCTCCCGGAACAGAACGGCTAGGGTCTTTTGCGTCCATTCGATAGTGCGTAATGGCTCCGGTTGCCGGATTAAAATACGCAAGCCGGGGCTTCGGCGCCGGTAAGCCTGTTGAGGGCGAAATGGTACCTTCGTAACCGGCCAGCCAGAATTTACCGTTCTTATCCAAACAGATACGCTGTATGAAGAAGTCGCAGAAAAACCGGGAAAACTGACCAGTGGTTCGGTTTAACCGGTAAAGATTGGGGCCAACGCCTACCCACAATTGCCCTTGACGGTCTTCGCAGAGCGACCAATTCCGTCCAGCCAGCCTGGCCATATCCACCTTCGGGTCAATAACTACCTGCGTTAACCGATGAGTCTTTGGGTTGAGCCGAAACAGTCCGTTCACTTGATTAACCACCCAGATGGTGCCGGTATGGTCTTCCAGAATGGATAGAATAACGTTTTCCTGACGGTAAAAGGGGTACGGAGCCGGCGTAATCTGGTGTCGTTCGAACGATGCAGGAAGCAGGGAAGTCCGGTTTATGCCCACAATGGTACCCACCCACAGATTCTCCATACGATCCTTATAAACGGTAAGGATATCGTTTGTAATGAGGCTTGTTGGCATGGCGAGATTAGAACGAAAGGTAATCACCTGATGGGTTCTCGGATTAATACGCTGGAGCCCTCGTTTGGTGGCCAGCCACAGGTAGCCGTCGGCCTCATACACGCTATTCCGTTCCATGGGATTGCTCACTAATCCCATGGGGTTATACGGGGTGGCAGTCCGGCTGTTGCCGCTCGTATCTGCCCGGAACAGGCCGTCGGAAAGCGTTCCGATCCAGGCGGTTCCCTGGGCATCAATGTGGACAGAATTAGCGCTAAGCTTTTTACCGGACGCTGACACCAGCGGCAACCAGACCAACCGGTGGGTCTTCAGGTCGAACCGCCAAAGTCCTTCTGAATTTATACCCCAAAGTTGATGCGGGCTGATTTTCTGCATAAAATCAATCAGCTGCCCTTTTGGCGATGTATACAACACGTACCGCTGAGTGACCGGGTCAAAACAGGCAAGTCCAGGCGTACAGTTTAGCCAGAACCTGCCCTGCTGGTCCTTAAAGATAGATGTAGCGTAATTCCAGTCTCTGGAGCGACCAGAGTCTACGGGATAAACATTAATTTCGCCGGTACGTTTGTGGAGCTGATGCAGACCACTCCCATTGGTTGGGAACCAAAGATGGCCTTTCTGATCTTCCTCGAAACTAAAAATACGTCCGGAGCTTATGGTCAGGCCGGAATCCAGGGCATCGGTCTTGTTTTTGTAGAGGGTAAAGGTTGTTCCGTCATACCGGGCAAGGCCCTGGTAAGACCCAATCCACATAAATCCCTCCTGGTCCTGGTACAGACCAAATATGACCCGCAGGGGCCGTTCGGGATTAACGGCATGATACTGAAACTGAAGGCTATCCGGCTGGGCGCAGAGTATCCGGCCACTGATAACCAGCAGCAGGCAAAAATGCGGTAAGCATCCTTTTTCTCTCATGGTAACACCAGCCGGCTCAGCCGAAGATTTTCAGCAGGGCGTCTTTGCGGCTGCGGGATACATTCACCGACGAACTATCGCTCATAATCAGGTAGCCGCCCTCCCCCCGCACGTAACGCTCAATTTCGTTCAGGTTGACGAGGTGCGAATGGTGCACCCGCAGAAACGAGTGACCTTCCAGCAATTCTTCAATGTCTTTCAGGGTACGGGCCACCAGGACTTTACGACCATTTTTGAGATAAACATGGGTGTAGTTGCTGTCTGACTCACAGCGGAGAATATTGTCGACCATCACCAGTTCAAAGCCTTCCAGCGAGGGTAGGGCAATCTTTTGCAGGCCGATGGGTTTACCCGCCAGCCGCTCCAGCAAAATGTCCAGTTGCTGATTCACGGGATGCACCGGGCGGGACTGCACCTTGGCTACAGCTTTGACCAGTTCGTCTTTTTCGATGGGCTTCAGCAGGTAATCCAGCGCACTGAACCGGATAGCCTTGATGGCGTAGGCATCGTAACCGGTGGTGAAAATAACCTCAAAGGGTATCTCCGGAAACTGCTGCAACAGTTCAAATCCGTTCATCCGGGGCATCTCCACATCCAGAAACACCACGTCGGGATGGTGCTGCTCAATGGCGTTGAGCCCCTCGGCCGCCGATGAGCAGGCGGCCATTAGTTTCACCTCCGGGCAGTACTTCTCCAGTTGAATCGACAGCGATTCCCGGCAGTGTTCTTCATCGTCGATCAGAATTGCTTTTATCATGGCCTGAGGTATTTTCTGATGTATTATACCGCAATGTGTAAGACCACGCGGGTGCCGCAGGCTTCCCCTGTCGCATCTACCAGATCGACTATCCGCATGGTGGTTTCCCTGCCGTGCAACTCGTTGATGAGCTTGATGCGGTGAGCCGTTATCTGCATCCCCAGCGACTTACTCCGGGTGGCCGATTTGCTCTTAAGTTCAGCCGCCCGCCTGCGCCCCACGCCATCATCTTCAATGATGCAGACCAGCATATCATCAGCCATATGGAGGTTGATGCCGACATGACCAATTCCCTCCTTGTGCATCAGGCCATGCCAGATGGCGTTCTCTATGTACGGTTGTATCAGCAGCGGAGGGATTTCAATTACATCGGTCTCGACCTCCGGATCAACCTCAATAGCGTACGTAAACTTGTTCCGGAAGCGCAGAGACTCCATGTTCAGGTACAGCCGTAGGGCTTCCAGTTCATTCTCCAGGGTAACCACCGGCTGACTGGAGTTTTGCAGAATAAGCCGGATTAACCGGGAGAACTTGGCCAGATACTCCGAGGCCGATTCGGGATCATTTTTCAGGATGAAGGTGTTGATGGAGTTGAGGCTGTTGAAGATGAAATGGGGGTTCATCTGCGCCCGCAGCGCCTGCATCTCCATCTCCGAGAGCTTTTTGCTGAACTCCGCTTTTTGCTGTTCCCCCCGGCGAATCTGCTCTACCCGGTAACGGTACCCTGTATACATCAGACTGAAACCCGTAGCAATTGCCAGGGTAGTAAACCACCAGGTGCGCCACCAGGGTGGATGGATGATAACTACCTGCGACACCCCTTTTTCGTTCCAAATGTCATCGTTATTAGCTGCTTTCACCCGGAACGTATAAGTACCCGGCTTTAGGTCTGAGTAACTCACAAATCGCCGGGTGCCGCTGTAGACCCAGTCTTTATCAATCCCCTCCAGCCTGTATGCGTACTGGTTCTTCTGCGGAGCATGGTAGTTGATGGCTACGAATTCGAAGGCCAAAAAGTTACGGTCGTGAGGAAATTCAACCGGACCGGCGGGTAACGGCTGGGCTTTCCCCATGACCTCAAATCTGGTCAGGTAAACCGGTGGGGGGGTTGGATTGTCCGGCAGGCTGTCGGGGTGGAAGATAACCGCGCCATTGGCTGTACCAAACAACAGCCGGTCACCCCGACGGTATACCGCCCGTTCGCGGAACTCATTGGCGGGCAAGCCATCATGAATGGTGTAGGTGCGGGCCGTTCGGGTTCGGGGGTCAAACCGGCAAAGCCCCTGGTCGGTACCAAGCCACAGATTCCCTTTGGCATCTCCGATGATGCTAACAATCTGGTCACTGGGTAAGCCATTGTGAGTAGAGTAAAATGTAAATTCGCCGGTGGCAGGGTCCAGCCGGTTCAGGCCCCCCACCACTGTTCCGGCCCAGATAATGCCATCGGCATCTTCATAAAGTGAAATGGCATCTCTGTCATTGATGTGTCTCCTATCAAACGGATAAGTGGGTGTATAATACGTAAACTCGCCGGTCTGGGGGTTCAGCCGGTCAATTCCAGCGCCCAGGGTACCTATATAAATATCGCCGGTACGACTTACGAGCAGGTCTCTTGGTGTGGAGTTGTTTACACCGATATACCTTTTCCGGTCTGTCGAGGAACCTACTTCTTTCCTGTAAGCGGTAGATTGACCGGTTTGCGGATCAAAACAGGCAATGTATCCACCCCATTCACCCACGACCAGCCAAAGTTTACCCCGGTTGTCGGCAACAATTTTGGTGACAGGCATATCGAATGGATAATGGGTGCTTGTACGGCGGGTTTGATCAATGAGGGTTAAACCGGTTGAGGAACCAACCCAAAGCTGTTTTTTAGCATCTTCATACAAAGCCGATATTTCTTCTTCCGGTGAGAGATGCTTGTTCTGATACGCAACCACTACAGGAGTAGCCAAGCCTGAGGCAGGCGCTAATCGATAAAAGCCAGTACTGTAGGTCTGGCTAAACGCCTTTCCATCTCTACCCAGCCAAAGTGTACCCTGTGCGTCTTCCAGCAGCGTACCGACATTATTTTGAGGCAGTGAACTCGTAGTGGGCGTTACTTGCCGCATTTGAAACTTGCGGGCGTACGATAAACTCTTGCTGATGCCCTGGTCGGTGCCGATCCATAAGGTGCCTGACCGATCCAGATAGACGCACGATATGCCGTTGGAAAACAGACCACGGGCCTGAAGTTCATGCGTAGTCAGCGTGATTACCTGGTCGGTTCGGGAATCAATGCGTTGCAGACCTTCTTTAGTGACAACCCACAGAAAGCCCTGCTGGTCTTCGAAAAATCCCTGGTCGTAAGCGCGGATACGTTGGTGAATAATACCATTTGGATTGTACCGGACAAACCGGGGTGTGGCAAGCCGGGTGTCCATCCTGAAAATACCTTCTCCTTCGGTACCCACCCATAGAAAGCCCCGTTTATCCAAATGAAGGGAGGCTACATAAGGCTGTTTGGCTAAGGTGGAGTCCAGAACGATAGGCGTAAAAGCACCGGTTTGCGGATGGAATTGGTAGAGACCCGTAACCCCGCCCGTCCACATCCTACCCTTCTGGTCTTCCAATATTCCGTATAACCAACTATTAAAGGAATGCGGGTATTTTTTGAACTCTTTTGTATCCGGATTAAAGCGTAGGATGGCACCGTCGGCGGTGAGCCAGAAAAGTCCCTTCCGGTCTTCGTAAATTTTACAAAGGATATTGGAAAAATTAAGCCGGATGGGCGGAATGCCAAACGGGGTAATCTCACCCGTTTGCTTATTTATCAGGATAAGCCCCGCACCGGTAGCTACCCAGAAGCGCCCGGACCGGTCCTCATGGATATCAACGGCCATACTTCCCTGCATGCTGTGCTCGGGGTCCTTAGGGTTGGGTTTGAAGACGGTAAATGTATAGCCATCGTAGCGATTAAGCCCATTCCAGGTGCCAAACCACATGAAGCCCTCCCGATCCTGATACATACACCGAATGGTATTGTTCGACAGGCCCTGTCTGTCTGTCAGCTGCTCGAATTGGATTGGCTGAGCAAAGCTTCTCTCATAAATCCCCGCCAACAACAGCGTAAAGGTCAGGAGCCGCGAAAGTATTGACAACTTCATGAACAGAATGGGGCAGGCTTTTACGGATAAACTAAAATACACATTTTCAAAATAATATGGCAACAACCGCACAGGATGCGGTTGTTGCCGTAGCTATGGTTAGTTGGTCCTGAAATTGGCTGTTGATGCCATAATGTGTATACCCATCAATCAGGTGATGTGACCGTAAACACAGACCCGGTGTAATTTTGGCCGTTAACGAAGATGCGAATGGCGCCACTCCGCGCTCCGGCTGGGACCTCCACAATCAGTTCCCGAGTAGATGCCGCCTTGACGGCCGTTGCCGGCGTGTCGCCAAACCAAACCTGATTGTCGGAGGCTGTCAGGCTGAAGTGCTGGCCGTACAAACGCACCGGCGTACCGACGGCACCGCTCAGCGGCAGCATGTACCTGATGCTGGGTGTCGTTTCCTGATTCAAGTTGAATGCAGGTTGCTGACCGGCTTGCGGAGTAATTGACATGTTAGGCTCACAGGCGCTCATTAACAGAACAGTAGCGAACAGGAACAGGGCAAAGAAGTTGCGTGAGGTTTTCATGGCTTTGACTGGTTTGTGTTGCTTGATTGTTGAGTCAAAGCTAGCCTCCGCCCGACCCGGAACCTATGCCGACTGAGTAGCTGACGGGAGTCGCTTAGCCGCTTACTGAAAATGGGAGTAATTGGCGTTGCTCAAACCCCTGCCAGGGGTTTGGCGAACAGACTCCAAGCCGGACCTTACCTGGCCTGGCCCCAGCAGGGCCTTCCTTCAATAGTGAAGGGGATTGGTCTGGCTGATTGCTCCGTCAGGGGCTAACCGTTAGCCCCTGACGGAGCAACATGATCCGGTGGCTGGCGCTGGGCTATTAACAGGCGGCCGCGCCGGGGCCAGTTACAGCCCCCCGCAGCCTGGGCCTTACCAGATTCGTCTACAGGCTTGGCTTGATAGCTACACGGCAATATGCAGGATCACCCGCGTACCGCAGGCTTCACCCGAGGCATTTTCCAGATCTTCAATCTGCATAGTGGTGGCTTTGCCGTGCAACTCATTGATGAGTCTGATGCGCTGAGATGTAATCTGCATGCCCAGCGACTTGCTTTTGGTGGCCGACTTGCTCTTCAGCTCAGCCGCCCGCTTGCGTCCCACCCCATCATCTTCAATGCGGCACACCAGCATATTTTCTTCCAGCCGAATGCCAATCTGAATATGGCCGGCTCCCTCCTTGTGCAGCAACCCATGCCAGATGGCATTCTCTACATACGGCTGAATCAACAAGGGAGGAATCTCCACCACATCGGGCTCCACCTCCTCATCAAGGTCAATCCGATAACTGAAGCGGTGGTTGAAGCGCAAAGCTTCCATGTCCATGTAGAGTTTTAAAGCCTCCAGTTCATTATCCAGGGTGACTAACGCCGAATTGGAGTTTTGCAGAATGAGCCGGATGAGCCGGGAGAACTTGGCCAGGTATTCCGAGGCTGAGTCGGGCTCATTTTTAAGGATGAAGGTGTTGATGGAGTTGAGGCTATTGAAGATAAAGTGGGGGTTCATCTGCGCCCGCAGGGCCTGCATCTCCATCTCCGAGAGCTTCTTGCTGAACTCCGCTTTCTGCTGAGCCTCGTGAGTTTTGCGGGCTTCTGCCTGACGAATCTGATCCACCCGGTAGCAAAATCCCGTAGATATCATACTCACCAGGGTGGCTAATGCAAGCGAGATAAACCACCAGGTGCGCCACCAGGGCGGAGCAATATGAATGCGGATTGCTTTTTCGGCCCAGACACCATCGCTATTGGCCGCTTTCACCCGGAAGGTATATTGGCCCGGCGGTACGTTGTAGTAGTAAGCCACTTTTTCTTCACCCGCTTTACGCCAGGCATTTTCCAGGTCCTCCAGTCTGAACAGGTGCCGGTTTTGGGCCGGATCACTGTAGTGAATACCGGCAAACTCAAACGAAAACAGGTTCTGGTTGTAGGCCAGCCGGATTTCTTTCGCCTGGGAAAGAGGCTCCTGCACAGGCCCTACGCTACCCGGAATAACCGGCTGATCGGCAATCCGGAAGGCATTGATAACCACCTTAGGCGGGGTGGTATTGGTTGTCAGTTGCTCCGGATTAACCACAAAATAGCCACTGCCCCCACCGAAGTAAAGCGCATCCGTTTTGCTTTTATAGACACCAGTGGGCATAAAATGGGCCGGATCGTCGTGCCTGTCGTAGCTAACCAGTTCGTTTCGCGATGGATTCAGCCGACATATACCCACCGAAGCGCTGATCCACAACGCTTTCTGACTATCCTCCAGAATACCGTTTACGATGATGCTCCCCGCCAACTCGTTGGCAGGACCGTTAAAGCGCGTAAACGTGTCTACGGTGTAATTGCTCCGGTACAGGCCCGAGGTGGTGCCTACCCACAAGATACCACTGGCATCCTGACAGATACTGTGAATGCTGGCGCTATCAAGGAAGTGACGGGACCTTCCGGTTCGCGGATCAAACTGGTTCAATCCATTGTACCAGTCTCCCGACCACAATTTCCCAGCCTGGTCTTCATAAATGCGGTGGCTAGGCGTGCCCGGATTTTTTTTGTTTGAGCGGTACAGGATTTCACGCCCTCGGTTCATCCGCTTCAAACTACCCCCTGTGAACATTACCCAGAATGTTCCCTGCTGGTCTTCAGTTAAGGCCTGAATGTTTACGTTTACCAAACTACTATCTTCACCCGAACGGGTTCCATAGCGGATAAACCGCTCCGTTGCCCGGTCATACCGATTAATTCCGTTGCGGGTTCCAACCCATAAATCACCCTGGCGGTCTTCGTAAATGGCTAAAATATCATTATGGCTGATGCTATACGGGTTAACTGGATCATGCAAAAACGCCTGCCTGGCTCCCGTACGGCGGTTTTTGCGGACCAGGCCGGTGGCTGTGCCGTACCATACATTACCCGATGAATCTTCACAGATCGCCGTTACCGGCCCACGCGTAGCCACGTAGGCAATGCTCTTCCGTAACGGTTCAATCCGGTACAGCCCTTGCCAGTAACCAATCCAGAGTGTACCGTCGTGCGAGGTACAGGCCCAGGCAGGAACGATCATCTGCACCCCAGTTTCTTTGTCGGTAAAACTGGGGAAGTGCTTAACCGTTTGCGTCTGGGGATCGTACCGATTCATCCCACTTCCCAACGTACCAAGCCAGATAGCACCGGCAGCGTCTTCGGTGATGAAAGTAATGTGGTTCGTTACCGCTCGAACATCCTTTAGAGCAGGTCTGCTTAACTTTTCCGGATGAGCCGGGTCATACCGGTGCCGCGTAAACGTGCCTTTACTCCGGTCCATCGTATGCAGGCCATCACCGGCAGTGCCCACCCAGAACGTACCGCGGCTGTCTTCCAGGATGGCACTTATTTTGTTATTAATCAATGACCGAGGGTTAGCCGAATCATGCAGATACCGGGTAAACCGACCTGTTTTTTTGTCGAAGCGATTGAGTCCTCCTTCATCGGTTTTACCACCCTCATCCCCCCAGACACTGCCCGTACCCACCCAAAGGGTACCCTGCCGGTCTTCGTAAAGACTCGTTACACGGTTGCAACTTAAACTGCTGGGATCATTTGGTTTGTGATAATAGTGGTAAAACGTGCCGGTTTTCGGATCGAAGCGGTTCAGGCCATTCATGGTACCAATCCACAGCATCCCGTCGCGGTCTTCCAGAATGGATCGGGTCTTGTCGTGGCTCAGGCTGTTGCTGTTTTTGGGGTTATGCCGGTAGTGGGTGAACCGGCCCGTAGCCGGGTCCAGCCGGTCGAGTCCGTGCTTCCAGGTGCCCACCCAGATAATCCCGTTACGACCGGTACAGAGCGTTTGGAGCCGGTTTGCCGCCAGCGAGGTTGAATCGAGCGGGTCGTTGGTGTACGCCACATAGTGGTAGCCATCGTACCGGTAGAGGCCATTGATGGTGGCCAGCCACATGTATCCCTGCGGGTCCTGCACTCCAATAAAACTGGAGGCCGTTGCCCCCGGCGGGGGCGGAACGCGGTGAAAGGTCAACTCCTGGGCAAACAGGGCGTTGACCTTCACCAGCAGACCGATAAGGATACCTAGTTTAAGCGGCTTAGGCATGGCTTACTTAGACAACGAGTCAGTAATGCATTCACACGGGCTGACCTATACGTCTCCTGCTCATTATTCTGCGGAGGTTATAGTAAAGATAGGACCTTTGTAGGTTTTATCCCCGATTGTCAGATAGAGCTCACCTGTTTTAGCCCCGGTCGGCACCGTGACCCGAATCTCGGTACCATTGACTGCCTCTACCGAAGTAGCCGCCACATTGCCGAACCAGATCAGGTTATCGGCCTTTTCCGCTCCAAAATTCTTACCGAATATCCGAATCAACATACCTGGCTTTCCGGCGGACGGTAGTACATAACTAATTTCGGGAGCGGTTTCATCATACATCGGCCGGGCATCCTGCGGAGCTAACGGCGGATAAACAGGCTGTTCACAGGCGCTCAGCAGCAGGGTAGCAGCGATCAGAAACAGGGCGGAGAGGTTGCGTGACGTTTTCATGGCGTTTGTTTGTTTTTGGTTTGCCGCGTCGGCGGTCCGATAGACCAAAACTACCACGCCTGTTGCCCCGGGACTATCCCCACTGAGCAGTTGACAGGAGCCCGTTAGCGGCTTGCCGAAACGCTGAGTAATTAACAACCGCACATCTCCTGAAACATCGCCACTGCCTACGCACCTCGCCGAAACCTTCTTTACTTCATAGCGTTCCTATCAGTATAACCATTGACAGACTCAACCGCTATGATAGAAGGTATTGAATTCGACATCCCCAACATTATCGGCTACCGCATCAGCGGCCATATCACCACTGCCGACATAAAACCCTGGGCCGAGCTACTCGACGCTACGATCAAAGAGCAGGGCAAACTACGGCTCTACGTAGAGTATGACGGCATTGAAGGCCTTACCTGGAATGCCGTTAAAGAAGACCTGAAGTTTGATATCAACCACCTCAGCGATTTTGAGAAAGCGGCTGTAGTGACGGATAAAACCTGGGTGAACCTGCCCGCCCTGGCCGCCAACATCCTGCCCAATCTGGAGGTAAAAACGTTTACGTTTGCGGAGAGACCGCAGGCCATACAATGGATCAAAAGCTGATTAGCGAGCAATGCTCTACTTCACCTGGACACTTCCCGAAAATCCAGTTGCTGAATCAGGGCGGGTGTTTCCGGGGTCAGCGTGAAGAATACGTCGATATTAGCTTTTTCACCTTCGATCAAAAAGTGGCCCCGGAGCTGGTTTTCGGGAATCAACTCCCCAACGCGAATAATCCTGCCGGCTTTGGTGTAGAGCGCCTGCACTTCTTTCCGCCGAAGGTCGACCGATTCGTCGGGGAAGAAGTTTTCCGCGAAGATGTTGCTGCGTTCGGCATTCGGCCAGTCCGGCAATAGCTGCACCAGTTCGGCCTTGCGCTGCGCCAGTATGGGCGATACAGGAAGTTGCCGGGGTTTCAGACCGGCCAGCGCAATCAGGGTATCCACCACGGCCCAGTTGACCGAACTGCCGCTGGTGTAGGTCAGGTTGTTGTACGTAACCACCCCAATGCCGTATTCGGGCAGTACCCACCACTGGCTACCGAAACCGGGTAGGCCGCCGGTATGCCCTACGTATACCCGCCCCTGACAGTCGCGGCTCCAGCGCAGGCCATAGCCGTAGCCACTCACCATGGCGCAGGTGCGCCCACCGGGGTATTTGAACTGCGAATTGAGGCTACTGAAGACCCAGGGCTGCTGCATCTCCCGCACCGAACTGCGTTTGACGGGGCCATTGTCGGCATCGCTGCGCGGGGGCCAGGCCATCAGGTGCAGGGCCATGTAGTTGCTGAAATCCGCAATGGATGTGATCAGCCCGCCCATAGCCCCATATGAGCCGTCGTGCAGCAGCGGCTCTTCTTTCCATTGATTGTCTCCCCAGCGGTAGCCATGCGCCAGCTGACCGGCCGGTACTTTTGTATATTCCCATTGGGTATCGTTCATGCCGAGCGGCTTCAGAATGGTCTCGGTGATGTATTGCTGGTAGGGCTTGCCGGATACGTTGCTGATGATGGCCCCCAGCATGGCAAAACCCAGATTGCTGTACTCATACGCCACACCCGGTACATTTGAGTTTGAAATACCGCCCTTGATCAGGTTAATCAGGTCGTCATCGGAATCGGCTAGTTGGCGGTCGCCCCAGGGGTTGTCTTCCGGAAAACCAGCCGAATGCGTCATCAAATGCCGAATGGTAATCAGCGGTGCATCGTTGCTGAGGTATTGTAGCTGCTTCATCGCCGGAATATATTGCTGCACGGGATCATCGAGCCTGAGCTTACCGGCATCGCGGAGTTTCAGAATGGCCATAGTGGTGAGGCTCTTGGTCATTGACGCAATGCGAAAGAGCGATCTGGGCGTCACCGGCGTCTGTTTAGCCACATCGGTGTAGCCGAAGCCGTTGGCGTGAATCAACTTCCCGTCTACCACAATGCCGAACGCCATACCCGGCACGTGATTGGTCGTGGCAAACTCCCGGTAGAGCTTTTCGATAGTGGGGATGGCGGCTACGATTTTCCGCAGCCGATCGGGGTCCGTAAAGGCCGGCGGCTGATACGCCGGATTGTATACGGACGAGGGGGACTTGCCCGAAGCCGACGGTTTCTGGCCGTAGGCTGTGATAACCAGTAACAGGCATAAAGGCAGGAGAAACTTCTTCATAAGCAGGAAAATACTTTTTTAACCGGTGAAAAGTGAACGGGTTACGGTCTCCTTCGCTATTTTAGTGCGTATTTTAAGCATTCTCGGCCTTACTCACTCATTTATTTCCTGTCATGATTGTCAGAAAAAACCTGAAACTAAAAATCATCATAAAATTACAGTGGAAAATTCTACTAATTTCGTTTCTGCTGGGCCTAATTCCTACCCTTTTATACTACCTCGGCATCCAGATGGAGTATACCCTGGGCGTACCTGTCTCCATTCTGGGTACAACCCTGGCGTTTTTTATCGGCTTCCGGAACAATAACGCCTATGGCCGCTGGTGGGAAGCCCGGATGATCTGGGGTGAACTGGTCAACAATAGCCGGAGCTATGCCGCCGAAGTGCTGAATCTGCTCAGCACCAATGACTCCAGCTTCAAAGACGAAGATGAATTGAAGCTGATCCAACGGGATTTGATCTACAACGAAATTGGGTTTGTTTACGCCCTGAAGACGCATCTGCGCAAGCAACCCATCGAAAAAGAAGCCAAACGGTTCTTTTCAGAAAAGGACTGGGAGGAGATTGCCTGGCAACAGAATATTCCCAACGCGATTCTGCTTCAGATTTCCCGGAAACTCCGCCACTGTTTCGATATGGGCTACACGGATGTACACCAGTATATTCAGTTTGACCGCAAAATCAACGTGTTCTTCGATATTCTGGGGAAGTGCGAACGCATCAAGAATACCATATTTCCCCGGCAGTACGACTACTTTGCCAAAATGACTTTCTACGTTTTTCTGACCATGCTTCCTTTTTCACTGGTGGAGCATACCAAATGGCTGACTATTCCGGTCACCATGCTGATTGGCTTCGTCTTCGCCGTGTTGACAACGATAGGGCAACGCATTGAAACACCGTTTGAGAACGACATCAACGACACGCCGATGAGTTCAATATCGAAGACTATAGAAATTAATCTTCGGCAAATGCTGGGCGAACGGGAAGGCTTACCTACACCCGAACCGCAGGTCGACGGCTTTTTATTTTAACTTAATCAACCTGATGCTTAACTTAAACCGTAACGTATGAAACGGACGTTTTTACATTCCCTTGTGCTGCTGCTGGTCATAACGGCCGGGTACGCCCAAACGCTGCCGTCGCCGAAAGAGCATTTCGGCTTCAACATCGGTGATGATTATCACCTGACTACGTATACGCAAACCGAAGCGTACTTCAAAAAACTGGCCGCTTCGGACCGGACCAAACTGGTTGACATTGGTATGACCGAAGAAGGCCGGCACCAGTATATGCTGATTGTATCCTCCCCGGAGAATCTCAAAAAACTGGACCGCTACCAGGAAATTTCCCGCACGATGGCCCGCGCCGAAGACCTCACCGACGAGCAGGCCCGCGCCCTGGCCAACGAGGGAAAAGCCGTGGTCTGGATCGACGGTGGCCTGCATTCGACAGAAACCGTGGGTACCATGCAGCTCATCGAAACGGCCTGGCAACTGGTTAGCCGCAAGGACCCTGAAACGATGCGTATTCTGGACAATGTAGTGATTCTGCTGACCCACGCCAACCCGGACGGCCATGAGCTGGTCGCCAACTGGTACATGCGCGAACCGAAGCCCGAAAAGCGCTCGCAGGATAACCTGCCCCGGCTGTACCAGAAATACATCGGCCACGATAACAACCGCGACTTCTTTATGATGAACATGAAGGAGACGCAGAACATGGGCCGTCAGTTGTTTGTCGAGTGGATTCCGCAGATCATGTACAACCACCACCAGCGCGGTCCGGCGGGTTCGGTACTGGCCGGCCCCCCCTACCGCGATCCGTTCAATTACGTGTTCGACCCGCTGATGATTACGGGGATCGACGCCCTGGGAGCGGCCATGTATAACCGGCTGAATGCCGAAAACAAACCCGGCTTCACCCGGCTCAACGGCGCTAGTTTCTCGACCTGGTACAATGGCGGTCTGCGCACCACCACCCACTTCCACAACATGATCGGGCTGCTGACCGAGATCATCGGCAACCCCACGCCCGAAGAGGTGCCACTGGTACCGAACCGACTTATTCCGAACGGAGCTACCCCCAACCCGGTTACCCCGCAGAAATGGCATTTTAAGCAATCAATCGACTATTCGCTCTCGCTGAACTATGCCGTGCTGGATTATGCCGCCCGGCACCGCGACGAACTCCTGTTCAATATTTACCGGATGGGCAAAAACTCCATCGAGCGCGGCAGCCGCGATTACTGGACCCTCTCACCCAAAAAAGTGGAAGTTATTACGCAGGCATATCAGGCCGACCAGCGAAAAGCGACCAGCCCCGGCAGTAACACGGCAGCCACGGCATCAAACGATCCGTTCGGCTGGTCGAACCGGGGCGGTATTCCTGCCAAATACTACGATTCGGTCTTTAAAGCACCGGCGCTGCGCGACCCACGGGGCTTCATCATCCCGGCCGATCAGGCCGATTTCCCCACGGCGGTGAAGTTTATCAACGCCCTGATCCGGACAGGTATTCTGGTTCATAAGGCAACGGCCGACTTTACGGTGGCCGGCAAGAGCTACCCTGCCGGTTCTTATATCGTGAAGACCAATCAGGCCTTCCGGCCGCACCTGCTGGACATGTTCGAGCCGCAGGACCATCCCAACGATTTTCAATATCCGGGCGGTCCCCCGATCCGGCCCTACGATGCCGCCGGCTGGACCCTTGCCTACCAGATGGGCGTGCAATTCGACCGGGTACAGGATGATTTTACCGGCCCTTTCCAGCGTATTCCCTACGGCGAACTACAGGCCCCCAAAGGTCGCGTAGAAACGGCTGGGGCGGGCTATGTGCTAAGCGCCCGCGCCAACAACTCGTTTGCTGCGGTCAATGATCTGCTCAAAGCAGGAGTTGATGTTTACCGGGTGCCCGAAGGCATTCCGGGTAACCCAGCGGCCGGCACCGGCGCTTTCTTTGTACCGGCTTCGGCTAAAGCCAAAACGCTGCTGGAAAAATCGGCGAATGAGCTGGGGTTGACCGTCACCGGCATTGCCAAACGGCCGGCGGGTGCTACCGTGAAAGTGGCTCCGTTGCGCATTGCCCTGTGGGATACCTACGGCGGCTCGATGCCGTCAGGCTGGGTGCGCTGGCTCATGGAGCAGTACCACTTCCCGATGCAGGTAATTTATTCAAACGATGTTGACGCCGGTGATCTGCGCAAAAAGTACGACGTGATCGTGTTTGTGACCCGCGCCATTCCGGCCGTGGGCGCAACCGGCCAAAGTAACGAGTATGGGTATGCCAGCCGCGAACCCAAAGCCGAAGAACTGCCCGCCGAGTACCGCCCCTGGCTGGGTAAGATCAGCGCCGATAAGTCCATTCCGCAGTTGAAGAAATTTATGGAAGCAGGCGGCTCGGTGGTAACCATCGGCTCCAGCACCAACCTGGCCTATCACCTGGGCCTGCCTGTACGGAACGCCCTGATGGAGATGACCAACAGCGGTCAGGAGCGCCCGCTACCGGCCGAGAAATACTATATTCCCGGCAGCATCCTGCGCGTCAGCCTCGATTCGACGCAGCAGGCGGCCTGGGGTATGCCGGCCGAAGGTGATGTGTATTTTGAAGCCAGCCCGGTCTTCAGGCTGGCACCTGAGGCCGTAGCCCGTGGCGTGGTGAAGCCCCTGGCCTGGTTCCCGACCAACAAGCCGCTGCGCAGCGGCTGGGCCTGGGGACAGTCGTATCTGCAGGATGGTGTTGCGGCTTTTGTGGCACCGGTCGGTACCGGCAAACTGTATGCCTTTGGTCCGGAGATCACCTTCCGCGCCCAGGCTCACAATACCTTTAAGCTGCTTTTCAACCAGCTTTACGCCAATGCGGCCGTGAAGTAAAAAAGGTTTGTCGGCGATACCGTCGCCGACAAACCAATCCTTCTTACCTGGATAAACAGCATGGCCTATAAGGGTGGGATTCTACTCCTTAAAACACTTCGCCCAGGTTGAAGTATACCCCCTGCGAGCCTTCAATGCCGAAGGCATAGTCGATGGCCAGATTGGTCCGCGATAGTTTGTTCATACGGAGCCGTAAGCCCAGGCCGGCGGCCGGCGCTACCCGTTCGAAGCGGTGCGGACTGTCGGTAAACTGGCGGGTAAAATAGGGTTGGCTCACTGTCTGGGCATTCACGAAAACGACCCCGCCCAACAAACGATCCGCCGTAATCCCAAAGCGCAGTTCGGCCTCGGCATAGAGCAGGTCTTTCCCCCGGAACCGCCCCTGAATATAACCGCGTCCGGTATTGCTGCTGATGTCCCAGCCCGTGGCCGGAAGATCCAGGAACGGCGGGTTGCCGGATAGCGTCAGGGCATTATACGACCAGAAAGCCAGTACCGTTTCGGGCCGGGAGGCCGACAGGGAGACATACTTGCGAACGTCCAGCTGCAACAACTGCGATGGCCGGTCGCTGCCCAGCCGCGTCAGGTTTTGCCGAAACACCAGATTGGCATAAAAACCCTGCAGGGTGTTAATGGAGTTCGGGCGGTTGTCGTACAGCAGGTTGAGAGTTGGTCCGGCGGCAACCGAGCGCCCCGATACGCCGAACGGATATCGGGAAATGGCCAATCGTTCGCGCCGGTCATCATAACTGTCGATACCCCAGTGCAGATCCAGTTGCATACCCAGGCCTCCGTACAGGTTAGAGGCCAGCCGGCGAAGCAGGGTAACATAGCTGCGCAGGTACTGGTAATCCATGTTAATAATCCGGTCGGTGGTGGTGTACATGCCCAGGCCGTAAGTAGCCTGCGGATAGTGCATCAGTCGCATATCGGTAGTTAGATTCCAGGTGTTGTGCGCCGTCCAGTAATTCAGCATACTGGTCAGTATTTGCTGATTATTGGCCGTATAAGAAAGAGTTGAGATCTGCGTAGACACATTGGCGAACGGGCGCCGAAACGCCACATTGCCCAAAACCTGTCCCAGCAGGCCGGTTTGCCTGGAGTAGCCGACCTGCGGAATAATCCAGACCAGCGGACGACCGTTCTGGAGCTTGGTGGTGTCACGCTCTTTCATAATGCGCCTTCCAGCGCCATAACGCACCGCTAAGGTTCGCACTATATCGAGTATATCCCGCTGCGAACCAACGAGTTGTGGCGTCCCGGGAGACTCCCCGTTCCGACCGGCAGCAATATCGGCCAACACCTCGGTTTGGGCAAGGGTTGCGGGCAGGTAACCCACCAGCCACAGGACAGGCATAAGGCGGAAAAACGTACGCATCAACGAATAACGCTCCTCAATGGGCAGCGTTGAGCTTATCTTTTTTGAGGGCGAAAATGGCAGGATATTTTGTATTCTGGCTGTTTTAATCAGAATATAATCAGAGGGCCAGATCGTAATCGTACCCCTGCCGGTGCCAGAAGTCGCGGGGCCGCTCGTCGGCGAAGAAAATGCGACCGATGCATTTGAGGCTCTTGACACCGTACTTAACGGGTATCATCAGCCGCAGGGGTGCGCCGTGCAAATCGGTTAGCGGCTGGCCGTTCATTTCGTAAGCCAGCAGCGTCTGCGGATGCAGGGCGCTTTCGATGTCCAGACCAACATAATACTTGCCATCCGGCGTTTCCAGGCCAACGTACCGGAACCAGTCTTTGGTTACCGGATTGGGCTGGTCGTTACGGGTACCCAATTGGTACTTCGCCACAAAATCAGAAAAGCGGGCACCGGACCAGTGCTGAATCTGACTCCAGCCTTCGACACATTTGAAGTTGAACACCAGGTCGTGCTTGGGCAGCGCTTTTATATCGTCGAGCGCGAGGGTCAATTGCCTGCCGGGGCCGTTTGCCGACGGCTGTTCAACCCGCAACTGCCAATCGTCGGGACTGGCACCCGGTTGTAGCCCCACGCGGCCGTTGACGCGCACCTGCCGGGCCGCCTGCTCCACCGGAAACGTTGGGGCCAGATTTGCGTGGCTGAAGAACACATCGTTTACCTCCTCGTTTGCCCTTAGCACCTCCCGGAATACATCCGGCAAGCCGTTGACTTTAGGCCGGGAGCCAATCCATTTCCAGATACCATACGGCACCAGACTGGCTACGCTAAACAGCGCAAACGCTTTAATGGTACGCCGGCGAATCTGCTGGTCGGTGGTTAGCTCCTCGCGCTGCGACTTGCCCACGGGTGGGTTTGTGTTATTTTCCATACGGAATGACGTCAAAACCGGCCACCATGCTCCGGAAGTTATTCCAGCCCGCCCGTATCACCTGCATGATATGAACGACGAAAAACAACACATAGCCGATTGTCAGCGCAAAGTGGATGAGCCGGGCGCTTTCGTAGCCGCCGAGCAGGGTGGTCAGCCAGGCCTGCTGCGTCGGCTTGTAAATGGCCAGCCCCGTCAGCAGGGAGCCCAGCCCCATCAGGATAACGGCCGAATAAGCAATCTTCTGCGCGGCATTGTATTTGAGGGCTTCGGGTGCCTGCCGGCGAATACCCAGGTCGTGCAGCACCACCAGCCACGCGTCGCGAAACGAGTGCCGGTTAGGCACCAGATGCCGCCATTCCCCCGAAAACAGCGTGTAGGCTACGTACAGGACGCCATTGATGGTAAACAGCCACATGAATACAAAATGCCAGGCCATGCCCTCGGCCAGCCGCCGGCGGAGGTTGAGCGCCTGAAAAAACCCATCGGGGAAGAATTTGACAAGCACGGCATCAGCGACCTGTATTTTGTAAGGGTGATAGGCCCAGTAGATCAGCAGGCCGCTCCAGATCATCACGGCCAGCAAGGGAAAGTTGACCCAGTGGAACCACCGGATGGCCAGTGGGTGCTTATTTTCAACAATACGTTTCATGGTGGGCTGCATCAGTTATCTTGACAATATACCGATAAATCCGATAAACTGGATTTATCGGCCCAGCCGCCGGGCCATGCAACTTGCGTGAATTGTCGCCTACCCGACAAAAAAGCCACAGAGATACACTCCGTGGCTTTTTTGTTCCGTAGTCTTTGTTTTTGTCAGCCGGGATAGCAAAAATTATGGTTTCGTGGCTTTCGCCGTTTGCGCCTGGGCCAGTTTAACGGCTTCGTAGAGGTTCACGACCGCACCGGTTTTCGACAGTTCGGCAAAGCTGACAGGCTCTTTGGAGCCGGGCTTAGTCACCTGGAGCGGATATCGAACGGCCGAGTCGACAATGATCTTCTTAATGGCTTCGGCGCTTAGTTGCGGGAAGTACGACTTCAGCACGGCGGCAATGCCCGTCACCACCGGCGCGGCCATACTGGTACCGCTATGATTCTGGTACTCGCTGCCCGGCACCGTCGAGAAAATGTCAACCCCTGGTGCAAATACATCGACCTTGTGGCGACCGTAGTTTGAAAACTCCGCCACCATCGTGCGGCCCTTCGCGCGACCCGTCGCTCCCACCGTAATCATGTTCGGAATTTCCTGTCCATTGATATACGCTACCGACGGATACTGATCCTTAGCGTCCAGATCGAGATGGTCATTACCGGCCGCGTGTACCAGCAAGACACCTTTGGTTTCGGCATACCTGATAGCCTGATCTACGGCTTCGCGCTGGGGCGAATGACTTTTACCGAAGCTCATGTTGATAATCGAAGCACCATTATCGACCGCATAACGGATGGCGTTGGCTACGTCTTTATCCCGCTCGTCGCCGTCCGGTACGGCCCGGATTGCCATAATACGAACGTTGTTGGCTACCCCGTTTACCCCCAGGTTGTTTTCGCGGTCGGCGGCAATAATGCCGGCAACGTGCGTACCGTGGTCGGCATCTGGCCCCGTCACATCGGAGTTGCCGTATTTTGTCTCTTTCCAGTTCTCCGGGTTATCACCGACAATGTCGCGGGGATTATACTCCGGATTATACGCATAATCGACCCGGGCGTTGATCTGCTCGACGGCTTTGGAAAGTTCATCTATGGCCGTATCGGCATCACCAAAATTGGCACTCGTCAGAAAGCTGTACAGGAACATAGCATTTTGCTGAGCACGGGCATCGGCCGACTTAAGCGTCTGGAGCGTTGTCGTATCCAGTTTGGTTACCTGTAAGGCTTTCTTCAACTCTTCCGTCGAGGCTTTTACCCGGCTAAACAACTGGTTGTAGGGTTGTTTATAGGCGGCATATTCGGCCAGTTTCTTCCGGTAGTCGGTGCGGGCCTTTACAAACTGATCGTATTCCTTCTGCTTATCAGCCGGTACCGCCGAGCGTTCTTTGCCTTCGTACAACGGCTTCAGTTTAGCATATAAGCGGGTCTCTTCGGCCTGTTCGTAGCGAACGTTCCGGCCGTCTTTGCCACCGAGGAAATTCCAGCCAAACACATCATCGACATAGCCGTTACCATCATCATCGATGCCGTTACCCGGAATTTCTTTTGGATTTTTCCAGAGAATGCGCTTCAGGTCTTCGTGGGTGGTATCAACACCCCCATCGATTACGGCGACAATGACCGGCGTCGCTTTCCTGTCTTTCAGGAGCTCCTGATACGTCCGTTCGGTGCTGATACCGAGGGCAGTATCCCCTTTAGGTTCCGCGTGAAACCACTGATAGGTTTGGCCCATGCCGGCAAAGGGAATGAGCAGCCCCAACGTATAGACGAAAAATACGCGGGCGATTGGCTTTTTTATAAACATAAAATGCAGTGTCGCATCGGGTATGGGCGATGCACCCGACAAAATTTAGGCTAGATTTGTATTATAACGTGCAAAGCCGAATAATCGTTTTATTTCTATAAGTCCTTTTTGGCAGATTGTCAAGCAGGTACTGCAACTGATTCTGTTGTACCTTTGTTATACCGTTAAAGAAATCCGCTACATGGCATTTTATCACTTTCACCATAATAAGGCCCGGCACGTAAAAATTCATCACGGCGACTGCCCGGAGTGCAATGAAGGCAAAGGCAAACAAACCCGGAGTGGCCGGGGTACCACAACCGGCAACTGGAGCCCTCCGTTTAACAGCTATCTGAAAGCGTACCAAGACGCTAACACCTTAGCCAGACAACTCAGTGTACGGGTCGAAGACCACGACTGCATCGAAAAAATGCGGGCTGAGAAAAGCCTGGGCGCTATTGAAAAAACGGCGGAGGAGCCTGTAAATTCGTAATGTTAATCAGGCCGGGCTATCGGCCTGAGCTGGAAAAGAAATCGGGTGGATGCCTTGTAACAGGGCATCCATTTATTTTACCCGCCCTACCAGCCACAGGATTACCAGCCCGAACATGCTCATCAAGGCAACGGAGCCCAGTTGGGCCTCATTCAGTCCGAGTAACTGCTGTTGGGAGGGTATCCGCGACGACCACGTGGAAAAGCCAAAACCGGATACAAAGAAAAAGCCGACAATTGCCAGCCGGCTGATTCGGGGAGATGCTACTGTTGTTGGGATATTCAGATTCACTGCCTTGCCTGCAAAGTCCGTACTCACTACCGCACAGGTAACATAGCTGAACAGGGTTTGTCAGAGTTCTGACATTCTGCGTATATAGGTAGAGTCCTTTTTTATTATTGCTTTATGTTGGCAAAGGTAAAGGGGTCAGTTTGGGATGGGTTTCATAAAGGGTTAGGAGAAGTAGTATATGCTCCCACAAAAATACTTTATATTTATAGTTTCTAACCGACAAACACAACCCTATGCCCTCATCCAGACGGAAATTTATACAACGCCTGACGGCGGCTTCGGCATTGGCCGCGACCCAGTCCATCGCCAAGCCTATTGTGCAGGTGATTCGCCCCCAGGCACCGGCCTACATCCCTAATCTGAAATCGGTCAGCCCTAACGACAAAATCCGCTTTGCCACCATCGGCATGGGTATTCAGGGCAACTACGATACCCGCGCAGCCCTGCGTAATCCGGACGTAGAACTGGTGGCCGTGGCCGATTTGTACCAGGGCCGGCTCCAAACGGCCAAAACCGCATTCAACAACCCGGACCTGTTCACTACCCGCGATTTCCGGGAAATTCTGGCCAAGCCGGACATCGACGCGGTACTTATTGTAACGCCCGACCACTGGCACGACCATATCACCATTGCCGCGCTGAAAGCGGGTAAGCACGTGTACTGCGAAAAGCCGATGGTCCACCACATTAATGAAGGCAAAGCCGTGATCGATGCCTGGAAGAAATCGGGCAAGACCATGCAGGTGGGCAGCCAGCGCATCAGCAGCGCGGCTTTCCAGGAAGCCAAGCGGATGGTGCAGGCCGGCGATATCGGGGCCATCAACTACATCGAGTCGAACAACGACCGCTTTAACGCCATCGGGGCCTGGAACTACTCCATTCCGCCCGATGCGTCTCCGCAGACAGTAGACTGGGACCGCTTTATCGGCGATGCGCCCAAGCGGCCGTTTGATGCCAAGCGCTTCTTCCGCTGGCGGAATTACCGCGATTACGGCACGGGCGTAGCCGGTGACCTCTTCGTTCACCTGATTACCGGGGTGCATTTTGTAACAAATTCACTAGGCCCCAACCGCATTTTCTCGTCGGGTAACCTGGCCTACTGGAAAGATGGTCGTGATGTACCCGATGTGATGACGAGTATCATGGACTACCCCAAAACCGACCAGCACGAGGCTTTCCAGATGGTGCTGCGGGTGAACTTTGCCAATGCCGGCAAGATCCAGAACGTAACGCGCATCATCGGCAACGAAGGGCAGATCGAGTTTTCGGAAGATAACCTGATCCTGACCAGGAAAAAACTTCCGATGGCTCCCGGCTATGGCAACTACGACAGCTATTTCACGTTTACGCCGGAGGTGCAGCAGGAGTTTGTGAGACAGTACGACGCCCAGTACCCGCCCGAAACCCGCAAAGCCGATCCTGTAAAAGAAATGCGCTTTGAAGCACCGAAAGACGACGATGCGCACGGCAAACACTTTGGTGATTTCTTCACCAACGTACGCGCCGGCAGTCAGGGCACTATTGAGGACCCCGTTTTCGGTTTCCGCGCTGCCGCCCCGGTGCTGGCCTGCAACGAAAGCTACTTTTCGAACAAAGTAGTGTACTGGGACCCCGTGACCATGACCCAAAAGACCGGCCCCGAAGCAACGGCCGCTAAAAAATCGGGCGCTCCGGCCAAAAAACCGGCGGCATCGGCGACGGCGAAGAAGTAGTACCCAGTACCCCGGAATATAATTCCGGTATACAACAGCCGGAATTACATTCCGGGGTACAGAATCCCAAACATAACGCCACACCCGTTTAGTTGAACCCTTGATTCTCAACTAAACGGGTGTGGCGTTATGCGTTTTATTCCAACAAAAGTTCACGGAGTCTTAGACTACCTGAGCGGAGGGCTGTTTCTGGCCTCTCCCTGGTTATTTGGTTTTGCTGATAAGCCGGCCGCAAAGTGGGTGCCGGTAGCGGCCGGCACGGCGGCTATTACATACTCACTTTTTACCGATTACGAAGCGGGGGTTGTTCGGGAACTGCCCATGAAGACGCACTTGTCGCTGGATTTGGCCGAAGGTGCGTTGCTGGCAGCCTAACCCTGGCTGTTTGGCTTTCCTAAAAAGGTGTATCTGCCGCATATGCTGTTCGGCGTGTTTGCGCTGGGTGCCGGTGTGCTGACGAAACAGACACCGAAGGGGCAAGTAGACCGGACCGGTTCGCCGGTGCGATTGTAGTCCGGTTTTCCGTACCCCGGAATGTAATTCCGGGGTACTACTTCCCAAATGTCTCCATTACGCCAAACATCTCAATGGCTTCTTCGGCGGGGCAGGGATTTGGGCCGTTGCCGAGAAAATACTGCACTACGGCCTCAATCATAGGCTGCTGCACGTGCGTTGGGTGCTGCACCGTTACGGATTGCTCCCCGCCATTGACCCAGACCGAATACTGGTTGCTGAAAACGGTAAACCGGATTCTCCCTGCGGAGCCGATGATTTCGCAGACATCCTCTACAATACCCTCCGGCATGGTAAAACACCAGATGCCGTTGATGATAACCCCGCTTTGCATTCGCATAACGCCCGTGACAATATCCTCGGCATCGTACAACCCGGCCTGGTTGGCACAGAGACCGTAGGCTTCCTGCACCGGTCCGAAGTAGTAGCGCATGAGGTCGAGCTGATGCGGAGCCAGGTCGAAGAAATAGCCACCGCCGGATACGGCAGGGTTAATGCGCCAGTTCTCGTCGGTATTAGCCACCAGCGCCGGTTTGGCCGGTTGCAGCAGTCGCAGGGTAACGCATCGAATGGTTCCGATCGTGCCATCCTGCACCAGTTGACGGATGTGCCGGAACATGGGCATTTCCCGGCGGTAATGCGCCACGCATAGCTTTTGGCCATGCTGCTGCGCGGCCGCCCGCATCCGGTCGGCGGAGGCTTTGGAAACGGTCATGGGCTTCTCTACGTACACCGGTTTTCCGGCCGCAAAGGCAGCAAGGGTATATGCTTCGTGCGAAGAGGGCGGAGTCGCAATGTAAATGGCATTTACGTCGGGGTCGTTGATGAGTTGGTCGGCGTTGTCGTACCATTTCGGGACGCCGTGCCGCTGAGCATAATCGCGGGCTTTGTCGCCGTTCCGGCGCATAACGGCCACCAGCGACGAATTTGGCACTTTATTGAAAGCCGGGCCGCTCTTAACCTCGGTAACATCACCGCAACCGATAATACCCCAACGTACTGTTTCCATCTGACGGGTTTAGTGTTTTGAAGACATTAGATGTTAGACATTGGACGTCCAGCATATAGCAGAAAAAGCAGCCTTGCCAGGACCATCTACTCAGTGCGCCACTATGCCGGGCTACGCGCCCCGGGCTACGTGCCCACTCTTTCGCCCTTTCACTTTCCTCCCCGGAACCGGCTACCCCCAACCATACGTTATCGTTGTTCAGAATACCAATTGATGCGGCTTTGAAACAGAAAATCCTCCTGATTACCCCTCCCTTTACGCAACTGAACACCCCGTATCCGGCAACGGCTTATCTCAAGGGGTTTCTGAACACGAAGGGCTACGAATCGCGTCAGGCCGATTTGGGCATCGACGTGATTCTGGCGGTATTTTCGGCCAACGGACTAACAGCGCTGTTCGATGCGCTGGAAGCCGCCGAAGCGGAGTTGTCCGAAAACAGCTACCGCATATACAGTCTGAAAGACGACTACATCAGCACCATCGGGCCGGTCATCCGATTTCTGCAAAACAAAAACCCCACGCTCGCCCACAGCATCTGCGATCGCACGTACCTGCCCGAAGCTTCCCGCTTTAATGATCTGGAAGAACTGGACTGGGCGTTCGGTACGATGGGTATCCACGACAAAGCCCGTCACCTGGCCACGCTCTACCTCGAAGACCTGGCAGACCTTATCACTGAAGCTGTTGACCCGCACTTCGGATTTAGTCGCTATGCCGAACGCCTGGGCCGCTCAGCCACCTCTTTTGACGAGCTGCACGAAGCTTTACAGGCTTCCAATACCCTCATCTCCGCTACGCTGCTGCGGCTCCTCGACCAGCAGCTACAGCAGTGGCAGCCGGATGTGGTCTGCCTCACGGTGCCGTTTCCGGGCAACCTGTTCGGAACACTCAAGTGTGGGCAGTACATCAAACAGCATTATCCGCACATTGCCGTTGTGATGGGTGGCGGCTATGCCAATACCGAACTGCGTAGTCTGAAGGAGCCTCGGGTGTTTGATTACGTCGATTACATTAGTCTGGACGATGGCGAAGCGCCCTTGCAGAACCTGCTGGAGTACCTGGCCGGCGACCGCAATCAAAATCAGTTAAAACGCATTATTGCCCGTACCGAGGGTGTTGTCACCTACTACAATGGTGCCAAAGAACGCGACGTACCCCAGCGCGAAACCGGTACGCCCGACTACCGCGACCTGCGGTTGCCCGATTACCTGTCCGTTATCGAAGTAGTGAACCCTATGCACCGGCTGTGGAGCGACGGCCGCTGGAACAAACTCACGCTGGCCCACGGCTGCTACTGGGGCAAATGCTCCTTCTGCGACATCACGCTCGATTACATCAAACGCTACGAACCGCTCACGGCCTCCCTCCTCTGCGACCGCATCGAAGAAATTATTGAGCAGACCGGGCAGAACGGCTTTCACTTTGTGGATGAAGCGGCTCCCCCGGCGCTGATGCGGGATCTGGCGCTGGAGATCATCCGCCGGAAACTGACGGTGGTGTGGTGGACCAATATTCGCTTCGAAACCAGCTTTACGCATGATCTTTGCCAGTTGCTCAAAGCCTCGGGTTGTATTGCCGTATCGGGTGGGCTGGAAGTAGCCTCCGACCGCCTGCTGGAGCGCATGAAAAAGGGCGTAACGGTGGCGCAGGTAGCCCGCGTAGCCGATGCCTTTACGCAGGCCGGCATTATGGTGCATGCCTACCTGATGTACGGCTTCCCGACGCAGACGGTGCAGGAAACGGTCGATTCCCTGGAGATGGTGCGGCAGTTATTTATGAATGGCGTAGTGCAATCAGGCTTCTGGCACCGCTTTGCCATGACGGCCCACAGTCCAGTGGGATTGCATCCCGCTGAATTCGACGTCATGCGCGTAGGACCTGAATTCGGCGGCTTTGCTGACAACGATCTGGACCACGACGACCCCTTGGGTGCCAACCACGACCTGTTTGCCGAAGGGCTGCGCAAGTCACTTTTCAACTACATGCACGGCGTCTGCTTCGAGTACCCGCTACAGCAATGGTTCGATTTTAAGATACCGCCCACGACCATTCCGCCCCGCTATATCGAGAAAAGCCTCAAACAGGTGCCCGACAAAGCACCCCGCCCGAATGCGCTGGCGGTCTGGCTCGGCAATGTACCGGCGCTGGAGGTTGTTGACGTAACGAAAGGCAAAAAGACGGTTATTGCAGCGGAGCTGACGTTTTACAACAAACAGCAGGATTGGGTGCTGCAGACGAGTGTGCCGGTTGGACAATGGCTGGCAGAAGTTCTACCGCCGTTGCGGATTGGCAGGCAGGAACCGGTATCGTTCCAGCAGTTGAAAGCAGCGTATGAGGAGGCCGGGCTGAACCGGTTTGAGGAGTTTATGAGCTCCTCCACATGGGAGGAGCTCCGAACGAACGGATTACTGATCGTGTAAAATCAATAATCGCTTTTGCTGCTTTTCTTAGCCTGTTTGGCGGCCCGCTTTTCTTTTAGGCTTTTCTCGGCCACCTTTTTTACGTTTCCTTTGTTGGCTGAACCTTTATCTTTTGACATGGCTACAGAAGTTTAGTTAATAAGAGAAAGGTAGCTATAAAAAATAACAGACGCAATATGAAGTTTGAGGACTATACCATTGCCCCGGAAATAAAGCGAAACCTGGAGACGCTAGGCTTCAAACGCCCGACGGATATTCAGTTTAAATCCATCCCGCCTATTCTGAAGGGTGAAGACGTACTGGCCATTGCCCAGACCGGCACCGGCAAAACGGCCGCCTTTGCCATCCCCGTCATCAGTATGCTGCACGAGCGCAAAAGCTCCAGCCGCACCGAGGGCATCAAATGCGTGGTGATGGAACCCACGCGGGAACTGGCGATTCAGATTACCGAGGTCTTCGAGCAAATCGGCAAACACACGCGGGTGAAAACGTTCTGTGTCTTCGGGGGCGTAGAACAAGGCCCGCAGATTGCCCGGCTGGAAAAAGGCATCGACATTCTGGTGGCCACGCCCGGCCGCCTGTTCGACCTGGTGAGTCAGGGGTATATCCGGCTGGAACGGACCGAAATCCTGGTCCTGGACGAAGCCGACCATATGCTGGACCTGGGCTTTATCCGCGACATTCAGGATTTGATTAAATTCCTGCCCCGCAAACGGCAGACGCTGTTCTTCTCGGCCACCATCAACGAAACAATCAAAAAACTGGCGTATTCGCTGGTGCATAATCCGATCCGGATTCAGATTTCGCCCAAAGACCCGGTTGCCAGGAATATTACGCACTCGGTGGCTTTTGTGGAGATGGACGATAAGCGGTTCTTTCTGGAGCGGGTCGTCAACGAGAACCCCGACAGCAAGATTCTGGTGTTTGTGCGCACCAAAGTCCGGGCCGAGCGCGTCCATAAAGCGCTGGAACGCATGGGTATCAAAAGCATGACCATCCACGGCGACAAAGAGCAACAGGACCGCCTGCAGGTAATGCAGCAGTTCCGCAGCGGAGAAACCAAAATCCTGATTGCCACCGACGTCAGCGCCCGCGGCATCGACATTCCGAACGTCGATTACGTGGTTAACTACGACCTGCCGGAGCAGCCGGAAAACTACGTTCACCGTGTGGGACGCACCGGCCGGGGTACGCAGAAAGGCCTGGCGGTATCGTTTTGCAGCACGGAAGAAAAGCCGCTGCTGGCCGAAATTGAGCAGTACCTGACCAAGCCCATTCACGTGGTCGACATCAGCAAAAAAGAGTACGCGGCCACCATCGATTTCTCCAACGAAACACCCACCTACGATTTGGATGCCCTGATGCGCGAAGCGGAGCAGGTTGAACTGGAGCGGAAAAACCGGAAAAAGAAGAAAAAGTAACTATTTGGATTTATTTGCCGAAATTTGCGTTATTATCATATACCGGTGACATTCCGCATACATCAACCCCTTCTCCGGTATTTATCTTAAGCTGATTTCTGGTAGGACCGCCGTGCGGGTATGCGCTTAGATTGGCTTACCTCAAAACATATACATGTTATTCGAAAATTTAAATGTGATTGAGCCCATTCTGAAGGCTCTTCAAACCGAAGGATACACGACTCCTACTCCCATTCAGGCTCAGGCTATCCCCATTGTTCTCCAGGGCAGAGATTTACTCGGTTGCGCCCAGACCGGCACCGGCAAAACAGCCGCCTTCGCCATTCCGATTCTGCAACAGCTTAAAGACGAAGCCGGCCCCAAACAAGGCCCCCGGCGTATCAAGTGTCTGATTCTGACACCCACCCGCGAACTGGCCATTCAGATCGGCGAGAGCTTTACCGCTTATGGCCGCAATCTGAATCTGAAGCATACCGTCGTTTTTGGCGGGGTATCGCAGCACGCGCAGGTGAACGCCATCAAATCGGGCATCGATATTCTGATTGCCACCCCCGGCCGGCTCCTCGACCTGATGGGTCAGGGTATTATCTCCCTGAAGCATATCCAGATCTTTGTCCTCGACGAGGCCGACCGGATGCTCGATATGGGCTTTATTCACGATGTAAAGCGGGTGATTCTGCAATTACCGATGAAGCGGCAATCGCTGTTTTTCTCGGCGACCATGCCGCCGGACGTTGCCAAGCTGGCCGATACCATCCTGACCAAACCCGCCAAGGTGGAAGTTACGCCGGTATCGTCAACCGCCGATACCATTCAGCAAGCGCTGTATTACGTCGATAAGAACGATAAGAAGAAGCTGCTGATTCATTTGCTGGATGACAAGGCGATTCAGTCGGCGCTGGTGTTTGCCCGCACCAAGCACGGTGCCGATAAGGTGGTGAAAGACCTGGTGAAGGCCGGCGTGAAAGCCGAAGCCATTCATGGTAATAAGTCGCAGAACGCCCGGCAGCGTGCCCTGAGCAATTTCAAATCCGGTGAAATCCGGGTGCTGGTTGCCACGGATATTGCCGCACGGGGTATCGACATCGATGAGCTATCGCACGTTATTAACTACGAACTGCCGAATATTCCGGAAACCTACGTTCACCGCATTGGCCGGACCGGCCGGGCGGGTGCCAGCGGCATTGCCTTTTCGTTCTGCGATGCCGAAGAAAAAGCGTACCTGAAGGATATTCACAAGCTGATCGGCAAACAGATTCCGGCCGTCAGCGACCATCCGTACCCCTTGGGGCTTTCGGTAGCCGAACCGGCGCAGGCCCAGCAGGCGTTGCGGGAGCAGAAGAATAATGGCTTTAACCGGCGAAACGGTAGCGGTGGCAGCGGCAATTCACGGCCGTTCAACCGCAATAACAACCGTCGTCCGAAACCCCAGGCACAGTAAACTATGCATCTTTCACACACCGGAAGCCGACGTGCATAAGCGCGGTTTCCGGTGTGGAGGAAGACCGACCCGACACCCGGTAACCGTGGCACCAGCCCGGTTCACACAGAAATGAGCCGCCCCGCTGCGCTCTTTCAGTCTTTTCGTTCACCTCCGCTTTCGTTTGGGTCAACACATCGCGATACTCCTGTTTCCAGTTGGCGCACCATTCCCAGACATTCCCCGACATATCCGTCAGCCCCAACGGCGTTTTGCCGAATTTGCCCACGGGTGAGGTAAACTTATAGCCGTCGGTCACGTAGTTGTGCTCCGGAAATTTGCCCTGCCAGATGTTGGCGTTGTAGGCACCCGCTTTTTCGATGTCGTTGCCCCAGGGGTACATGGTCCGGTCGTTGCGGGCATTGCGGGCGGCATGTTCCCACTCAAACTCGGTCGGCAGGCGCTTTTTGGCCCAGTTGCAGTAGGCCTGCGCATCATTCCAGGATACCTGCGTAACGGGGTGATTGTCGGGCGCGGGCGGAAAATCCGGCCCCTGGGGGTAGCGCCAGTTGGCACCTTCTTTCAGAATCCACTGCTTATCGGTGCTCTCATCGATCATACCCGCGTTGCCGAATTTTTCGGCTTCGGTTTTGTAGCCGGTGGCAGCCACAAACTGCCGGAACTCCCCGACCGTGACGGGATGCTGATCCATAAAAAACGGCTTCACTTTTACCCAAAACACCGGCTGTTCCTGCGCCAGCCCCTCAGCCGCGCCAATCTGCGTATAACCGCCCGGCACATACACCATGCCTTTGGGCGGAGTAGCGGCTGGCTTTGCTCCTGTTTTCTCCTGCTCCGGCTTGTTGGCACCCAAAATGGTCACTCCATCCGAAAACTGATAGGGCTTGATATTATCCGGCAACGTGGCTTCGGACGAGCCACCGTCATGGTGATGGGCATGGTCCATCGACATGCGGTCGGAGCCGGATTCGCTGCCGCAGCCGGCGAGAATAAGGAGGGCAAGGGTGTATACAATCGATTTCATGTCATTCTAAAACTCTAATTTAACGAAAAGAGCCTGTACTATAAAGTTTTGCCCGTTTTCGAACAGGTTACAGCGCAAAGTATAGGCTTGCCCTTACAGGGCAGCGGAAATCCCGAGAAAACGGTTCTGCTATAAACCGCTGGCTCCTACGGAGCAAAACAAAGAGGCAAGTCAAAGAAGTAAGGCTGATCCCTGTTGGTCCGTAGGAGCCAACGGTTTATAGAACAGGTAAAGCGTTTGTCTTCCCACTGCGCTGTAGGCGCAAGCCATCCGTTACTGCGCCTATAGCGCCTTTAAACCAACCCGTAATCACCGCTTTGCCAGCTCCTTCTCCCAGACCGGCCGCAGATCCAGCAGGTACAATTGCCGGCCGTTGCCGCCGTGCGTGGAGTCGATGCAAACGAAATTACCGTCGTTGCTGGTACGGGGGTGCAGGTCGCAGCGCCATTCGGCTACGTAGCTTTCACCGGCGGGAAAATGACCGAGATCAATGCGCCGGTCGGTGGGCAGGTGGTAGAGGTACGGCGTCTGGTTGCGGTCTTTCGGCCCGGCATAGTTATCGTTGAGCAGCCAGTCGTTGTTACGGCCCGGCACATACGTCTGGTGCCCATTCACCGGCATTTTGTCGGTAGCAATGGGTTCGATACGACCGGTTTTATCTTCCAGCAGGTAGAACGACGACGGTTTCCCCTCCGGCCGGGTATAGGCACAGATATGCGACGGATCGCGCCAGACAAAATGAGAGGTATAGCCGGACGGATCAATGATAAACCGCTCACTTCCGTCCGGATTCATCGTAAACATCCGGGTAACGAAATTAGTCCGGGCCATTACCTGCCGGTCTTCGCGTTTGGCCCGCCACCGGTGCAGAAAGGTGAGCCGGGTGCTGTCGGTGTTGACGAGCAGGTGATTGAACCAGTGAAAATTATCGGCCACCGATGCTTCTTTTTGCGGAATCGCAGCCGCTTCGGCCAGCGACATCAGGAGTTTGATAGCACCCGTTTGCAAATCCATCCGGTACAGTCCAATTTCGGACGGGGCCTTTATTTCGTAATACGGATCTGGAATACCGGCATAGCCGTACCCCGGCCGCAAATCCTGAATCCGGTTAAACTCCGTCCCAATGGCCCATTTACCGTCGGGACTCAAAGCATATATGGCCTTCGGCAGCGTTCGTTTCTTACGGGTGAACACATTCAGCACCTGGCTGACGTACTGGTTGCCTACACGATCATTCCAGATGATTTCGGAAGACGAACCCGGCACCCATTGCAGCATACAGCCCTGTTGCCAGCCCCACGCCCGGCTCTCGCCCAGTTCAATCCAGCTACCGTCTTTCTTCAGGTCGATCATGCCGATTTTAATCACATCCTCAGCGGTGGGTGAGCGGCCTTCAAAGCCGACCTGCATACCCAGAACGTAGCGGTTAGTCGGGTCGAATTGCAGTTTGTCGTAATAGCCGAACCAGTGAAACGCCGGGCCATTAGTCAGCGGCCGAACAGGGACTTCTAACGGTTTGCCGGTCAATCCGGTTGCCCATATACGGCCGTTAGCCGCTATCAGGCCCAGGCTGGTCAGTGCCGATGATTTCAGAAAGGTTTTGCGGTTCATGGTCGGCTTTGTTTACAGTCGTAAAAGAACCGGCAACGGCTGTTATACCCTACCGCTGCTCTGCCACCAAGCGCACCGGCCCCAGCAGCCCCGACTCAACCGGCGGGCGCTTCGAGGCATCAAACGGCTTGTACTGAATATCCACCATGTTGATGTCGTAGAATTTCCGCCAGGGTACTTTCTGCGTGTCCAGGTAACGCATACGGTTAAAAGACAGGTTACGCACGTCTACCTCCAGTGTATTCTGCGGCTTCAGCAAACCGGTCGGCAGCGGCAGGCGGTACGGCAACGACCAGGCTTTACCCACCGGCTGCCCGTTCAGCCGTACTTCGGCTACCTCCCGCACATCGCCCAGGTCCAGCCACAGATTCTGCCCGTTCAGCAGGTTGTCCGGTACGGTAAAACTCAGGCTATACCGCGCCGTCCCGCTGAAATACTGCGTAGCCGTATCGCCCAGCGTCGTCCACGAAACCAGTTTATTCGTTGTAATCGGCTTGGGTAACGCAGGTGCGCCATCGACAAAACGAATCAACCAATCACCACTCAACGAATAACCACTCTCTGCCAGCGGCTGCCCTGACCACGGACTACCTTTGCGGGTAGACTCAAACGCATTGATGAACACCGACTCGCCGGGTGCCAGCGTCAGCGGAATCTCAATCGTACCGGCTCCGACCGGCTCTTTGGGCACAAACCCCCGGCGCTGGTGCAGCGGGTCCACCAGTTCGATGCTGTTGGCATTTACCGCCAGGCGGATACGGCCGGTATTGTACTTGTTTTGCAAGTTGGACACGAAATACTGCCAGCCGTCCGCCTGCTTTTTGCGGATAAACGCCAGCCCGTTATCAACCATCGGCTCCCGGCGGATCTGCCAGTCGGTCAGGCCCTGCACCACATCAGCCGCCACCCGGCTCCGACCGGTCATTTGCTGGTTCAGCGTTTCCAGTGCTTTCTGCCGGTTAACCACCTGGTTATACCCCGCTACCAGACTCGGGCGGTTCTTCACAAACAGCAATTTCACCCCCTGCTTTGCCAGCTTGTCCAGCGTTTGCAGCGTCTCCAGCGGCAGAAATTCGGTCGGTGGCACCACAATCACCTTGTACGTGGCTCCTCCGCTGGTGGTAACGCTGCCGTTGGCGGCCGGACGGCACTGCGTTAGTTGCAGGTCTGAGATATAATCGTACTGAAAGCCCTGCCGTTGCAGATCGGCAGCCGTCTGCCCGATGGGCCGCCCCAGGAGCCAGCGGTTGGCGTTGGCGTGAACATCCAGGGCGTGGGTGCCCCCGGAGGTGCCGGGCGAGTGCCACAGATCATGAATCGGGAAATAGAGTAGCACATCACCATCCGGCTTCCCGGTTTGCAGCAGCCGCTGGCAGTCGGCGATGTAGCGGTTCAGCTCCGGGAAGTCCTGCCAGAAGTGGCTTTGCTGGTTGTAGTTGGTAGAGGCATAAAACAGCCAGCCCGGCCAGGCTTCGCCGGGCGGTGAGTAAGGTATGCCGTGGTAAAAGACGTGATTGATGCCCGATATAAACGACTCATCAATGATGGGCTTGATCTGCGCCAGCGACACCTTGAAATGATCGGCCAGCCAGGTCGAGGTCTCCGACGACACCAGCGGCTTACCGGCTACGTTGGCCGACGACGACGCAAATTTCAGGATCAGCGGCTCGGGTCGGCCAAACCGCGACTCTTCGTACGACGGGTCTATCCGGTAGCCGGGAATGTCAAAGGGCTTACTGCCGAAGTACTCCGTTTCGGGCATATCAGACAGCGCGTACAGATCGAGCAGGTTGCCGGGCGATCCGTGGGCTTCGTTGCGAACCAGATAGCCCTGCTGCTTTGCCCAGTTCGTCCAGGTTTTGGTAAAGGCATCGCGCAGCAGGTCGGCAATGGTGGCGTGGTAATCGCCCAGAATGCGCTTTTCGGTAATCGAGAGCGGGTCCTTTTTCTGGAGAACAGGCAGGTACCGGCGCAGGTCGTAGCCCCGCCGTTGGTTGAATTCCGTCAGGAAGCGCTGGGTCCAGTTAGCCCCGTAGGCTTCGTAGGAGTCGTTGTACACCGCCCGTATCTTGTACGGCTTATTGGCGAAATACGTCTTAAGCTTGTTGAACCCTTGCAGGTACGTTTGTACTGCCTCCGTGTCGAAATGGTCCAGTACCGGGCCTTCGCCACCCGGAGCCGCCCGCTTCACCTGCTGTCCCGTGGGGAACATCCGCAGCACATACACCTTTCCCGACCGGTTCTCTGCCTGCCACAGCACGTCTGGTCCAACCGGCGCCGGCACCACCAGCGTATCGCCGGTATTGGTAAATGCCGTAATGGCTACAATGTCTCCTTTGCCGGTCAGATCGGCCCGGCGGATGGTCTGCCCCGGCTGAAACGGATACTCCTGCACCTGAAATTGCTGGGCCGCCATGTCTGGCTTTACCTGCGGACCACCATAGGGCCAGCCGGTACCGAGCGTCAGATCGACACCCATGCCCAGCGCCGTCGCCTGCTGAAGCGTATAATCGAGCAGTTGCAGCCAGCGGTTGCTCATAAACGGAACAAACTGCTGCTCGTAGCCTTTGACACCGTAAATAGGAATCACATGCACCCCGCCCAGACCGGCTTTGGCGTAGTCCCGGAGGTTCTGCCGGATGCCGTCTTCCGTTACGGCGCTGCCCATCCACCACCAGTACGCCCAGGGCTTGGCGGTGTCGACGGTTGTCCGGTTTGTGGTATTCGGTTTGGGTTGCGCCTGTACGGTGTAGAGAAGGGTAAAAAGCAGGCCAACAAAGGAAAGCCTTCGGAGAGCTGAGTGCATTCTAAAGTGAGATAGGTCGGTACGTAATGTAAAGGCACGGGTGGGGGTTGTCCTACCTATTGGCGCAGCGCATAAACCGGTATTCTCAGCTTCAGTGTTCTACCCGGTGCCCCTTGCCGTACATTACTGAACGTTTATGTTTACCTGCCTGAACATGAATGGATTATCGCTGATACGCAGGGCCTTGCCGCTGGCGGTGGTTACATTCCTGAGGATAACCTCTCGGGTTATGCTATACGGAAACTTCTCCTGATAGGAATCGTCCGCCAGTTGGGGGTTGATATTCGCAAAAATAGCCGGTCCCTGGTAGTTCGCCGGATGGTTGGCATCATCGATACGGAGATTCTCGATGATGATCCGTTCCGGCATGTAGCAGCGGTACCCGAAATCATGCTGACCTGAATACGAACCACCAATCAGCGCTGCGCTGCTGGGTCTGCCGCCCGCCGGCACGAAAAGGCAGTTGCGGATTACGAACTCGCCCTGCCAGGTGCTGCCATAGTCGGGTCGCAGATTGATGAGGGTATTGCCGCGAATCGTACTATTCTCGACCGTTAATGTCCCGCTGCCGATGGCGTTGATGCCCATGTGCCCGAGCGTGGAGTTGCGGATGGTAGCATTGGCCACGCCCATGTGGGCGTCGAACCGGGAGAAGACACAACCATCATACAGCATGTTCTTGCAGTAGTTGGACCCCAGAATACCCCAATACGTACGGTCATCGATATCGTTGGTCTGGCGGCAGTTGATGAAGGATACGTTCAGGGCGCGATTGGCGGAGATGTCGTAAGAGCCCATAGAGACGGGTTTTCCGGCCGCACCAATGGTACTGTAGGTTTTGTGACCGGTCAGGGTGGTATTTCTGACGGTTACATAAGCGCAGTCGCGGATGTTGAGGAAGCCGCCGTAGGGGGCACCTTGGTCGCCTTCGCCCGTGATGCGGTGTTCGAGCCCCTCAACCAGGACATTGGAGCGTTTGATGGCGATGTTCCGGTTGTAATACGTGTACTTCGATTCTGCCTTGTTGGCGATGGTGGTAAACCGTCCGCCTTTAATAGTCAGCCGTTTTTCGTCGATGGGCAGCGCACTGGCATCCGTGATCTGGTCGAAGTCCCAGATGATTGGAGCGGTCATATCCACGTTCCCCTTTCTATCCACCATAAAAATATCTGTCTGCGCGGCTCCATTGTTCTGGTTCAGGCCAAACCGGATGTAGTGCTTCACGTGCGCATTGGTGACCGTGATCAGACAGGGGCCGGGTAGGGATACCTCGATTTTTTCCTGATTCCGCTTGAGGGACGTTATGCCTGTCAGGAGAAACGGTTGCAGCCCCGAACTGACCAGAAAAACAGAGGCATTCCGGTTTTGCACGTCGGTATCGTCAATGAGGAAGGCTGCCGTTCCGAAATCGGTATCGGTACGGATCACGGCGGTGCGCTCCTTCCCACCGATGTAGTAGGTAGCGCCCGCATCCGCTCTTACCGGCAGCCCATACTGGTTGGCGAAGGCGTGGGCACCGGCGATCGCATCTATATCATCGGTCTTCCCGTCGCCCCGGGCACCAAAGTCACGATACCGGACCCAGCCACGAGCCTTGAAGGCGCGAACATCTGCTGGAGAGACATTCACCTGGAGTGCCCCGTTTTCGGTGGTGCGCACCCCGGTTTTCTGATTCAGGGTGGTGATGACAACCTGATCGGCTTGGGTTTCGGTCTGCCCCAGTACCAGGATGGTCCGGCATACGAGGCAGAACCCCAAAAGCACACCTTTCAGGATAACTTGTAGCGTCGGGGAGGATATACGGGTGAATGAGCGATTCATAGGGTTCTTTGCTTGAGAAGTAAACCGACTCTATTTTGACCAATTTACCAGTTCAAGTTGTTTCACTCTTTTAAAATATGCGGTATTGTTAGTCACAAGCTGCAAGTCGTTCGCCAAAGCTATTCCGGCAATCAATGAATCTATGTGTCCAATAGGTCTGCACAAAACTGTCATAGTCCTCCTGACTCATGTCGCGGAAAGAGCCTGCATACGAAAGAATCTGTTTATGAGCAGCACCCGATTTTTTGGTATCAGCCCTCAGGGAATGAATAAGGGAGTACAGATCTTCCAGGCGATTAACCGGAATGTCTTTCAACTCTTCAAGGATTGTATTCAACGTTAACATAAATAGGTAGCAAAGATATTTTCAAATATACGTTTTTGCCCGACCAAATGTTGGAATATCCTGGCTTGTTTCCACTTAGGTGGGGAGTAGCTCTAGGTTCGGGTCTGATCAGGCAGACAGCGGGACGCGGTCTGGTACATAGCAAACGAGCCTGCCCCTGTCGGCCGACAGGGGCAGGCTCGTTATGAACTCACTATTTCGAATTAATACCCTGGATTCTGCTTGATCTGTGTCGGGTTAATGTCGATCTGGCTTTGGGGAACGGGAAAAATCAGGTTATTGGCATTCAGGTCTGTTTTGATGCCGATGGCCTGGGCTTTGGCTTTCAGGACCTCCAGCGCCCGGCCGGTCCGTACGAGGTCGAACCAGCGGTGGCCTTCAAAAGCCAGTTCTACCCGCCGTTCCTGCTCGATGGCCTGGCGCATGGCGGCCTGGGTGCCTACCTCCGCCAGGGTTTTTTCGGGGACGCCGGCCCGCCGGCGAATCTGGTTCAGGAAGGGCAGGGCTTCGGCCGGACGACCCTGCTCGTTCAGGGCTTCGGCGTACATCAGCAGCACGTCGGCGTAGCGCAGCACCGGCCAGTTATCTTCCGAATCACCGTTGACAATGGGCGTATCCCGGTACTTCCGCACAAAATTGTAGTCGATCCGGGCACCATTGGCATTCACGTAGCTGGTCGCCAGCGATACATCTTTGCGGGTATCGCCCGGTTCGTAGGCCTGCACCATATCCGGCGTGGGCCGGTTGTTGCCGCCCCCGCCAAACTGAATGACCGCGTTGCCGGAGTTTTCGGGCGCGTAGGCATTGGCAAACCCGCTGCCCTCGCCGATGTTGCCTTTCTTGTACTGCACATCGAAGATCGATTCCTTATGGTTCTTGTTCGACGCCCGGAACACATCGGCATAATTCGGCAGCAGTTCGTAGGTGCCGGAATCAATTACCTCTTTCAGCTTCTGAGCGGCTTCGGCGTACTTTTTCTGCGTCAGGTACACCTTGCCCAGCAGCGCTTTGGCGGCTCCGCGAGTGGCCCGGCCCACATTGGCACCGGTATAGGTGGCCGGCAACACGGCTTCGGCATCAGTCAGATCCTTGATAATCTGGTTGTACACCTCAGCCGCCGGTGTGCGGCCGAAGCTGTAGCCCTCCTGCGGATCGGTAATTTCCCTGAGTACCAGCGGCACATCGCCGAAGACGCGCACCAGGTTGAAATACATCAGCGCCCGCAGGAACCTGGCTTCGCCCACAATGCGCTTCTTCAGGTCTTCGTCCATCTGGATACCGGCGCTGCGGTCAATTACCGCATTGGTGCGGTAGATGCCCCGGTAGCCATCGGCCCAGCGGGAAGCCAGGAAGGGGTTGGTGGTGCGCAGGTAAAATTTATCAAACTCGTCCTGGTCCGTTACCGAACCCGACAGCACCGGCGTGGTATCATCCGACGGAATCTCCGACACCACGTAGAAGTTACCGTACTGCCCGGCAAACTGCAACGCGCCATAGGCCCCGTTGACGGCATTGATGAGGTCGGCCCCCGTTTTATAGAAGGTGCCGGTATTGGCCTGGGAAATAGGGGCAAGATCCAGGAACTGCTCGTTGCAGCCGGTGAGCGCGGCTGTCAGCAAAGCGGCAAACAAATATGTTCGTTTCATAAAAGTCAGCGATTGAAGGTTAGAGTCCGATGTTTACGCCAATGGTGTAGGTCCGCGCCAGCGGGTAGCTTCCGTAATCGACCCCGCCCGTCAGCGGTCCTTCGTAGCCGCTCACTTCCGGGTTGAAACTCAGGTATTTCGAGAACGTCAGTGCGTTTTGCACGCCGGCATACACCCGTACACCCTGGAGTTTGGCCCGCTGCGTCAGGGTACGGGGCAGGTTATAGCCGATGGTTATGTTGCGCACGCGCAGGTAACTGGCGTTTTCGACCCACCGGGTCGATATGGCATTGTTGTTACCTGTTGTGCGCGTATTGGCGCGGGGCGTAACGCCATTGCCGGGATTCTGCGGAGACCGCCAGCGATCCAGCACCGTCGTGAGGGCGTTGGAGTTACCTTCCAGGTTTTCGTAGAACCGGCGCGAGAGGTTCAGGATCTGACCGCCCTGCACGCCCTGCACCACAATGTTCAGGTCGATACCCTTATAGCTGAAACTGTTGGTGAAGCCGTAGATAAAATCGGGTTGGTTGTTGCCGATCAGCGTCCGGTCGTCGGCGTTGATTTTGCCGTCACCGTTCACGTCCTCGTATTTCACATCGCCGGGGCGGGTATCGGCAAAGTGCGGATAGCTGTCCAGATCGGCCTGATCTCGGAAAACGCCCAGTTGCCGGTAGCCGTAGAAGCTGCCGAGCGGCTGACCAATCACGGTAATGTTGGTTTCGCCTACGCCCGTACCGCTGCGGATGGGGTCGCCGGTGGGTCCGAGTGCCAGTACCTTGTTGCGGTTAAAGGAAATGTTCAGGTCCGTCGACCACGTAAAGGCGCCCACCAGGTTGCGGGTATTCAGCGCAAACTCCATCCCTTTGTTCTCGACCTTACCGATGTTCCGCACCGCCGACGAGAAACCCGTGAGCGTGGGCACCTGCACGGCCAGCAGCAGGTCGGTGGTGATGCGCTTGTAATAGTCGGCGGTCAGGAAAATCCGGTTGTTCAGGATGCCCAGTTCGAGGCCAATATCGGTTTGCCGGCTTTTTTCCCAGGTCAGGTTGTCGTTACCGATAGAACTCACCGCCAGGCCGTTGGCCAGTACATTGCCGAACACATAGTTATCGCTGGACAACAGACCAATTGCCGGATAATTGCTGGTAAAGGCATTATTCCCCGACAAGCCGTAGCTGGCTTTCAGCTTTAGTTCGGAAATAAACTTAACATCTTTCAGGAAGGGCTCTTCGGATACCCGCCAGCCGACCGATGCCGAGGGGAATGTACCCCAGCGGTTGTTACGGCCGAAGCGCGAAGAACCGTCGCGCCGGAACGAGGCATTGACCAGATACCGATCCTGGAACGAATACGCCACCCGGCCAAAGTAGGACGCCAGCGACCACTGATCGCGGAACGAACTACCGCCGGTGATAGTACCCGCGTTGATGGTCCGGACAATGTCGTTGGGAAAGTTATTGGCGTTCACGCGGTTGCTTTCAAAGTCATTCTTCTGGCTCTCCAGACCTACCAGCACCTCCAGCCGGTGCATGTCGGCAATCTGCCGGTTATAGGTCAGCGTGTGGTTGGTTACCCAGTTGATACTCTGGAAGGTATTGGAAACCGCCGTGCTGACAGTCGGCGGCAGTAGCTGATTCAGGGGCAGCGCCGAGGTCAGGAAGTTGTTCTGCCGCTGGTGCTGAATGTCTCCCCCGATGGTACCGCGGTACTGAATATTGAAAGGCAGTTGCAGTTCCAGGTATGCATTGCCCAGCAACCGGCTGATCCGGAACTTGTTGTCGACCTCGTTGATGTTGGCCACGGGGTTGGTGATACCCGGCCAGTCGTAGGGCGCGGCATAAAAAGCCTGCGAGTTATACACCGTAGTGCCCGGCTGATAAATCGGGATAAACGGCGGCAGGTTCAGGGCCGAGTTGATCACGCCATTGCTGGCCCAGTGGCCATCGGTATTCACCCGGTCTTCGACCGTAACCGACGGACTCAGACTCACGCCCATGCGCAGGAACGAAGTCATCTGCGCATCAACGTTGGTCCGGACGGTGTACCGGTCAATGCCCGACTTTTTTACAATTCCTTTCTGGCTCAGGTAATTGCCCGATACCATAAACTGCACCTTCTCCGAACCGCCCGAAGCCGTGAGCTGATAATTACTGATAGGCGCTTTCCGGAAAATCATATCCTGGTAGTCGTAGGTTGTCAGGCCGGCGGGGTTATCGAAGCTCACACCAGCGATCTCTCCACGCGGATAGCGATACCGCTGACCGGCCGGGCGGGCACTGTTCGGGTCTTCGGCCCTGGCACCCGGTACCCGCTCCAGGTAGGCCGTATTGAAGGCTTCTTTCGAGAACTCGGCAAACTGCTGGGCGTTCAGGATGTCCATTTTCTTGGTCACCTCCTGCACACCGGTATAGTAATCCAGGTTCAGGCGGGTTTGGCCGGCTTTCCCGCGTTTGGTGGTCACCACCACCACGCCGTTGGCTCCCCGCGAGCCGTAGATGGCCGTGGCCGAGGCATCCTTCAACACATCTATTTTCTCAATATCGTTGGGGTTGAGCAGGTTCAAGCCACCGCCGTTGGTGAGCGTTCCCGAATCCAGCGGCTGCCCGTCGATCACCACCAGCGGACCATTACCGGCGCTGATGGAGCCAAGACCCCGGATTTTGATGGACGGGCTGTTGCCCGGTGCGCCCGTGTTCTGCTGAATCAGCACGCCCGGCATGCGCCCGGTCAGGCCCTCTACGATGTTGGGAACCGGCTGGTCGCGGATGGTGCGGGTATTCAGCGACGCAATGGAGCCCGTCACATCCCGCCGTTGCTGCGTACCGTAACCCACTACCACCACCTCGTTCAGCGTCTGATCCGACTGCTTCAGGGAGACGTTAACGGTCGACTGGCTGCCTACCGATACCTCCTGCGAGGCATATCCGATAAACGAGAACACCAGGGTAGCAATGCTTCCGTTGGGAATGTTCATCACGTAATTACCGTCGGCATCGGTGGAGGTACCCCGGTTTGTTCCTTTGAGCGTAACGCTCACGCCCGGCAGGCCATCGCCGGTATCGTCGGCTCTCACCCTTCCGGTTATCCGGCGCTCCTGCCGCAGTTCTTCGGTAAGCTGGCGCAGGTTCATTGACGAGATTGCCGTATTCTCCCGAAGGTCGTTGCTGTTGACCGGCCGCGTTGGTAAGGCCCGCTCGTCGGATACCGGCGACTCCAGAACCGAACCGGTCTGTCTGGTAGCTTCGTCGTCGGCCTCCACGATAACGTAATACTGTTCGTCTACCTTCCGGTAGGTCAGGTTCAAGGGCTTCAGGATCGATTTCAAAACAGCCTCCCGGTCGGATGACGTCGACAACGGCATCCGCACAAATTTGTACTGAACCGTTTTACGCTGGAAAGCGAACCGGATGCCGTACCGGTTTTCCATATCGCGGAGCACATCGCTCAGCGCTTTGGCGGCCGGGCGCACCGACCGGCTGTTGTGTTCAGGCTGGGTAAAGGGGGCTCCCGGCCGGGTCTGTGGATACAGGGAGGACGAAGCCAGCACCTGCGCATCGGCGGTGGAGTACAGGCTCCCCAGGCTCAGGCAGAAAGCCACCCCGATCAGGTTAGGTAATAGGTTTTTCATGGTTTATCTGGTTTTGGGCGTGAGTACGATGTCGGTACCCTGACGGGTAGTCCGGCATTTGAAAGTTTCGGCCAGCAGGCGAATCAGGAGATCGGGCTGGTCGATGGGGGTTACCCCGGTAAAGCGTTCATCCAGCAGGGCGCGGTCGGTCACGGATACCCGCAGGCCATACAGGTCCTGCACCCGCTGGGTGATTACCTGCAACGGCTCGTCTTCGAAAATCAACTGATTTTCCCGCCAGGCCACGTAGCGGTCGGCGTTGACGCGGGTGTGCCGGATCTTCTGCTGATTGGCGGAAGCCTCCACCAGATCGCCGGGCTGCATCATGATGTCGGGCTGCCGGTCCCGTTCGAGTTTTACCTTACCCTCCTGCAATACTACCTGCGTTTTCTCCCGGCGGGTCGTTACGCTGAAGCGCGTGCCCAGCACCACCACATCCATCGTGCCGGTATGGACGATAAAGGGCATTCGCCGGCCATTGGGGTGTTTGTTCACGTCGAAATACGCTTCTCCGGTAAGGGTTACCTCCCGGCGCTCCTGTGTCGACCAGTTATTGGTCAGGTTCAGGGTGGAGTTGGCGTTCAGCGTCACCACCGAGCCGTCGGGCAGCGTTACCGTCCGGATTTTTCCGTAGGCGGTCTGGTAGGTAAGCAGTTCGGGTGAGCGGGTCAGCAGCCACCACCCTACACCGGCCAGCAGCAACATCGCCAGAGCCGCAGCCACGGCGCGGTAACGGTGAAACCAGGGCCGGGCACCAGATAGGGGCCGAACAGCCGGCGGTTCGTAGGGCAGGCGATGACGCAGCCGGGCATACGAAGCCTCGGTAACCTCCTCCGGCACGTCTTCCCAGGTCATTTCCAGACCGTACACCAGCAGCCGGGCCTGTTCGATAACGACCTGTTGTTGGGGGTTAACAGCTTTGACCGATTCCCAGAACTGGTTTAAGGGGGGGCTCGGCGACAACACCCAGGCGCGAAACTCCGGCTCAACGGCCAGGTCATCGGCCTCCAGGGATGCATAGTAGTCCAGCGATTTCATGCAGTAGCGGTATAATCGCCTGTAAGAGAACCCCGCCGGACGTTTGTAGTATGATTTGGAGAATTTTTTTTCTGAAAAAGCAAAAACCGGCTATTGAACGGTCAGCATCAGCAGGATGCTGACCGACCAGTTTTCCTGCAACCGCTTCCGTAAGGCGGTGAGTGCCTGGTGCATTTGGGTACGGGCGGTATGGTAGGTAATGCCCATCACGGCGCAGATCTGCTCATAGTTGAGTTCGCTGAAATAGCGGAGGTAGAGAATTTCCTGCTGCCGGGGCGACAGCAGTGCCATTGCCTTCTGCACCCGCTGCTGTTGCTCCTGATGCAGCCCTGCTTCAATGAGTCGCTCCTCGGCCGAGGGTTCGGTTGGCAGCAAGCCAAAGCTATCGTCCGACTCGTCGCGGCTCTGGTAGCGGTTTTGCTGCGCCAGTTGAGTCAGCAGCCGGTTACGAAAGGCTTTGATGAGATACGACTGAATCGATTGCGGCCGGGTGAGCGTACGCCGGTAGTGCCAGAGTTCCAGAAACAGATCATGCACGGTATCTTCAATCAGGGCATCGTCGGCCCCAAACCGGCGGCCATAATTGACCAGCAGCGTGTAATGCGCCACATACAAGGCCCGAAACGCCGGCTCACTGCCCTGCTGAAAGGCATCCCACACCACATCGTTAACCAGCGTTTTGTTCATGACACGTACCAGTGGCGGTTCCGCTCCGCGGTTCCCCGCCGGGGCGTACCGGCCGTTGAGCTTTCAGCCCGCGTAAGTAGCAGGATCAATCGGCACGAAACAGAATCGTACCTAAAAAGCTAAGGTAGCAACAAAAAGGCCAATTTCTTCTATTCGTAACTCAAAACCCCCGAACTACAAACTCACCACCATCCCTTTTTCCCACCGGTTCAGTTCTGCCGGCATATGCCCCAGGACTTCCTGCTGCAAGGCATCGATCAACCCTTTTTTGAGGTAGCTGCGGTGGGTGACCAGGCTTACCTCCCGCACCGGCTGCGGATCAACAAATGGCTTTACGCGAGTCAGCCGCTCGGTGGGCATATCGAGGGTGGCGAGGTAGGGAATCAGGGTGAAGCCGTCCTGCTTGTCAATGATCTTCATGAGGGTTTCGAGGGAGCCGGTTTCGTAGCGGAGGGGCTGGGCTCCGCGTAACGGTTGCCCACATAGGTTCATCACCTGGTTGCGGAAGCAGTGACCTTCAGACAGCAGCCACAGGCCGTCGGTCAGCAGGTCATCGGCGGTAACGCGGTCGCGCTGGTACAGCGGATGCGCCGGTGAGGTGTAGAGCATAAACGGTTCGTAGAACAGCGGAAACTCCCGCAGGCCACTATCCGGCAGGGGCGTCACCACAATGCCGACATCGAGCATCCCGTTTTTTAGCTTATCGATCACCTGATCGGTCAGCAGTTCGTGCACATGCACGGTTACGGCCGGGTATTTACCGATAAACGAGCGGATAAAATACGGCAGCAGATACGGAGCCAGCGTTGGGATAAGGCCCAGCCGGAGTTCTCCGCTGATCTCGTTCTTCGACTCCTTCACCAGTTCGGGGATGCGCCGGGCCGCCTGCACCACCTCGCGGGCCTGCGCCAGAATGACCTGCCCGGTCTCGGTGGGCACCACCGGCTGTTTAGACCGGTCAAAAATCAGTATACCTAACTCATCTTCCAGCTTTTGTATCTGCATGCTCAGCGTCGGCTGGGTAACGTGGCAATGCTCGGCCGCCGTGGCAAAATGGCGGTAAGTATCCACCGATACGATGTATTCCAGTTGGGTTAATGTCATAGCAGCATCGACTTACGCTGACCGGCCGACCCGGAAAGTAAGGTTATTTGCTTAGTTTTTTATACGTACCGGCTTGATTCGTATATCAATGCCGAAATATAGTGTATTTTGCGCCTAAACATCTTTTTTGTTTCATCACTCTATGCAAACGTCTCTACTCCGCTTGCTGATGGCCAGTAGTTTGTTCGCCATCATTCTGGTACAACCGGCCTGCTCCCAAAGCCGCAAAAATGCAAATCCGCCGGCCGACGGCTTCGACATGGCCGGCTCCGACCCCAAAGCCGTGCAAATTGCCGATCAGGTGATGGAGGCTATGGGGGGGCGGGCCAACTGGGATAAAACCCACCTGATTGCCTGGACGTTCTTCGGTAACCGCCGGCTGATCTGGGATAAATGGACCGGTAACGTACGGGTTGATAATCTGAAAAATGACCAGACGATTCTGCTGAACATCAACACCGACAAAGGTCGGGTTTTCCGCAACGGCAAGGAACTGACCGAATCCGACTCGGTAGCGAAGTACGTCAAAATGGGCAAAGGCCAATGGATCAACGATTCGTACTGGCTGGTGATGCCGTTCAAGCTGAAAGACTCCGGCGTGACGCTGAAATACCTCGGCGACGCCAAAACACAGGACGGCAACGACGCCGATTTGCTGCAACTGACCTTTAAGGGCGTCGGCAATACCCCCGATAACAAATACCATGTCTGGGTCGACAAAAACACCCACCTGGTTTCCCAGTTCGCCTACTTCCCTAAGTACACCGACGAGAAGCCACAGTTTGTAAGCCCCTGGACCCATTACGAAAAGCACGGCGACATTCTGATCTCAGGTAAGCGGGGTGAGCGGGAGATCACCGATATTCGCGTCTTTAATGGTCTCCCCGGCGAAGTCTTTACCTCTCTCGACCGCACCGACCTGAGCCGCTACCCGGAAGCGAAGTAGGTGATGCAACAAACTTGTTAAAAACACTGTTCTCCGGAGTATGGAAACAACTGTTTCAAAACAACCAACCGTACCCCGTACCCAATTAGGCAAAACCGGCGTTTTGCTGGTTAATCTCGGCACACCCGACAGCCCGTCGGTGCCCGACGTTCGTAAATACCTGCGGGAGTTTCTGATGGACGGCCGCGTCATCGACATTCCGTTTATTCCCCGCTTTCTGCTGGTCAACGGCATTATCGCGCCGTTTCGGGCACCCAAATCGGCAAAGGTGTACAAAGCCGTCTGGACCGAAAACGGCTCCCCGCTTAAATACTACGGCGAAGTGGTGGAGCGGGAGTTGCAGAAAACGCTCGGCGACAGCTACGTGGTGAAGCTGGCAATGCGCTACCAAAGCCCCAGCATTGACGCCGGGCTGGCGAAATTTCAGCGGCTGGGGCTGACCGACATCATTGTCATCCCCTTCTTCCCGCAATATGCCTCCGCCACCACCGGTTCGGTTTACCAGAAGGTGATGGATGTTGTGAAGGATTGGCAGATCATTCCCCGCATCGAGTTTGTCAACAGCTTTCTCGACCATCCCAAGTTTATCCAGGGCTTTGTGCAACTGGGCCGCAAATACATGGCCGAGTACAATTACGAGCATTTCATTTTCAGCTACCACGGCCTGCCCGAGCGCCAGATTCGCAAAGGCGACGTTACCAGCGAGGTGTGCCGGCTGGGCGACTGCTGCTCGTCGCTGCACGCCATGAACCAGTATTGCTACCGGGCGCAGTGTTTCGAGACCACCCGCCGGCTGGTGCGTGAACTGGGCATACCCGAGGGTAGGTATACCACCTGCTTCCAGTCGCGGCTCGGTAATGACCCCTGGATCAAGCCGTACACGGAAGACACCATTAAAGACTTAGCGCAGAAAGGTATTAAAAGCGTGCTGGCTTTCTCTCCCGCCTTTGTTGCCGATTGCCTCGAAACAACCATTGAAGTTGGCGAGGAGTATAAAGAATTGTTTGAAGAGAACGGCGGTAAACATTGGCAACTGGTTGAAAGCCTGAACGATAGCCCAATCTGGATTGAAACATTAGCGGATCTGGTTAAAAGTAAAACACTAGTTTAAATAAACTAAAAAAGCCGCCCAACCAGGCGGCTTTTTTAATTTATTGGCTCACAAGCATGTCGGTTTTCGCTGTTGGCATACGGTCTGACACCTTCGTTTGTTCTACCGAATACTAACAAATTCCTGGCACTTATTCAAGGGTTCAGCCAAAAATATTTTCCGTTTCTGCCCCCCTCTCCGTTTTACTTAAACGTAATCACCGGTTCGCCATAGGAGTAGGCCGGGCGGTAAACTTCTCTACTTTATTTTCGATGGGCTTGAGGGTACGCAGGTAATCATAAATTGCGCCCAGATCCTGCTCAGTCATCCCGGCAAACATTGTCCAGGGCATTATTGTGTTAAACTCGCCCTCATTCACAGCCGGTGCTTCGTAGCCATCGCCGTGCGATTTAAATTTGTGAATGAATTGTCCTTTCGTCCAGGTCGCCAGTCCCGTTTTGGCGGGCGTAATATTAGCCGTGCGTACCGTGCCCGTTGGCAGTGGAAACTCACGGCCTCCGGCAAACTCCATACCAGCAATCAGCTGTCCCTGATCGTCGGCCTGGGTATGACATTCGATACAACTGGCGAACGTGACCAGATACTTTCCGTATTCAACTGAATTAGCCGGATCGGGGCGCTTGCCTCCTTCAGTTTTTGCCGGTATGGTATTCACGATAAAATTGACCGGAAAATCCAGTTCGGTAGCCTTTACCTGGTTCTGAATCGGAGGAAGCGTACGGAGATAGGCAATAATGGCTTTGATATCGTCAGGGGCCATCTGCGCGAACCGCTGATAGGGCATAAGCGGGAACAAAGCTCTGCCGTCTTTGCTGACGCCGGTGGTAATGGCCCGGTAAATCTCGCCATCGGTCCAGTTGCCCAGATGAGCCGGGGTCAGATTAGGGGCATATATATCACCCGGAAAGCCCATGTCCCGCCCAAAAGCCTCACCACCCCTTCCGTACGAATTAACGACCAGCGGAGCTCCCAACCGGTTATAGTCGCGTTCGGAATGACAGTCAATACAGAGGGCTACATGATGCGCCAGGTATTTCCCGCGCTCAATCTGGGCGGCATCAGCCTGAATTTTCATCTCCGGAGCCGGGCCTACATCCGGCAGCATCAATTTCACGTAGGCGACACCACCGAGGACCAGCAGGGCCACCGCCCCAACAACGCCCAGGGCAACTCGTACAATTTTTCGCTTCATACTGATTATTGGTTATAGGGTTTGTATCATCTAACCTACAAAAATTATAGGGAATCAAATTTCTATTGGATGAATATTTCGGTTGTCATTTAGTAAACGGTTTTAGCTGATTATCAGCGGCACCAGCCACAAGCGATTAGTATACAGCTTTCGTCTTCAAGCAACAAAAAAGCCGAACGACATGTCGTTCGGCCTACGGTGGGCAATCTCGTTAGTTAAGCCGCCATTTTACGACTTAGCATAGGCTCAATCAGTTGATGCAGCCGCTCGCGCACAAAGCCTTCCTGTAGATACGACGGCAGTTTGGCAATAAGCTGCTTATAGCCCGCTACACCCAGCGCCTTGGCTATATAAATCTCGTGTACGGCATTGATGTGCGATACGATATTAACCAGGCTCTGGTGGAATAATTTAACATCAATCTCCGAATCGACAAACCGCTCGATCTCGCGGTTAGTCGACGAAATCCGCAGCCGGCTCAGCATATCGAAATACGTGGTATAGCCGATTTGACGGGCCAGTTGCTTGTATTGCTCGGTGCTGAACTTTTGCAGAATCTCGCCCGTTCGCTGACTCCGCAGGGCCGTTTTCGGGTTGCTCTGCATAATCACCTTCAATGCTTTAATCCGCTGGTCACGGGTAGTTTTCAGAAACTGCGCCAGCTCCAGCTGGGCGGCAACTTCCCGTGAGGGCAAAGCCAGATCTGGTTTCGCACCATCGTCCATACGCTTGGCCATGGGCAGCCGGTGCAGCCGGTAATTGTTCAGCGGCCCCAGGGCGTAGTAGCCCACAGAGGCTGGGTAAAAGCCGCGCACTACGGCGTTGCCGATCCGCTTCCGGATCAGGTCTTCGTTACTTACGTTGATACCCTGCACGGTCAGAAACGCCCGCGCACTGAACAGGGCGCTGTAGTATGCCTGCGGGAAGGTCCAGTGCAACGAGCTTTGTAAATATTGTTCGTCGTTCACAACCGGCGTAATCCGCAGTGCATATTCGGCGCTCCAGCTATTGAGCAGTAACTTCTCCAGCGCTTTCCGTTGCTCATCGGTAACCGACGGCTCAAACTGCTGGTAAATCGGAAACTTCACTACATCGAACAGATCATCCAGGTTCTGGATGTGAAAATCCATCGCAAAAAAATGATTCAGGAACACCTGTGCCGGTATAGATTTACGCCAATTTTCGTCCATCGGCAGACCTGCCCCGAATGGTGCCTGGGAATCCATTGCATTCATCGCCACATTGGTTGTCTCTCTCATACTTTATCAACAAATCTGCCCCGGTATACGTTCATTTTCTGCCCCGGTTTTAAGCTATTAAATATACTGAAAAACAACTCATTAAGCAACATTTTTATGCTCTATGACGTGCTATTTTTTTAAGCCTGTTCAAGGGTATCCTGAGGGCTTTTTTTGAGCCTACGGGGACAATTTTACCCCTGTTTGGCGTTACTTTTGTGTTATGATAAAACTCTTTTTTATCCAACTTGCCGGTCTGCTCTATATGGCGTTGCCTATGGCTTCTGTCTGTTTGGGTCAGCCGGACCGGCAAGCGGTAGAACCAGCCCAGGAAACCCTGATTGAAGGAGCGGTTGTCGACGCCGAAACGCGTCGGATGCTTATTGGCGCGGTGGTTAGCATCCGGTATGCAGATCAAACCAGGCCCTTTACCAGCATGACCATTACCGACGGCAGCTTTCGCTTCCGGCTGGACCCGAAACGCTCCTATATCATTAGCACCCGGGCTCCCGGCTACGATACCAAAGAAGAGCCGTTTGCGTTTACCTCGACCTTTCCGACCCATCTGACCGGAAAACTGATCATGCTCGGGCGCACCCTTGCCCGGCCATCGGCCGACACGCCTGCGGTCACGAAAACGACACCCGCACCGGAAGTTCGGAAAGCTACCAACCAACCCACTACAACGGGTACTCCCCCGGCCAAAGCACCCAGCGTACCTGCGCCTACGGCACTACGGCTAGAAAAAGACGTTACTACTGAACTACGGGCCATCCAGTTTGCCCAAAGCACTGCCGACCTGCTGCCGGACTCGCAGCCTGAACTGGATAACCTGCTGACGTTTCTGCGGGATAACCCCAGGGTGGAGATCGAACTGGCCGGCCATACCGACAATCAGGGTGATTTTGACAAGAATCTGGCTCTATCGAAACAACGGGCCGATGTAATCAAACAGTTTCTGGTGAAAAACGGCATTGCGGCCCGGCGCATCCAAACCCGTGGCTACGGCGGCACCCGCCCCGTTGCCGGCAACAACACCGAAGAAACCCGCCGACTGAACCGGCGCGTCGAACTGATCATCCGGAAAATATGAACGGATTTGGGATTGAGGATTTGGGATTTGGGATTTAAAAAGCGCTGCTAATGAGCGACGAGTAAATCCCAAATCCCAAATTATTTCCTTGCCAGGTACAGGCCGCCGATGACCAGTACCGTACCGACTACGGTGTATAGCGTAATGGGCTCGCCCATGAGCCAGGCGGAGTAGGCAAAGCCGAAGATGGGACAGAGAAACAGCCACAGCGACGCCCGCACCGCATCCAGCCGGACCAGGTAAAACCAGAGCTGTAACGCCACTACGGATACCGGAACGATCAGCCAGAACACGGAAGCCCAGAAACGGGTATCGTAGTGCGTAGTGGCCATATCCCCCGCCAGCAGCGTAATAGGCAGCAGCAACAGCCCGCCGAGCATCACCTGCCAGCCGTTGATAACGAGATTGGGCAACCGCCAGGTAATGCGGGCGTAGTACACCGTTGCCGCCGATACCGAAATCATGCCGACGAGCAGAATTAGCAGCCCCTGTACGGTGGCATGGCTGTCTTCGAGCAGCGGATACGTGGCAACGCCCACGCCGGCCAGTCCCAGCAGGAGCCCTGCGCCTTCATTCCATAGCAGGGGCCGCCGGAGCCATATAGCCGACAGCAGCGTAATAAATAGCGGATTGGTTGCTGTAGACAGGCTACCAATACCCGCCGACACCTCCTCCATCGCCAGCACAAAGGTGCCCAGGTAGATGGTCGTATTGAGCAGCGCAAAGATGGTCAGTTGCCGCCATTCGATGCCTTTGGGCCGGGCATTATGATTCGACCGCAGGCCATGGGCGTAGAACAGCATCAGGCCACCCGCGATCAAAAACCGCACATTGGCCAGCACCAGCGGATCAGCCGATTGTATACCGAACTTTGTTGCCACCGCTGCCGACGCCCACAGCGCGGCAAAAAGCAGGCCCAGGAGGATTGTTTTCATACCAGGCCTAACTTAATTTGCTCTTCTATAAAGCTCTCGAAAAGTTGAACCTTCGTGTACCCCCTGGCAACAAGGCCGTTGTGCAAAACCTGATCTCTGGTGAGTAATGTGGCGTTCAATTCTTCTACCAGGGCTACATAGGCAATGTCTTTTGGGTCAATAGTTTTGACCAACTCCGCAGCATGAACCTTGTTTGCGTCAGAAACAATGTAAGCAGGCACCACTATAAGTCTCGAAAAGATAAATAGAATAAACTCCTTTAGCTGCTCACTCTCTGTTCCGGCCTTCTTCCGGATAAGTGCTCGGTACTTTTCCAGCTCAATAAGGGCAAAGTCAGGTATATAAAAAACGTATGTAGAGAATAATGCCCTATAAACTGGCTTACGACTTAGAATACCGCTGAACAGAATATTGGCATCCAGTATATAAGAGGTCATTTTGTGCGGTGCTGGCGTTGGTATTCGTCAAACGCTTCCTGCCGGGCGTGCTCAAACTCCTTCTCCCAATCCACTCCTTCCGCTGCCTGCATAGATGCCTGTATGCTCTCCTCCAGCAGTTTAAAACGCTGGTAAGCTAATTCTTCCTCCAGCAGCTTTTGGACAGCGGCTACTCCGAGCCGCTGCACCAGGTCATCCTGCACTTCGATCTTAATTGTTCTCATAGTCTGCTAATTTACAAATAATAGTGGGTTGCATTAAGCTAAAACCCAATCTTCCCCTTGCGCCGGTTGCCGTCCCAGCCGCTGGCGTAGTCTTTCATCTGCTGGATTTCTTTCTCAAAACCGCCCGACAGGATCGGGAAGCGCATCCAGCCACGCGGGTCCAGGTTGTGGTCGTCGAGGTGGAACGAGGGGGCGTAGCGCTCGCGCTTCCACTGGTTGCGGCTCCAGAGCCGGAAAAAGCGCTCCACCCACAGCAAGAGCTTCTCCCGGTCGTAAACACCCTTGAAGCGGACCTCCATCGCTTTCAGCACTTCTACCGGCGGCTGCTTGTCGCGGATGCCGATCAGCTCTATGGCGTTCAGCACCTCGTACGGCATCAGGTCGTCTTCGTCGGTCTGGTTGCGGTCCAGCGGCCGCAATTCGGCGGTGGGCTGCAGGTTATTGACGGCGTGCAGGCCCGCAATGGTAATGCGCTCGTCGGGCGTGGGCGTGTTAATGACGTTCAGTCCTTCGGTTTCGAGCCAGCGCAGCCAGCCGCGCAGAAAATGCTTGTCGATGCCCGTGATGGGCGAGATGCTGCCCGCCGTATCGCCGTCCATGGTGGCGTAGCCCACGGCGGCTTCAGAACGGTTGGAGGTCGAGAGCAGCAGGGCGTTGTTCAGGTTGGCCAGCATCCAGACACCCGGTGCCCGCACCCGCGCCTGAATGTTCTGTAACGTCAGATCGTCGGTCTCCCATTTGAGCTGACGGCCAATCTGATCTTCAATCAGTTTGGTATACGTCTCGACCAGCCCATTGATGTTGATGTTGTAAAACGTGGCCCCGATCGACTCCGCCAGCGACTGCGCCGAGTGCAGCGTATCGGGCGAGCTGTTTTCGGTGCCCTGGTAGATAACCGTCAGCAGCTTGCCGACCATCTCCTCGGGCGACTGACAAGCCTGAATGGCGTTGATATAGCTCAGCTTCTTTTTAATACCGTCCAGCCCGATATTTTCGGCGGCCATCTTCACCATCAGGAACACCAGGGCGGCAATGGACGACGAATCGGCACCCCCGCTCAGCGACAGCACGTACCCCTGCGAACGACTCTTCCGCAGGTAATCGAACAGGCCGAGCGCTACGGCGCGGGCAAACTCCTCTTCTTTCAAAGCGCCACCCCGCTCCCAGGGTTCCAGTTCGGCTTTCTGCATTACCGGGCCGATCTCCGGAAAATCGAAGGTGCCCGGTACGCGCAGGTTGGGCATCAGCAGAGACAGGTTGACGCGGTTCTGCGCCTGCGTCAGCCGCGTTACCTCTACATCGATTACGGCCGGTACAATCACAAAATCTTCGTAGCTCAGCCGGGCACCGGATACCAGCAGTTCGCCGTTGCTGGCCACCATAGCGTCACCGTCGAAAATAGCCCGGCCCGATTCATTACCCAGCATATTGGTGTACACGTAGCTGACGCCAAACGAGCGCGACGCATCAATGACAAAGCGCTCCCGCACCTGCGACTTAAAGAACGAAAAATGGCTGGCGCTGGGGTTCAGGATAATGTCGACACCCCGCTCATAGAGCGACCGGCCCGGCCGCCCGGCAATCCAGGCATCTTCGCAGATCTCGAAACCGATGCGGATGCCCGATACCTCAAACACCAGATCACCGAGCGGGTAGCTAAACTCTCCTACTTTAATTTCGTCGCGCAGGTTAAGCACCCAGGGTTGAAACCAGCGGTGCTCGTAGTGAATGCCGTTGTTGGCCAGGTACTGCTTGGCCACAAAGCCCAGAATGCGCTTGTTGGCGATCAGACAGGCCACGTTGAAGGTCCGGTTGCTGTGCCGGATGGGTAAGCCCACCGATACAATGATGTCCTGCGTGTGATTGACAATCTCCAGCAAAGAGGCAATAGACTGGTCGATGGTGTTTTGCGAAAAGAAGGCGTCTTCGCAACCGTAGCCGGAGATACAAAGCTCGGGCAGGCAGAGCAGGCTGACGCCCTGGTTCCGGGCTTCGTCGATGGCGTTGATGATATTTTGCTGATTGTGTTCCCAGGCTAAAGGGATTTGATTAAGAACTCCGGCCGCTACGTTGATAAGTTTCATGCAAGTGTGTTACGTACGATATACAGGAATAACAAAAATGCGCTGAAAATAGATTTACTTCCTAATTTTGGCAGCACAGCCTTACTGATAAACCCATCCAGTCCCATGCGCTATTCGTGGTCACTTCTGCTGCTGACACTCTCGCTACTAACGCTCACCGAGTGTAAGACCGCCCAAACGCCCGCTCAGGGTTCTACAACCGACAGTGATCGAAAGGTGAGTAAGTCCGGCGTAGACCGGCGGGTCTTAGCCACCATTACGCAGGAAGGCTTTATCGATTGCTTTGACGAAGTGCCCGACGGACCGGCGGTCTGGTGCGAAGCCTCGGCCATTCTCTTCGACGGCAACGATATACTGGTGGCCAGCGACAAAGACGTACCGGGCGGAAAAGCATCCGTCTTTTATTGGGGCTATCGCAACGACGATTTCACCCGCCCCGGCCAGAAACCCAACTACCTGACCGGCGAAGCGTTTAAGATCGGTAAGAAATACGAGGATTTTGCACTGACACCCGACGGCCGATATGCGTTTCTGACCACGGCCTTCGACCGCATCAAGCCGGACAGTAAAGAGTGGAACGGCTACAGCACCATTCTGTACTGGAACACCAACAACCGCGACGACGTAAAGGTCCTGGGTGCCACCCCCGACGACCCCACCTCGGTGAGCCTGCGGGAGCAGATTTCCCGGCTGCTGACCTCACCGGACTTTCCCAACGGGGCTCCCTATTTTAAGATCGAGGGCCTGGCCGCTACCGACGACCGGCTCTATCTGGGCATCCGCGAAGAAGGGGCTAAATATGATGCCTTCCAGTACAAGATCAAATTGCTGTCGGTGCCGTACCGCATCGATAACGGACAGGTTAGCCTGACGGGGCCGTTCAGTGTAGCGGCCGATTTTGACCTGGCCGCGTCTTATCCCAACCTGCCGAAGCCACTCGCCCTCTCCAGCATCGAATATGATAAGGTATACGACCAGTTTTACGTTCTGACCTCCTATGAAAACGGCGAGCAGTTGGCCGCCTACCTCTGGACAGTAGACCGGGACAATCTGGGCACGAACAAACTGCGGCCCATTGTCGATTACCGCACCGGCACCTTCCTGAAGTTTGACCACAAAGCCGAAGACCTCACCATCATTACCCCCCGCCGGCTTATGGTCATTCACGACGATGACCGGGTGCAGACAAAGGTTGGGACTCAGACGCGGAAGCCGAATCAATCGGCGTATAGTGTGGTGGAATTTAAGTGAGGGTATACCCCACCCCCGCCCCCCCCCTCTTAGTTCAAGGGGAGGGGTAAGCTGTCCGCAACCGAACGCGCCCTGTCCATAAATGGACAACGCCTTAGCGCTTACCGCCCGTAGCTAAGAAATAATAAGGCAATCCGCATCTGGCATTACTTTTGGGTATCCTATGGAGTCGACTCAGCCTGGCTAACCGCTGCGCCGAGAGCATCCACCCAGCGGCAGGTCTCATACACCTGCTGGTAAACCCGCTCCTTTATGCTCAGAAATTACCTCAAGATCGCCATTCGCAACCTGTGGAAGAACCGTACCTTCAGCCTGATCAACGTGCTGGGTCTGGCCGTCGGGCTGACTGTCTGCCTGCTGATCGGCCTGTTCATTGCCGATGAACTGAGCTACGACCGCTTTCACGCCAACGCCGACCGCATTGTACGGGTGGTGAATCACTTCCGGTGGGAAGGCAACCAGATCGACGCGGCCTCTACCTCAGGCCCGTACGCGCCCGCCCTTAAAGCTGATTTTCCGGAGGTAGAGCAAGCCGTACGCATCCTGACCGAAGGGGGCGAATATCTCAAATCCACTGGTGAGCCGGTCAAAAGCGTGGTGATATACGCCGATTCGGGCTTTTTCGAGCTGTTTAGCTACCCGTTTCTGGCGGGAGACCCGGCGCGGGCGCTGGATAGCCCGAATTCAATGGTACTGACCCGCTCGGTAGCCGAACACCTTTTTGGGAATGCGTCCAAAGCGTACGGCCAGACCATTCACATCCAGAATAGTCCGGATTATCTCATTACGGGCGTAGTGGCCGATCCGCCCATGCAATCGCATTTCCAGTTTGGAGCCGTGGGCGCTATCAACACGAATGCGGCTTTTCTGAAGGAGTGGCAGAACTTTTCATTGTATACCTACCTGCTGCTTCCCAACGACTACGATGTGGCCCAATTGCAGGCCAAAATGCCGGCGTTCTACAAGAAACACCTGGACATGATGGGTGTAACGGCGTTTCTGGAGTTGCAACCGCTGACATCCATTCACCTGCACTCACACCTGGTTAACGAGCTGTCGGCCAATGCCGATATACGGTATCTGTACCTGTTTGGGGTTGTGGCGGCTATTATCCTGCTGCTGGCGGGTATCAACTATATCAACCTGACCACGGCGCAATCGGCGATGCGGGCCAAAGAGATCGGTATCCGGAAGGTGGTGGGCTCGCTGCGTGGCCAGTTGGTGGCGCAGTTCCTGACCGAATCGCTGCTGCTGGCCGGTTTGGCGCTGGTGGTGTGTGCACAGTTGGTCGAGCTGGCGCTGCCGTTTGTCAACCAGCTAACGGGTAAATCGCTCCAGGGTATAATAGACGGAAATACGCTGCTGACGGGCGGGCTGATTGGCCTCACCCTGCTCACCGGATTGCTGAGCGGACTGTACCCGGCGTTTGTGCTATCGGGCTTTGCCCCGGTGCGGGTGCTCAAATCGCGTTTCACGGCTGTCGGCCAGGGCACCCTCCGCAAAGCGCTGGTGGTGACGCAGTTTACCGTATCCATTGCACTGATTGCCGCCACGCTGGTGGTGTACGCCCAGATGCGGTATGTTTCTACCAAAAGCCTGGGTTTCACCAACGCGCCGGTGGTGGGCATTCGGGTGCCCGATTACGCCATGCGCCACCGCATGGCGGCTTTTAAAACGCAACTGCTGCGCAACCCCGCTATTCTCCAGGCGACTGCTACCACCAACCCCTTAGGCAAAGACGATCTCGGCCTGGGTGGAGTGTTTCTGGAAAAGAACAACCAGCGGGCGTCCCGTACCGATATGACCCACATGCTGGGCGTCGACACCGACTACCTGTCGACCATGCAGCTCCGGCTAAAGGCCGGTCGCGGTTTCAGCCCGGCGTTTGGGGCCGATTCACTGCGGTCGGTAATCGTCAATGAAACGCTGGTGCGCAAAGCCGGCTGGCAAAACCCTATCGGCCGAAAAGTCTGGTTCCTGCCCGCCGACGAAAAGTCGGCACTACCGGAACCGGTGGAGGTGGTAGGTGTCGTGGCCGATTTTCACGTGGCCTCCCTGCACCGGCCCATCGAGCCCGTCATTCTGACGCCGATTCGTAAGGCCGACTCCGATAATCTTCTGGTACGGCTCACTCCCGACAACCTGCCGGAGACGCTCGCGTACATCGAACGGACATTTAAGGAATTTGACCCCGCCAATATCTGCGAGACGTATTTTCTCGATCAGAACTACGCCCGGCGGTACGAATCGGACCAGCGCCGGGGGCAGCTCTTCCTGGTATCGGCGGGCCTGGCCATTTTCATCGCCTGTCTGGGTCTGTTCGGCTTAGCTACCTTCACCGCCCAGCGACGCACCAAAGAAATCGGCATCCGTAAAGTCCTGGGAGCCTCTGTACCGGGCCTTGTCTCAATGCTCAGCCGCGACTTCCTCAAACTAGTCCTCATCGCCTTCTTCATCGCCACCCCCATCGCCTGGTACGCCATGAACCGCTGGCTGCAGGATTTTGCCTATAAGGTCAACATTGAGTGGTGGATGTTCGCCCTGGCCGGTCTGCTGGCGGTGGGCATTGCGCTTGTCACCGTCTCTTTCCAGAGCGTAAAGGCAGCCCTGACCAATCCGGTGAAATCATTGCGGGCGGAATAAGAGCAGGGGTGGCAGGGAGTAGCTGGGAGTAGCAGGGTAAAAGAGCAAGAGCACCCCTGCAATCCCATGCTACCCCTGCCATCCCCTGCCACCTTACCCCTGCCCCCGTAGCTTCAGAATCAGGGCCGTTTTGAGTTCGTGCAGTTGTCGCTCCAGACCGACGGGATAGGTATGGGGATTGACAAACCGCTTAACGCCTGGGTGTAAGCCGGCGAGTTGCTGCTGCACCCGTGCCCGCACCTGGTGAATGTCGGGCTGCTGGTAGACCAGTTTACCCTGGCGGAAGATGGGTACCAGCAGATCTTCGTAGGGTTGCCCGGCGTCAAACTTCCGGCGCCTGGTGAAATCCAGCGGATCAATCATCGTGGCGGCATCGGTAAGTTGCAGCTCTTCGTCGTAGATCATATCGGAGACGAAATTACCCCGTTCGTCCAGGTACCGCCGGACCTGCTGAATACCGGGCGTGGAGGTTTTAACGGCCTGCTCCGACAGCTTCATCTTGTATTCCCAGCGAGTCTGTTCCCCATTTTTCTCCCGAATGGCGGCCAGCTTATAAACCCCACCCAGGGCCGGCTGGTCGTAAGCGGTAACGAGTTTGGTGCCCACACCCCAGATGTTGATCTGTGCCCCCTGCTCTTTCAGACTGGTGATGATGTGCTCGTCCAGGTCGTTACTGGCCACAATGCCGGTGTTGGGAAAACCGGCTTCGTCCAGCAGCTTGCGGGCTTCAATGCTCAGGTAAGCCAGGTCACCGGAATCGAGCCGGATGCCGGCCAGGGTATGGCCCCGCTCCCGCAGTGTATGGCCAACGCGGATGGCGTTGCGCACCCCCTCCAGCGTATCGTAGGTATCAACCAGAAACGTCACGTTGTTGGGCAGCACCCTGGCATACGTTTCAAAGGAAGTCAGTTCGTCCGGGAACGACATCACCCAGCTATGGGCGTGGGTGCCTTTTACCGGAATGCCGTACAGCTTCCCGGCCAGTACGTTGGAGGTGGCATCGCAGCCGCCGATATAAGCCGCCCGGCTGGCCGTCATGCCGCCGTCGACCCCCTGCGCCCGACGAAGTCCAAACTCCAGGATAGTATCGTCTTTAGCCGCCAGCCGGAGCCGGGCGGCTTTGGTGGCAATCAGCGACTGAAAGTTGACCATATTCAGCAGGGGCGTTTCCAGCAACTGGCATTGCAGAATAGGGCCACGTATGCGTAGCAGCGGCTCATTGGGAAACACCACCGTGCCTTCGGGTATGGCATCGATATCACAGGTAAACTCCAGTTGCGCCAGGTAGCGGAGAAAATCGGCGTCGAAAAGCGGTTTGCCGTCGTTGCCGGTCAGCGTTCTCAGGTAGCGGATATCTTTTTTTGAGAGCCCATATTCACGGAGGTAACCGATCACGTAATTGAGGCCGCAGGCTACGGTAAAGCCGCTGCTGAACGGGTGTTTGCGGAAGTACAGGTTAAAAACGGCCTCTTTCTCAGCCGTTTGCGATTGGTAATACCCATACGCCATTGTCAGTTGGTACAGATCGGTCAGCAGACTCAGCGAGGTATCATACAGCTTGTTAATCATGCAGGGAGCGGCAATTCGCTAAAATTTTTGACTGTAAAACAAGGGCTTAGAAATTATTCACACAAATATTATTAGCGAGTCAAACAAAAATTTAATAAAATTGGTCTGATAATTGTGAGCACCCCTGGTCGCTTACGCATTCACTCAACGTTTTAGTACACTACCCTAATAACCATTCACCATGCAGAGGCTTAGCCTGAATCAGACGCTACAGCAGAAGCTATCTCCGCAGCAGATCCAGTTTATCAAGCTGCTACAGATTCCGACCGCCGAGCTGGACAGCCGCATCGAAGAAGAACTGGAGATTAACCCGGCCCTGGAAGAAGGCGCGGAGGAGTATGATACCCCCACCGAGGAGGATCCGTTTGCTGATGACTACGAGAACGACTATGACGAACGCAACAACGAGCTCGACATCGACGGCTACCTGAACGACGACGAATACGGCGGCTACAAAATGCAGGGTGATGGCAACTATGGCGAAGAAGACCGCGATGTACCCATTGCTACCCGCTCCAGCCTGATCGACTCGCTGATGCAGCAGTTCGGCTATCTGCAACTGGACGAACAGCAGGAAGCCATTGGGCTGCAACTCATCGGCAGTATCGAAAGCGACGGCTATATCCGCCGGTCGCTCCAGGCGATTGTCAATGACCTGGCCTTTTCGCAGAATATTTTTACGGATGTGGATGAACTGGAGGAGGTGCTGAAAAAGATTCAGACGTTTGACCCACCCGGTATTGCCGCCCGGACGCTACAGGAATGCCTGATTCTGCAACTCCAGCGCAAAGACCAGACTGATCCGTATGTGCACCTGGCTATCCGGATCATCGACGAGTTCTTTGATGAATTCTCGAAAAAGCACTACGAGAAAATCGAAAAGCGGCTGAACATCAGCGAGGAAGACCTGAAAGAAGTCATTCATATCATCACCAAGCTGAACCCCAAACCGGGTTCGGTCGAGAACGAAGAAGGGGGCATTCAGTACCTGCTGCCTGATTTTATCCTGACCAACAACAACGGCAAGCTGGAACTGACGCTGAACGCCAAAAATGCGCCGGAACTCCGCATCAGCCGCTCCTTTGCCGAGATGCTGGATACCTACGACAAGAGCAGCAAGAACAACAAATCGCTGAAGGAGACGGTCACGTTTGTGAAGCAGAAACTCGACGCGGCCAAGTGGTTTATCGACGCCATCAAGCAGCGCCAGCAGACCCTGCTCCGGACCATGAACGCCATTGTGGAGTTTCAGTACGATTTCTTCCTGACCGGCGATGAATCGAAGCTCCGGCCGATGATCCTGAAAGACATCGCCACCATGATCGAGATGGACGTATCGACGGTCTCGCGGGTGGCCAACAGCAAGTCCATCCAGACCGAATTTGGCATTTATCCGCTCAAATACTTTTTCTCCGAAGGTATCTCTACCGACTCAGGCGAGGACGTCAGCAGCCGTGAGGTGAAAAACATTCTGAAAGAGTTCATCGACAATGAGCCCAAGATGAACCCACTCTCCGACGACAAGCTCGAAAAGATGCTCAACGACCGGGGTTACAACATCGCCCGCCGGACCGTCGCCAAATACCGCGAGCAGATGAATATCCCCGTGGCAAGGTTGCGGAAGCAGTTATAGTGGATAGTCAATAGTCGATAGTCAATAGTCGCTAGTAGTCTGCAAGAGTTATATCTTTGCACCCTATCGACTATCGACTAACCACTATTGACTAAGTTGACTACCTCACTTGCCCGCGTCCTGTCTGCCCTGTTTCACCCGTTGCTCATGCCCACGCTGCTGTTTGGTATCCTGCTGTTTCAGGTGCCGGGGGTAATTGGGCTGGATGCGTTCTCGGAACGGGCGCGACTGAGTCTGCTGCTGCTGATTGCCATCGGTACGTTTGGCGTGCCGGCGCTGCTGATCTATTACCTCTACCGGCAGGGGCTGCTCAGCAGTCTGCACATGGACGACCGCAGCGAACGGCGGCTCCCCTACCTGATTACCGGACTGATCTATACGTTCCTGACGTTTCTGTTTGCCTTCCGGATGCAGCTTGTCTCCGAAACGGCACCCGAAGTGGCCATTATCCTCGGCAGCATTACGGTATCCATTCTGCTGGTGGGCCTCATCAGCCTGTTCTGGAAGATCAGCGCCCACAGCGTCGGCATCGGTGGGTCGCTGGGTGCGCTGCTGGGCATTATGCTCAAATTCAGCGCAACCGACCTGTTCCTTTCTCTCGTAGCCCTGACCATTCTGGCCGGTCTGGTCGCCAGCGCCCGCCTGCACCTCAACGCCCACACCCCCGCCCAGATCGGGACCGGCTTAGCGCTGGGGCTGACGGTGAGCCTGGTGACGGTGGTTTGGCTGGTGTAAAATGGTTTGAGGTTTGAAGTTTAAGGTTTGAGGTTTAAAGTTTGGAGATGCCACCGATTTCAACAAACTTCAAACTACAGACTACAGACTACAGACTACAAACCTCAAACTTCAAACCCCCATGCACTTCAACCACCTCCTCTACGAACTAAACGGCCCTGTCTGCACCATTACGCTAAACCGGCCGGAGGTCTATAACGCCCTCAGCCCTGAACTGATCCGCGAAATAGGTCTGGCCATAAAAGCTGCCGGTGACGACGAAACGGTGCGCGTGGTGGTACTGACCGGCGCGGGCGACAAAGCCTTCTGCTCCGGTGCCGACCTCAAAGAAGGCGTTAACCAACTACAGGACAGCGGCAGTCTGTCGCTCGGCGAATCGCTGCGGACAGGTTACAACCCGATGATTAAAGCTATCCGCAGCCTGCCGAAGCCGGTAATTGCGCGGGTAAACGGGGTAGCCGCCGGTGCCGGTTGCTCCCTGGCCCTGGCCTGCGACGTGATTATCGCGGCCGAAGAAGCCTACCTCAGCCAGATCTTCATCAACATCGGTCTGATGCCCGATGCCGGCTCGACGTTCTTTCTGCCCCGGCTGGTGGGGCCGCTCAAGGCCTTTGAGCTATGCAGCACCGGTCGGCGCGTATACGGCAAAGAGGCCGCAGCGCTGGGCCTGGTGAGCCGGGCTGTACCGGCCGCCGAACTGGACCAGGCCGTAACCGAAGCGGTAGCGTATTATGCCTCCGCCCCTACCCTGGCGATTGGCTCCATGAAAGAAGTACTGAATCAATCCCTGTATTCCGACCTGGATCATATGTTGGAAGAAGAGGCCGGCTATCAGGACGTGTTGGGTCGTTCGAACGATGCCGCCGAAGGCATAATGGCCTTTCTATCAAAGCGGAAGGCGGTTTTTAAGGGGAAATAGGCAAATTTTTTCTAATCTGGCTTTTGCGTTTTTCGCACAATTTACTACTTTTGCAGTCCCAACACGGGAACACGCCATGTGTGTTACGAACAGCGTGTCCCGGACCCGTAGCTCAATTGGATAGAGCACCTGACTACGGATCAGGAGGTTTGGGGTTCGAATCCCTACGGGTCCGCTTTCATTATCAGCCACTTACAGTAAAATGTGAGTGGCTTTTTTCATGCGTGTGCAATGCAATGTGCAATGCGTTTTGGGAACTCGTATGCACACCAACAAAAAACCGGCCTTGTGAGCCGGTTCTACTGGTCTGCCTTATTCGGTAAGCGACCAGCGACCAAATTAAATCATCGGCCTGAGAGCCTACCCCATCCGGATAGGGACTTGTTCATACATGCAGTTTAATTAGCATACCTCACCTCCTTTCCCGGCGCTGGAGTTCTCCAGGCTGCGAAAATGTTTAACAATCTGGTATTTCTCCTGAAGCTCAACAATGAATGTTTGCAGCCGTAGAATGCCAAAGGAAATATCACGGCGCTGGTTGTCGCTGGCCTTTTTAGACTCATGCTCAATCCACTCGTAAAACAGCGCGTTAATATCCCCAATGACGTTGCTAGCCCGGCGCTCAGAAAAGAAATTACTCAGCAGAAAATCAAGCTCTTTTTCGTGCCATTGCAGCGAACCAATGGCCGGTTCGTTGGGCGTACTTGCCACGGCTCCCGCTTGTGCGTACTTTTGCTCTGTGTTCATTTTTAACGAATCAGTTTAAGGTGAAACATAGCCCGCTCTGTCAGTTTCCTAGGCTCCAGCGCGGGTTTTTTATTGGGTTGCTAAATTGCTCTGCTAAATTACATAAACTTCGGATATATCCTAAGTATTGAGACAAAAAAATAGCCTATTCCAGAATTACGGTTAAGCTGACTCCCAGCGCGTCTGCTATCTTTTGCAGCGTGTCAATGGTCAGGTTTTGCCGGCCGCTTTCGTAGCCGTTAAACGTGGACTCGGTAATACCCAGCCGCCGGCCTACTTCCTTCTGGGTTAACCCTTTCTCTTTTCTGGCTTTTCGGATGGCTTCACCGACCCGCTTTGCTGTTTCTGACATAGTGCTGCTCTGGTGCTTTTCCCAAAGATAGGAACGTTTCGCTAATCTGTGGATATATCCAAAGTATTTATTCCTCTTCCGGCTCAAACACATAGTTTCCTACCTGGTCAACTTGTACGGTGGTGTGCATTCGGGTGGTAAACAGCCAGCGGGACGGAATGCGTCTGGGATAAGCTTTGCAGCCGGGCCCGGTAGCGGCCCGGTGTTTGCATCCGCTACAGGCAGACATTGATGGAAGGCCGGGCGTGATGACTTCCACGTCCTTAGCTTCAAATACAGAGTTCCCTTGCTGATCCGGCTCCACATCAACGTGGATAGGACTCTGAATCTGTAGAAATTTTTCAGGTATGGCTATCGGGTAAGCAAGGCAGGTATGCTTTTGGCCCCGTTTGGTGTAATGCCGGCAAGCCAGGCAAGCCGGATACCGCTGCCGAAAATGGGTCAGCTCGTATTCGTCCATCGGCCTGTAATCAGTCGGCATCGGCTCTTCCGGATACAACCTGAATAGCTCGATTAAGGCACTTATCCACGAAAGAAAAATCTGTTTCATCAGAAGTAAGTTACTACAGTTCCGACGCTAATTCATCCTGCTAACTGCTAAGCGGCCCTATATGGGTTTTAGCAGTTAGCACCATTGTTTTTGGGCTTCTGGTGGCAGGGTAGCAGGGCGGCATTAGGTCTGATTACCGGCGGCCGGTACCTACACGGCAATGTTCTGGTGATTGTGAAAATTACGCATTTTCGCTTCAGCGTCTTTGCGTTCGGCTTCCGGAAGCGAGTCTAACCAGCGTCGCTGTTCCTCCTGAGCAAAGGCGTAGGCTTCCGCCTTCTTGCCAGGCAGGAAGTCACCGTCTTTGGTCATGTAGGGATTCGGGCGGGGTGTGTAAGCCATAGCGATAACTCAGAGAATTTAGGGACCAGTTTGATACCGTCCGGACTGTAATAACCCTCATTGACAGGGTTGGTTAGCCCGATTACCAATCCCTTTGATTCGGCCTCTTCCAAAGCAGCAAATAGCCGCTCATCGCCCACCGTATAACGAGCCGTCATCAGCGTTTGGGCGTACTGACGTTGATCAGGCGTTTGGTTCTGATCCAAGTAATTCAGAAATAGTTCTTTGCCTGTCATAACCGGGTAAGCCTCCTTCAAAGGTATAACATTTTGGCCGCTTGAAACGTGCTCGTTGGCGGGGGTAATTCCGTCCACTGTGAACCGACGCTTTTCCGCTGAGGGGCGGGTATTTTGTACCCCCTCCTTTGAGCTAACCTCATGAATCCTAATATCAGGTCAACAAAAAGGGTGTCCACCATACCGGACACCCTTCGAAATAGTGTTGGCTATATGAGTTAAAGACCTAACTCCACCGCAAACTTTTCGCCTTCAGGATTAAGGCATACTACTGAGTCCGTGTCTCCTCTGGTTGCGTAAGGCTTAATCGTCAGGTATTGTCTCAGTGGCCCTTCCTTGCAACGTTTTTCACAAACAATCCGGTGCAGGCCGGTTTTCTCTGACATTTTCGCAAAGGTTAGCGAAGTGAACTCTTTTAGAGCCTTTAGAATCTGCATTTCAGCTTTTTTCATAGTTGTTTACTGGTTTAATTTGATTTTGAAAATTAGATAGTGGTTTCGGTGAAAAACATTGACAATGTTGGTTTTTGTAGCTGCAAGCTAAGCTAGCTTCTCCGGGCGGTTAGTACTGCATCGATACTATTTGCCTGCCTCTGCAAGCTAAGCTAGCATTCTGTGTTGGGTGGTTACGTTTCGTAACTATTTGAAACCCATGCAAGCTAAGCCGGTGGACTCTGTTGGCTAGTAGTGTTTTACTACTAATTACTTGCCATCCGAAAATAAGCGGGCCAACAAAAAAAACCGGCCTCATCAGCCGGTTTTCCTTTCTCTAATTCTGCCGTTCCTTCAATCCATAATCCAGACCCGGCGGGCAATAGATAGCCGGTGGCTTTCGGGGTAGCTTATCGAGTTCCGCCTTGGCCTGGTGGTAAAGCTCCGGATAGACGGGGGGGTCTCCGGGCGGGCGGCCCCAAACCTTACGCTGTTGGTGCAGCCATAGGCTATTCTTCATATTCAGTTCCATAAGCCGTACCGTTTCCGTCAATACCTGCTCATCCGTTGGCCGGTAGAAGTAGGTGCTGTTTGCTAGCTGTGGGTCATCCGACCAGTCGAGCGGGCAAGACCACTTTTCCTCCAAGTACGCCAGGCAGGCGCTTCTAAGTGCTTGTTCCATGGCTCTACTTCAGTTTTTTGGTTTCCCGGTGGCTACCGTCTTCAATGTACAGCGTCCCTTCACCTGTGCTGACTACCCGCCGGGCGGTGTTGCGGCTGGTAGCGGCCGCGTCCTGCTTAATCGACGCTAGCAGCTCGTTCATCAGGGCCATTTCCTGCTTTAGCTCCGATAGTTCGGCAAGGTCCGCTTGCCGGCTGGCCTGCTGTTGAGCGGTGGTTTCCATCTGCTGAATGACCACCTGCGGGAACTGCCGCTGCGGGATGGCCGGCCGGGCCACGAAAGGCCGGGCCACGAAAGGCCGCTCCACGTACCGGATAGCAGCGTTCCGGATCGCTACCGGATCATCATCGTTAATAGCTTCTATCAGTGTAGTGTGCTTTTTGGAAGACCGGCGGTTAACTACCCACTCTTCAGATTCTACCTCAATATCCGTTCCTTCTATCCTATGGCCTCCCTGCTCATGCGAACGGCCAAACCGGATTTGCCCACCCTCTCTGAGTTGCTGCATGGCCTTAATGCGGGCGCGGGCGGCTAGGATGGTACCGAATATTAAAGCAACCAGCCCAGCAATGGCAATCGGTCCCGCAATGGGTCCCAGCTTGATTCCCTGAGCCGCTGCCTGGGTAATAGCCAAATACGTGTTCGTTGCAGCCAGGGCGTTGTTACTAACCATCGACGCCAGGTCTAACGACTGCTGTACCTGCATGGACCGGCGCTTGATGGCTTCCTCTTCTGCTTTCTGCCGCTTCAAATCCTCGAGTTCAGCCCGCCGAATAGCCAGGTTATTAGCAGCACCTTCTTTGGCCCGCTGTTCTTCCTGCTGAACCTGTTGTTCTTTAGCGGATATTTCACCGTTTAGGGCCTGAATACGGGCGTCAGCGGCTTGTACAATGGCCTGGGTAGTTTCGTTGATAGCTTGCCCGATTTGCTGAAGCCCTTCTTTGAACGCTTTAAGCTGCTCAGCGTTCATGCCGTTGGTTACGCCCAACAGTTGCCAGATCGATTCGTAGCGCGGCTTTGACTTCAGTTCCCCCTGGGCCTTTTTCAGGCCGTCGACTACCTCCTGAGTCTGCGCAATAATCAGGGCGTTTTCGGCCTCTCCCTGCGCCTTTAGCAGCGCTAACAGCTTTTCGCCGTATTCAATGCGAACGGCTAGTATGGCCTCTTGCCTTGCCCGTTCTACCTCTGCTGCATCGATGTTTGGGTTAGCCGCTCTCAGGTCCGTTTCAAAGCGTTGCTGACCAATGAAAGCCAGGGCGGCCGCTTCACCCTGCCGGTTCTTATCAATGGCTTGTCCCAGCGTGATCCGGTCTAGTTCGGCTTGTTTGAGCCTGCGTAGTTTCTGCTGTTCGGCTGAGCCTTCTTTTTCCAGCTTAATCAGCTCATCCCACTTTTTCTCCGTTTCGGCTATCTCCAGCTCATCATACCGGCGCTCCAGTCCCAGCATTTTGATCCGGTGGTCAAGCCGTAACTGCCGGATATCCTCATCCCGCTTTTTCTCTACTTCCTTGCTGGCATCGACAAAGAGTTTGGCCCGCTCCGGGTCGGCATTCGCTAAGGTTATGGCTGTATTCGGTACTGGAAAGCGTTTACCGTTCAGGACTTCCGTTTTATTGGAAGCGGCAAGTTGCAACTGCCGTTCGTAGGTATCGCGGGCTAGCTGAATTTCCTTCAGGTCTAAGGCGGCTTTCTCCTTGATGTATTCCTCCGAATTTTTGCTGAGGGTTTCCAGTCGTTTCTTGCCGTACTGTTCCTCTAAGGCCAGGAACGCCTTTACGTAGTCTTCACCCGCTTTCAGTAGCTCATTCTGTTCAGCCTCGTAGGCTTTCTGCGCGTCGGTTTTGCCGGTCTTTTTCTTCGGGGGACTACCTGCACCAATGGGGGTGTTATCCACGTTGGCGGCTAATCCCTGGGCCTGCCGGATTTGGGTTTCCAGGCGCTTGATCTCTTCCTCGCCCAGCTTCTTATCAATCTGTTTGAGCCGGATCTTTTCCCGGATCTGGGCGATGTCCTTCTGATAGCCTTCCACGGTGGTTTTCGTGAGGTCCGCTTGCCGCTGGGCCTGTTCTCCGAGTAGGCTGTTTAGCTCCTTTTGTAAGGCTACCTGCTTAGCCTGGGCGCTCTCCAGCGTCTTATCCAGAAAGGCGCGGGGGTCGGTCGATAGGGTCAGACCTCCACCCGCTCCGGTGGCTTGTACAGGGCTTTGCTTGGCCGCTACCTGCCGGGCCAGGGCCAGGCGCTGCGCCGGGCTTAGCTTCTCCAGCTCGACAATGGTTTTGCCGGATTCTCTGGCCAGTATCCGAAGCGCTTCGGACTGTTGCCGGATGGAAGCCGTTAGCTGGTCCTGAACCTTCTGAATCTTTTCCTGTCCCAGCGCAATCCGGATTTTCTTTTCGTATTGCGCGTTGACCGCTGCCAGGCGCTGGACCAATACATCGTTGGCCGCTGCCTCAGCATCCAATTGGCCCAGGAACTCGGGATACTTCTGGCTAAGCTGCTGAATCAGACTGAGCCGGACGGCCTCGTTATCGTTAGCCAGTACCAATGCTCCGACCAGGCCGTTTAGTTCGGCCTGCTGCTGCCGTAGGGTGTCAGCGGGCGAAACGCTGATAAGGTCGGTGAATACCCCTACCAGTTGACCAGCCAGGCTAACCAGTTCTTTAAAGGCTCCACCTAACCGGGTGCTGCCGATGGATACGGCCAAACGGTCGACCTGATCGCCAAAGTTGGACATGGCACCTTCTAGCGTCTGGCTAATGGCGGCCGTAGATCCGGCTACCCCGTTCAGCTTACCAAAGCCTAGAATAGCCTCGGTAATGGCTCCGCTGGTGGCCTTCACCGTCTGGGTTACTCCTTTGAAGCTGAGCGATACCTGATCACCCGACTTGCTGGCCCGAATGCCGAATTCCTTTAACCGCTCAAACTCTCCCGACTGAGCGTCTAGTATCGCTTCTGTAAGTTGATCAAAGCTTTTACCCTGGGAGGCTGCCAGATCGCCAATTTGCGTAAGCTGCTCTTTAGTGGGTACCAGGCCACGGTTTACGAACTTGATAAAGGAAGACGTTAGCTCATCAACGGAGTAGGGCGTTTGGGCGGCATATTCGGCAATCAGGCGTAACCCGTCGACGGCTCCGGACCGGCTGCCTACGGCATTGGTCAGGACCGCTTCGTACTTCTCAAATTTGGCCGTAGTCTGCACAATGGCTGTACCGACTGCTACGATCCGGTCAACGGCAAACGCGGCTATAGCGGCTTGTTTGAGCCGGCTCCAGATGGTACCCAGCTCCGACGAACCTTTGCCTAGTTTCTTCACGCCCTCGCTGCTACCTCCCATCTCCCGGTTTATAGCAGCCAGCCGGGCCTCTACCTGCTTTAACCGCTGCTGCAATTCCTGATACTGGCCAGCGGCTATAAACTCTTGTTGCCGCTTAACCAGGTCGGTGTATTCAGCCTTTACGCTGGCTAGCTCCGCTTTCATGGCGTTCAGGCGGGCGTTGTTGTCCTGCAAGCTTTTGACCTGCTGAGCAAGGGTCTGATTAAAGGCGGTGGCTTTGCTGTTGAACTCGGTAAAGGGCTGTTGCCGGCCTGCCTTCAGTAAGGTGCTGTTCACTTCGCCAACGCCGGCCGTTACCCGGCCTAGCTTGTCGATTACATCGTCTATGTCTAAGACGTACTTGGTTTCTATCGTGCTCATGCTTGTTACGGTGTTGCTATGGTCGTTTCTGCGAGTAAGCGGCTAGTTCCTGTTTAATGCGTTCCTGGTGGGCTTTGTAGTGGTGCCAGAAGGCAACGCTATCCATCCTCATCAGGGCTTCTATATCCACGGCGCGGCCCTCAGTCAGGGTGTTCAGTAGCTTAGCCCAATGCCGGTCGGCTTCTACGAGCTGGGCGGCAATGGAGATTGGCCGGGGCCGTTCGGTGCTGCCGGGCTTGCTGCTGCCGGGCTTGAAAAGGTCTGGGTGGCTCTGCTGAAGTCGTCGCCAATAGCGGTCAGAAAGTCGACCGCTGAGGTAAAAAAAAAGCTACGGTTAATAGCGGACCAATCCTCCAGCTTTTGCATGGCCAGTTCGCTGCTGAAGCTGGTGCGGTCCTCATCGACCCGGTTAATGAACAGGGTGCAAATCAGGTAAATGGGGTTGAAGTTGGTTTCCAAATCGACCGTTGCGGCTAAGAGGTTGTGCAGCACTACGCCAACGTCACCGGGTTTGCTCTGGTTGTTGAGGTCATACGCTTTGCGGATCTCTTCCCGGATGGCGCTGCTGCTGCGGGCTAAAGCGGCTTGCAGGCTGTAGCGCTCTAAATACCTGTCTCTGGCTACGCTTAATTCTACGTTTTTTTCTACCCGGTAAATATGGCCTCCGGCTTCAAACTGAGTAGTGGCTCGGGGGTCAAGAATGACCGGGTAAAGGGCCTGATCTTCTTCGGGCTGTTGCGTGTTCGTGTCCATGGGTACTGTGCTGTTTAGTTGGTGGGTGTCTGTGCTGCTGCTGAGGGTGCCTGCGTTGCGGTTTCAGCGGCCAATTGGCTGAAGTGGGTCAGGTCTTCACGCTCCGGCGCAATCCGGCCACGGCCGCGGCTGGTGGGTGTCTGCCACTGAAAGCGCGGGTTCTTATACAGGTGGTCAGCATCTACGCTCCCGTAGCCGGACCTGCCCGCTGCCAGGGTTAGCCGGAACGCTGACCAGGGGCAAAGCAGCCGGAAAAAGCGCGGGTAGACTCTGATCCGGATCACCGTATCAAGCGGCTGATCGGATAGGTTGTGAAAGGAGAAGAAGTAGCGGAACTTGCCCGGTGCTACCTTCTTGACAATAGTTGAGGTAATCAGGATGTCCCGCTGAGAAGCGGCTTTTTGGTCCCGATGGGGGACCGGATTGGATGTTGCCATACCTTGTTTTGGGGTTTTGGTTTCGGTACCGCGTTTGCAGTACGGCTCTTGCCCGTTGCGGCTGGGCTTGCCAAAATTCCCGGTACGGCTGGGAGGCCAAAGATTGGAAGGGGGTACGGCTGGCCGGTAGGGTTAGCCATTATTGATAATCTGGTTCTGGGCGTTGTTGACCTGAAGGGTTAGCTTCAAGTTACGCACTTTAGCCAGGGTTCCCAACGCACGGCTATAGCGTTTGCCGGCCAGGGTTACGCGTTTCTCCCAGTAGATTCCAACGGCTATATCATGGGGCTGCGAAAGGGCATTGCTATAGCTTAGCTCTGTCAGGTGAAGATTCAGCCAGCAAAGAACAATTTGTTCGATAGCCAGGCGCTCCAGCGGATTACCGGCCAGGTAGCCTAGTTCCTCCTTTAGCTGAATACACTTGAATAACAGCATCTCTCTCATAAAATCAGCCTGGGTGTAAAGGTTTATCCGCTGATTCAGGGCCATATCGTATAGCCCATCCATCTGCTTCATTACCTCCTTAGCCATACCCTCTCTGCTGATTAGTCGGTTCAGTTCTTCGCGGGCCTGAGGATCGGGTTTTTCTGGATTGCCACATCGTCGCATCAGGTCGGATAGCTGTTCTCTAACCTTTCGCTCATCAGTCTGAACCGGCGTGTTTACCGCTTGCGTTTTTTTCTCCATTGTCGTTTCGGTTGGTGATAGCCATTGGCTAAGGCTACGGTGGTAAATAACTCCTTTAAAGTGCGCTCCAGGCTTATTAATTCCTGATCGGCTTTACGGTCGGCTTCTCGCTGCCGCTGTAGCCTTTCCCGCCGGGTTTGGTTTTCGGCCTGGTCTGCCTCATCCATTACGGCGGCATATTCGGCAACAAAGCCGCTGCCTACATACTCAGAGGTGCTTTTACCGTCTCTTCGGACCTTGCGGTAATAATAGGGTCGGCTGTTTCTAATTTCCAGTCCCATCGTGTTACGGTCGGTTTTTGTGCTACATCAATTGTAATGCCCCACTTTATCGGCATTTTCCTTGTTGGTCAATCGGGCGGTTTATCAAGTTAGCAAATAGTTTATCTGCTCAGTTGATATTAGCAGAGCGGTATAACCCGCTCCGGATCGGGTCTGACTGGCTGCCATCGCAATATGACGGGCTGAGGGCTGGTCTTTCTGGTCCCATTCAGCCGGGTAGGTGTCGGGTACCTCCACTGCTGAGCGGCTGGCTACTGGTCGGCTGATGGGTGCGGAGTGTACAGTTAGCGGTAAGGTATCCTGATAGCTGATACCGGCTTGCTGGCAGTAGTGAAAGAAAGTACCCAGCGTAGCCCTTGAATCCCATTTCAGGCAGTGCGTGAATTGAGCGTCAGGACTGATCCGCTGCGTTCCTTCGTAGACGCTGCTAAGCTGTAGAAAGTATTCCCGGCCGGACTCTCCGAACGCCTTAGCCAGGCTGCATCCAATTTGGAACCAGTCATCATAACCGGGGGCAATGTTGGTGCTCCGGCTGATAATTTCACCAATGCAGTATTCGACCCTTGCTCGTTCCTGATCGGCATCAGGTGTAAACGTGAACGTTCGGACGGGCGCTGGTTTAGGTTCATCGTATTGATGGAAGATAACGGCCTGCTCATTGAAATACCCTTCCGGATCGTACGAGTAACCGCGTAGGCTGGCCACGTTGCTAGGGGCATCATCAATGTTGATCTTTAACCTGCTAAATGCTTTTTGCAAAGCGTTAAAGTGCTGTTTATGCCGTTCAGGGTGTGCAATCCGAACTAAACCCCAATAGCCCGTACCGGATACAGACAGGCCGCAATACACCACACAGGTAATGTTACAAATGTGCTGCTTTAGTTGGCCATAGTTGCCAATGTGCTTATTCTCTTTCCAGTCGATATCAAATTGAAGAAAGCCGGAATGCCGTATCAGGTCTTTTTCGGCCCGGTAGGCAAACAAGCCACTCGGAGTAATAGCCGGTAGTTTCCCCTTGAGTGCGTCCCGCTGGTCTTTGTCGCTGATCTGCCTGATCTGCTCTACCTGTTGCCAATATTTAGCGGAGGTAAGCCAGGTAAGCAGTTTGACCGGCCTGGGATTGTCGGTTATGTTATACCCGGCAAAGCAGGAAACCTCAACATCTAATAGGCTGCTCATGGCACATCTAACAGGGTTGGCCGAAAGGGTTGTTTTTTCCATGCTGCTAACTGCTAAACAATGGTGCTAAGATGTTTTTAGCAGGGTTGTTTTGATGGTGCTAACTGCTAAATGCCTTATAGGGGGTCTTAGCAGTTAGCAGGATAAAATCACCCAATTGGGACCAGGCGGTAAAATTGGTTCTTGCCCTGGTTGTAGTCGGCTAATCGAACGGCGCGGCCCTCCTCATCGTACATCTCCGGCGGGTCAGTCATTATCGCTTTCAGACGGTTTCGGATCGTTGCGTTCTTTGCTTTGAACTCAGACTCCAAGATGGTCCATACTTCGCCCTTTGGCATTGCTCCCTCGGATAGCAGGCTAATCAGGCGGTCGGCAACGTCTTCGGTATCGGCTTTGTGCTTTCGGTAGTTGACCTGAGCGGCTATCTGTTCAGCATCTGCCAGGGCTAAGCCCTTTGCCTCTTCGGAGTATTGCAGGTAAACGGGTTCTGGACGCTTGCCCCGCCGTAGCTTCAAAAACTTCAGCCTGATCATATCGGTATCATTACCGCTGGTGTCTTTCTCAAAACCAATCTGCATAACCGTATTGGCTTTGTTAGCGGCCTCGGTTCCGGTGTGACCTCTGGCTTTGTCGGTTCCTGGGTTCTGGTGAATAACCAGTAAGAACGTAGCGTTGTAGTGGTCGCACAGGTTGCCGATAAAGTCATACAAACGCATAGATTCTTTAGCGTCGTTAAAGTCCCCTACGGCATCGGTAACGACATCAATCAGGCAGAAGAGGTGTAAGGCGGTTTGCTCTCGAACGTGGCTGATAAATGCTTCAATGGCTTCAAATCGATCCTTTCGCTCAACACTTTTTATAGATGTAACCCGAAAATCAGCGGGTATATCCTCCAAGCTGTAACCGGCTCTGGTTTTGATACCCTGAATGGCAAAAGGCAATTCCTCTCCCTGATTTCGTTCGGTGTCAATGTAGCAGACGCAAAAGCGTTCCAGGGCTATCCGTTTGAACTCCAGGAATTGCGGATCATCGGTGCTGTTGGTTGTCAGCATCAGCGCGGCCAATAATTCAGCCATTCGGGACTTATGCGACCCGTATGCACCCTGAATGATGTTTAGAGTAGAACGACCAATAATACCGACATCCCCTCTGCTGATAATGGGCTGGCTAAATACAACGGGCTTTGTAGCGGCTTCACAAAGGACCTGTTCCCGCTCCAAAAGCTTTGCAAGTAGCTTTTCTTTCAGGTTGTCAACCGGCTTTTTCTTCGAAGCGCCCCGCTTAGGCTGCGATTCTTTTTTTACCGGCTGAGGCTGGGTTGAATCCTCGTTGACAGTAGCGGCTACTTCGTTCAGGTCGGTACCAGGGGCAATGTGAACGGTAACAGATGTTTTCGTATCTTCGCTCTGTTCCAACGCTCCAGGGGGGTCGTTCAGTGGGTAATTTCGGTTGCTCATTGGGCGGCCTCTTCTTTTTGGGTTACGGGGGTCTGATCCGGAGCTCGCTGCCGGTCGAGCGCGGCAAGCTGCCGCCGGAGCCGGGTGGCCTGAGCCGGTGGTACGCGGGGGTCACTGGCCAGGATGCGAAGGGCATCAGCGGGCAAGTGCCAACGCCGGTCGGCAGGATCCCAGCGGCTGTAGCAATTCAGAATCTCCCGGAAGTCGCTGTCTGACCACGTGGGTAATGGTTGTAGTTCAGCCAGGCGCTTAGCCTGAATACCGGCAAAGCGTTCCAGACCGGCGGGCGTGGGATTGATCGGTAGTGGCAGGGTTTTCACGGCCGGCCTCCTTTCCGTTTGAAGCCGCTGCCGTGGGTGGCTCGAAATTCGAACTTTGGGCGGGGCGCTGGTTTGGCCTGGGCCTTTAGGACCTGATCTCCAATATCGGCATACTCTGGATAGGTTTCGTACGCACGGATAAGCAGGCATTTGGCGAAGTGCCGGTCATCCGGCGTTGGCTGCTCAAAGGCCAGGCGAAACAGTACGCTGTAAAGTTCTATGGTTTCAGCGTGGGAAAACTGAATGCCGTTGGCATCGATGAAGGTTAGGGGCTTGCTCATGCTACCTTGCCCTCTCCAGCGTTGAGGTATTCCAGTAGTTCAGATTTGAAGAAGAACAAGCGGCCGAACCGCTTCCGGTGCGGGATCTTATCAATGTTCTGATAAACCGTCTGAGGGGCAATACCTAGAAATTCGGCGGCTTCTTTGACCGATAGCGGGCGTTCGTCGGCATCAGGATTGGCCGGATTGGCTGAGGTGTTAGCCAGTAATTGTTTTAGTTCGCTTACCTCCTGTCGGAGAAGGTAAACGGCGGCCGGTAAGGCATCATGGGTAATTGGTACGTTTTCCATCGTGTCTTGTGATGTTTGACACGAAGGTGATAAGGAGAAGAGGCAGTATCCGGGTATACCCGGATACCAATTTTATAACTTTTTGATTTTTGCTGCTTTTAAGTCTACCTCTGCTGTGTCTTTAGCGCTGCCTGTCAGCGTAGGAATAACTTTCAATATGTCCTTCACTGCATCTCGGCCGCAACTGGTGCGTTGTTCTGAAGTTTCCAATCCTTTATAATGGTCTAAAAGTTTGTTGCCGCTCTTCTTGCCTGTGAATCCTGCATTTCGGGCTATCTCTTCTTTCTTAAGCTCATTGATTACCTTGCCTTCGTAGCGGTACTTATAAGCTATTTGGCGCAAACTTAGTTGTACTTGTCCATCAGTGTTTATATGCTGATCTCTCTTACCACTATTCTCATCACTGGCTGCCAATGCCGGCGGCTCCAGCGGGCCGGTAATCTGTCTAGTGGGTAACGGTATTTGCAGATGTTTGCCGGTTTCGTAAGCTACCAACCAATCTTTCAGGTGTGCTTCATATTCTACGATGTCCCAATCTTCAGCTAGATTGCAGACTTTTACGTGTGGTTGGTACTCATTAAGGAATGCAAAGTCGTAAGGGTGGTTTGTCTCCCAATGGTAGCGTAATTCCCCAATTTCGGCCGTTGGCCCTGCGATACCGCTATCAATATCGTGTGTGATTTTCTTCAGTTCAGCGCGTAGTAGATCAACCGGGCGCGTTGCCGTGGACAGTCTGATTTCTAGCCCTGCCTTACGGCCATCGAAAAGTTTTACAAAGCCCTTCTCTGCACATTCAATCCGGTGAAAGTCCAACGTAGCGCGGTAAAGCAATCGCCGGTCATCAACGGTTTTCGGGGTTAGTTCAAAACGAAAACTCCCATTTGGCCCGCCTTTAAAAACAGTAGGATCAATTATGATTACCTGCGGGGCCAATGGGTAATGACCTATGTGCTCTGTCCAATACTGTAGCTTTTCGGAGAAGGTATCCAGTTTTTGAAACTGCTGAAAATGGTGCCAGGCGGCATCAACCTGTTTTTCGTATGGCTCTGACTTCATATCGGCTAATCTCTTTTGGTATTCCATCGCTCCAGATGTTTAAGCCGGTACTGTTCCAGGGTACCAGCGGGGGTAAAAAAGGTATGACCAATAACAGGTTTTACAAGGCACTCAAGAAAGCCTTAGCTTCCTCATCATCAAATGAGCCTAAGTAACTCTCCGTAGTTTTCAGGTTAGTATGACCTAACGACTTGGAGATAAAGGCAAGCGGGGCTTTGCTCTTTAGCAGGCTGGTGGCGAAACTATGCCGGGCGCTATAGGTGTCGGTGTCTCCCTCAATGCCTAATGTTTCGGCAATCTTGCTCATCCATTTGTTGGTCAGCTTGACAACCTGCTTAACGGTTAGCTTCTTTCGGCGTTCAGTCATATCGGCGCTGAGGAACGGGAAAACGTAGCTATTCGGCCGTTTGTCGGCGGTTCCCCACCGCTGAATGATAGCGGTCGTTTCGGGCCTGAGGTGTGCCACAATAGGCGTTTGATTCTGCTTTTTACTACGGGCGGTCTTTTGCCGTATAAAGGTAATCTTGCCCTCTTTCAAATCGACCTGATTCCAGGTCAAGCGGCAAATGTCGGTCATGTTGGCTCCGTTGCAGAAGTACGAGAACAGCCATAAATCATGGCTCCGCTGCTCAGTAGTTCCCGGCGTTGGCTCGTAGGCTTTGATCTTGTCAATGTCGGCTTTAGGCAGCGCCTTCTTTACATTGGCTCCGGCGGGTATAACGTACTTGGTACGGCCGAACGGGTAAGCATCGCGGCTCATCAAACCGTTTTCAATGGCATCATTGACCACAGAGCGAACGTGCCGTAGGTAAATGCCGACGGTGGTCAGCGTGGCTCCGGTCGGCTGCTTTTTCTCGGTCTTTGGCAGTTTGCCAAAGTGTTGCATCCATTGTTCATAGGTGGTCAGAAACTCCGGTGTAAGGTGTTCGTAGCGCAAAGTAGCAGCGGGGCGCGGCTGGCTGGTCCGGCGGGGTATCGGTATATTCAGAAACTCCTTACGCTCTTCATCAGAGAACGAGTCGACAAACCGGCGCAATGACTTTGCAGCCAGTTCGTAGTTAAGCGCGTTACCAATGCGTCCGGCGCTGTCCATGCTGGCCGCTTTAGCCAGTAGAGCCGCCAATAGGTCGGTTTGTTCGGCCGGCTTTTCGGGCTGCTTTCCATAGCCGGCCAGGGCCTCAGCAAAGCCTTCAAAGGTGAACTTGTCGGCTAGCTGGTCGACAATGACCTGAGCCCGCCTGAGGTAGCCGTCCTGCTTTTTGCCTGATCCGTCCCGGTACTGGCCATACACCCGCTGCCAGAGCTGCCGGCGCTGCTCATCCTTGACCGTACCAGGCAAGCCGCCTTTGGTGCGTTCCAGGAATTTCCATTCGTCCGGCGTTATCTTTTCGCCGGTAGAAAACAGCCGCTGCCGGCGCTCATGGTAGACCGACAGCCGGATAAACGATAAATTGCCGGACACCCGGCGCGTATCGTAAAACAGGGTAACGGTTGCGGGTTGCATAATCAGGCGTTGGCTTTGGTGGCTACCCAGTTAATAAGGCTTTCTGCCTGCCTGAGTCCGGCCTGGGCAACGTCGGCACTTGGGTTGCCATCGTAGGACATGGATAGGTGAAGCGTATCATAAGCCGCCACAAATTGCCCTAACTGCTTGCGGTCAACTCCGGCCAACTGCTGTTTATACCAGTCCACATCTTTACGGCCTTTGCCTTTCTTGCCGAACAAACCATCTAACGCAACCAGTATGCCCGTGTAGGCGGCATGACCGGCTAGCTTGACATACTTGGTATCCTGATAGATTCCGTCCTCTTTACCCGCTTTCTCGCTCAGGAGTTGACGGGCGTTTTCTACGTAGCGTTTGGCTTCTTCTATATGGTTCATTGTGCATTGCACATTGCCGGTATGTGCAATGCAATGTGCAATGCGAATATACAAAATCAACGCATAAGAGCAATAAAGACCGATAAAAGAGTATCAGATAACTATCTGATTTACAGAGCTATTAATAAGAAAATAAAGTAGGCCGATAAATAGCAAAAAGGGGGTGGGGTATGACTACGGATCAGGAGGTTTGGGGTTCGAATCCCTACGGGTCCGCTTTCATTATCAGCCACTTACAGTAAAATGTGAGTGGCTTTTTTGTTGAGGTTGCATTGAATATGGTGGAAATGTTCAATGAAGTGTGTCAGATACGAGTAATTCATCACCTCGTTGAGAAACCGAAAGCCATCAAGCAAAAGCATTTCCGCATTCCGAAAGCATGATTAAGCGAATAACGCTGCAAAACGATTTTGCCGATTCGTATCTGAAACTATACCTCACTCAAACACTACCGGCAGCAGCAGCCAGCAGAAGAGGGTAATCAGGATGACGGAGATAATGTTCATGACAAAGCCCACGCGGGTCATGTCTTTGAGCTTGATGTAGCCGCTGGAAAACGCAATGGCGTTGGGCGGGGTGCCCATGGGTAACATGCTGGCGCAGGAGGCCGCCAGCGTCATGGGTATACCGAGGAGTAAGGGATTCATGTGCATGGCTTCGGCCAGACCCGTCACCACCGGAGCAAACACAATCACCTGCGCTACATTGCTCATCACCTCTGAAATAAACAGCGATACCAGCGTTACCAGAAAGATCAGCAGCAGTGGGTTGAGGCCGAAGCCGGCAAACCACTGGCCCAGTTGCTCGATCAGGCCGGCTTTTTCCAGCGCCCCGGCCAGGGCAATGCCGCCCCCAAACAGCAGCAAAATACCCCAGGCCATGTTTTTGGTGTCGGCCCAGTCCAGCAGGGGCTTATCGGCCTGGCCGCTGGGGATAATGAATAAACTGGTGCCGGCCAGAATGGCAATCATGTTGTCGTCCAGCTTCACCAGGCCCAGCCGGTTCACCAGATCTTTGGTCATCCACAGGGTTGCCGTGCAGAGAAAAACCGCAAACACCCGTTTTTCGGGTGTGGTATAGGCCCCCAGTGCCGTAATCTCCCGGTTGATAACGCCCTGGGTGGTTTCGTCGCTCTTCATCCCGTTCGGATACAGCCATTTCACCATCACCAGATACAAGAAGTACAGCAGTAAACCTGACAGGGGCGCACAGACCAGAAACCAGTCGGCAAACGGAATAGTGGTGCCGTATTTTTTATTGATGAACCCGGCATAAGCTACGTTGGGCGGGGTACCAATCAGCGTAGCGATGCCGCCAAAATTGGAAGCCAGGGCTATGGCGATCATGATAGACATGGCAAAGTGGCTCACCCCCTGTTTATTCGAATGGTTCTCTCCGATCACCTTCACCACCGACAGCGCAATCGGAAACATCATCATGGTGGTGGCGGTATTGCTGAGCCACATACTGATGAGGCCCGTGGCAATAATAAAGCCCAGAATAATGCGGTCGCCACTGGTGCCGGTTGCCCGCACAATGTTCAGCGCGATCCGGCGGTGCAGGTTCCATTTCTCAATGGCCAGGCCCAGCATAAAGCCGCCCATGAAAAGAAAAACTACCGGATTGGCGTACGACGAAGCCGTGACATCGATAGGGGCTACCCCAACCAGCGGAAACAGCACCAGCGGCAGCAGCGCCACCGCCGGCATGGGCATGGCTTCGGTAACCCAAAGGCCGATCATGAGCACCGCAATGGCAATCACTTTGGCGGCTTCGGGCTTTATCCCCAGCGGATTCAGGAAGAAAGTGGCCAGTGCCAGCGCCACGCAGATAAGGGCAACAAGCTGTTTGGAGAGCTGTATGTTCTTCAAGGTCTGTTCAACTAAGCTACGGATACGATCGGTCTCAAATGCGATTCCTACGGAAGGAGCGTCGGGCATAATCGCGCCAGACCGGAGCTGGCCCTACGTACACAAACATACAAAATTCAGCTTCGTATGAAACAGCCTTGATGCAGGAATATATTCAGGCCCTCCGGCAAGGCAACGAATCGCGGTACGGGAACGTTAGAACCGCCCGGTTTGGTCCTTATAGTACTGAGCACAGTATTAGACATTAGATTTTAGACTTTGGACGTTAGACACAATACATTACCGTAGAGACGTATAGCCTCAACGGCGGACCGTGTCCAATGTCTAGTATCTAATGTCCAGTACTGAGAGTGCTGTGTACGTTTCCCTCTGGCCTGTAATGCATAAAAACACGCTTCGCCTGGTTACCCGCTACCTGTTTATCGCCCTGCTGGCGGGGTGCGCCCTGCTGCCGTCAGCCGCCTGTGGCACCGAAAAGCCGGGCATCGGCAAAACCGAGTTGCGGATAGCGCACGATGAGCAGGCCGGTACGATTTCGGTATACCGCACGGGTGAAAAAGAACCGATTCTGACCCAGCACGCCCGGCCCGATACCCGGCCGTATATCCACCCCATTGTGGCCCCCGACGGCAAAGGCGTTCTCACGGAATACCGGCCGAAACACCATCTGCACCAGACCGGGCTGTACTGGGGGCTGAAAGAGGTAAACGGCCGCGACTATTTTATGAACTGGCAGGGCGATTACTGGCGACGCGTTTCGGCAACGGTAACTCGGAAAAAAGGGCAGGCCGTCAACTGGCAGACCGTGTACGACCTGATCGACGCGCAGGGCAATACCATCCTGACCGAAACCCAGAACTGGTCTATGCAGGAGCAGGCCGGTAAATACCTGCTGGATCTGGAATGGAACGGGAACGCCAAAACTACCGTCAACCTGGGCAAATTCTACGTCGGCGGACTGTTTATCCGGATGCCCTGGCAGCCGGGCGTCAATGGCGAGGTGGTCAATGCCGTCGGGCAAACGAATAAGCAGGCCGAGGGGCAACGCGCCATCTGGACGGATGTGGGTATACAGGTCGAAGGGCGAAATGACCTGGCACATATTGCCATCTTCGATCATCCGGATAACCGGGCGTTTCCTACCCCCTGGCGGGTGGATAATGAACTGGGCGTGGGGCCGTCTGTCCAGATCCTGGGCAACTGGCGCATTGAGCCCGGCCAAACGGAAGTGATCCGCTACCGATTGCTGGCGTATACCGGCGACCTGAAAAATGCCGTTCTTACCCAGCACTGGAAAGAATTTATCCGGACGTACTGATAACCGCCGGCACCCGGCCTATTGCAAATCAGCCTATTACTTATGAAAGCATTGGCGTACCTCGTTTTGGTTGTTCCCGTTCTGTACGTATCTTCCCATCAGGCACCGGCACCTACGACGTTGGCGTTTGAACGGGATTCAATTCCGAAAAGCCGGCAAACAGACAGGTACGACAACTTTACCGACTGGGCTATCTACCGGGGTGATAAAAAAGCCAATCAGTACGCCGAGCTGGCGCAGATCAATGCCACCAATGTACACCAGCTCCGGAAAGTCTGGGAATACCATACCGGCGATCCCAAGGGGCCGTCTATGTACAGCAATCCCATTATCGTGAACGGCCTGCTGTATTTTACCACGCCCAGGCTTCATGCCGTGGCCCTGAACGCCGTTACAGGTAAGCAGGTTTGGGTGTTTGACCCGGCCCGGTATAGTGCAGATAAGAAAGAGTTCCGGGGGCGTAGCCGGGGAGTGACGTATTGGGAAGACGCCGGCGGCAAAAAGCAGCGGATCTTTACCTTCGTGAAGGACCGGGTATATGCGCTGGATGCCGGAACCGGGGCGCTGATCGAGTCGTTCGGGGAGAAGGGCTTTATCGATTTACGGAAGAATCTCCCGGTTGATCCGGCCAAGGCAGACATTGAGGTTACCACGCCGGGAATCGTATACAAAAACTTCCTGATTGTCGGCTCGCGGGTGCCCGAAGGCGAAGACTCGACCCCAGGCGACATCCGGGCCTACGACACCGAAACCGGGGCCTTCAGGTGGATCTTTCATACCGTACCGCAGAAAGGAGAGTTCGGGTATGATACCTGGAAACGGGTAGAGGGGGTAACCTACGGCGGGGCTAACCCCTGGGGAGGGTTTTCGCTGGACGAAGAACGCGGGTGGGTTTTCTGCGCTACCGGTTCACCGGCCGCCGATTTCATCTACGGCGGAGACCGCCAGGGCACTAATCTGTTCGGCAACTGTGTGCTGGCCCTTGATGCAACCACCGGTAAGCGCAAGTGGCATTACCAGACCATTCACCACGACATTTTTGACTACGACAATCCGCCGGCCCCCATGCTGACCACCATCACCGCCAACGGAAAATCCAGCGATGCGGTGGTCCAGTTTACCAAAATGGGACTGACCTTCGTGCTGGACCGGGACACGGGTAAGCCCCTGTTTCCGGTGGTCGAAATGCCCGTGCCACCTTCGGAAGTACCAGGTGAAACTGCCTGGCCTACGCAGCCGTTTCCGCTGAAGCCGGCCCCGCTCAACCGCCTGATCCTGACGGAGGCCGATCTGACCAACATCACCCCGGAATCCCGTGCGTCGGCCCTGAAGCAATTCCGGAAATACAAAACCGGCTATCTGTACACTCCCGCTTCTCAGCAGGGCACCATCACGCTGCCCGGTCACCAGGGCGGTATGGAATGGGGTGGCGGCTCGTATGATCCTTATGCCGGCGTGGTCTACGTTAACGTGAACGAAGCGCCCACCATCAATCAACTGGTTCCCTACCAGGATAAGGGGGACCTCGCCCTGGCGACTGCCGCCGAGCGGGGGGCCATGCTCTACAACAGAAACTGCACGTCGTGCCACGGGGCTAACCGGCAGGGAAATCCACCAGCGTTTCCGGCGCTTACCAACCTCAAGCTGAGCAGCGCCGAAATCCGCACCGTGTTGCATGCCGGTCGGGGTATGATGCCGGCGTTTTCGCAGTTTACCAACCAACAGGTAAACGACCTGGTCGCTTTTCTGGAGAGCCGCCCGCAGGAGGTAAAGCCGGAAAAAGTTGTCTCTTCGCGGGTACGGTACGCCAACGAAGCCCCCTTTTTTGTAGACCCCTACGGCTATCCGGCCATTGCCCCGCCCTGGGGCACACTCAACGCCGTTGACCTGACCACGGGCGACATCCGCTGGAAAGTGCCCCTGGGCGAATACCCCGAACTGGTTGCCAAAGGTATCCGCAACACCGGCTCCAAGAGTTTCGGCGGACCGGTTGCCACGGCCGGCGATGTGATCTTTATGGCCGGTACCCCCGACGAAAAGATTCGGGCCTTCAGTAAACATACCGGCGAGGGACTGTGGGAGTACCAGTTGCCGGCGGGAGGCTACGCTACCCCAAGCGTTTACATGATCGACGGCAAACAATACGTGGTGATTGCCGCCGGGGGGGGCGGTAAAAACGGCACCAGATACGGCGACTCCATCCTTGCCTTTGCCCTGCCCGACGCCGATGACCGGCCCTCGAACCAAACAAAAACCGGAACCGACTGGATCGACCTTTTCGATGGTGCTACCCTAAATGGCTGGGTGCAGCTCAACGGTGCCCATACCTATGCGGTGGAAGATGGCGCTATCGTTGGGCGGACCCAAGAAGGCAGCCCCAACTCGTTTCTCTGCACAAAGCAAACGTTTGATGATTTCGAGCTGGAACTCGACGTCACGGTCGACAGCGTAACCAACTCAGGTATTCAGATCCGCTCCAGGGCCAGGCCCGTGACGGTCGGCAAAGGCCATGATCTGCGGGCCGGACGGGTATATGGCCCGCAGGTAGAAATGCAGCGCAACCACCGGCCGGGTACGCCCACCACGGGTCTCATTTATGGCGAAGCGCTCGGCACAGGCTGGCTCTCCTCGCCCGATAAAATCCAGAACGGCCACCATCTGCTGAACAACGAGGGCTGGAACCGGCTGCGCATCGTTGCCAAAGGGCCGCGCATTCAGACTTGGCTCAATGGCCAACCAATTGAAGATCTCACACATGAAGGCGTTTACAAGTCGAACCCCAGCGGGTTTATCGGCCTGCAAATGCACGGCATCAACGGCAAAGGCCCCTACGTTATGCGCTGGAAGAATATCCGACTCCGGCGGCTTTGATTAGTGGTATGGTTTTGACTAATCCAAAGCCTTGATGGATTGACCATGAATAAAGGATAATACAGCTATACCTGAAACTTACGCCGACCCACAGCAACCAGCGAGCGTAAAACATAGGGCGGGTTTGCCAGAACAGCAGCACCACCCCGGCCATGTAAAACGCCGACAAGGTGGCCTGGTGCACATCAAAGGCCGTGGCCGACATAAATCCACGCCAGTCGGCAGGCGGAGGAAATCCGGCCAGGAACTGACCACTGCAATGGGCCACAATAATCCCGATGAGGGAAAAACCCCGGAGGGAGTCAATGACCTCCAGCCGCTCTTCCTGCCTGCGAGTACCAGTTTCCATACTAGATGAGGTTTGATGGATTGACCCAGGCAAGGCACTAACCCACTGGCAACTCGCCTACTGATTTTGGGTAATCGGTCGCTTCTGCTGCGTAGCCAGCCGAACGTTTTAAGTGAACGAAAAAATGAGCGCTTTAGCAGCCATTCCACTTGATAAAAAATTAATTTTTTATCAACTTTTAATCTGCTGCCTGAAAAGCATTTAACTTATACCCAATTTGCGACCCTTAATGCTTCCCCCAATCATGAAACACTTTACTTACTCACCTCCCCCATTCCGACTACAATGGAGTCTTTTTTTGCTTTTTGCGCTGTGGATTACCAGGCTTCCGGTAAACGCCCAGTCAAAGCTGCTGGCTTCGGCCGGTAAGATGCCACCTGCGGCCAGTAGCCCCCGGCAAATAGCTCCGGCCGAGCTGACCGTAAAGGGACGTGTACTGGATGGCGTTACCAAAGAACCCCTCACCGGTTGCACGGTCGTTATTAAAGGCACCATGAAAGGCACCAGTACCGATGCCAACGGCGCCTATACTATTGTAGTGCCAGACGGCAACGCCGTGCTGGTCTTTGGCTTCATTGGCTACGAAAAGGCAGAGGTACCCGTCAACGGGCGAACCAACCTTGATGTCACACTCAAAGCCCTGGCATCTGAGCTGGATCAGGTCGTTGTGATCGGCTACGGTACTACCACTAAAAAAGACGCCACCGGGGCGCTGAAGACCGTCAAAAGTTCTGAATTCAACCGGGGTATCATCAACTCGCCGGAGCAACTGCTGCAGGGGCGCGTGGCCGGGGTCAACGTGACCTCAGCGAGTGGAGAGCCAGGTGGCCGGCAAAACATCACCATTCGCGGACCGGGTGGGGTTCGTACGGGCAGTACGCCCCTGTTTGTCCTCGACGGTATTCCGCTGGACAACTCCAGTTCGAACGGGGCCACCTCCAACCCGCTGAACTTCCTGAATCCGCAGGACATCGAAGCCATCGACGTGCTGAAAGATGCCTCGGCCACAGCAATCTACGGTGCCCGGGGTGCTAATGGGGTTATTCTGATCACCACCAAGAAAGGGAAGGCAGGCGCAGGAAACCTGACCGTGTCGGCCAACGTGGGTATCTCCAACGTAGCCCGGCCGCTGCCGCTTTTCTCCGCCGACGAGTATCGGCGGCAGGTAGTAGCCGTGGGCGGGGTGGTGGAAGACCAGCGGGCCAATACCGACTGGCAGCGCGAAATCAGCCGGACAGCCATCACCCAGGATTATAACGTAGCCTTCAGCGGAGGTGCCGAGAAACTGACGTATTACGGCTCAATTGGTATGCAAAACCAGGAGGGCGTGCTGAAAAACAGCAAACTCAACCGCTACACCGGCCGTTTCAACGCGTCTCAGAGGTTTATGGAAGACCGGCTGACGCTGGATGTCAACCTGACGGCTTCGCAGACCGTCAACGAGCGCCCACCCATCGACGGTGTTCTGGGTGCGGCCCTTTCGGCTAACCCCACCTTCCCCGCCTACGATCCCGCTACAGGTACCCCGGCACGATACCAGGCCTTTACCAATCCGCTGATTACACTGGCCCTGCAAAAAGACCTGATGACCATTAACCGGGTAGTGGCCAGCATTTCACCGTCTTTCAAGGTCACGAAAGACCTCGTTTACAAGCTGAACCTGGGCGTCGACAATGCCAGTTCGACCCGCGATCTGCAGTCGCTGGCCAGTGCCGTGCCGCAGCAGGATGGCCGGCTCGAAAGCATTTACGGTACCAACCAGAACGTGCTGATCGAAAACTACTTTACCCACACGCTGGCGCTGAACGACCATAATCTGACATCGCTGGTAGGTCATTCCTATCAGAAATTTGTAATTCGGGGCCGGAACTGGAGCATCAACCGCTTCCCGATTACGCCCATTGAGCCGATCAACAATCCGAGTCTGGGTCAGGAACTGGCACTGGCTACCAACCGGCCGGGGGGCTTTGCCATCGAAAATGAATTGCAGTCGTTCTTTGCCCGAGCCAATTACCAGTACAAGAACCGCTACCTCCTCACGGCCACGGTACGGGCCGACGGATCGAGCAAGTTCGGAGCCAATAACAAGTATGGGGTGTTCCCTTCTTTCTCGGCCGGCTGGCGGTTGTCTGAAGAAGCCTTTATGCAATCGGGTCCCTTCTCGGATCTGAAACTCCGGGCCGGCTGGGGGCAGACGGGTAACCAGGAGATCCCGTCCAAAATCACCCAGGCGCTGTTTACCTCGAGTACCTCGGCAACAACCAGTTACCCGCTCGACAACTCGACCAATTACCCGGCCGGTACCACCTACACCCGCCTGGCCAACCCGGATATTCAGTGGGAGGTATCAACTCAAACCGACATTGGGCTGGATTTTGGTCTGTTCAATGGGGCGTTGACCGGGGCGGTTGATTATTTTCGGAAGGTGTCGGGCAAAATTCTGCTTGAAGTCATTCCCGCCGATCCCATTCAGCCGGCCGCTACTTACTGGACCAACGTGCCGGACATGACCATCACCAACCAGGGTCTGGAGCTGGATTTGAACTACCGCTATGTCAGTCAGGGAGGTCTCCGGCTCGATGTGGGCGGAAATGTGACGTTCATCAAAAACGTAGTGAACAACTCGCCGTACACGGTGATCACGTCGGGTTCGGCGCAGGGTCCGGGGCTTACCTCCGCTACCGTCAACGGCTACGTGAACGGTCAGCCCATTGGTACGTTCTTCCTGCGCGAGTACATCGGCATCGACGAAAAAGGCGTGAGCAAATACCGCGACATAGACGGCGACGGCATCGGCGGAACCGACAAAGACCGGATTGCCGCCGGCAGTGCCTTACCCACGCGGCAGTTTAACGTCAACACCAGCGTTGGCTACAAGGGCTTTGACCTATTGGCCAATTTCAACGGGGTGTCGGGCAACAAACTATACGACAACACAGCCAACGCCTTTTTTTACAGAGCGCGGCTGGTAAAAGGGCTGAATGGTACGCCCGAGGCTATCGGCGAGGCCAACGAGTCGATCAACAACGCGGCTCCGGTATCGACCCGCTTCCTGAAGGATGGGGCTTTCTTCCGGCTGAACAACCTCACGCTGGGCTATACCCTCAATCCCCGCCTGATCGGCATGAACCGGTGGATCAACAACATCCGGCTCTCGGCTACTGGCCAGAACCTGTTCGTGATTACGAAATACAACGGCTTCGATCCGGAGGTAAACACCGACCGGACCGTCAACGGCATCTCTTCGTACGGCATCGATTACCTGAGCTACCCCAGAGCGCGTTCGTTTGTATTCGGCATAAATATGACGTTCTAAAATGTTCCAGGTTTCAAGTTCCAGATTGCTGACGCAGTTAACATGAAACCTGAAACTTGAAACCTGGAACCTGACACTTAAAAACATGAAAAAGACCTATATAACCTCCCTCATTCTGACCGGGCTGATTAGTGTAACCAGTTGTACGAACCTGGTCGAGAACGTGCTGGACGAAGCGTCGGTAAGCGGACAGACCGACAAACAGATTGCCGACGGCAACATTGCTCCGGTATACGCCCGCCTGCCGGACATCTTCCTGCACACCAATTATTTTGCCATTCAGGAGATCTCCAGCGATGAGGCCATTCTGCCGTACCGGGGTGGTACCGACTGGGGCGACAATGGTATTTACATTGCCCTGCACCAGCATACATCTACCAGTACAGACCCCAACCTGCGCAACACCTGGAATCTGCTGACGCAGAGCATTTCGCGCTCCGTATCGGCCCTGAGTGCGCTGCCGACCGTAAACGACCCCAACGTAAAAACCTATATGGCCGAAGCACGGGGTATGCGGGCGTACTACAACATGTTGCTGCTCGACCTGTTCGGGCTGGTCTTTGTCAAGGAAAGTCCGCAGGCCATCTCGGAGATCCGCCGGGGTGAGCAGGCGCTGGAGTACGTAAGAAGCGAGTTTCTGGCCGCCGAGCCGGACCTGCTGACCACCGTTGGTCCCGGTCGCCTGACCAAGGCCGCCGTGTGGGGTCTGCTGGCCCGGCTGCACCTGAACGCGGCCGTCTACCGGGATCGATACGCCACACAGTTTACGTTTAAGCCCGAGGACATGGATAAGGTGCTTGAATACACCGACAAGATCATCAGCTCCGGTCAGTACCAGTTGGCGCGGGATTATTTCTCGATCTTCAACTCCGACAACCATGATAACAAGGAGTTGATCTTTGCCGTTGACCAGCGTGCCGAACTGAACGGACATAACCGGATGGCCTACTTCTCGCTCTCGGGCGACCAGTTTCCGCTACCGGCTTTTCCGGCCGCCAACGGTACCGACGGTCCGGGCATCACGCCTGATTATTACCAGACCTGGACAGCCGCCTACACCGACCCGACCGTTGATCCGCGTTTTTACAAGCAGAACATGGTCATCCCGGCCGACTCCTGCGTATCGGCCGACAATTTCAACATGAACCGGGGTATTTTGCGGGGGCAGCAATATGGTCTGCTTCGGCCAACCGGCACGTTTATCCGGTGCGGCAACAACTACCGGATCGGGCGGCTGACAAACGTGACCCGCAACCGGCCTACCCTGCCGGTAAACTTCACCGAGCGGATTGATTTTACCGTACCGGGCAGCGATTATAACACCGGCTACCGGGTGCTGAAGTACGAGTTCAGCAAAAAGTCATCGTCGGGCCGGAACCTGGGCGATGCCGATATTTCGATTTTGCGACTGGCCGATGTGTACCTGATGCGGGCCGAAGCCAAACTGCGCAAGAGCAATGATGCCGCCGGTGCCCTGGCCGACGTAAACACTATACGGGCCGCCCGGACCGCCACCACACCCGCCCCGACGCTAACCAGCATGAACCTTGACCTGCTGTATCGCGAGCGTGGTTTTGAACTGTACTGGGAAAACCTGCGCCGGACCGACCAGATCCGGTTTGGTAAGTACGAGGATCGCTGGACCGAAAAGACCAACAACGATCCAAAGAAGCGACTCTTCCCCATTCCGCAAAATGCCATCGATGGAGCCTCTAACCTGCCGGGCTATCTGAAGCAGAACGATAGCTACTAACCGCGCCCAACAACGTAAAAAGCCCTTCAGCATCTATGCTGAAGGGCTTTTTGTTTATGCAGTTGCCGGCCTCTTTTTCGGGCTAATCCCTTAGCGGGTCACCACCTTGAGCAACGCGCCCCGCGTAACGCGGTCGCCGGCTTTCATGCTGTTAAGTACCCCCAGCTCTTCGACCCGGCTGGCGGGCATGCCCATGGCGGTAATTACCTCCTGGAATGTGCCATCACGCGGAGCCTGCTGGATACGAACCCGCTCCGGCTGACGGTTCAGCTTGTCGGGGTCGGTGAGCGGACGGAAGTTCTCGGCCACGGTCCGAAACGTGGGAAAGGCCGCGTTGAAGTTGGCCGCGTAGGTAAGGCCGTGCATGACAAAAATGCTGTTGCCCATCTGGTACAGCCAGGAGGCAATCTGTAGCGTATTCTGGGCGGTCTGTTGCTGTTGTTGTCCTTCCTGCGGGAGTTGCTGCGAGACAAGAACAGCCGCCGGGATGCCGTTGATGGTTGTTTTGGTGCTCTCCAGCACACGTAGGTTCAGTTGCTTCACCATGTTCTGGGCGGCCTCGTCCAGCGAATTACCCTGGGCACCCATCAGGATCATGGCCAGATTGCCCTGCTGGGGAGCCATCTGGAACTGAATGGGCGAATTCTGGTGCTGCCAGCCGCTGGGTACCGGAAACTGGAACCGCAGTTCGGGATGGTAGAACATGTTAGTCTCCACAAAGCCCTGCTTGGGGTCTTCGCCGTACAAAATACCATCGATCATCCGCAGGTACGATTCGCGATTGATCTGGAAATTGGCAGGATTCTTGGCCTGATACTCCGACGCCAGTTCGTGAACCCGGCTGAAGCGGTTACCCGGATCGGGGTGCGTCGACAGGATATTCGGCACCAGCTGACCCGACTTTTCGGAGATGCGTTTGATGGTCGCAAAAAAGTTGGCCATTTGGTGCGCGTCGTAGCCGATCTTGCTGGAATACTCCACGCCCAGTTTATCGGACTCCGACTCGTGGTCGCGGCTGTATTTAAGCATCAGCAGCCCGAGGCCCTGCTGAGCCTGCTCGGCAAACTGCGCAAACGTGGGTGAAATAACCGCCCCGGCAATAATCCCGATGGTGCTCAGAATCTGGCTGCTCTGCTGCCGCGCCGAATGCTGGGCCGTAATATGCCCGATCTCGTGGCCCAATACGCCGGCAAACTCGGCTTCGTTGTTGAAGTGGGCCATGATGCCCCGCGTAAAATACACGTACCCACCGGGTACCGCAAAGGCATTGACGACCGGCGAGTCGACAATGTAAAATTGGTAAGGCAGGTCGGGCCGGTGCGAGATCTGGGCCATGGCCTTGCCCTTCTGGTTGATAAAATCGGTTAGCTTTTTGTCTTCATAGAGGCCCATGGTCGCTACTACCGAGGGGTGGGCCTGCTGGCCCATCGCAATCTCCTGCTCCTTAGACATAAATACCACCTGACGCTTACCGGTAACCGGGTTCCGCGTGCAGGCCTGCAGACCAATAAAGGCGGTCAGCAAAACCAATCTGGCTATTTGTGTTGTGCGCATTTTCAGACGATTAGATAATCCCTTAACCTCCTGAGGGGTGTTTAACCAACCAGTGCCCGGGAGGTCTATATACGCGGGCACTTATCACGTAAACTAAAAATGATGTATGTTTTGTTTTTTCGTTTACGCACAGGTTAGACCCGACTGCACCCATTACGTTTAATTGGCTTTATTTTTCGGCCAGGGGATGCACCGCCATGCTCAACCGGCGCAGAAAATTATTCAGCGTTTGCGCGTGGCCACCGGGTGGATTCCCGTCGTTGCCCAGCCGGACAATGACCATATCCCACTCCGGAATAACTATGCAGAGGTTATGGTTCAGACCGGCGGCAAAATAAGTACCCGCCGGCGCGTCGGGCATACTCCGGCGACCGTCTTTGTGAACGCCGTTGACCCACCAGTTGAACCCATACACGCCCAGGCCGTCGGCCCCGCGCCGGTCGGTGTCGGCTACGCGAATGGTTGTCGGCACCTGAGGGCGGGTAGCCATGCGCACCCAGTCGGCCGGAACGACTTGCTGATTACCCCAACGCCCCTGGTTCAGAAACAGGTGCCCAAACCGGGCAAAGTCCAGCGCGTTGATGGTAAAACCCGTGCAGCCGTTCCGGATGGGTGTAGTGCCCAACTGACCTTCTGTACCCCATTTGGTAACAGTAAAGCCGATTGGCGCAAAAATACGTTTATTCGCCAGATCCAGCAGATCCCGGCCGGCAACCCGCGTCAGTACCCGCCCAAACATCATCTGGGCTTCGTCCCAGTAGGCATACTGCGAGCCCGGCGCAAACAGGGGTTCGTCTGGCAGGTAGGGATTGGGTGACCAGTCTTCGCTGGGTTCGTTCCAGCGGCTTTTGCCCTGAGCGCTGTAGCCGCTGGTCATGGTGGTAAAATCGCGCAATGTTACGTGGGGGTATTTTTCCTGCAATACCGGTTCAATGCCGGCGGCTTTGGTATCCAGCGCCACCTTACCGTTGGCGATGAGCAGGCCCAGCAGCGTACTGGTCACCGATTTGGTGGCCGACCGGACATCGACCGGCTTTTCGGCTTTGGCCCCTTTGTAGATGACCACCCCCCGGCGCACAATAACCACGTGCTCTACGCCATCGACGCCCGTGTGCATTCGCCAGTAGTTCAGCGCGTGCTGCATGCCTACCGGATCAACGCCTACGTCGTCGGGCGTCCCCTCCCGCCATTGCGCCGTCGGGAAAGCCATCGCGGTGACAGTTTCGGGTAGTTTCCGGACCACGGCGACCCAGTCTTTCGAGGTCTCCGACGGGGGCCAGCCGGTCCAGGTCAGGCCGGGGCCGCGCACCTGTCTGATGGTGCCAGGGCGCAGGTCGCCACCGGTGCGGGGATTGAACCAGTTGATTTCGTACCGACCCGGATTATCGCCCAGATCGAAGCGGGTGCCGCCCCCGTTCGGCAGGTATAAAGCATAAACTTCGTCGGGGGCGGCCAGCCCATATATTCCCTGCCCTACAATCTCCTCCGCCATGGGCTGCATCCGGTAAAAAGGCAGCTGTTTCTGAAAGAAATCCAGTGCAATACGACCCTGCCGGTACATGGCCTCGCGGGTGCGCCAGTTCTGGCTCGACAGATCACTGTTGGGGCTGTTGTTCTGCCAGCCGAAATACCATTCGGCACCGGCACCACCAGCCATGAGCGTCCCCCACAGCCCAAACCGGCGGGGGTCGTTATGCTCCGGATCATCGGCATCGGGCAGCGTGCCGAAGTTGGCTCCGCCCAGTTCGTCGGCCGACACCACCCACGGATGTCCGCTCTGCTCGCTGGCCCGGACAAAATGCCGTACGTGGGTGGGCACATCATTCCAGAAAAAATCCTGGATGGCCGTACCGGTAAACGGTTCAAAACCCAGCAGCGGCTCAAACGTCTCGCGCAGGTTTTTGGCGTGCCAGTGGTCGTTGTGGATGACAATGTTCTGCCGGTAGGGATTCAGCCGGCGCAGCCAGGCCATGCTCTCCTTCTGATGCTGTACCGGCTGCACGTTTTCCTCCCCAAAATTCCAGGTAATGGCCGGGTGGTGTGCAAACCGGGCTACCAGTTCGCGCAGGTACAGTTTACGCTCCGGACCCAGACTACCCCGGTCGAGCAGGTGATCGTTTTCGGTCTCCTGCAATACAATGTGCAGCATCATGCCCCGGCGGGTCATATGGCCGAATACCACCTCCCACTGATCCAGCCTGGAGCAGTCGAAACGGTCTCGGGTCCATGGTTCGGTCCAGGGCCAGACGTTCCGGCCGTCGCCGTTGACGTTCATCGTCAGAAAATACATGGCGTTGATCCCCTGATCGGCCAGGTAGTTGATACCGCCGATCAGGCCTTTCCCCTTGCCGTTCTGCCAGGCAGGATCGCCCGGTCGCCAGTCGGGCACATGGGGTTCGTACCGCATCAGTCCGTCTTTCAGCGCGGGTAAGGCGATTATGCCGTTGGGAGCCGGGGGCCTATGGTCGGTGCTGACATCGCGGAACGTACCGTCGAAATCGGCATAGCCCAGCAGCGTTTCGGGGCTGCCCACTCCGCTTTTCAGAAACCAGGTGCTGTCGCCGGCAAAGCGCAGATACCGCTTGCCGACGTACTCCAGCGCTCCCCTACCGCGCAGGTCAGGGGCTTTTTTATCGGTTGCGCTAACGCTAAACCGACCCGCCTGTCCGTGCAGCGGCTGCCAGGGCCGGCCCGCGTTTTCGTCGTCGGCGACGGTCACATCGGTTCCCGTGCGGAAGGATACGCTCCAGCGCCATTCGCCCGGCCGGTTGGGGGCGAAGTATACGCGCCATTTATTGCCGCCGGTCGCCGAGGTTTCGCCGGCCCGGCCGTCGGCCGCGTAAAAACCGGCTACCCGGCGGGCTTCTCCGGTGGCGGCATGAACAAACGTCACATCGAGCCGGTAGTCGCGGAACGGATTCGGTTGGGCGGTTTCGCTGGTCTCCGGCCCGTCGAAAGTAAGTGCCACCCGATGCCACAGCTTGAGTTCCCCGCTTAAGTCGGCCGCAGCCGCTGGTGGGGTCTGAACGCTTGTCTGACGATCAGTTGATTTTGCCCGATGGCCCGGCGATGAATAGCCCGTTATGGCCAGACCGGCAGCAAGGGCAACGGAGAAAAGGAGGTGCGTATACATGGCAGGTAGTAAAGGAATCTTAGGATGTCTGCTGATTATAAATAGTTTCCTGCACGGCCAGATTGAGCAGGTAATCGGGGCCGCTGGTTTCAAAAACCTGACCGGCACGTAGCTGGTCCACAAAATGTTGCTGGCAGGCCCGTACGCAGTCACCGGCAAAGCCCCGGTTTTCGTGGGCATAGCGATGTTCATACGCCGGTTTCCCCAGCGGCTGTACAAACAGGGTGCCGTCGCCGGTCAGCCGGAGACTCCCCCCGGCAGCATCGATCCGGAGGTCGTCGGCAAAGGTATAACGGGGATTGGCATACTGGCTCTCGTTGTAGCGGCTCATGTCCAGAATGACCTGAGTACGGCCGTCGACCTCCAGCACTACTACGCCACTATCCTCCCCGGCAATGGCCTCGTTACGCCGGGCAAGACGGGCAAAAACGCCGGTAACCCGGCCACCCAGCAGATAGCGTACGGTATCGATCAGATGAATACCGGTTTCGTAGATCAGCAGCCGGGGGTACGTCCGGAAATACGGTTGCCGGGCCAGGTAGGCATCGGGTTGCCAGCCGTCGCCCATGCGCATCCGCCAGTAGACGGCGTACACGGCATCGCCCACCACCCCGCCGGTAAGCAGTTTCTTCAGCTCGCGGTGCCAGGGCTGGAACCGGAAGTTCTCGTGGACCATGAACGGAATGCCGCACTGCTCCGTGAGGGCCACCAGCGCCTGAGCCTCCGGTAGAGAAGGGGCCAGCGGTTTCTGGCAGATAACCGCCACCCCCCGCCGGGCGGCTATTTCTACCAGCGCCCGGTGTGTATCGGGTGGGGTAACAATGTCGACAAAATCAGGCTTCTCGCTTTCTATTGCTTCATCCGGATCGGTATACACCGTCGGCAGGTTCCATTCGGCAGCGTACGTGTTGGCCCGTTCGCTATCTACGTCGCAGACAGCCGTGATCTGCACCTCCGGAATCCGCTGCCAGGCATCCATATGAAACCGGCTGAAATACCCGGCCCCAATTAGTACCCCTTTCAGTTTTCCTTCGCTCATATGGCCGTGAGGTGAGGTTGGTGGTCGTAAAAATGTTTGCGCAGCCAGAAGAAGATGGCCAGCACATTCAGCGCGGCTCCCAGAAAGAAGAAGGGTGTGACGCTCCCGGTCCAGGTTTTCAGGTAGGGAAACGCCAGACTGGTCAGAAACGAGCCTATATTGCCCGCCATATTCATGGTACCGGATACCATGCCCGCATTGATCTTGCCAATATCGACGCAGAACGCCCAGGACGGCGGCAGCGTCATATCGGCCCCAAAGATGGCGATGGACAAAAAGAAAATGGCACCACCCACCTCCGTCTGCCCCACACTGAACAGCAGCCCAATGGCCGACAGCCCAAAGCCCGTTACAGCAGGAATCAGCCGCGACCGGCGCAGGCTACTCCGCCGGTACAGCCGGTCGATCCACCAGCCGGCAAACCAGTTACCCACCGCCCCTGCCAGCAACGGTGCCGACGCCCACCAGCCCGTATCGACCGCACTCAGATTGTATTTCTCCTGCAAATGCGGATACAGCCAGGTGAGTGCAAAAAAGAACGTGAAATTGGAGCAGAAATACTGCGCCATCGCCAGCCGGACGTTGGGGTCCTTCAGGTAGTGCCCCAGCGGCTTTGCGGTAGTGCCCGGCGCTACGGCCGGCCGGTTTGCCCGGATAAAGTCCCGCTCCGGCTCCGACAGGGCTGAGTGCTGCTCCGGCTCATCGCGAAACACCAGCCACCAGGCCACCGCCCATATAAGGCCGATGCCCCCCAGCACGGCAAAGGCCAGGCGCCAGCCCTGCACCTGAATCAGCCAGGCCACCGCCGGTAACGCAAAGGCCGCCCCCAGCCGTGAACCGGAAAAATTGATGCCGGTCACCACCCCCCGCTCCTGCATGGGTATCCAGGAGAACGTAGCCCTGGCCATACCGGGAAACGCACCGGCCTCCCCCGCTCCGAACAGGAAACGGACTACCAGTAAGGACACAAAATTCCAGCAAAGTCCGGTCAGGGCCGTCAGCGCCGACCAGAAGGTAACGATGCCCGCCAGCACCCGGCGGGGGCCCAACTGGTCGACAAGCCGGCCGGCGGAGGCCTGGAGCAGGGCATAGCCCAGCGCAAAGCCAGACAGCACCCAGCCCATCTGGGTATCGGTCAGGTTCAGGTCGCCCACGATGGGGCCTTTTGCCACCGAAATGCAGATCCGGTCGATGTACAGCAGCAGGGCCAGCAGAAAGGTACCCAGTATGATGATGTAGCGAAACATAAGGTTCAGGGGAACGGCTGCTTACGAAGTCAGCAGCCGGTTATCGTTTTCCAGCGCAATGACCCTGGCCGGAGCGCCATCGCCCCGGTGGTACTTGATCGGTAAGGCAATAAGGGTGACAGCATCCGCCTGAATCTGCTCCAGGTTGCAAAGCCCTTCGATGATGACCACATTCCCGCCCAGCAGGATACGATGGATATGCGTTACCTCATCCAGATTGGTCACATCGGCCACTGAAGGCGGCTCTACGCCCAGCATCCGCACCGACCGGGCTACCAGCCACCGGGCAAGCTCCTCACCAATGCGCGGGAGTTCCAGCCGGAAGGCGGGCTCGCTGATGCGCCGGCTCCAGCCGGTCTGGATTAGCAGACTGTCGCCCGGCTGAATCTGGTCGGCCAGGGTGCCGAGGTCCGCTACCGTGTGGATGGCTTTGGGTGGCGTATCGGGCAACCGCAACACCCACGCCCGGCCGATGCACTGTTCCAGGGGTAACTGGTCGATGGTCTGGTCGCTGACGCCGAAATGCAGGGGCGCGTCCATATGCGTACCGGCATGGGAGTACAGATGCAGGGTGGTGGCGTTCCAGCCGTCCCGGTCGAGGGTGCGGGCGGGCTCCCAGTCAACCCCCGGCATATTACGCTGATACGTGCGCGTGAGATCGATGTACCGCATGGTTTCTGAGTTCGGCGCAGATAGCCTCTCCTACCTGCTGGGTGGTGGCGGTGCCGCCCATATCGGCGGTGCGGAGGCCCTGAGCCGTTACAGCATTGATGGCGCTGAGTACTGCCCCGGCCGCTTCGGTCTCACCCAGATGCTCCAGCATCAGGGCCCCCGACCAGATCTGGCCAATGGGGTTGGCAATGCCCTTTCCGGCAATATCGGGAGCCGAGCCGTGAATCGGCTCGAACATCGACGGAAACGTCCGTTCCGGATTGATGTTGCCGCTGGGACCGTAACCCAGGCTTCCCATGATGGCCCCGCCCAGATCGGACAGAATATCGCCGATCATGTTGGTGGTCAGCACCACATCGAAAATTTCGGGACGTAGCACGAAGTTGGCCGAAGCCGCATCGACGTACATCTTGCGGTAGGTAACATCGGGGTACTGAGCCGCCACTTCGCCAATGACCCGGTCCCAGTACGCCAGTGAGTGAATCAGCGTGTTGGATTTGGTCACGTTGGTCACGTGTTTACGCCGACGGCGGGCCAGTTGAAACGAGTAGTGCGCAATGCGTTCGATACCGAAGCGGGTAAACACGCTGGTGTCCGTGGCTACCCCGTACGGACTGTCGCCGTGTACGATCTTGCCGTTCTGGACAAACTCGCCCTCGTTGTTTTCGCGGATCACCACAAAGTCGATGTCCTGCCCGGTCTTGTTCCGCAGCGGGCCTTCGATACCCGCCAGCAGCTTTACCGGCCGGTAGTTGACATACTGCTGAAAATTCGTCCGCACTTTAAACGTGTAGAGCATCGCGGGCAGGGTGTCGTCTACGTCCGGCAAACCCACTGCACCGAAATAAATCGCGTCGAACTGTCGGAGCGTATCCAGTCCGTCGGCCGGCATAAAATCACCGTGCTCCCGGTAGTAGCCGGCACCCCAGGGGAAGTGGGTGACCTCCAGTTGAAACCCGAAGCGGTCGGCAACGGTATTCAACACCTGTAGGCCTACCGGAACAATTTCGTGGCCGATACCGTCGCCGTTGACGGCAGCAATTTTATAACGATTCATGAAGCTAAGGGTATGATTGACTACTGTCTTTTAGATTTTTTCGGGAAACCTGGAAAAAGCTCCCGTTGCGGAAGGGGCTCCCGGAAAGTAAGCACTAAAAGAATAGCTGCTTTTCCAAACAAGCCTTCGAAAATAGTTCTGCAAACGCTTGCGAAAACCGTTGCAGAACCGTGAACAAGCTGGCGCTGCCGGCAAAAATTGCGTTTCTTTACTGTCGGCCAATGCTTATCGGCAACCGCCCGACTTGTATTTTTTCTGTATGGAGGAAATTAGCCTGAAAACCATCGCGCAGCAACTGGGCTTGTCTATTTCGACCGTTTCGCGGGCGCTGCGAAACCACCCGGACATTAAGGTAGTCCACCAAAAAAGCGGTGCTGGCGCTGGCGGAGCAATGGGAATACGAGCCCAATCAGCTCGCCCATCAGCTCCTGAACCGGCGCAGCAATACCATAGGCGTAATTGTGCCGAAGATCAGCTACCCTCTTTACTCGCAGGCCATCACCGGCATTGAAACGGTAGTTGAGCGGGAAGGCTACCAACTACTCATCTGCCAGTCGGGCGCTGTATACGAAAAAGAAGTCCGGCAGGTGCAAAGCCTGCTAAGCTTCCGCGTGGCCGGCCAATCTGCAGATTGGTCAGAAACGGCTGGACGGGTACTACCAGGCCCTGCGGGATCATAATCTGGCCATCTGATTGCCCGCGATTCTATCTAGAACCTACCCGCCCTTCATATACCGTCACACTCACCGGCGGCAGACTCAGCGTCTGGCCGGCTCCGGTCTGCGCCGGCAACGGATTACCGGTCGGTTCGCCGGCATCCAGCCACTGCGCATCGCCGGCATCCAGCAGTTTCTCCCAAGTTTCCGCCCAGACCGGCATCGTATGTGAAATGGCCTGGTCAGACAGGTTGAAGAGGCAGACCAGGTGCTGCTGCCCGTCGGCGCTCTGCCGGTGCAGGGAAAAGCCCTCCTGCCCGATGGTGTTGACATGTACATCGCTTTTGTTGACGTTCAGCAGCACGGGATGCGTCCGCCGTAGCGTAATCAGCGCTTTGTGCCACTGCCGCATCAACTCGTGTTTACCTTGATTGCGCACCTCCCACCGTAGTTTCGACTGATTGAAGGTATCCTCAGCCTGCGGGTCAGGCGGCTCCACGTCAAAGCCGAAAGCCGCAAATTCTTCTTTCCGGCCTTCCTGTACCGCCTTCACCAGATCCTTGTCGGAGTGGCTGACGAAGTAGAAGAACGGCGACTCATCGGCGTACTCCTCGCCCATGAACAGCATCGGTACATAAGGCGACAGCAGCACGGCCGCAGCCGCTACCTTCAGTCGCCCAAAATCGACCAGCAGGCACAGCCGCTCGCCCCTGACCCGGTTACCTACCTGATCGTGGTTCATGTTGAACACCACAAAGCGGTCGCCCGACACACCCGCCGACGAAGCGCCGTACCGCCGTTTCCGGAACTTAACCCACTCTCCGCTGTGAACAAAGCCGTCGGTGTAGGCCTTGGCCAATTGCTCTATCCGCCCGAAATCGGCGTAGCGTTCTTTGCCTTTTTCGTCGATGAGCACGTACAGCGCGTGGTGAAAATCGTCGAGCCACTGGGCCGTAAAGCCAAAACCACCGGCTTCGGGGTGTTTGACCACTTTCGGACTGTTCAGGTCACTCTCGGCAATCAGGTAAAGCGGTCGGCCCAGTTGCTGTTCCAGCAGGCTTTTCTTCTCGTGCAGCAAATCCCAGAAGCTGATCGCGCCACTGTCGAAAATAGTATGAATGGCATCCAGCCGAAGGCCATCGATATGATACTGCTCAAACCAGTGCAGGGCGTTGTTCGTGAAGTACTCCCGGACGCCATCGGACCAGTCGCGGTCGAAGTTAAGCGCATCGCCCCAGGGCGTGCAATACTGATCGGTGAAGTAAGGGCCAAAATGCCCCAGGTAATTACCCTCCGGTCCCAGGTGGTTGTACACGACATCCAGAAACACCGCAATACCGCGCTGGTGGCAGGCATCAACCAGTTTTTTAAACTGGGCGGGACCGCCGTAGGAGTGCTGGACGGCGTACGGAAACACGCCATCGTAGCCCCAGTTGCGGTTGCCGGGAAACTGCGCTACCGGCATCAGCTCCAGGGCGTTGATACCCGTTTCGGCCAGCTCGTCCAGCCGGGGAATAATGGCCTCAAAGGTACCCTCGGGCGTAAACGTTCCAACGTGGAGTTCGTACAGCACCAGATCTTTGAAGGGCAAGCCCCGCCAGTTGCTGTCCTGCCAGGCATACGCGCTATGATCGACCACTTCAGAAGGGCCGTGAACGCCCTCCGGTTGAAAATGGGAGGCCGGGTCCGGGTAGTCCTTTTCGTTGTCGGGCCGAAAAAAATAACGGGTGCCGGGTGCTATGTCTTCGGCTTCTGCCTGAAAATAGCCGAACTCATCCAATTCCATATCGATGATTTGCTCCCTGGGATGAACCAGGTGCAGGACCATCTTCTCTTTCTCAGGTGCCCAAACGGCAAAGGTGCAGCGGTTGTCGCCCGCGTAGTTCGCACCGATATTCTTCATAACGTTCTATGTCAATCTTTTTGAGAGAAAGAGTCGGCCGGGCCTTTATGTTTATCCACAGCCGCCTTTTTGAGTAAAAGGCACAACATCCCGGATGCGATTGCTTTTGTTAGTCCAGCCGGATAAGGAGTCCTTCATCGCCGGCCAAATCCAGCACATCGGCCACCGCAATGCCTTCCCGCTCCGGAATAGTCGCGACGGCTACGGTACCTTTCAGGGACATAGCTCCGGGTTTGAACACGGCTGTTTTATGGCCCAGGTTCAGCACAACGAGAAAGCTGGCGTGACCCTGGGCTTCCCGCAGAAAAGCCAGTACCTGTCCGTCGGCCTGAACGGTCTTATAATCACCGCTATGCAGGGCCGGTTCCTGCTGGCGCAGGCGGATCAGGCGCTGGTGCAGTGAGAGCATGGAGGCCGGGTCGTCCTGCTGTTGTTTTACGTTTACTCGTGGAAAATCGACCGCTATCCGCAGCCAGGGCGTTCCGGTGGTAAATCCGGCATTGTCGCTATCGTCCCACTGCATGGGTGTACGGGCCGGGTCACGGCTTTTACCCATATTGATGCCCTGCGGGTCCTGAAACTCTTCTTTCGGAATCGGCACGTCGCGCATACCAATTTCTTCACCGTAATAAATAGTCGGCGTGCCGCGCAGGGTCAGCAGCAGCATGGCCGCAACCCTGGCCTGCTCTCTGCCCACCCGGCTACCGATGCGGGGTTGATCGTGGTTGCCCAGCACCCAGTTGGGCCAGTCGCCCGGCTTCAGCAGCTTTTCGTAGTGGTCAATGGCGTCGGCCAGTGGTTTAGCCTCCCAGGGCAGAAAAAACAACTGGTTGTTAAACGCCAGGTGTACCCCCTGCCCGTCTTCGCCGTGGTAATCTACCGCTTCCTCCACGGGCAGGTAAATCTCCCCAATCATCATCCGCTCCGGATACTGGTCGAGCACATCCCGCATCTGCGCGACAATATCGTGCACTTCCGGCCGGTCCGACGAGTAAATGGGCTTGAGTTTCTGGTCTTCGTTCATGCCCTCTTTGTAATCCGGATTTGGAGGGTTGTCGCGAAACTGATCATCCTTAATCATCAGCCACATGGCATCCACCCGAAAGCCGTCGACGCCCTTATCGAGCCAGAACCGCATGACGTCAAACATAGCCGTGGCTACCTCGGGGTTGCGCCAGTTGAGGTCGGGCTGCGATTTCAGGAAGGAGTGGTAGTAAAACTGCTGCGTGGCTTCGTCCCATTCCCAGGCGCTGCCGCCGAAAACGCTCAGCCAGTTGTTGGGCGGTTCGCCCCCCTCCTTGCCGTCGTGCCAGAGATACCAGTCGCGTTTTGGATTGTCGCGGGACGAGCGGGACTCCTGAAACCAGGGGTGCTGGTCGGAGGTGTGGTTGGGCACCAGGTCCAGCAGCAGTTTCATGCCCCGGTTATGCGTTTCGCGCAGCAACTCGTCGAAATCACCCATAGTTCCGAATAGTTCGTGAACGCCCCGGTAGTCGGAGATGTCGTAGCCAAAGTCGGCCATCGGCGACGGGTAGATGGGCGATACCCAGACGGCATCGACACCCAGCGTCTGCAGGTGATCGAGCCGGCTCAGGACACCCCGCAGATCGCCGGTGCCGTTGCCAGTACTATCCTGAAACGAACGGGGATAGATCTGGTAGATGATCCTCCTCTGCCACCAAAGGGGGTTGTGCTGTACTGGGGTCATTTATACGTTGAGTTTAACTGTTTCAGGTTTCAAGTTCCAAGTTGAGAAGGACTTGTCCAACTTGAAACCTGGAACTTGAAACCTGAAACCTCGTTCAATCCAACCTAACAATAATGCCTTCGTCACCACCCAGGCTGATGGAATCCTCTATCCGGCTGCCTTCAAACTCGGGGAAGGTGGCGAGCTCGACGGTACCCGCCAGTGGGCCGTGCTTCGGCTTGACATAGCAGGGGCGGTGGCTCAGATTGAGCACCACCAGAAAACCCGGATGTCCGTCGGCCTGCCGCATAAACGCCAGCACCTGGTTGTCGGAATAAACCGGCACGTAGTTACCAACCATCAGCGAAGGCTGCTGCTGCCGTAACGCAATCAGTCGCCGGTACAGCGACAACATAGAGTACGGGTCGTTTTTCTGAGCCTGCACATTTTCGCGGGCAAAATTCCGGGCGAGCCGCAGCCAGGGTTTGGCATTGGTAAATCCGGCATATTCGCTGTTATCCCATTGCATGGGCGTGCGGGATGGGTCGCGGCTCAGGTTCTTGTCGGGCATATTCAGGCCCTGCGGGTCCTGCACTTCCTCAAACGGAATGGGAACATCGCGCATCCCGATTTCATCGCCGTAGTAAATGGTTGGCGTGCCGCGCAGGGTCAGCAGCAGCATAGCGGCCACACGGGCCTGCTGCACCCCCACCCGGCTGGTGATGCGCGGCTGGTCATGGTTGCCCAATACCCAGTTGGGCCAGCCCGTTGGCGGCAAGGCCGCTTCGTACTGGTCAATGGCTCCCGCAATCAGCCGGGCATCCCAGGACAGCGAGAGGAGCTGAAAATTGAACGGCAGGTGAGCGCCTTTTCCGTCGATACCGTAGTACGTCATCAGTTTCTGGATGGGCAGGTAAATCTCCCCGATCATCATCCGCTCGTTGTACTGGTCGAGCACCTCCCGCATTTTCCGGACAATATCGTGTACCTCCGCCTGATCGGTCGAATACACCGGGTACAACTGCTCATAGGTAGCCATGTGCGGCTGGTAGTCGGGGTTGACCGGATTATCGCGAAACTGATCGTCTTTGATCATGTGCCACATCACATCCACCCGAAAACCGTCGACGCCCTTATCGAGCCAGAAGCGCATCACATCCAGCATGGCCTGCTGCACCTCCGGATTGCGCCAGTTGAGGTCGGGCTGCTCTTTCAGAAAAGCGTGGTAGTAGTATTGCCCGGTTTGTTCGTCCCACTCCCAGCCGGAGCCACCAAATACGCTGAGCCAGTTATTGGGCGGGGAGCCGTCGGGCAGCGCATCTTTCCAGATATACCAGTCGCGTTTGGGGTTGTCGCGGGAGGAGCGGGACTCCAGAAACCAGGGGTGCTGATCGGAAGTATGGTTAGGCACCAGATCCAGAATCAGCTTCATGCCCCGGCTGTGAATTTCGTTCAGCAGTTGGTCGAAGTCGTCGAGGGTGCCGAACAGGGGGTGAATGCCGGTATAATCGGCAATATCGTACCCAAAATCAGCCATCGGCGACGGATAAATGGGCGAGAGCCAGACGGCATTGATGCCTAACCACTTCAGGTGGTCGAGCCGGCGGATAATGCCCTGTAAATCACCGATACCGTCGCCGTTGCTATCCTGATACGAGCGGGGGTAAATTTGGTAAATAACGTCGGTTTGCCACCAGAGATGGGGTTGCGGTTGTTCCTCCATTATGAATCTGTTTTTCCGGCCGGATACCCGGCCATTCGCGGATTACGCTGAGAGCGCGAAATAAACGGAATAACAGCGAGACCACGCAGCCGGCCCGGTTTTCTTATCCTATAACCCAAACAGCTTAACCCCATTTCGGATTAGGGACTTCGGATTGGGGATTGTATACCCGCCCGTCTCGCGTTACAAACGCGGATGAACCAGCGAACGTCCGTTCACCGGCTCCAGCGCCGGAGTTTATGGCCGTATAGTGCATAAAAGGCCAGGTAGCCATAGCAGGGCAGCAACACCCAGTAGGCGAGCCGATGGTCGAGCGCATCAGCATAATAGCCGTACACCAGTGGCATGATGGCGTTGCCGCACAGGCCCATAATCAGCACCGACGCTCCCACTTTGGTAAAACGGCCCAGGCCCGTCAGCGCCAGCGGCCAGATACCCGCCCACACCAGCGAGTTGGGCAACCCCAGCGCCACCACAAACCAGAGCGATACGTCTGACGTATGGCCCAGCAATCGGACCTGCCCGCTGAACAGCAGGATACCCAGGCTGAACCCCAGCCCCAGGAAGGTGCAGATGCGCAGGGCGTTCACCTGCCGTATCCAGCGCGGAATGGTAATGATGCCGATGATGTAGCCGCAGATGGTGGCCGTCAGGATGTACGACGGAAACACTTTGGCCTCCAGCAGCGAAATACCCATGGACCCGGCATAGCCGATCACCGTATCGATGGCGATCACCTGCGAACCCACATGCAGAAAAATAGCCAGTGCCCCCAGAATCAGGTGCGGAAACTGCAGGATGCTGGTCTTGTCGGAATTGGCCACGGCCACCTCCTCCGTTTCCCGCTCCGTATCAATTTCGGGTAGTTTGGAGAAGCGGACCATCAGCCCCAGACCCAGCAGCACCACGCTCACGCAGGCGTACGGGGTAATCACCCGCTGGACCAGTTCGTCCAGGGCGGCATCTTTCATGGCCGGCGACATACTGGGCAGTTGTTTGAACAGGTCGCTGTCGGTAGCCCGCAGGATTACGGCCGCAAACAGCAGGGGAGCCAGAATACCGGCCGCTTTGTTGCAGATCCCCATGATGCTGATCCGCTGGGCCGCCCGCTCGATCGGTCCCAGAATGGTAATGTACGGATTGGCGGCCGTTTGCAGGATGGCCAGTCCGGTACCGATGGTAAACAGACCGGTGAGGAAGGTGAGATAGGTGCGGGTCAGGGCGGCCGGCACAAAGATCAGGGCACCCAGCGCCATCACAAAAAAACCGTACATCATCCCCTGCTTAAAACCCACCCGCTTCAGCAACCGCGACGCCGGCACCGACATCACCAGGTAGGAGATGTAAAAGGCGAATGCCACCAGGTACGACTGGAAGTTGGTCAGCTCGCAGGCAATCTTGAAATACGGGATCAGGATGGCGTTGATCCAGGTAACGAAGCCGAACACAAAGAACAGCACCGCGATTATGGCAATGGAGATCGTGGTGTCCCGCCGGCTGAGGGTATTGGTATTTTCGACTTTGGTGGCAATCATGATTAAGAGGGTTTAGGAAAAGCCGGCGTGTACTCAGGCAATCACCCCTGCCACACACACTCACCCGCTTTATACGTCTCTAAAAGCGCTAAGGTGGGGTCATTATACCGAAACAAAACCAGATCGGCCGGGGCACCCGCCTGCAAACCGGCTTTCTGCGGCCGCTTCAGCAGCCGGTTGGGGTACAGCGAGGCCATATCCCAGGCCTGCGGCAACGGCACAATCTCTTGCCGAAGCAGGTGCTGCACCCCCCAGAGCAACGACTGCGCCGAACCCGCCAGCACCTTCGGCTTACCGGCTATGTGCAGTTTCCCCTCCTCCGTGAGTACCACCTTTCCACCCACCGGCGACTCATACGCACCCGGCGGCATACCGGCCAGCACGGTGCTGTCACTCACCAGTATGGCTTTCTGCCGCTTGACACGAAAGATGATCTTCAGTACCGAATCGGGCAGGTGAAAGCCGTCGGCAATAACACTGGCTGTCAGCTTGTCCTGCGCGAGCTGCTCCCAGATGTAGTTGGGATGGCGCGGCAGCATCTGATGCGTGGCGTTGCCCAGGTGCGTCGACAGGGTGGTGCCGGCCTGTACAGCTTCTTGTATCTGCTCCGACGTAGCAGCCGTATGCCCAATGGAGACAAGCAGCCCTTTTTTGACACACTGCCGGATAAAGGCCGGTGCCCCTGACCACTCCGGCGATAAGGTCAAAAGTTTAATTAGTCCACCCGCTGCCTCCTGAAACGATTGCAGCAGAGTCTCATCAGGCGCGCTCACGTACTCGACGGGGTGAGCGCCCACGGGTCCTTCTTCCATTGAAATAAACGGCCCCTCCAGGTGTATACCCGCCACTGCTTGCCGAACGAGCTCCGACCGTTCACAGGCCTTGTGGATAGCCACCAAAGCTGACCGCATCCGCTCGTAATCGTTGGTAATAACCGTGGGACACAAGGCCGTGACGCCCTGCGCCCACAACGCCCGCACCAGCGCTTCTATATCCGCATCCGACAAGCCCGGCCGGTTGAAGTCGATGCCCTGAAAGCCGTTAACCTGCAAATCCGTAAGACCAGGAGCGATATACGGCAGCTCCTGAGCCTTTTGAACGGGCAGCGGGCGAATCTCCGTAATCAGGCCATTGTCAATGCGCACCTCAATGGGTGCCCGGCTTTTGTAATGCAGGCCCGTCAGGCGACGCTCATCTCTACTCCCGTTCACCGCTCCTCCTTTCCTCCTTGCTCCCACCCATACGAATCCGTATCGACATACAATGTGCAAACCGGATGAGTGCGCAGAATGGAAGCCGGGCAGGCGGTAGTAATGGGTCCGTTGAGTACCTGATAAACAGCTTCCGTTTTGGTCTTACCCGGTACCACACAGAACAGGTGATGCCCCGCCATCAGCGTCGGTATCGTTAGCGTCAGGGCCTCTTTCGGAACAGCATCAAATGCCGGAAAGCAGCCGTCGTTGACCTGCTGCTGCCGGCACATAGCGTCCAGCGCTACCCGCTTGATTACGTTAGAATCGTTGAAATCGGCCACGGGCGGGTCATTGAAGGCAATATGCCCGTTCTCGCCGATACCCAGGCAGACGATGTCGATGGGTGCCTGTTGAAGCAGTTTCGTATAAGCCTCGCAGGCGGCATCAGCATCCGAAGCCGAACCGTCTATCAGGTACACGTTGCGGGGAGCCACCCGGTCGAACAGCTTATGACGCAGGAACAGGGCGAAACGCTGGGGCGCGTTTTCGGGCAGGCCCACGTACTCATCCATGTGGAAGACATCAATACGTGACCAGTCGATGCCGGGGGCCGATACCAGGTAATCCAGCAGTTCGTTTTGCGAAGGCGCAGCGGCAAAGATCATGCGCACAATGTCCTGCTGCGCCAGCAGTACCAGTATTTTGGCGGCCACATCCCGGCCGGCTGCGGCTCCCATCGCCTGCCGGGTTTGGTAAACCTGGACCCGGAGCGAATCCACCGTTTCAGTTTTAAGCAGTTGGTTCATGTGGTTAGCGGGCTTTGGCTACGGAGCGGGCTTTGACCATAACGCTTTCCAGGGTAACGGGTACACCACTCCGCCGTTTGCTTTCGTCGGCGGCTTCCATAAAGGCGTAGATCTCCAGCGTTTCTTCCGGGCTCACCGGGGGCGTGCCGGTGTCGAAAAAGCGGATGATCTGAACCAGCAACGGCCGGTAGCCTTCGTACGGCCCCATTTTGGCAATACCTGTTTCGCCATACACCGTTCCTCCGTAATCGCTCTTGCCCCCGCGCATTCCCCGGAACGTACCAACCCGACCATCGGCCCAGGTACCCACCACCACATCGGTCTTGTCGGTATGCGCCCGCACCACCTGCCGGCAGCCGGTACCCATCACCGTATACAGCGTTTCGACGCCGTGGATACCGTACCAGAACAGATCGGGATGCGTCTTTTCGAGGTGCGCCGGACTATAGGCCTCCGCGCCCAGCACCTTACCCACCACTTTGCCCTGACCAATCTCCTGGGCCGTGGTCATATACCGCAATGACGATGAGCTGAAAACGGGAACATTGTACCGTTTGGCAGCTTCGAAAATGGCGATAGCATCGGCCAGGGTACCGGCAACGGGTTTATCGATGAACAGCCGCTTCCCGGCTTTCAGCACCGGCAGGGCCTGCTCCAGATGCGGACGGCCGTCGTTCGTCTCCAACAGCACCACATCCACTTTGGTCAGCAGATCGGCAATGGAGCTGACGATCTCTACGCCTAGTTTTTTCACCTCTTCGGTATAGCCCGGCACACGGCTGACGCTGGATTCGATATCCGGGCTGCCTTTCGGGTAAGCCGCTACCACGCGGTAACCGCCCAGATCCAGGGCTGCGTTAGGTTCGTTCAGCAGTTTGGTAAAGGCCGGACTGTGCGAGGTATCCAGCCCGATGATACCTACCCGACGACCGGGCGGCACATCACCTACAGGCTGCGGTTTGGCTATATGCGGCAGGGCCAGGCCAATGCCGGCCGCCCCGGTTAGTTGAATGAATGTACGGCGGTTATAGGGGTGATGCATAGCTTTATGAATGATTAATGATGAATGATGAATGATAAACGATGAGCCTGGCAGGCAGCTCGCGGCAGCCCATTAATCGTTCATCGTTTATCATTCCCCGGCGGCCCGGATTATTCGTTTCCTACACCGCCGGCTCCCAGCCTTTTGCATACTCCCGGCCCCAGAGCTTCATCGCATCCGGATCATTCAGGATCTTTCCGGTTACCGGGTCGCAATTGAGAACCCGGCCCGTGCGGTGGGCAATGTTGCCGAGGTGACACAACAACACACTCTTGTTGGCCTCTTCAATAGAGGAATTTGGTCGTTTGCCCAGGCGAATGGCATCCCGAAAGTTGGTCAGGTGATCCACGTCCAGATCAAAGCCGGGGCCCGTCGCATTGAGCGGGTTCGTCTGATCGCCTGAGACTTTCTTCAGCTCTTTGTTTTTGTTATCGTAAATCGTATACCCATTACCGTTAATAATCAGGGTGCCTTTTTCTCCGTAAAAAGCCACACCGCCCGATATGCTTTCTACGTTGCGGCCGTTGCAGCTCCGGCCTTCCCACGACATCGACTTACGGTCGGCAAAATCCCAGTTGGTCAGTTGGGTGTCGGGCGTTTCCCAATCGTCGTCAAAGGCGTAGCGGCCACCCTGGGAGCTGACGCGGGTGGGATAGTCGACCTCCAGGCCCCACCGGCAGAGGTCGATAAAATGGGTACCGTTGTTGAGCAGTTCGCCGGTGCCCCAGTGCCAGAACCAGTGCCAGTTGTAGTGGATCAGATTGTCGCGGTAATCCCGGCGCGGGGCCGGTCCCTGCCAGAGGTCATAATCCAGCCCGGCCGGTATCGGAGCCGGTTTGCCCTTGCCGATAGACTGCCGGGTGTTGGCATACCAGGCTTTGGCGTAGTAGGCCCGCCCGATTACCCCATTCTTTACAGCCTGAATTCCCTCGACCACATAGGGCCACGACCGGCGCTGGTTACCCATATTGACCACTTTATTGTACCGCCGGGCAGCATCGAGCAGCACCTCCCCTTCGCGGGGGTTGTGGCTGCATGGCTTCTCAACGTACACATGCTTGCCGGCCTTCAGGGCCAGAATAGAGGCCGGTGCATGCCAGTGATCCGGGGCGGCAATCACCAGCACATCCACGGCCTTATCGTCCAGCGCCCGGCGGAAGTCTTTCACGCCTTTGGGGGTTGTTTTTTGCCCACCCTGCTGCACCGCTTTCAGCCCTTTGGCCATCGCCTGGTCATCAACATCGCACACGTAGGCCACCTCGGCACCGGGGAGTTTGGCAAAGCCTTCGCACAGGGCCGCTCCGCGCGAGTTGGTGCCCATGATGGCCACCACCAGTTTCTCGTTGGCCGAACCGTTGGCCAGCAGGGCGGGCATACCGGCAATGCCGGCACCAGCCAATGCAGCTTTTCTGATAAAATCTCTGCGTTGAATTGGGTCTGTCATGGTAGGGGTTTAGTCTGATTATACCACTAATAGACACAAAACCAAAAAACTACTCATAAGATAGCGATAACCGAAAACAGGGCTTTAGTAACAACAGCCTACTACGCATTCATAAAACGACTACTTAATTGACCGCATAATAAAGTAAGCAAAAATATCAGCCGGACCGTGTCGATACTACTTATCTTGCTGATACTTTTCTTACTCAATTAAATATTATTTTATGAAAAAAGTATACAATTCTCAACCATTCTGGCTGTTTCTGATCACTGTGCTGCTGAGTGCCGGCAGCGCGTTTAGCCAGACTATTACCATCGTGAATATTTCGGTTCCTGTAAATGGAACAGTCTGCGAAGGATCACCCATCAGCGGTACCTTCACGGTAGCCGGCATTCCAGCCGGTTATCAGATGACCGGCTACACCATCCGCCACAAACCCGGACCACCGTCTAACTGTGATGAGATTAACAATGGCTCGAATGGTGGTAATCCAATGAATGTAAATATTACTCCCACTTCTACGGGCGGGACTTATAGTTTTACTTATACCAGCGCTCCGGCCGGCATCCGACGGCTGAACATCATCGTCACCACTACAGCGTCAAAATCGAAGAGTACCGCTCTGTACAAAAACGTTTGTACCAGTGTCTTCCAGGTAAATCAATCCGCAACGGTGAGTAATGTCAGCAGCACTTCGGTTGCCTGTTATGGCGAGTCTACCGGTTCGATAAGCTTTGATGCAACAGCCGGATACCCCGCTACGTTTACGGCAACGTTGTCGGGAGCCTCTTCTAACCAACTGGTTGCCAGCACGTCAGGCACCTACTCGTTTACGGGACTCCCGGCCGGCAATTATACTGTAACGGTAGACAACGGTACCAGTTGCCCTGGTCCCAGTTCACAAACCATCAGCATTGCTCAGCCGGCAGCCGCCCTGGTTGCTGCGTCCGGCGGCAAAACCGATCCAACCTGCGACACGCCCTTTGGCGGTAGTTTCACCATCACTGCTACGGGAGGCACCGGAGCCTACACCTACAATGCCGTCGATGAAAACAGTAATTCTTATTCATCTCCTGATGGTGTATTCAGCGGTTTCGGATTTGGTGTTTATACGGCAACGGTCACCGACGCCAATAACTGCGTATCGAATACCGTGAGTGTAACTCTTACCGAACCCACGAACTGTACAACTACGCCACCTGGTTCAGGCTCTATAAGCTGCGCCCTGGTTGACGGTAAGCTCGTGCTGACGGCTACTGGTTTTACCGGCAGTAACTGTGGCTGGTATTACATCCGGGGCAACCAAATGAGGGCCGTCACGAATCCGGATGCTTTTGGAAACGTAGATGGTGTTCCTAATGGAACTACGCTGACGCTGTCACCAAAGTCTACGTCTAATGATGGTTTTAACCCTATCAAAAACATCTGCTTCGTGTACATGTGTACCAACGGCGAAACGGCTAAAATCTGTAACTTACCCTGTGCAAGCCCGGCCCGTATAGGCATATCGGCCGAAACATCGGCGCTGAAACTCAGCATCCAGTCGTCGCCGAACCCCACCAATGGGCTTATTCAGGTGACTATCACAGGTGCCGGTAGCCAGAAGGCCATTCCGCTGAAGCTGTATGACCTGAGCCAGCGCCTGGGCGGTAGCTGGTCGGTGCCGCTGACCAACGGGCAGGGCCAGGCCACGATCGACATTCACGGCAAAGCGGATGGCGTATACATCCTCACGGCTGAGGGCGAGCAGGGCAAAGCCAGCCAGCGGATTATCAAAGGCGGCAACTGATCATTTGAATAAGCAGATTGAAAAGCCGGGGCTGAAAGGTTCCGGCTTTTTTGTGCCTATATAAACCGATTTTTGAACAATTCGAAGAAAACACACAAGGCGCAGGACCAGTAGTATATCGGCCGGTCGGCCCCCGGTTAAGTTACCGATCCTTATTTTCGGTGATGTAAGCCCTCTATCCGGAAAGGGCTCCCCCATGCCATTAAAATAGTTTTTAATCTCGGCTCTTAAAATCGGCCGATCAATTTTTTAGTAGCGCTCCCCATTTAGACACATTAAATCCATAATATAAACCTTTGTACTAGGTTTATATATAACTTTTTCAAAAAAGTCACCTAAATCGTATTACTACTTAGTAGTCATTCCTTCTCCATTTGTTTAGTTATTAATTTAATTTTAAAATTAAATTAATAACTATTTAATGTAAAAGGCTTTTGACCAACTAAACTTTACAAACATATGACCAGTAGAAGTCCAGCGGTTTTTAAGTAAAAAACCTTAGTTACCGCCATCGAAAGCTGTTTGTATTTTACCAAGGGGCTTAGCTTAATAAGCATCATTTTTATTCACTCTTAAAAACAATTACTGTATGTACCGTTTCTACACAAGTCAACCATTCTGGCTCACCTGTCTGGCGATGCTGCTGGGCATCAGTGCCGCTTTTGCGCAGCCGGCAAACTCATTATCAGCAAATGGAGTTGCGGGTAATGGAATCAAGTATATTGCTATAAATGTTACAAATGTCAGCCCTGGCCTTAATGGAGGAATTGTTTGCACACCCCCGACTGGTGTAACCATTACGGGAACAATCAGCGTATCAGGGATTCAAAACGGCTATTCCTGGACCAGCATCACTATGCGGAACAAACCAGCAACTGGTAATTGTGATGAGAATAATTACGGCTCGAATGGTGGTAATCCCCAAAAACAATCGTTATCAAAACCATCTTATCCCAGCTCCACGACCGGAGTTATTACCGAGGCATTTACGTATGTCATTCCGGCTTCACAACTTGGCCCCAGAAGGGTTAATGTGATCGTTAACCTTGACCCTTTGAGTAAAAGTTCGACGGCCCTGGCTCCCAATGTCTGTAGCGGTGCCTTCAACATCAACCAGGCTCCTACCCTCAGCAGTGTTACCAATACATCGGTTACTTGTAACGGGCAATCAACCGGCACTATTAGCTTTACAGCAGTAGCTGGATTTCCTGCTGCTTATACAGCAACGGTCTCCGGCCCGGTGACCAGAACTGCCGCTCTCAGTTCAACGACTTACACGTTTAACAATCTTCCGGCCGGGGCTTACAACGTCTCCTTATCCAATGGTTGTACCTCAAATGTCATTTCAACAACTATTACTCAGCCTAAACCGTTAACGGCGGTTGTAAGCAGCAAGACAGATCCAAAATGCTCGTATAGCGCTGACGGCAGTGTGGTGGTTACTGCTTCAGAAGGAACAGGTCCGTATTCACTTGTATCATCGGCAGGAACCGTCAGCGGCACTAATCCATTCACCATATCGGGGTTGGGAGATGGACCGGTGAGCTACACGGTTACGGATAATTGTTCGGCAACGGTTACTGGAATGGCCACGCTGACCGCGCCGGAGGCCTTAAATGCAATGACCGAAAGTATTAACGCAACCTGTCCCCTTCCGGCTAACAATGGTGCCATTAGCGTTACCGCTACAGGCGGTACAGCCCCTTACACTATTAGCATAACCGGCCAAACGGCTCAATCGGATAATCCGGCTTCATTTACGGGATTATCAGCGGGTATTTATACAGTTAGCATAACCGATGCAAATAGCTGTACCTACACTAGCCCCACATCTGTCACAATAGAAGCTCCGGCCACCTGCGACAATACTACGATTGATTGTGCATATAGTCGGGATGGTACTACCCGGACAATTGTCCTTACTGTAACCGGGCTTCCGGCTGGTGGTACCTGGTATTACCGTGAAAACGCCAATACATCGAATTTAAAATTGCTAAGCTCAGGGATAGCGAATGTTAGCGTTACAGGTACCAACACCACTTCCATTACGCTTGTAACTACCTCAAACAGCAATTTTAATAATATCAAAAATAAGTGCTTTAGATATGTAGTGTCGAGCACCCAGGCTGTTGGCTTGTGCGGAGTATGCGGGCCGGACGATGCCAATACGGAAAGTCTTCGTATAGGCGTTTCCGCCGAAACATCGGCGCTTAAGCTAAGCATTCAGTCGTCGCCGAACCCCACCAGCGGTATCCTTCAGGTGACCATCACAGGTGCCGGCAGCCAGAAGGCCATTCCGCTGAAGTTGTATGATCTGAGCCAGCGCCTGGGTGGTAGCTGGTCGGTGCCCCTCACCAACGGTCAGGGCAAAGCCACAATCGACATACACGGCAAAGCAGATGGCGTATACATCCTCTCGGCCGAGGGTGAGCAGGGCAAAGCCAGCCAGCGGGTAATCAAAGGCGGCAACTGATAGCCTACACAAGCCGATTGAAAAGCCGGGGCCGAAAAGCTCCGGCTTTTTTGTGCCTATACTTTTTTGTGCCTATATATATTACGGAGTTAAGCCAAGGGGCTTAACTATTACAGATTTACCCTTATTAAACGAGTTGCCACTATACCATTAAATAAATACACGCTAAAAAAGTAGGTAAATTTACCGCTATCAAAGTTTATGCCAACACGTACTTACCAGCAAACTGAATTAGTAAACGGCAATGTAGAGGTATAACCAGATAATTATGCTTTAAACTATTCAGCATATATATATCATTATACAGAACACTTTGCTGCATAAATTATTAAGTAAATCTTTAGTATACTTTAAATTATCATTTAGGTAACATAATCATATAAATGTGCCCTAATCTTTCCTTAATAATTTTCTAATAATTTTTATTTGATTAAAATTCAATTAATTCTAATCTTTGCCTCAGTACGATAAGTAATTCTTACTAGCTATTTTAGTTACTCATCATTTTCAACGACAACCCCTTGTTATAGTGGGAAGTTCAACATCTGGTAAGAATTGGGTCCACCAAATTTCACATTACCATATAATCGCTCTAATTAACTTAATCACTTATTATCATGAAAACCAAACATTATCTCAGTCTCTTTTTTACCCTCGCCGTTTCGGTGCTGATGTTCCAGAACTGCCAGCCAACGCAGGAGTTGCAGCCGACACGGACTCAGAAGACAAATGCGAATGCGAACGTTTCTTTGTGTATGAGTGCTAATACAGGTGCTTATACCATTCAATTTATAAGTGCCGCTCCAACGGTAGACCAGTTAGGTACCATTTTCACCTATACAATTGCAGAAAACCCTCAAAGTCAGGGATCAAAAGGGCAATTGATATTTGACCTCGGTTGTGCCAAATTCAGTGATTTAACTTCTGTATTAATTGGCGATGAAGAAGCAGTTAAAAATAACACAAAAGATAATGCCGGAGGGTGTTCAAATCAGCAGGCGCTTGTAAATTTTGTTCGGTTACCGGGTGTTGCCGGCTTTGTGCCTAATGATGGATCTGCGGTAACTGTTCAATTCGTTTTTGCAGCTTTACCCGGTCTTATGCCTGCAAACGGAAATGTTTATAACTCAGCCGGCGCAAATTGCACCCCAACTTGTCTGGCAATTCCGGCCGGTTGTGGTACTTCCATGGGTTGTTCTTACTCGCAGGGCTTCTACTTCTCTTCTCCGGTTGGCAAAGCAGCTTCAGCAAGCAAATACCTGCTAGCTGTTCCGAGCAGTAGCACCTTCACTTATTCTCAAGCCCAAGCTATTACTATCTTTAATGGTCGTTCAGGTGGTAGTGCTAATTTATCTAACATGTTCACACAATTGGCAACTATTTATCTGAGCCAGCAATTAGGGTATCTTACCATAGATCCCTCTAGTGACCTGGCTGGTTATGTTCAAACACTAGAGGCCTTTTTAACAGCCTACGGGAAGAAGTTAGATGGTACTAAACTTGAGACCAATAAACAACTAAAAGCTTCTTACGGTGGTGTATCAACAGCAGCAGCTGTTGCAGCAGCAAATGGCATCTCAGCTTGGATTAATGATTGTCCGAACCACTGCGGAAAGGATCCATTTATGCCTCCTGCATGTGGTGAATAATAAATGGCTAAAGTACAACAAAAAAGCACCTCTACAAGGGTGCTTTTTTGTTGTACTTTAGCCTTGCCGGTTAAGCAAAATCTACCACATACCAATAAATAGGTCACCGGGGTTTTGCCCCACCGCCAATCCCGTTAGGGGTAATCGATTTTGTAGCCCGTAAATCTATTACAAGATTGCCCAATCCATGACTCCACTATAATCCCGTCAGGGATGACCGCTACCAGGCTTAGACCACCGGTCCGTTATATCATGCCCTGCTACATGATCCGGCAAATAGCTGCTAACCAACAGCTTAGGCATTTCTTCTATTGTACTTTTCCCCTAAATACCACTATCCAGTAAACGTTTCTTCAAAGTATATTTCAGAAGGATACGCAACCAAAATATCACGGACTTTAATTTTTTTCTAATTTTCTTTTAATCAATATTGTAATAGTCATTAAAATAGATACCTGAATATTTGCGTAGAATTACCAGAGTAGATTAACACGGTAACTTTTAAGTGAGTATTTGTACATTTTATAAATAACGTTAGTACTCTACTTCCAATGCTGAGAGGTTGCCTCTGTTCATTCTGCTGTTTGGTATTTTTTTAATATTTGCCATTTTAAATCATTATCTTTCAACACATTACGTCTATCTATGAAGATTAAACATTTCTTTCGCTTAGCTTCCCTGCTAAGCCTCTCAGTCTTACTTTTTGAGCGTTGCCAGCCGGCTCAGGAGCTGACTCCCGGCTCCACGCCTGACCACTCCTCAGCCCGTGTTGCCAACACAGCGTACACCAAAACCATTGGTGCCTATGAAATTACCTTCAAAGGCGCTACCTACAACGAAGAGCAAAGCACCTGGACGTATAGTGTGAAGCGTACCGGCCCGGCTAAGGGTAATGGCCTCAGCCACCTGATTTTCAGCCTGGGCGAATGTGCTTCGTTCAGCAATGTGGTCGCGTCTACCGTCAATGGTGTTAGCTGGATGGACAAAACGCTGAACAGCGAAGGCTCCGGCACCGGCTGCGCCCCCACCGGCGTTTTCCTGAAGCTGAACAGCCTGCCGGCTCAACTGTCGGACGGCAACGCTTATGATGTATCGTTTACCCTGAATGTAGCCGTTGATCCGGCTGTGGGTACGTCCTGGGTTAAGTTTGGCAACAACTGCCAGTCGGGCACCATGATTACCCCCGGCTGCTACCACATCAGCGGCCACGTAAGCAAAAACGAGTGTGTTAGCGGCACCCCTACCGAGAGCAATTACGCCAACGTAACCGTTCAACTGGCCAATGGCGGCACAAAGACCGTTACAACCGGGGCCAACGGCAGCTACTCGTTCGATGACGTAAAGCCGGGCTCCTACACCATTACGCTGACCGGCCTGCCCGAATCCTATGTGGTTAATCCGGAAAATTACGTGGTAACCACCGGCCCCACTTCGTCGGAAGGTAATGACTTCGTAGTCGAGACCTTTACCACCTGTGGCGCTACCTGTATCAAAACGGTTGCTCAGTTCCCGGCTAGCTGGGGACCGATCACCATCGGTAACTACACGTACACACAGGAGGAAGCTGAAGCAATCATCAACTCCAGCGATCCGGCTACCAACCTGACCCGCACAGCCTTTACCGATCTGGTACGGATTCAACTGAGTGGTCTTTCCATTAGCGGCTATACAGCCGTTATCAACTGGTTCAACGCCCGGCCGAAAGTGACCGCTGCCAACATACCCGCCAACAAAGATGTGACGGTGAACCCGCAAATGGCCGCGCTGAAAAACTATGTAAAGCAGAATAGCTGTACAGAATAAGGCGACTGCCGGCATATACGATTCCACCAAAAAGCCCCTGCTTCACCGGCAGGGGCTTTTTGGTGTAGTAATTAAAATATTTTTTTGTTTCACTTAACCACCAATCGCTTGGCCGTAATCCCATTCGGTGTGGTAACGTTGAACATATAGTTACCGCTGGGTAAGGCGCTGGCATCGAAATTGACCTGATAGTCGCCGGCGGGTTTCTGCTCGTTCACCAGTGTTCTGATCTTCCGGCCCATCACGTCATGTACCTCTACCGTAACCGGCCCTTCCTGCGGCAGGCTGTAGCGGATGGTGGTGCTGCCCACAAAAGGGTTCGGATATGCCATAGCCTCCTTCATCTGAAATTCGGGAGCAGCTACACGGGCGGTTGGGGTGGTGGCGGCTTCCCACTGCGTAAAGGTGCGGGTAACCACCACAGCAAACTCGGCACGGGTCACCACCTGCTTCGGCTTAAAGGTAGCCCGCAGCGTCGGCCGCAGATCGAATGGTCCCTGCGTCAGCGTGTAGAAGGCATTGATCAGGTTCAGATCCAGGGCCAGGCTTACATAGCCTTCAAAGCCGGCGGGTATCTGGGCGGCATCGTCGATAGGGATCTTTTTGCCGTCGACCGTCACGGTTACTGGTTTGCCGTTCCGCTCCAGGGCAAACGGCTCATAACCCAGCGCCTGCACCAGCGAGTAGGCCAGGGCGGTACGGTCTACATTGCCGTTCGGGGCAAATTTACCGTCGGCACCCGGCAGCATTACGCCTTTGTACACATGCGCCCGGTCGCGCAGAGCCGCGCCTTTCGCCAGCACTGATTCGGCCAGCAGCAGCTCGGTACCCGATACATCCGTGACGGTTTTCTGGCCGTTGGTCGGCAGGTACTGCCGGATGGCCTGCCCCATCAGCAGATAATCGGCGAGGTGGATACGCTTCAGGGCGTCTTCGGGCTTGTACAAGCCGTTCAGGCCGTCGACCAGCCGGTTGCTCACGGCCAGTTTGATGGAAGCCTCCGCCGGGTGGCCGGCAATGTCGTTTAGTCCTGTGGTGCCGCTGGCGGTCAGAAAGGTAATGGAACCCCGCACCGTTTCGGGAATGGCTACCCCGTTGAGGCCATCAACCCGCAAGGTCCACGTACCCGCTGGTGGTGAGGCCACGGCCAGACTACGATCCTGGTATAGAGCAAAGGCCACCGGAATACCCGAGCGGTACTGCCTGCCCGTCGGGTCAAACAGGATCAGGTTGATGGTGTTACCGGTCTCACCCGATACGCCCCCGGCAATGATCCTGGCTTCGAGGCTGTTGGTACCCGGCTCTACGGAGAAGGTAAACTGGTTACCAGCCGTCAGCAGCGGGTTGAAGTTGACGGAGAAGTTCTGCACCGTACTCCGCGAGTTAAGGCTGCTGGTAAATGTCCGCGTGCTGTTGACGGTAGCCCCAAAGACAGAAGACCGGAATGCGTGATCCACGGCCGCATAGGCGTTGACGTATCCGGCACCAACCTCCCAGGCCTGCCGGCCCGGCATGTTGGTGGCAGTCTTCTGGATAATATCCTTCACCTGCGCAGCCGACAGCGTCGGTCTGGCTTCCAGCATTAGCGCGACAACACCCGCTACATGCGGTGTAGCCATAGAGGTACCACTGCTATGGGTGTAGAAGGGTATATGAGCCGGCTCCAGTTCCGTTGCGTCCTGATCGATACCTAACGAAGAAACCGGCGCAACGGCACGGGTTGAAATAATATCTACCCCCGGCGCTACAATCGTGGGCTCGTTTTTAAAGGTCCAGGTTTCGCCGTCGATAGTGAACGTTCCTTCCTGCCCTCTGACGCCACGCGATGAGAAGTTGGCGAGTTTACCGTTCTTGTCGCCGGCACCCACCGAGATCACCCAGGGCGCAATGGCATAGGGGTTATGCGTATCGGCACCGGGTCCTTCGTTACCCGCGGCAAAGACAATGACCACGTTCCGGTCGTAGAGTTTTTTGGTGGCTACGTTGATGGGGTGCGCCGGGTTGAACGTACCGCTCGATCCGAACGAGTTGCTCACCACCCGGATGTTGTATTGAAACTGGTGCGTCAGGGCGTAGTCGAAGCCGCCGATAGCATCGAGTACAAACAACGCGGCCCCGGAACCATAGCCGAGCAGCGACGCACCGGGGGCCACTCCCTCGTATTTGCCGCCCGATTTGGCCCCGGTACCACCCACCGTACCGGCGCAGTGCGTGCCGTGGCCGGAATTGGAGTCGGTATTAGGTACGCCCTCCACGTAAGTAATCGGCAACAGGTCAGACACCGCGTTGAGGTTGGTCGACCCCAGCACGTTCTGGACCAGGTGCGGACCAAACTTCAGGTCATCGTGCGTGCCGTCGACCCCGCTGTCGTTGACAAGTACACTAACCCCTTTGCCGGAAACGGGCAGCCCTTTGTTGCGGGCCGTCATCTCCTGGTCGGTGCGCAGCCGCCGTACACCCGTCAGGCTGTTGCCGTCGAAGTTGTAATACGTCAGTCGTTTGTTGAGGAAAATGGATTTGACTTCCGGGCGCTGCGCCAGGGCATCGACCTGAGCGGCCGTAGCCAGTACACCGGCCATAGGCAGGGATTTGAGGGTAATTCCTTTACGGATACCTATTTGTTGCAGAAGTGTTAGTTGAGTCGGCGTCGGGGCTCCGTCGCCGTAAAAGGTTACCACGACCTGCGCAACAGGCGTGGTTTTCAGGGCGTCTCTCAATTCGGCATCTACAACCACCTGAGCCAGTACACGTTGAGTAAACAGGCAAAGCAGAAAAAAAAGGGTTAAAGCTTTTTTCATAAAGTTGTTTTCAAAAAGAATGGGTAAACGTTTAAAAGAAAAAACGAAGGATGTCGGGCCCAACACCCTTTGATTCGCATACCTACGACATTTTTTAAAGATTAGTTTTAACAAAACGAGGAAATGGGACAAATTTTTAGCCAAACGGATCAACTACAGCTCGTCGGGCCGGCCTGTAAACCAGCAAGGCTCCTCATCCGCCGGCGGCAGAGAGGAGCCTTGCAAAATCGATTGGCACACCGCCAATAGATTACTTCATACTCGCCAGCGACGGCTTATACAATTTCTGGTGAATCTCCTTTAACCGGTTTACCGGCATCTTTATCACCTTCCGGTCGTAGGTCATCAGTCCGTTGGTTTCCACTTCCACATCCGTTGTCTGGGTGTATACAGCCGCCGACAGGCCTTTCCGGATCAGGTTTTCGAAACGGTCGATGAATGTCGCATACCGCTCATACAGGGCGTCGGCCGTTTTGAAGCTCTGGTAGCCCCAGTTGTTTTTATCCTGCCAGGTATGGCCTTCCAGCGGCAGCCCCAGCCCGCCATATTCGCCCAGCACCAGCACCTGTTTGGTGCCGAAAAGCTCCGGGCTGGGCATGGCCGGTTCGGGGTAGTTGTGCAGGTCGATCATGTGGCCCACCGGCACAAAATTCCCCCCGCTGGCGCTGTTCACCAGCCGGGACGGATCGTAGGCCATGGTCCACCGGGTAATGTCTTCCGTCTTGAACTGCCCCCAGGCTTCGTTGAACGGCACCCACACCACAATGGACGGGAAGTTGTAGGTAGCATCCATAATGGCCTGCCACTCAGTGCGGAAGATCTGCTCAGATTCGGGGGTGCGGTCACGGTCGGTTTCCAGGCCGGTCACACCCGGACGCGCGTTCCAGCGGTTGCCCAGATCCCCGCTGGGCATATCCTGCCAGACCAGCATTCCCAGTTTGTCGCAATGGTAATACCAGCGGGCCGGTTCCACTTTCACGTGCTTCCGGATCATATTGAAGCCCATCTCTTTGGTCTTTTCTACATCAAAGCGCAGAGCTTCGTCGGTGGGTGCCGTGTAGAGACCATCCGGCCACCAGCCCTGGTCGAGCGGCCCAAACTGAAAGACAAACTGGTTGTTGAGCAACATGCGCAGGATACCGTTGTTGTCGGGCTGCACGGAGATTTTGCGCATGGCGAAATAGCTCTTCACTTCATCGACTACCTTGCCGTTACGCACCACGGCTACACTGAGGTCGTACAGGAAGGGGTTCTCTGGCGACCATAGTTTAGGCTCGGTAATGGGCAATGTCGCAGTGGCTCCGGCATCTACTTCCTGCTCGGCTACCTTGCGGGTACCGTCAAGGGCCGTAATGCGCAGCCGGTCGGTGGGTTGCACGTTTTGTAGCTGAGCCGTTATGGTAAGGGTCTGCTTGTCGAGATCAGGCGTTTGTCGGGTCGATGCAATATAGGTTTTCGGGACAGCCTCCAGCCAGACTGTCTGCCAGATACCTGTAACGGGCGTGTACCAGATGCCGTGCGGATTTTTGATCTGTTTGCCACGGGGCTGCGGGCCCTCGCTGGTCGGGTCCCACACGCGCACGGTAATTTCCTGCTGGTTGCCTTTTTTCAGGTACGGGGTAATATTGAACGAAAACGGATCGTAACCGCCCTGGTGCGAGCCCACCTTCTGCCCGTTTACGTACACATCCGACTTCCAGTCGACGGCCCCGAAGTGCAGCAGTACGTTACCGGAGCGGTAATTGGCGGGCAGCGTCACCGTCCGTTTATACCACAGTACCGTATCTTTACCAACGGTCTTGCCCACGCCCGACAAAGCCGACTCGATGGCGTAAGGCACCAGAATCTTGCCGGCAAAAGCCGCCGGTGGCGTTTCAGTCTGAGTACCCGGCTGTAAGGCATACTCCCACAGGCCGTTCAGGTTCAGCCAGTTGCCTCGCACCAGTTGCGGACGGGGATATTCGGGCAATACGTTGGTCGGATCAACTTTTTCGGCCCAGGGGCTCATGATTTTACCCGTCACCGGTTTCCAGGCGGGTTGCTGGGCGTAGGTAAAGGGAATGATCAGGAGGAACAGATAGAGCAGGCAACGGAATCGTCTCATATTAGCTTATTTTTACGAAAAAGGCGTCCTGTTGGCTTTACTACTAAACTTTCTTACTTTTCGGCCTTAGCTTGGGGCCGTTAAACACCCCGACTAAAACTATCTGTTCACTGGTTATCCTACCATTCTATGCCATCCCGTTTTCCTTTATCCCGTCTTCTTCTACTCTCCTGTCTCATTCTCCTCCCTACCCTCATCTGCGCTCAAATGCTTTCCGGTACCGTGCGCGATCAGCAAACGCAGCGCCCGCTGGCCGGTGTAACGGTTCGCATCCCCGCAACCACGTTTGGCACCATTACCGACGAAGAAGGCCGGTTTGAATTCCAAAAGCTACCGTCTGGTCGTTACTCCCTTCAAATCCGTTCCGTAGGTTACCAGACGCAGGAGCAGGTTATCGAGCCCAGTCAGAATTCAGTAGCGATTGATCTGTCACCCGCCATCATCCAGCTTAACCAACAGACCGTGGTCACGGCGCAGCGCACGGAAACGCCGGATTTTCTGCGGCCGGAAATGACGACGGTGCTCACGGCACGGGACTTGCGGCAACGGGCACCCCGCACGGTGCCGGAAGCACTGCTGGGCGCTACAGGCGTCTGGCTGCAAAAAACCAACCAGGGTGGGGGCTCGCCCTTTGTGCGGGGCCTGACCGGCCAGCAGACCCTCCTGCTGGTAGACGGTATCCGGCTAAATAACGCCACGTTCCGCTCCGGTCCCAATCAGTACCTGAACACCATTGACCCGCAGAGTGTGGAGCAGATTGAAGTCGTTCGCAGCAGTGGTTCGGTCGCTTACGGCAGCGACGCTATCGGTGGGGTAATCAATGTGCTGACCAAAACGCCCCAGTTCTCAGACGAAGGGCGGTTTTCCGGTAATACCTTTTTTAAGGCTATGACGCACGGCATGGAGCTGACTAACCGGACGGAGCTGGGCTACTCTTCGCAGGCCGTGGCCGTGCAGGGCGGACTGGCTTACCGGATGTTTGGTGATCTGGTTGCCGGGAAGGGGCTGGGACGCCAGTCGCCTACGGGCTATAACCAGCTCTCCGGCGATGTGAAGGCCCGCTTCCGCCTGTCGGACCGCTACGTGCTGACGGCCGCCTACCAGGATCTGCGGCAGGATAGCGTACCGGTGTACCACAAAGTCAGGCTGGAAAACTTCCGCTATAATCAGTTCAACCCGCAGCGCCGGCAGTTGGGCTACCTGCGGCTGGAAGGCTTTTACAATTACCGCTGGCTACAGTCGGTCCAGGTCACGGCTTCCTGGCAGCGCCAGACCGAAGGCCGGGAGAGCCAGAAAAACGACAGCCCCACCGCCGTGCTGGAGCGCGACGAAACGACCACCCAGGGCCTGACGGTGCTGGCCCTGTCTGCACCAACACTATTCTGGCAGATCCGCTCGGGTATTGAGGTGTACGGCGATTTTGTGCGCAGCAGCCGCACCGACCGCAACACCCGGACCGGAGCAGAAACCGCTAAACGCGGCCTCTACCCCGACCGGGCTACCATGAACAGCGTGGCCGCCTTTACCCTGCACACGCTGACGTTTGACCGGCTGACGCTGACCGGCGGAGGCCGTTATAATACCTACCAGATTACGATTCCGGAACAGACGCTGGGCAAGGCTACCATCAGCCCCTCGGCGCTGGTGGGTAACGTAGGCGTTTCCTATGCTGTGATACCTCAGGTGCGGGTAGTGGCGTCGGTGCAGTCGGCGTTCCGGGCACCCAATATCGACGATATGGGTACGCTGGGTATTGTCGACTTCCGGTACGAAACGCCCAACAACAACCTGGAACCTGAACGCTCGCTGAATACCGAAGCGGGCGTAAAAGTGCGTACCGGTCGCTTTTCGGCGTCGGTGCTGGGCTATCACAATCAACTGACCAATTTTATCAGCCGGGTGCGCATGGGCCGCGACTCCATTCAGGGCTATCCGGTATATCTGAAGCAAAACAGCGCGGAAGCCTTTATCCGGGGCCTGGAGGCCGAAGCGGAGTGGGAGTTTGCCCGTAACTGGCTGGCCTACGGCAGTCTGGTGTATACCTACGGGCAGAACGTTACGGCCAACGAACCTTTCCGGCGCATTCCCCCGCTGAACAGCCGGCTGGGTATTACGTATCAAGCTCCGGCTTCGTTCTGGCTGCGGGCGGAGGTATTGCTGGCCGGTGCCCAAACCCGGCTGGCTAAAGGAGACATTGATGATAACCGGATTGGTAAGAACGGCACACCCGGCTGGCAGCTTGTCAACCTAAACGGCGGCTACCAGTGGCGTTCGCTCCTGTTCAGCGCCGAGTTGCACAATCTTTTTAACGAAGCGTATCGCACCCACGGCTCGGGCGTCAACGGCACCGGCCGCAGTGCGTGGCTGGCCGTGCAGTATCGCTTTTGAAAGAAGCCGCCCCGGTTATAAACCGCTGGCTCCTAAGGAGTAATAATCTGGTTACCTCCTTGGTTTATGCTCCACAGGAGCCAGCGGTTTATAGAATATCCTGTTGCGTTGCTTACCCGCTGCCTCGGAGAGGCAAGCCTAAGCACGAAAGATCGAACGTCAGGGTATAAGAAGCACAAAATTCACTCTCTATAACATAAACCACAATCACCCACAAACGTCGTTAGAAACAATGGTCACCTGGTTTGGCAAATTCGTAACTGTAGTCATTACCCTCCTGTTTGTAACGGCCTGGATTAATCCCGTTCAGGATACGCCACCCGATGAAAGCCGCTTTACCAAAGTGGTGCTGGATAATGACCTTAACGAGCCGATGGAACTGGACATTGCTGCCGACGGCCGCATCTACTTTATCGAACGAAACGGTGGCTTTTTTCGGTATGACCCGAAAACCGGCCAGAAGAAAAAGCTTAAGGATCTCGACGTCCGGTTTATGGGAGAAGACGGGCTGCTGGGTCTGGCGCTCGACCCGAATTTCGGCAAAAACCACTGGGTTTATCTTTATTACAGCAATCCGCAGCAAGTCAACAGCCAGTGGGTGAATCAGTTGTCGCGCTTCGAGGTCAGCGAAGATAGTCTGCTGACGTCTACCGAAAAGGTGATGATTCAGATACCGGTGCTGCACGAAGGCGTCAGCCACTCGGCCGGATCGCTGGCGTTTGATAAGCAGGGTAATCTGTACCTGTCGACCGGCGATAACACCAATCCCTTTGAGTCCGACGGCTACAGCCCTTCCGACGACCGGCCGGGCCGCATCCGCTTCGATGCCCAGAAATCCTCGGCCAACACCAACGACTTGCGGGGTAAGATCATCCGCATTCATCCCACAACGGACGTTGCGGAACCTGACGGCAGTTATACCATCCCAGCCGGTAACCTGTTCCCAAAAAATACGTCGAATACCCGGCCGGAGATCTATACCATGGGCCACCGTAACCCGTTCCGCATCTCTATTGACTCGAAGACTGGTTATTTGTACTGGGGTGAAGTGGGACCCGATGCCGGTACCGACAGCCTGATGCGCGGTCCGCGAGGCCACGACGAAATAGGTCAGGCCCGGCAGGCCGGTAACTTTGGCTGGCCGTATTTCGTCGGCGACAACAAACCCTACTACTACTACGATTTTGACGCCAAAAAATCGGGCGAGCCGTTCAACCCACAGGCCCCCATAAACCGCTCCCGCAACAATACCGGCCTGAGGATTCTGCCGCCGGCCCAGCCCGCCTTTATCTGGTACCCCTACACCGAATCGCCTGAGTTCCCGATGCTGGGCACCGGTGGCCGCAACGCCATGGCCGGGCCGGTCTACCACGCCGAAGACTATGCGGCCTCGGCCTGGAAGTTTCCGTCGTACTTCGACAACAAACTGTTTATCTACGACTGGATGCGGAACTGGATCTTTACGGTGACCATGAACCCCAACGGCAATTTGCAGCGGCTCGAATCATTCATGCCGTCGACGGAATTTAACAAACCCGTCGACATGGCGTTTGGGCCGGACGGGGCCTTGTATATGCTGGAATACGGCACCTACTGGCGGGCCAAAAACCTGGATGCCCGGCTGGTACGCATCGAATACCACCGGGGCAACCGCAAACCTGTAGCCCGGCTGTCGGCCGACAAAACCGTGGGCGGTAGTCCGCTGACGGTGAAATTCTCGGCAGCCGCTTCGTTCGATTACGACAAAGGTGACAAGCTGCGCTACGAATGGTATTTCACCAACAGCCCCAAACCGCAGGCTACGGGAGCCGAAGCCACATTTACCTTTGCCAAACCCGGTAAACATACGCCACGGGTCAAGGTCATCGATTCGGAAGGGAACAGTTCCGAAGCACGTCTGGCCGTTCAGGTAGGTAACGAGCCGCCGAAAGTCGCTATCCAGCTCAACGGCAACCGGTCATTCTACTGGGGTACCCAGCCGCTTCAGTATACGGTGTCGGTGCAGGACCGGGAAGACGGAATGCTGAACAAGGGTATCGCCCCCGCCAGTGTCCGCGTCACCTTCGACTACCTCGACCAGGGGTACGACCAAATCCAACTGGCCGCCAATGCCGAGGAAGAACCCGCGCTGAAAGGAAAAACCCTCATCGAGCGCAGCGACTGCATGGCCTGCCACGCCAAAGAAAAGCAATCGGTAGGGCCAAGCTACGTGGCCATTGCCCGCCGGTACGGGACCGATGAAGCGGCTGTGGGCAAACTGGCATCCAAGATTATTACCGGCGGGGGCGGCAACTGGGACAGCGAACACGTGATGTCGGCGCACCCGCAACTGTCACCCGCCGACGCCGGTGAGATGGTCAGGTACATTCTGTCGCTGGGCAGGGAACAGGCAACCATCCCCGTGCAGGGTACGGTACAGACCAACCGGCAACCGGCTTCGGCCACCGAGCCCGGCACCTACCTGCTGACCGCCCGCTACACCGACAAAGGAGCCAACGGCATGGCTCCCCTGACATCACGGGCAACGGTTGTGCTGCGCCACCCACGCTTACTGGCGGCCTCCGCCGATCACTTCAAGGCCGTAGCCAAGCAGAATCCCGGCTGGCCGGGTCAGCCGGTAGTAATGGCCTACAACGAAAGCGGGGCGTATATTCAGTTCAACAACCTCGACCTCAACGGCATCCGTAAACTCGATCTGGAAACGTACACCGATAAGCTGACCGGTCAGATTGAGCTCCGCCTGGACGCGCCCGATGGGCCGGTCATCGGTACCGCCGGCGTTACGCCCCAGAAAGAGTATGTGACCTACACCGCCGACCTGAAGCCGACCACGGGCGAGCATACGCTATTCATTGTGTACCGGGAAACCAAAGGCGGCATTAACATCTGGAACCGGCTGAACCTGCGGTGGGTGGAGTTTAAACAATAGGCAGTTGGCATAGGGCTGGGGGCGTGGGGTGTTGGGATTATCGGCGGATTGCGCTATTTTGGGGCAAAGATCAGGCTATGGCTTACCAGCATACCATCCGGCAGACAACTTACCGCTTCGATGACCTGAAGACGTTACTGGCCAAAGCTACACCCTTCCGTTCGGGCGATGCCCTGGCCGGCGTGGCGGCCGAAACGGCGGAAGAGCGCGTGGCGGCCCAAATGGCGCTGGCCAACCTGCCCCTGCGTACGTTCCTGAACGAAACCGTGGTTCCGTACGAAACCGACGAAGTAACCCGGCTTATTCTGGACACTCACGACCCGGCGGCTTTCGCCCCTATCAGCCACCTCACTGTCGGGGATTTCCGGAACTTCCTGCTCAGCGGGCATACGACAACGCAAACGCTGCAACACCTGCAGGCGGGTCTGACGCCCGAGATGGTAGCCGCCGTAACCAAACTGATGCGCGTGCAGGACCTGATTACCGTTGCCGCCAAATGCGAGGTGGTTACCCGCTTCCGCAACACCATCGGCCTGCGGGGACGGCTCTCCACCCGCCTGCAACCCAACCACCCCACCGACGATTACAAAGGCATTGCCGCCGGCATGATCGACGGACTGCTTTACGGCAACGGCGATGCAGTAATCGGTATCAACCCGGCCACCGACCATGTGCAAACGGTGGTGCGACTGCTCGATATGATCGATCAGGTCCGGGAGCGGTTCGCTATTCCCACGCAATCCTGCGTGTTGAGCCATATCACCACTACCATCCAGGCCATTGAACAGGGCGCTCCGGTCGATCTGGTATTCCAGTCCATCGGCGGCACCGAAGCGGTAAATCAGTCCTTCGGCGTCAATCTGGCAATTCTCCGCGAAGGGTTCGATGCGGCACGGTCGCTACAGCGGGGCACGGTTGGGCAGCATGCGATGTATTTTGAGACGGGGCAGGGCAGTGCCTTATCCGCCAACGCGCATCATGGCGTCGACCAGCAGACCTGCGAGGCACGGGCCTATGCCGTGGCGCGGGCGTTTGAACCGCTACTGGTTAATTCAGTGGTGGGTTTTATCGGCCCCGAATACCTCTACGACGGCAAGCAGATCATCCGGGCGGGGCTGGAAGACCACTGCTGCGGTAAACTGCTGGGCCTGCCGATGGGCGTCGACATTTGCTACACCAACCATGCCGAAGCCGACCAGGACGATATGGATACGCTGCTGACACTGCTCGGTACAGCGGGCGTTACCTACATCATGGGGGTACCCGGTGCCGACGACATCATGCTGCACTACCAAAGCACCTCGTTTCACGATGCCCTGTACCTGCGCCGGCAGTTGGGTTTACGGCCCGCTCCGGAGTTTGAACAGTGGTTGCTGCAAATGGAGCTAATGGATGAGCACCTGCAATTGAAACCCGTGAAAGCAGGGCACCGCCTGCTGGAATCAGCGTTTAGTTTATGAGTAGCTCCAGAACCATTATCATTGATCCTGAAAAAATTACCAAATACCTATTAATCTGGAAGGCTGAAAACGATAAATCAGTGTTTCTAAAGAAATTAGGCTACACACTGGAGAACTGGCAGGAGTTGGAGCAGGACATACGAAAGATAGCAGAAAATGATGAGCCAATTTCCTCACGATCAACTCCATTTGGTGGATCGTTATACAAAGTAGTAGGCAAATTGCGTAACTTCGGTACAGTTACCATCTGGATGGTGACCGACGAGAATGCCAATTGGCGTTTTGTTACTTTTCTATACCCTGAAAAGTCATGAAATTTGAGCTGTATACAAGAGTTGTCTTAGCGAGAGACTTTCCTGAATATCATTTGAAAAAAGGGGATTCAGGCATTGTTGTTGAGCGGGTGGAGATAACCGGGCAAGAAGTCGGATACATTCTGGAAATCTTTGATGCTCAGGGAAATACCGTTGAAGTAATTCCCGTTGTGGAATCTGATCTGGAAGCCCCGCGCAAAAACACAGTGCTTACGTTCCGGGAATTAAACGAGGTAGCGTAACCCTTGCATGAACGACGTATCTGTCTCCTCCGATACCTGGTCATTTCTCCGATCATTCACCCCCGCCCGTATCGCGCAGGGGCGAACAGGCCATAGTTTGCCAACAAACGTATTACTGGATTTTCAATTAGATCATGCCCGCGCCCGGGATGCAGTCTACTCTGAATTAGACACGCTCGCGTTAGTTGAACAAGTAAGGCAAGTTTACCCGCAGGTGCTTTCGCTGCACAGCCAGGCGGCTGACCGGCGTCAGTACCTGCAACGCCCCGACTTCGGCCGGCGGCTCGACAGCCGGAGCCGGGAGACCCTGGTAACCCTATCCCCCACCCCATCCGACTTGTGCATCGTCATTGCCGATGGTTTATCGGCCACCGCCATCAACCGCCATGCGGTGCCGGTGGTATCGAAACTGCTGGAGGCATGTAAGCAGTTGCACTGGATGGTAGCTCCGCTTTGCGTAGTTGAACAGGGGCGGGTAGCTATTGCCGATGAGATCGGACATGCACTAAACGCCGAAATGGTGGTGGTGCTGATCGGCGAACGGCCCGGCCTGACCTCCCCCGACAGTATGGGAGCCTACCTGACCTACCAGCCAAAGCCCGGCCTCACCGACGAATCACGCAACTGCATTTCCAATATCCGGCCCGAGGGACTGCCCTACGACGCTACCGTTCAGAAGTTGCTTTATTTGTTGAAAAAAATGAAAACCCGACGGCTGTCGGGCGTTCATTTAAAAGATGAAATGTCAGGCCTGCTACCTTAGAGCGGCTCCCACGACAGCCGCCAGCCCGACGCCAGCGTCTCCCGCGAGGGTATCCGAACGCCCGGCTGCTGCACCAGCTCCACCGCCGACAGTTTCAGATTGATGGTCTCCTGCGTCTGCGCTTTCACCAGCTTTTGGGTGCGGAGAAACGCCCGGCCCGATGCCGCATCCAGATACTGCACCTGGGCGTACAGCAGATCGCCGACTCCCACCTGTACACCATTGATGGCTTCCGGACGCACAACCTCGAAGATAAATAGCTGACCTTCTGCCAGTGTATTATTACTCAGGCTGCGTGTTTCCAGACGCGGCACGGCGGAGATGCTCCCGGCAGCCGGTGCCCGCTCAACCGGTACATCAACTATTGGTACTGGCGCGGGAGTGGCCTTTTTCTCATCCAGCAGAAAGAAGGGTTCGTCTTTCATTGAAGCCAGCAGCGTAACCGCGTCGGCGTCAACTTCCGACAATGTACTGGTATCTAACCCCTGCTCGTCGTCGGTATCAGCCCCCAAAGCAACTGTTTCGAAGGTAGCCAGAATAGCCAGCCGCTCACTCTCGGTAATGGGTCCGGTATCTTTGCTTAAGGCAGCCAAAGCGTGGGGTTTCAGGTATTTTTTGTAGACCTGAGGCCGGGAGAACAACTCTTTAACAGCAACAGCCTGGTACAGATACGCCTGCGTCTGTACTTTATACGGCAGCGTAATGGGATGTTGATTGGGGTGTTCGCGACGCAGTTGCTGCACAAAATTGGGACCGCTGTTGTAGGCGGCCGCCACCAGTGTCCAGTTGCCTAAGATCCGATACAAGGACCGGATATACCGGCAGGCCGCTTCAGTTGCCTTCTTCAGATTCATCCGGTCGTCGTGCTTACGGGAAACCCGCAGTCCCAGCAAACGAGCCGTTTGGGGCATCAGCTGCCAGAAACCGGCCGCGCCCTGCGACGACACCGCATTACCGATCAACTCACTTTCAATGAGCGGAATATACTTGAAATCAGCGGGGATGTTATACTTCTCAATAATCGGCTCGATGATGGGGAACACCACGGCCGCCCGGCGTTTCATGGCGCGAAGGTCGTCGGAATAAGACGCCTGCCGGGTTAAACTTTTGATCCAGCGCTGTGCAATGGCCGGCTGATGGGCGGGTAATACCTCCCCGCAGAAATGAATACTCGACGCAGCGACATTCAGGGTTTGGGCATGCCCAATGGATGTGGCTACGCCGGCCCCCCACAGAGTTACTGTGGTGGCCGCTATCGCTAGCAGCTTCCTCATAAGTTACAAGCTACGGATGGTTACGCATTCAGGAACCCGCTCCAACGAGGGATTCGGCAAGCTTCGGCTGCTTTTGCCGGGGCAACGGATCATAGTCACGTAATCGCTACGTCAGCCTTAATCCAGCAACCGTATTACAAAATTTTTCACCGCGTTTTTCTTAATGATTCGGGTAAGGACTCCCTGCTGATAGATATACTCATCTTCCCGGTCGTCAAAGACGGTCCGGTATCTCCCCTGCGAAGTTTTTGTAACGTTGAAGTAGTCCCCGAAATACTCGGCAAATACTTTGTTGCGGTGAACAGGTTCGCTAAAGTACAAGGTCGTAACGGAAAAGTCAATCTTTTCTTTTTGGGTCGTCTGCCGCTTGTACTTGTACTGGTCGGCGACAATGTCATAATGATCGCCCTTCCACTCGGTTTTGGAGAAGAAGTTCCCCCGGTTGGTCCGGGCCTCAACGGTCGATACCATCAACTGCCCGTCCTGAAACCGGCAATCGGTCTTATAATAGATTTTTACATTGTAAACCAGCAAGTTAACCTTCACATCACTGACGGTTGAGTACAAAACCTGCTCGCCCTGCTGCTGCCGGGTGGCGGTCATAGTGCCTACCTTCACACCGGCTATTTCGATGGCGTAATGATGGGTCTGTGTCTGGGCGAAAAGCCCACTGGAAAAAAAGATAAAAAAAAGGAGAAACGGGGTGCGTATCATGTACGTTCTCTAATAGTCTACAAAAATCCTGTACTTTTGGCAAAACAACTTAACCGGCCTTATCCCCTATGAAGCGAATCATTTGTTGTCTTTTACTCTGCGTTAGTTTACTGAATTGCGGGTACAGCCAACCGGAAAATCAGGCATCTGATACCCGTTCGGAAGACCGCTACCCGATTATTCCCCGACCGGCCAAACTGGAACCCCGCCAGGGTAACTTTGTGGTCAGCCGCACCACCACGGTGATGGTACCATTTGCCAATGCTGAACTGAAAACCATTGCCGAGACCTTTGTCAGCCGGCTCAACACCGCCGGCGGTTTGGGCGTGACCCTGCGCAATACCAACAAAATGGCTTTGCCCGGCAACCTGATTTCATTTATACCCTCTACTAATACTCAATTGGGCGACGAAGGTTATCGTCTGGATATTCAGCCGAATCTGGTGCAGGTCGAAGCTTACAAACCAAAAGGTTTCTTCTACGCCGTCCAATCCCTGTACCAACTGCTGCCGCCGGAAGTGTTCAGCCCCCAGCGGGTGAGCCAGACCGTCAACTGGTCGATGCCGGCCTGCCGGATCGAAGACCAGCCCCGCTACGTGTACCGCGGTCTGCACCTGGATGTGGGCCGACATATGTTTCCGGTGGCGTTCATCAAAAAGTACATCGACCTGATTGCCATGCACAAGATGAACCAGTTTCACTGGCACCTGACCGAAGACCAGGGCTGGCGCATCGAGATCAAAAAATACCCGAAGCTGACCCAGGTAGGCTCCATGCGCAACGAAACCCTGATCGGGCAGTATTATGACTATGACCCGCAGGTGTACGATAAAAAGCCTTACGGCGGATTTTATACCCAGGACGAAATACGCGAAGTAGTCCGGTATGCGCAGTCGAAATATGTTAACGTGATTCCGGAGATTGAATTGCCCGGCCACTCACTGGCTGCCCTGAAGGCCTATCCGGAATACGGCTGCTCCGGTGGCCCGTATGAGACTGCTACCAAATGGGGGATATTTGAGGACATTTACTGCCCGTATGAGAAAACCTTCACCTTCCTGGAAGACATTCTGACGGAGGTAATGGCCTTATTCCCCAGCCAGTACATTCACATCGGGGGCGACGAAGCCCCTAAGGCGTCCTGGCGGAAAAGCCCGTTTGCCCAGAACCTCATTAAGCAACTAAAGCTGAAGAACGAGCACGAACTACAAAGCTATTTCATCACCCGGGTCGATAAATTCATCACGTCGAAGGGCCGGAAAATGATTGGCTGGGACGAAATTCTGGAAGGCGGGCTGTCGCCTAATGCCACTGTAATGTCCTGGCGGGGGATCAAAGGCGGTATTGAAGCGGCTAAACAGAATCATGATGTGGTGATGACACCCGGCAACTTCGTATACCTCGACCATTACCAGGCCGACCCGGCGCAGGAACCCATCGCCATCGGCGGCTACACGCCCCTGGACGAAACCTATTCCTACGAGCCAACACCGGCCGAACTTAACGCGCAGCAGGCCAAATACATCCTGGGAGCGCAGGCCAATGTCTGGACCGAATACATGCGCACGCCGGAGTATGTCGAGTATATGGTCTGGCCCCGTGCAGCCGCCCTGGCGGAGGTGGTCTGGACGCCCAAGGAGCAGAAGAACTGGACCGATTTCAGCCGCCGGATTCAGACCCATTTTGCCCGGCTGAAATACCTGGGCGTCAACTATGCCCCGGCCCTGTATGAGGTGACGGCCACCACCAAACCACTGCCCAACGGCCAACTGGAAGTGACGCTGAACACCAAAGTTCCGGTATCTGAGATTCGCTACACCACCGACGGCTCCGAAGCGGGAGCTTCTGCGAAAAAGTACGATGGGCCTTTCACGCTGGACAAGACAACGGTGTTACGAGCCGTTGCCCTTCCGGAAAAACAGTACCCGCAGCAGGGCCACCCCTACCGCAAGGAGTTTCTGGTCTCGAAAGTAACCGGTAAGCCATACCAGCTAGCCAATCAACCGACCAGGTACACCGGTGGCGGTGGCAATGCCCTGACCGACGGCAAAATTGGCTACGCCCGCGATTTCGGAACGATGGCAGGCTTTAAAGCGCAGGACTTTAGCGCAACATTTGACCTGAACCAGCCGACGGAAGTCAGCCGGGTAATGGTTGGCTTCGGCAAAAGTACCTTCGACAATATGCTGCTGCCCAAAGCGCTGGAGGTAGCCGTTTCTGACGATGGGCAGACCTTCCGGACCATACACACGCTGCCCGTCGACTACAAGCAGCGCGGGCAGAAGTCGGTTGTCCGGCTGGAAACCCGCTTCATGCCGGTAACGACCCGGTACGTCCGCGTTACGGCCCTGAACCCCGGCAAAACCCCAGCCGACTTTGCCAAACCAAACCAGGATGCCTGGCTGCTGGTAGATGAAGTGACGATTGAGTAAAACGGATTGTAAATCCGTGGTACGGGGCTGAACGGATTGCAAATCCGTTTTACTAGGAGTATCTTGCGGTATTCGACCCCATTCACTGTATGCCTGAAAACGTCTTAACCGAAGAAAAAACTGAACTCAAGCGGTCACTAGGCCTTATTGATTCCACCCTGCTCGTCTCCGGGTCCATGATTGGCTCCGGTATTTTTATTGTCAGCGCCGATATGTCGCGTAACCTCGGCTCATCCGGCTGGCTGCTGTTCGTCTGGGTGCTCACCGGCATCATTACCGTGACGGCTGCGCTGAGCTACGGCGAACTGGCGGGTATGATGCCTAAAGCAGGCGGGCAGTACATTTATATTCAGCGGGCGTATAATTCGCTGCTGGGCTTTGTGTATGGCTGGACGGTCTTTACGGTAATCCAGACCGGCACCATTGCCGCCGTAGCCGTGGCGTTTACCAAATACACGGCCGTGTTTATTCCGGCGCTCAATCCTGAGAACGTCCTGTTTGCCGTTGGCCCCCTTAAAGTGTCGGCGGCATCGTTGTTTGCCATCAGCAGCCTGGTGTTGCTGACGTGGCTCAATAGCCGGGGGGTGCAAAGCGGTAAGTTCATTCAGAACCTGTTTACCTCCGCCAAACTGATTTCGCTGCTGGGCCTGATCGTGGTTGGCCTGGTTGTTGGAGCGGGCACGGGTATGCTGGGCGTCAACCTGACCAATGCCTGGGAGGCTAACCGGGTAACGGCCGATGGCTCTGTGGTACCCCTGGCGGGTATGGCGCTGGTTATGGCTATTGGCGTATCCATGATTGGGTCGCTGTTCTCCGCCGATGCCTGGAACAACGTTACCTTCATTGCGGGCGAGATCAAGGAACCCCGCAAAAACATTCCGCTTAGCCTGTTCTTCGGTACGCTTATCGTTACCGTGATTTATGTGCTGGCCAATATCGCCTACCTGTCGCTCCTGCCCCTACAGGGTTCTCCGTCGGCTACGGATGTAATGGGCCGGGGTATGCAGTTTGCCGAATACGACCGGGTGGCTACGGCAGCTTCGTCGCTGATCTTCGGCAATGTGGCGGTCAGTATCATGGCGGTGCTGATTATGATTTCGACCTTCGGCTGCAACAACGGCCTCATTCTGGCGGGTGCCCGGCTGTACTACGCCATGGCAAAAGATGGGCTGTTTCTGAAGCGGGCATCCCAACTGAACCAGCATTCGGTCCCGGCCAAAGCCTTGTGGCTCCAGTGTGCGTGGGCGTCGGTGCTGTGTCTGTCGGGCACCTACGGCGACCTGCTCGATTATTGCACCTTTACCTCGCTGGTGTTTTATATCGTCACCATTGGCGGAATCTTCCTGCTTCGCCGGAAAGAGCCCGATGCCGAACGGCCCTACAAGGCTTTTGGCTATCCGGTGCTGCCTTTGTTCTACATCGTCGCCGGCCTGCTGATCTGCGCAATCCTGCTGGTCGAAAAAACCTTCAATACCGGTATGGGGCTGCTCATTGCCGGGCTGGGCGTTCCGGTGTATTATATGACGAAGCGGAAGTAAACCGGACCGGGTCGCCGAAGCGATTGCATTCCGGTCTACACCATCACCGATAATAAAACGTAAACCCATTTTTCCGCTTAAAAAAATGGACCTTTAGTCTGGGGAGATCGTAGGTGATGGTAAAGTCGCCTTGACGGACGGTGATTTCGTTGAAGATAAAGGTATCATTTTTGCCCCGTGCTTTGCCCAGAAAGAGATAATGATGCGGCACAACCTCAAATGCATAGCGGCCCGGTGGTAAACTTTGTTTGACGCCCGGAGCAAACTCCGTTGGATTGGGCGTTACCCGGCGCAGCAGCCGGGCGTTTTCTTCGCCGTTGTAAAAATGAGGCCGGATAAACCGCACCGTTACCAGCAGGGTATCGGTGGTCTGGTTGTCAAAAGCCAGCACCTGTGGCGAGCGATTGCACCCCAACACCGTCAGCAGCACAAGTAGTAAACAGACGTTTGCTCTCATAGGTGGCATAGGCAGGCGGTAAGATACAAACGCTGTCGTTCAAAAGAAAAACAGAATGCCTAACCAGTTAGAGTAACAATTAAATCCATAGGCAAACAATAGTATTGTATGATGAGTTGACATTCGGGCGTTTGTCGCCTTAACTATAAACCATCATAATACGGTATGAAAACTATTCAGGAAGCCTTGGAACACGAGTTGCAGGACTTGTACTCGGCCGAATCGCAGATTATTGAAGCCCTGCCCCTGATGGCGCAGCGGGCCGGCAACGCCACCTTGCGGAAAGCCTTTGAATCACACCTGAAGCAGACTGAAAAGCAGCGCGAGCGTCTGGAAAAAGCCTGCCAGATGCTGGGCTGCGAACCGGAAGGCGAACTCTGCATGGGCATGCAGGGACTGCTCGAAGAAGCCGAGAAGCTCATGGGCGAGGACTTTCCCAACGAGGTTATGGACGCTCTGCTGATTGGGGCCGCCCAGAAAGTGGAGCATTACGAGATTGCCGGCTACGGGACCGTTTGCAGCTTAGCCCAGACGGCCGGTCAGCAGAAGATTGCCGACCTGCTTGAAAAAACGCTGAACGAAGAAAAGGCTACCGATGAAAAGCTGACCAAGATCGCCACGGAGAAAGTCAACAAGAAAGCCGTCAAGAGTTAAGAATTAAGCGTGATGAGTTAAGAATTAAGACGGCCCCACCTAGGCGACCTCGTTCTAATTCTTAACTCATCACGCTTAATTCTTAACTCCTTCCACGGCCGGGCAACCAGAGATACCATCAAAGATTACGGCTGTGGCCCACAGGCCGAGCGGAAATACAATCAGAAGTTGGTGGGCCGGATGCCTTAAGAGTTTTGCTCTGCTTTCCATAACGTATTGTCTTTCTCCCGCTAACCAGCCTTCCTTTTCATTTATTGCCGAAAAGACCTTTGCGGCCCTTTCCGGCGAGGGAGCAAACATCTTCCTTTTGCTGTCCGTTAAGACAGAGAGGCTCAACGCCTGTATGAACATTTACTACCTGGCTGGTTTATTGACAGAATATATGTGTAAACGTAGGCTTCTACCCCGGTTTTGGAAACCGTTTCTTGCTATAGCTATCCTGGTCTGGTTCAATGCCTGCAAAAGCCTCGGACCCAACACCCTGTTCCGGTCCAGCTCACCACACGAACAGTATGAGCGATCCCTGAAAGACGCCAAACTGGACCAGACCGCCCTGGGTGCCGATTGGCTGGCAGCCGCTGACCGGGCCTTGCGCGATTCTGTTCGGATCTCAGTACCCTACCGGGAAACCGGCTACTTTTCGGCCAGTAAGCCTTTTGCTGTAGGCTATCGGCTAAACTCTAAACGGGGCGACCGTTTTTTTATTCAGGTAGATATTCAGGGCATGAAAAACGCTCAGGTATTCATTGACGTGTTTGACCTGAGTGGCCGCGACCCGGACCGGATCATTTCGGCTAAAGCCGATACGAACCGGCTTGTCTGGGAAACCCGCCGGTCTGGCCCACACCTCATCCGTATTCAGCCGGAGTTACTGCGGGGGGGTAGCTACACCATCTCGATCACCCGCGAACCGGTTTTGAGCTTTCCGGTGCAGGGCCGCGACAGCCGCAGCATCAGCAGCTATTTTGGAGCACCACGCGACGGAGGCCGGCGTACGCATGAGGGTGTAGACATTTTTGCCCCGCGTGGCACTCCGCTGGTAGCTTCGGTAGACGGTATTATTTCGGGAGTAGGTGCAAACCGGCTGGGCGGCAATGTAGTCTGGCTGTCGGACCTGAAACGTAACCTCCGGTTGTATTACGCACACCTCGACAAGCAGTTGGTCCGTGAGGGGCAACAGGTGTCGGTGGGCGATACCATTGGCACTGTGGGCAACACCGGCAACGCCCGCAATACAGCCCCACATCTGCATTTTGGCGTGTACCAGTTTAGCGAAGGAGCCGTAGACCCCCTGCCCTTTGTGCGACTCGGCTCCGGCCCGGCCCGGCAGCCGCTGCTGGCCGAGAGCCGTCTGGGCGATTCGGCCCGCGTGTCGGTAACCCGCGCTATTGTGCGGCAATCACCCAAGCCCGATGCGCCTGCCTTGCTGGAACTGCCCCGGTCGTTTGCCTTTACCATCCTGGGGGGTACCGCCGAATGGCTCCGAATTGAACTGCCCGGCGATCTGACCGGCTACGTATCCAGCACCGTGATTGAGCCGGTCGATAAACCACTCCGGCGGCTTCCCATAGCGGCCCCTACCAATTTACTGGAAGCGGCCACCCCGCAGGCAGCCATCGTGGAGACACTACCCGGCGGCACAGCGGTGGAAGTGCTGGGCGTGGTAGACGATTACCAGCTGGTGCGGTCGCAAAATGGCCAGACCGGCTGGGTCATGCGGGCCGGCCAGTAGGGTGTTTAACCAGCAAGCCTTACCGGAAAGCTTACCCATTGGGCAGGTCTCCCGTAAGGCTTGTATATTTATTTTACCATTTAGGCAGGACGGAGGAGGGTCCGGTTTCACCGGCCGCCGATCCGTCTGCACCGATGCGGGCACCACCGGCGGGCTTTCCAACCACTACCGGACCATACCGGTTGCTGGTAGAGATTGGGTTGCCTGTTTTGTTGCCGGCATTATCCTTTGCGTAGAGCTTAAGCGTAAAATAAATGTTCATAGCAGCATCAGCATCAAACTTCGTGCAGGACCCACCCAAAACCCGCACCAGACTATTCTCTACCCCCCGTGCCTGCTGATCAAAGCGAAACGCACTGCCACTGGGCGAAAAATTTCCATCCTGCGTTATCTCTACATAATAAAAATCCAGCGGAGCATTGGTGGCATACTCAATCGAATACTCATACTCACTGCCGCCATCGAAACACTCCGGATTATTTAGCTTCTTCAACGTAGGTGTCACCCTGGAAATACTAATAGTTGGCACTACTGGCCTGGGAGCCTCTACCCGGACCGGCCCGATGGTATTACTCTCCGCCAGTACGGAGCCGGTCTTGGTGCCCAAGGCGCTGAGGGCATACAGGCGAACCGTAAAACGCTGCTCAAACCAGGTGGCGGTACCGAATGCAAAACAGCTATGTTGAAAAATTCTGTCCGCAGTAGTTGGTTTACTGGTACCTGCGATAAAGCTGCCTTTCACCCCGTTGGAAGCTACCCAGTCTACCGAAATCTCGGCATAGTATTTCCGTATATCCACGTTACTCGTGTACGTCAGCGCATTTTCAAAGCCTCGGTCGGTGGCTTTTGTGCATTGCGCATTGGCATCATCGGGCGTTACCGTGGCGGTAAGCAGTTGAAGGCTGATGGGTTCAGGTCCTGCTTCTTCCTTTTTACAGCTTACTGCTGCCGTGAACAGCAGCAGAGCGTACATAACTTGACGTAGCGTTTTCATGGGTATGTGTGAGGTATATGGATTGTGAAGAAAAATGCCTGACTGCTTACCGGGATAGCCGTCAATCATGAATAGCGGGGCCGGGCAAAAGGTCCGGAGGAACTGCAAACTTTTTTGACGGGACGCGCTGCGTTGCCGCTCGCTAAATCCTTTTCGGTAGGTTAGCGTAAATACTGTATCTTCAGGGAGTTGACTCAACAGTTGCCGCCATGAAATCAGCGCTCTTCTGGATCACCCTGTTCTTTATTGCCGGAGAGGCCCGTAGCCAGCACTGGCAGACGGCTTATGACAGCAGCAAAACGTACTTCAATGCCGGCGATTATGAACGCGCCATCAGCCTGCTGCTAACCGTGCTGCCGGAGACAGAAAGCCGCTACCAGGCCAATCCTAAAGGCGACTCCACCTATACCCGAACCCTGCAACTGCTGGGCGACTGCTACTGGTGGGCCGGCAACTACCCGGCCACGGAAGCCTTTTTTCTGAAATACCTGGCGGTTATACGGGAGCGGCAGGGCGAGCAAAATCAACTATACTCCTCCCGGCTGGGCGACCTGGGCGCACTTTACTACGATATGGGGCGCTACGATGAAGCCGAAAAACTGTACAGGCATACGCTGGAGCTTGACCGGCTGCTGGTTGGCGAAGGGACGGTTAATTATACCACTACGCTGAATAACCTGGCCGTGCTGTACGATGGTCTGGGCCGGTACGAAAAAGCAGAGCCCCTATACCGTCAGGTTATTGCGCAGTATAAGAAACTCCAGGGCGATCAGCACATCAACTATGGGACGGCTATCAACAATCTGGCCACCCTATACTACGCCCTGGGCCGCTATGAAGACGCCAAACCGCTCTACGAAGAATCACTGGAAATCCGGCGGAAAACCAAGGGAGAAAACAGCCGGGAGTATGCCAATGGCCTACATAATCTGAATGCTTTATACGAAGTGCTTGGCCGGTATCGGGAGTCCGAATCGCTGCTCCGCAAGGCCCTGGCCATCCGGCGTACGCTGGGCGAGAAGCATCCGGAGTATCTGATCTCCCTATCGGGTCTGGCAAAAATACTAACTCAGCTCAACCGCTACGATGAAGCCCTGGATACCATCCGGCGGGTTATCCGGCTGCGTACCGAGGTGCTGGGGCCAAAACACGCTGATCTACTTAACTCATTAACCATTCTGGGGGCTATTTACGCGAAGACCGGCCGGCTCCGGCAGGCCGATTCGCTGTTTACGTACGTAGCCGATACGCGCCGGGAGTTGTTTTCGGAAACACATCCGGCGTATGCCCAGGCATTACACAACCGGGCCGCCGTGATGGCTATGCAACGGCAGTACCGGCGGGCCGAACAATTGGCGGATCAGGCGCTGCAATCCTACATCAGCCAGATCAATACCTACTTCTCCGGCCTCAGCGAACAGGAGCAGGCCGACTTTTTCAACAGCATCCGCAACTACTTCGAAAGCTATCATACCCTGGGCCTGCTGCTTCACAAACAGCAGCCGGAGGTTGTTGGGCGGCAGTATAATCACCAGCTCATTACCAAAGCACTGCTGCTGAATACCCTCCTGAAAACCCGCCGGCGTATCCTGAGCAGCCAGGACTCTACGCTGATCCGGCTATATACCGGCTGGCAGCAGCAACGTGAGACCCTGGCCCACGTCTACCGCCTGTCGAAAGCCGACCGGCAAAAGCAGGGTATTGACCTGGATAGCCTGGAGGCAACCGCTAATCAACTGGAAAAGGATTTGTCGGCTCAGTCGGCCCTGTTTGTGCAGGCAACAGCTCCGGCGAGTGCCACCTGGCGCGATGTGCAGAAGGTCCTGAAACCGGGCGAAGCGGCCGTAGAGATGGTGCGGTTCCGCCGGTACACGTTTGATTCGGCCGGCCGCTTTACCGATACGGTACACTATGCCGCCCTGATAGTACGGCCCGGCAGCCGGCAGCCGCAGCTGGTGCTGATTCCGAACGGCAACGCGCTCGAAGGTCCCTTGCTACACGGTTACCGGCACGCCCTGCGCCGGCAGCAACCACTGGCCGACTTTTATGCGTATTACTGGCAACCGCTCGACGCGGCCCTGAGCGGTGTGCATAAGGTATATTTCTCGCCCGACGGTGTTTACCACCTGGTCAACCCGGCAACGCTTCCTCGTCCGCAGTCTGGACGATACGTCACAGATATGTACCAGTTGATACACCTGACCACTACCCGCGATCTGTTGCAGCGGGCCACTGCGCTGCCACATACTGGTGTGGCTACCCTGATTGGTTTCCCGGAGTACGGCTTGTCGGCTACTCAGCAGGCGCAATTGATCAAAGAACCCCTGCTGACCAGTAACCTGCCTCCGGCTCAGCTTGGCGAGTACCGACCGGTCCAGTTGGAGCGCGGCCGGGAGTTCACCCCGCTTCCGGGTACAAAAGCGGAGGTTACTCAAATTGATAGGCTCCTGACGCAACACAACATTTCGACGAAGACGTTCCTGGCGGAGCGGGCGCTGGAAGAAGTAGTCAAGGCGCAGGTCCGCCCCCGCCTGCTCCATATTGCTACCCACGGCTATTTTGAACCAGACAGCCGGGCCGGTTCGCCGGTACTCTTACGCTCCGGTCTGGCTCTGGCCGGTGCCCAGCGGTCACTCACCAGCTCCGCACCTACTGACCCCTTAGCCGAGCATCCACTGGACGATGGGCTGCTGACGGCCTACGAAGCTACGACCCTCCAGCTCGACGGCACTGACCTGGTGGTCCTGTCGGCCTGCGAGACGGGTCTGGGTGAGGTCCGGAATGGCGAGGGGGTATATGGTCTACAGCGGGCTTTCCGGGTAGCCGGCGCACAATCGGTGCTGTTTAGTCTGTGGAAAGTAGACGATGAAGCGACCCAAACACTGATGGCGACGTTTTATACCCACTGGCTACAATCGGGCGATAAAACGCAGGCGTTGCAACAAGCCCGGCAGCGCCTGCGGCAGGAGCCCCGGTTCAGCCATCCATTTTTCTGGGGTGCGTTCGTACTCATCGGTGAGTAGTCAGTAGGTGTAGCGATGAATACTCCACCCCTTAACCCGGCCTTCTTGTAATTCGGTCACCAGAGCCGCCGATTTGAAGTACTGGTACTGCCGTCCGCCGGCTGCCTGATACACAACGGTGGGTGATCCGTATAGTTGTTTTAAGCGACTTGCCGCCATACCCACCCGTATACCGCTGCGTGCCTGCCCCTGGTAGGCACGCAGCGTTTGCAGCACTTCAAGGACCTGATCGCTTAGCTCCAGCCGCCAGCCGATGGCCTGCGAAGTCTCAGCGATACTAATTTTAACCGGGTGGCTGGCATCAGGCAGCAACAGCGGCTGCTTCCACTGCGGTGACACGTTGCCCCAGGTAAGTGGACCAACCGCCGTTTCCCGAACGGGTGCCGGCTGGGCCGTCGGAGTGACCCCACCCCAGAAGTCCCGAATCCAGGATTCGAGGGCCGACCAATTGGGCAATAAGCCGGCGAGTAATCCCGCCGACCGGCTCTTCTCAAACAAAGCTTGGTTGTAGCCGGCCTGATACGCGCCGGTGGCTACCGCCTGCCGGAAATAATCGGCGGCCTTGTCGGGCTGCTGATTACGGGCGCAGGCAATGGCCTTGACCAGTACGGCATTGGCCGGAAATGCTTTTTGGGTAAGCGTTTCCAGTTCATTGAGCGTTCCTATGGCTCCTTCCTGATTCCCCTGGAGCGAATAGGTACAGGCCAGGTTTATAGAGGCCGCCGTATAAGCCGGATCAAGCTGGAGTGCGTGTTTGAAGTAGTCTCCGGCCTGCCGAAGTTGCTGAGTAACCAGCGCCTGATTGTCGCTTCCGCTCCGGAGGCTTCCCAGCCGGAGCCGGCTGCCCGCGTCCCATTCAAAGGGATACGCGTACGCTATCGATGGCCCGTTGAGCCCCTCCAAGGCCTGCATTAGCCGGATGACGCCCAGATTATTGTACACTTCCTTAGCCGGGTACTGCTGCTGAAGCAGATACGAAAAACAGACGGCTGCTTCGTTGTAGCGCTGTAGCAGCCAAAGCCACTGGCCGGCCTCAAAGGCCAGTTGCAGCGGTCTGAACTGCGCATCGGCTTTCTGCGCAATCGCCATACGCTCCGTCCGGGATAAATACCCCGGCAGTTGATCCGGCAACTTATACGCTTTGTATACCGCCTGAAGTACGGCCGGCAACAGGCGGTAGGTATCATAACCAGCCAGGTAACCATACAGCAGGCCAAAGGCATCGGCTTCGGCTTCCCACTGCTGCCGCTCGGCCAACGATGTTTGCTGACCATCACCCGCCAGTCCGAAAGCCGCTACGGTATTGTGCCGCCGGTAATAGTGCGCCAGTTCATGGCCCAATACACAAGCCAGCGCATTTACCGAATCCCGACCGAAGGTTCGACAGACATCAAACAGTGCTTCGTCGATCTGAAGCACCGGAGCCGCGCCCGGTCTATACCGGGCAATCCGCACCCGCTGCCGGGAAATTATCTCCAGCCGGGGCCGGTTTAAGCCCTCACCATGGGCAGCCGCAATGCGCACGCATACCTGATCTGCCAGCTTGTGCTTATAGTGGGTAGCCGGCAGCACCTGGCCCACCGCCGACAGGGCCGCGTAGTTCAGAGAAGCCATCAAGGCCAGAAACACTCGCATAGCAGGGTAGATTAGTTACTTCATCAGAGGCCGTATTCGTTGAAAGCCCTTCTCCAGATTATAGGTCACGGAGTCGTTAATCGACAAGTGATAGGCATTATTCCGGGCGTCGTATCGAAGTCGGAGCTGATCCTGTTCAGGTCGGTAGGCCGACAGGTACAAATACAGCGAATCGGTAAAGCGGTAGTGTGCCGGATAGGCAGGATTGCTCAGTAGCCTTACCCAGATGGAATCCCGGTCCGGTTCATCGCCGGCATAGCCCAGGCCGTTTCGATCGGCGGTTTCCACCGGCAGGCGAATGACCCGCCCGGCCGATGGCACCGGCTCACCCGTCGTGGGCGGCTTTGACTGCACAGCCATCTCATCACCCGGTGTACCGCGCTGTACCGTCCATATCCAGATCCCGAGCGACAGTACGGCCACTACGGAGGCCGCCAGCCAGATAATCCGTCGCCCCGGCCACAGCGGCCTTACCCTGGCGGCTTCCCCGGCAGATTCCGTTTCCCACTGCCGCATCTGCGCTTTCAGATTGCCGGCGCCCCGTATGCGCAACTGGGCAATCAACGCCCGCTGGAGTTCTACCTCCTCCTGCAAGACAGGGTCTGTCTGCATCTGCTGCTCAAAGGCCCGTCGATCAGCTGCGGATAAAGCATCCGACAGGTAGTCATCAATGCGCTCGGTTAGGTTCTTGTCACTCATCGTATTCGGTGTTTCTGTACCGTCTGGCCAGGTCTTTCAGCTTGGTCAGACATTCATATTTTCGTTTCCGGACCGAATCGACCGGTATTCCGACCTGCGGGCCAATATCTTCCGCCGACTGCTTTTCAAAATAAAAGAGAAGCAGAATTTGACGGCAGCGGTCATCGAGCCGGTCTATCTGCCGTTGCAGAAAAGCATCCTCCCGAGCTATATTGACCGGCACCTCCTCCTGAACATGTTCCGGCAACTCGTGAGATTTCGGGCGGAACGACCGGAGCAACTGCCCTGCCTGATTACGGACAATTCCGTACAGATACGTGCTCAACCGGCCGTCCAACTTTTGTAGCCTTCCGGAAATGATGTTCTCGTACAAAGCCAGCATAGCATTCTGGTATATATCTTCGGCATCAGCTTCTGTGCCGTATTGCCGGATACTATTTTTCTGCAACCAGCGATTGGTTTTGTAAATCATTTCCCAGGCCTTCCGATCACCGCGCCGTACTCGCTCAATTAACTCATTGTCCTGCTCAGTGGCCGTCTTTCGGGTAAAAGGAAACTTCATAATGCCGTCAGTTGCTGGTTATCAGCTAAGGTAGGCACTATCGTTTTATTCGGTTTACAGGATTTATTTTCCGGTTATAATGGATTTGTTGCCTGGCTCCCTGAAGGTCCTTCTGGTCGCGTAGCGACCTAATGTTTATAGGTTGTGAAGCGTGAATCAGGGTCTAGCGTGCCGTAGGTACGTAATTATCAATGGGTATTCTGTCGCGTACCTACGGCACGCTGGCTATATGTATACCTTTCTTTCCTACAAACATTGGATCGCTACGCGATCCAAAGGCCCTACAAAGAGCCATGCAACAAAGCCGGTTATAATTATAAATAGCCGGAGGACTCAAAAGGTCCGGATTGAAAATAAAAAAGAAAACCCCGACTCGTCGGAGCCGGGGTCTTAGTATTCTCAGAACAGATTAGCGAACAGCACCGTAGTCCTGACCAGCGCTCTCGGGGAAGTTCTTCATGATACTAACCACCGTTTCGCGGAAAGCGGTATCCCGCTCACGCTCTTTGCGCTGATTCAACTGACCGGTTGCCCAGCCCTGCCAGATTATATCGTTGGTGCGGGCGTCGTATACGTTCACCACAATCCGGTTTTCTTCGTAGTTACGCGAGTATACCTGGTTGCTGCCCGGTCCCCACCAGCCCCAGTACGGGCTCCAGTTGTTATTCGACTGGATTTGCTGACGGTCGCGTGAATCGGCAAAGAACCGGATCACCAGGTCAGCATTGCCACCCTGAGCCGGCTTATAGCCACGGGCTTTCAGAGACTGATCCAGCGCATCGGCAATCCGACGCTGGTTCAGATTACCACCCACAATCGGGTCGGCGTTCCGCTGACGGTCGGCCTCAATACGATACGTGCTGAACTGACGCACGTTTACTTTCGGGTCGTAGTCATATTTGACCGTCACGGCCGGAGCACAGGAAGCCAGTAGCCCCGCCACAAACAAACTTGCTATTATGCCTTTGAGTTTCATAGTATGGTTGCGTTAAAAATTTAGTACTGTACATTACGGTAGTAGCGCTGGCCACCATCGCCTAAAACCATTTTGATAACGCTACCGGATGGTTGTTAGTATACAGCACTAATATAACGAAAATCTCATGCGTGAAGTTCGTGAACATATCTTTTTCCGGCCGTATACGTCTGTATCTAACAATCTAATAATCAATAAGCTGTAAGAAGCAAAAAGCCCCCACTTTTGGAGCGGGGGCTGCTTTAACAATTTTTAACAGTTACGGCTGCTTCACAATCTGGATGCCCAGCGCCAGCTTTACTTCATCACTGACCACTACGCCACCAGCTTCGGTAACGGCATCCCACATCAGACCAAATTCCTTGCGCCTGATAGTTCCGGTAATTTCAAAACCAGCTTTGTGGTTACCGTAGAAATCCTGCATCTGTCCGCCGTACTCCACCTTCAGGACAACCGGCTTTGTAATACCCCGAATGGTCAGATTACCGGCCAGTTCATACCGTTCCTGTCCGACTTTGGTCATAGCGGTAGACTCAAATACCAGTTGCGGATGCTCTTCGCTGTGAAAGAAATCGGCCGACTTCAGGTGCGCATCGCGTTGCTCGTTGTTGGTGGTAATACTGTCGATGTCGGCCGTGAAATAAACGCTGGCGTTGTCAAAGTCGTCGCCTTCGGCTTCCAGCCGACCATCGAATTTATTGAACTGGCCCGTTACGGTGGACACCATCAGGTGCCGTACTTTAAACTGAATTTCGGAGTGGGTTGGATCGATGGTCCAGATGGTTTTGGTTGCTACAGATTCCATGATTATTTAGGGGATTGGTTAATGTGTATAAACATTTGATGTATATACATAGAAATAATAAAATTTGTTTCCGGCTGCGGTAATTTTTTTCAACAAAAAAAGCGCCGGGGTGGCCGGCGCTTTTCATAAAGGCTAAAACAGGTTAGCCGTCAGATTTTTTATAGTCATCAAAGCTCCGCAGCGAGATCTCCGGCAGGTTGCTTTTGGTTAGCTGATCGGTAAAGGCCCGGTACCGGGTTCCCTTCAGGTTGTCCAGTTGCGTCTGGGCGGCCCTTAGCTCGGCTTCCAGCACAGTCAGGTTAGCCAGTTGGGCGTTGGAGGGCCGGCCATAGTAGCCGGCCACCTGACTATATAGGCTAGCTATCTTCTCGCGTAGTTGGGGCTCGCCGGTATCCACGTAATTATCGCCTTTCAGTACAACCAGCTTTCCCCGCAACGCATCCAGATCTTTCAGCAGGGGGTCAGCCACTTTTTTGAGTTTGGCATCCTGCTTCAGCCGGTCGTTGGCTCCCTGCCGCATGGCGTCAATCTGGTCGACGAGGTACCCAAGCTGCTCACTCATGTTGTAGAGCTTCATGGTAGCGTCGTACTGCGCTATCCGGTCGTTGGCGGAGTGAATGCTGTTCGGGTCGGCTTTCAATGAAATCACCGTTTCGTAGGTGTTGGCGCCTTTGGTCATCACCACCTTATAATCCCCTTCCGGCAGGCGCGGAGCCGCAAATGCACCGGATGCAACGGTTGCCCCCTGGGCCACTTTCGGCCGCTTCAGCCGGTAATTCCAGTCGACAATATTAATACCCTTTGCTTTACCCGCTGCCAGGTCGGCCACCTTTTGCCCCGACTTATCGAATACCTCCAGCGACATCTTCCCAAACGTATGGCGGTTTTTCAGGTAATACACCACTTTGGCGGTCCGGCCGGCATTGTCGCCGACGTATTCACTGGCGTCTCCACTCTCGGCAAAACCAGCATCGTCGCGCATCACGGTCGGCTCGGTAGCGAAGAAGTAGACCTCCTTCGCCAGCACCTCTTTGGAAATCTGCCGCAGCGGACTGATGTCATCGATAATAATAATGCCCCGGCCATGCGTTGCCAGAACCAGATCATGCTCGTCGGGATGAATGGCCATGTAGTGGACCGCCACCGCCGGCATGTTGTTGGAAAATTGTGACCAGTTCTGCCCGCCATCTACGGTGATAAACAAGCCGAACTCCGTACCCAGAAACAACAGATTGGGGCTTACCAGGTCTTCTTTGATGTGCCGGGCAAACCCTTTGATGTCGCCGGTTGAAATGGATTTCCAGGTTTTACCAAGGTCGGTGGTCTTATACACATAGGTAGCCATATCGCCCATGGTATGTCCATCGAATACGGCATAGCAGGTGTTTTTGTCGAAGCGGCTGGGCTCCAGGTGGTACACCCAGGTGTTTTTGGGCAGACCGGGCACGTTGGCCCCTACATTGGTCCAGGTCTTGCCGCCGTCGGTGGTTACCTGCAGGTTTCCATCGTCGGTGCCGGCCCAGATCAGGTTTTCATCCGTTGGTGATTCGGCAATGGCGAAAATGGTGCAGTGGTTTTCGGCCCCGGAGTTATCAGCGCTCAGCCCACCCGAATCGCCCTGCTGCTGCTTGGCGGGGTTGTTGGTGGTGAGGTCGGGTGATAGTTTCACCCAGGTTTCGCCCATATCGTCGGAGCGGTGCAGAAACTGGCTGCCCACATATAGCCGGTCGGGCTTGTGCAGGCTGGTGGTCAGGGCCGCGTTCCAGTTGAAACGCAGCTTGGGGTCTTTGGCTTCGGCGTAGGGCTTAATAATCTTTATCTGCCGGCGCTCGGTATCGTACCGCCAGATAGCCTCGGCCCCCTGAACTTCCGAATACACGATATTGGCTTTGGTCGGATGGCGAAATACCCGGAAGCCATCTCCCCCCCCTACGCTGAACCAATCGCGGTTTTTGATGCCACCAGGACTGTCGGAGGGGCCGTACCAGGAGCCGTTGTCCTGCAAACCGCCGTAAACATGATAGGGTTTGGCATTATCAATACTGACGTGGTAATACTGCGACAAGGGTAGCCCTTTAACCATCTCCAGCACACTGCCGCCGTTGTACGAGCGGTACAGACCACCGTCGGTTGCCACATACAGCATGTTCGGATTCACGATGTCGAACCAGATGTCGTGAATATCGGAATGCATGGCTCCCATATTGGTAAAGGTCTTACCACCGTCGCGGCTGATCGAACCGTTAAGACCGGCCTTGCAGAGAATATCCGGGTTGCGCGGATCGACCACAATACGGGAGAAGTAGAACGGCCGTACCGTCAGCTCAAAATCGCCGTTGGTGCGTTTCCAGGAAGCGCCGGCATCGTCGGAGCGGTACAGGCCCTTGGTTTCCGGCTTTTCGGATTCGATGACCGTGTACAGGATATTGGGGTTAGACGGCGCAATAGCTACGGCGATCCGGCCCAGCTTACCCGCCGGAAAGCCGGTATGAATCTTGTTCCAGGACTTGCCACCGTCCGTTGATTTATACAGGGCACTTTTCGGCCCGCCGGAGTTGAACGACCAGCCGGTGCGCCGGGCCTCCCAAAACGATGCGTACAGCACGTTCGGGTTCTTCGGGTCCATCGCCAAGTCGGCGCAGCCGGTATTGTCGTCCACAAAGAGGATTTTTTCCCAGCTTTTGCCGCCGTCGGTGGTTTTGTACACGCCCCGCTCGGCGCTGGGTCCCCAGAGGGCACCCAGCACACCCACGTAGACGGTATTCGAATTGGCGGGATCAATTTTGACGGCGCTGATTCGCTCCGATTTGGTCAGGCCCAGGTTGGTCCAGTTCTGTCCGCCGTCGGTGGATTTGTAAATTCCGTCGCCGACGGATACACTGTTGCGGGTCCAGCACTCACCGGTACCGACCCAGATCACCTGATCGGGATTTTTGGGGTCTACCGCTACGGCTCCAATGGACTGGGCATATTTGTCGAAGATGGGCTTATAGGTTACGCCCCCGTCGGTTGATTTCCAGACGCCCCCGCCGGCCGAGCCGACATACATAACACGGGCGTCGGTAGGGTGTCCTTCCAGGTCGGCAATGCGGCCGCTCATTACGGCCGGGCCGATGTGCCTGGCCCGGAGTGCGCCAAAGAGTTCATCGCCTTTCAGCGACATGGCATCCTGGCCATAACCCGGCAGCGCCCACAGCGCCAGGGCTGACAGATACAGATATGTTTTCATGAAGGCAGTACGTAAAAAGATGGGATTGAAACAGCACAGGCCGGCGTTTTAGGCCGGCCTGTGCGCAACTGCGTACGGGTTAACCCTCATTAGGGAAAGCAAACTCCTTATCGTCTACCGCAATATTGGTTTCAATCTTATCGGCTGTCATAGAGAAAGCCGTCTGTCCATTTACTTTCTGCGTAATGGTGAAGGGCATAAACAGGCCATTAACTTCCTGATAATCGCTCATGTAGGTATCAATGGCCATTCCTTTAACCTGTCCTTTTTTAGGGAAGGAACGCTGCATAATCGGTACGTTATCCGCCACGCTGATGAAGTAGTAGCCGAAGTTTTCTTCTTCTTTGCCATCCACCTTCACGGGCTTTTTGGTCAGCTTAATTTTGTAGCATTCCGTTCCTTCAATAGTTTCTTTCCCCTGCAGCTCTGCGGTGTAGCCTTTCTCCTTGTAGTTAAGAAAAGAGTCCTGCAGCTCAGACTCCTGCTTCAGAATATCACTATCCTCAGCCGCCATTTTCTCCGGCTTCTGGCTCATAAAGTTGGTAGACCAGCCAGTGGTCCCGTCATACGCCGTCTGCACAAATTCTTTACCCTGGATATTGACTTTCAGAATCTGCTTGTTGGGCGCTTTCTGCAGCACAGATACCGGGAAATCCATACCCTGCGCTTTGGCTTTGCCGGTCATGCGAACGCTCTGGAGGGCCAGCCACTTATCTTTACCACCGGTGACTTCGTGATACTTGTTGATAATTTCATCGACGGTCTGCGCCTGTGCAGTCAGACCAATAAAAAACAGAACGGTCAGTAAATTTAGTCGCTTCATGGTTTGAGTTAGTTGAAGTTATTTATTTCCAAACACTTACCCAAACTTAGTCAAATCAGCCTGAAGGTCCGGCCAATTATGTGCCCAGCGGTTACATTTTTTCGTTAAACGGCTCATTAATTGGACAGACAACAAAAAACCCACAGCCCGTAGACCGTGGGTTCCAGATAGCGTATATAGGCCGTTTTTTAACCGGCGAGGGCCTCGGCACCACCAACAATTTCGAGAATTTCTTTGGTAATGGCGGCCTGACGAGTCCGGTTGTACACCAGGCGCAACTCCTTGAGGAGTTCACCGGCGTTTTCCGTTGCCTTGTCCATCGCTGTCATCCGGGCACCGTGCTCAGACGCATTGGATTCCAGCACCGCTTTATACAACTGAATCTTCAGCGTCTTTGGAATCAGTTCGGTAATGATTTCTTCCTCCGACGGTTCAAAGATATAATTCACGTTAGACGCCTTGGTCCGGGTTGAGTTCGGAGAAGTCGACACGATGGGCAGCATCTGCTCGACGCGGATGATCTGCGTAGCTACGTTTTTAAACTCATTATAAACGATTTCAACCACATCGTACTGCCCACTGGCAAAGCGTTGCATAGCATCTTCGGCAGCCGCCCGCACCCGCCCAAAGCTCAGCGACGCAAACGTGTCTATGTAAGTCGTATTCACCTTGAACCCCCGGCGGGCAAAGGCTTCAGCGCCTTTCTTGCCGATGGCCAGAATCTCGACATTACCCCGGCGGGCCTGATCGGCGTAGCGCTCGCTGATAACTGTCAGCGCAGCCTTAACCACGTTGGTGTTGAACGCACCGCACAATCCCCGGTCCGACGTTACCACAATCAGCAGTACGCGCTCCACCGCCCGTACCCGTTTGTAAGGACTTTCGCCGGCCAGTTCAGCCCCGGCCGATACCGTACCCAACATTTCGCCCAGTTTCTGGGCATACGGCCGCATCTGTATAATGGCATCCTGCGCCCGGCGCAGCTTGGCCGCAGCCACCATCTTCATGGCTTTGGTAATCTGCTGAGTCGAGTTTACGGAAGCAATCCGGCTGCGTACTTCTTTTAAACTTGCCATTTTCAGAAAATGAGTTTGAGGTTTGACGTTTGAGGTTTGACGTTAAAAGGTGCCCTTGCGAAGCAACTTCAAACGTCAAACCTCAAACGTCAAACCCATTTATGCGTACCGGGAAGCGAGTTCAGAAACTACTTTTTTGATCGTGCCCGTTGTCTCGTCGTCGAGTTTACCAGCACGGAGTGCATCGAGGGCACCGCGGTGCTGCGATTCCATAATCATAGCAAACTCTTCTTCAAAGGCCTTTACTTTGTTTACCGGCACGCGGTCCAGCAAACCGTTGGTCGATGCGTAGATGATCGCTACCTGCCGTTCAACCGGTACCGGCGAGTACTGCGGCTGCTTCAGGATTTCCTGATTCCGGCGACCCCGCTCAATGGTCAGCTTCGTCGACGCATCCAGGTCGGAACCGAATTTAGCAAACGCTTCCAGCTCGCGGAACTGCGCCTGATCCAGCTTCAGCGTACCGGCCACCTTCTTCATCGACTTGATCTGGGCGTTACCACCCACCCGCGATACCGAGATACCCACGTTGATAGCCGGGCGGATACCCGAGTTGAACAGGTTTGTTTCGAGGAAGATCTGACCGTCGGTAATGGAGATTACGTTGGTCGGGATATAAGCAGACACGTCACCAGCCTGAGTTTCAATGAGCGGCAGAGCCGTCAGTGAACCACCTCCTTTTACTTTCCCCTGCAGCGAAGGCGGCAGATCGTTCATCTGGCTGGCAATGGCGTCATTGTTTACAATTTTGGCGGCCCGCTCCAGCAGACGGCTGTGCAGGTAGAATACATCACCCGGATAAGCTTCGCGTCCGGGAGGGCGACGCAGCAGCAGCGACACCTCGCGGTAAGAGACGGCCTGCTTCGACAGGTCATCGTATACCACCAGGGCCGGCCGGCCCGTGTCGCGGAAGTATTCACCGATAGCGGCACCCGTAAACGGCGCAAAGAACTGCATCGGCGAGGGGTCAGACGCCCCGGCAGCTACGATGACCGTGTAGGCCATAGCGCCAGCCCGGCGCAGGGTCGCTTCGACCTGCTTGATGGTCGATGCTTTCTGCCCGCAGGCAACATAGATACAGTAAACAGGTTCGCCTTTTTCGTAGAACTCCCGCTGGTTGATGATGGTATCGATGGCTACGGCGGTTTTACCCGTCTGGCGGTCACCGATGATCAGCTCGCGCTGGCCCCGGCCGATAGGAATCATGGCGTCGATGGCCTTGATACCCGTCTGCAGCGGTTCCGTTACCGGCTGACGAAAGATTACCCCCGGTGCTTTGCGCTCCAGCGGCATCTCAAAGGTTTCGCCCTGAATCGGCCCCATGCCGTCGATGGGCTCACCCAGGGTATTGACAACACGGCCCAGAATACCCTCGCCTACGCGGACAAAGGCAATTCGGTTGGAACGCTTTACCGTGTCCCCTTCTTTTATTTCGCTGTAGTCGCCCAGCAATACGGCGCCGACGTTATCTTCTTCCAGGTTCAGGGCCAATGCCTGCAAACCATTTTCGAACGTGAGCAGCTCACCGGCCTGCACCTTCGACAAGCCATAGATACGCGCTACACCGTCGCCAATCTGCAGTACCGTACCGACTTCTTCCAGTTCGGCTTCGGTACGGGCGTTGGACAACTGCTCGCGGAGAATGGCTGATACCTCGTCGGGTCTTACGGATACCATATAAGTTGATGGATCTTGTTTTAAGATTGTTCTAATTTCGGCCGCAAAGATAGCGTAAAATTCTCACATAAACGTTCACGACCTGAAAAACACCGCCGAAAAGTTAGATTTTTCTAATAAGTCTGTTTGGTTCATACAAGAGTCGGCCTGGCCGGCATTTGGCCCTATTGGCAAGTGACTGTCAATAAAAAAGGCTACCGTCGAAATAAACCGTAACCTGCTTCCGGAAAGTCTGTTGCTTCTTATTTCTTGGACTTTCGACCATTATTGTCTTCGCAGGCCACAAATTTTACGAAACGGCTCTCCTGACCATCTTTGGTCTCCTCCTGGTGGCGCATAGCCAGCCGGCTGCCGTTAAGTGTTTAGATTTTACCGCTTAAAACCATTTGCTGTCATTAACCATAATTCTGTTTTCCGGGTTTGGACTTTGCGGCTAAGATTTGTTACTTTACCTGATGGTATGTGGCTGCCGGTAGCAGCCGCGCCGGGGAAAATCTATTCTGGGCAATAGGCTATTTATTTCGTCCGCTCAGGCAATTACCAAACTTTTTGTCTATCAGTTTACGTTTTGTCAGTAAATCACGCTAATTACAATCTGAATTTCTTTCGCATGACTTTAAATCAGTGGGTTAAGGCCGGCCTTTTGTCGGCTGCTTTTGTGTCGGGTAGTGCTTTTTTACAAGAAACACTGGCGCAGGCCAAAAAACCAGCCGCCGGCGCACCGGCGAAAAAACCGGCTACAGCCGCTCAGAAAGCTACACCGGCCACAGCCTCCTCCCGAATTGCCACCAGCCGTGACTCGTTAAGCTATAGCATCGGCGTCAGTATCGCCCAGAATATCAAACAGCAGGGAATTGAAGACTTGAACACAGACGTGCTGGCTCGTGGCTTACAGGACGCCCTGAAAGGTCAGAAACTGGCCATGAGCGAAGAGCAATCGCAGCAGATATTGATGGCCTATATGCAAAAGCAGTATGCGGCCAAGATGGAAGAAAGTAAAAAAGCCGGCGAGGCTAACAAAAAGGTAGGCGATGCGTTCTTAGCAGAGAACAAGAGCAAACCAGGGGTAATTACCACTGCCAGTGGTTTGCAATATCAGGTTGTAAAAGAAGGTACCGGGCCTAAGCCGACAACCAATGATAAGGTAAAAGCGCATTATACCGGCCGGCTCATAAACGGTACGGTATTTGACAGTTCGGTAGAGCGGGGGCAGCCCATTGAGATTCCGGTGACGGGCGTTATTCCGGGCTGGGTAGAGGCTCTGCAACTGATGCCGGTGGGGTCAAAATGGACGCTGTTCATTCCGGGCAGTCTGGCCTACGGTGAGCGTGGGGCAGGCGGGGCCATCGGTCCTAACGAGACCCTGATTTTTGATATTGAATTATTGGAAATCGTTAAATAACAGTCCAGTCTGCGAACAGGCGGTGTCGTCTTCCGCAGCAACCGTACAGAGAGGGTACGGCCATAAATAACCTAACAGGTAGTATGAAGAAGTATCTGGTAACCCTTGTACCCGTGCTGATGCTGAGTTTTCAGCCGGACTCGCAAACGGTCCTTGCGCCGAAAGGCGGCAATGCGCCCGTTCAGTTATCGTCGGGGGGCGAAGACCTGAAACCGACGGTATCGCAGGAGAAAGTATCTCAGGTGGTGTCGAAATTATTGACTACGTACCACTACCGCAAGGTTCGGCTGAACGACTCCCTGTCGTCGGTCGTTTGGGATAACTACCTGAAGGAAATCGATAACGGCAAGATGTACCTGCTGGCCTCTGATGTGAGTGCCCTGGAAAAATACCGTTATCAGATTGACGATGCCCTGGTAAACGGAGATCTGACGGCCGCCTATGAACTGTTCAATGTGTACCGGAAGCGTTTTCAGGAGCGGCTGCAGTATGTGCAGGAGACGCTGCAGAAGCCGTTTAACTTTACGGTAGACGAAGCTTATAACACCGACCGGCAGAAGGCCACCTGGCCCAAGTCGGTTGAGGAGCAAAACGAAATCTGGCGCAAAGTTCTCAAGAATCAGGCGCTGGAACTGAAGCTGGCCGGCAAGAAAGATAGTGCCGCCTACGCTATGCTCCGCGACCGGTATAAGAACCAGGAAAAAGCCCTGAACCGCTTCAAAAGCGAAGATGTGTTTCAGATTTACCTGAACTCGTTTACCGAATCGCTCGATCCGCACACCAACTATTTATCACCCCGTTCGGCTGATCGCTTCAACCAGGAGATGAGTCAGTCGCTGGAAGGCATCGGGGCTATGCTCCGCGAAGATGGGGAGTATATCAAAATTGTAGAAGTACTACCCGGCGGGCCGGCTTTCAAGAGCAAGCTGCTTAATAAGGAAGACCGTATTGTGGGCGTTGCCCAGGGCGATAACGGGCAGATTGTCAGCATTGTGGGCTATCAGGTCGATGATGCCGTAAAGCTGATTAAAGGGCCGAAAGGAACCGTTGTCCGCCTGCAGATCCAGCCGGCTACAGCCTTGGCCGGGGCTCCGCCGAAGGAAATCCGGCTGGTGCGCGAAAAAGTAAAACTGGAAGATCAACGCGCCAAGAAAGAAGTGATTGAGGTGTCGGAAAACAACCGGACCTATAAGATTGGGATTATAAACATTCCGATGTTCTACCGCGATTTCGAAGCCGCTCGCCGGCGGGATGCCGATATGGCGAGTACAACGTCTGACGTGAAGAAACTGATTGATGAGCTGAAGGGTCAGAAAGTAGACGGTATCGTGATCGACCTGCGCTACAACGGCGGTGGATCACTGGTAGAGGCTATCAGCCTGACGGGTCTGTTTATTCCGAAAGGCCCGGTAGTGCAGGTACGCGAATCAACCGGCGAAACCGAGGTATATAACGATCCCGATCCCTCGGTAACGTACGACGGTCCGCTGGCGGTGCTGGTCAACCGGCTCAGTGCATCGGCCTCCGAGATCTTTGCGGCTGCCATCCAGGATTACAAACGTGGTATCATTGTGGGTGAGCAAACCTTCGGTAAGGGCACCGTGCAGACACTGCAGGACCTGAGCCAGTGGTTACCGCGTGAGCCGGAGAAGGTGGGGCAGGTAAAAATGACCGTGTCCAAGTTTTACCGTATCAACGGGAGCAGCACCCAGCACAAAGGAGTAGTGCCGGACATCGAACTGCCGTCGGCCCTCAGCGCTGAACAGTACGGCGAAAGCTCACAACCAAGTGCGCTGCCCTGGGATCAGATTGCCTCGACCCGCTACGAAGCCAGCCGGGCGCTCGACGAGAAAACGCTGAACCGCCTGCGCGACAAATATGAGCAGCGCCTGAAGTCGGACCCCGAACTGAAGCAACTGTCTCAGGAACTGGCCGAGTTTAAGAAAGCTAAGCAAAATACGATTGTATCGCTGCAGGAAGCCAAACGCCGGAAAGAGCGCGACGAAGCCGAGAAGAAGCGGACGGCCATGAACAAGGTGACGCAGGTTGCAGACGATGATTCAGAAACAGACTCAACCGCTACATCCGTATCCTCGTCGGCAACATCAACGGCTACGCCGAAGAAGAAAAAGGACCTGTATCTGAACGAAACCGGCCGCGTACTGGCCGATCTGATTGTGTTTCAGAATAGGAATCAGTAGTGTGTAGACCGCACCGGGTCGCCGGTGCGGTCTACTAATACCCCCCGCACCAGAGAGGTGCGGGGGTTTTCTTTGCCGTATTAAACCGAATACCACGAATCACCGTTACTACTCGCAGAAAAACTGATTAACCATGTGGTATTTCACCATTAAGCAGCAGGCCATTAAGAACCTGCAATACCAGCAGATGCAGAAGATCGCCGGCCTGACGGAGGTGGAGATCTTCAATGAACCGTACGAAAACTACTGCCTTTTTGAAGTCGCCCGCGAACGCTACCGGGAGTTTATCGACTACCTCGACCTGGAAGGCATTGCTTACGAGGTCTCACCCGACAAACCGACGCGGGACAAACTGCTGGACAGCATGCGTTAGGCAAACCGGCCATGCCTTATACCGCTGCCGTCTGGTTCCCAACCGTTGTAGGCCGCAGCCGGCGCACCAGCCGGAAAAATCGCGTGGTCAGCAGAATGGCCGCTACCGTAAGCCCCGCCAGCAAACCGATCCAGACACCCGTTGCGTCCAGTTTCAGCCAGAAGGCCAGTATGTAGCCGACGGGTAGCCCCACAATCCAGTAAGCAAATAAGGTGATAATGGTTGGCACGTTTACGTCGGAGAGGCCACGCAGCGCACCGATTCCGACCACCTGCACCCCATCTGATAGCTGGAAGATACCCGCCAGAATTACCAGCGAAGCCGCTACGGTGGCAACTTCGGCATTGTCGCGGATGTACAGCCTCACCAGCCAGTCGTTGGCCGTCAGGAAGAGAACGGCACATACCATCATAAAAGCCGTGCTCAGCACAAAGGCGGCCAGACCTGCCCGGTACACCTGCTGCTGCCCGCCCTGTCCCAAAGCCGCCCCAACGCGAATGGAGGCAGCCGCCGAAATACCCGACGCCATCATATAGGTAGTCGACGCCAGGTTAATGGCAATCTGATGCGCAGCCAGCCGGTCTTCGCCCAGCCAGCCGATAATCACGGCCGCCAGCGAGAAGGTAGCCACCTCAAAAAAGAAGGTCAGCCCACCCGGCAGCCCCAGGCGCAGAATCTCCCGCACAAAATCCAGCACCGTCTGCTGAGCAAACACCGGCTGAAAGTATGTTTTAAATGCAGCCGCCCGGTGGATATACAGTAGAATGGCCACGGCCATATAGACCCTGGAGAACAGCGTCGCCATCGCCGAGCCGTACAGGCCCATTTCCGGAAATGGGCCCCAGCCGGTAATCAGCCAATAGTTCAGGATAGCATTTACGCCCAGGGCCGACAAGGTAATCAGCATGGCTACACGGGGATAGGCCAAGCCGTCGCACAATTGCCGGGCCGCCACAAACAGAAATAGCGGGATATTAGACACGCTCAGGATGAGCATGAAGTTGCGGGCCAGCCGCGTCACCTCCTGTGTCTGCCCAAAGATGTCGAAGAAATAAGCTACTACCGCCGACAGCAGGCCAAGGATAACACTCAACAGCACCGCCACGTAAATACCGGCCCGGTACAAGCGGTTTATATCAGCATTGTTACCGCGCCCCCGCGCCTGCGACACCAGCGCGGCTACCACTGCCAGCCCCCCTACGCCAATGCTCGACACCAGAAATGTGAGGGATACCGCCAGCCCGGCCGCACCCAGGGGCACTGCACCCAGCAGCCGCCCCACAAACAGGTTATCGGTCACCCCCATCAACACCACGCCCAGTTGGGCAATTACAATCGGTATACTAAGCCGGAGCGTATCCGTTAACTCAGTCCGATAGGCACGCAGCCAATAAAGCATAGACCTGAAGAATGATAATTTGGCCGCAAAGGTAGGGGAAGTACGGGACAGGATAGGTACGAATCCCGATATTAGATGTTAGCAAACCGGTAACCAATCCGAACCGGCAACCACCGGCAGATAAAGCTTGTTTAAGCACGTTTACACATAATCGTAGGTTTGAAAAAAATGGGACCGCTCCCTCAGTTTAGCGTCTGTTTGCGAAGATTTTTTCTTAGTTTCGTAGAGGCATTCAAGCTGATTTCTTAAAATAAGGGCTTTTTTACCTGGCGTGAAGTGCCCGTACTCAACTGATCTGCGGTAGTGAACTTTGACAAAAAAAATCTGTTCCAGGCTGACATCTCCAACTGCGAACGGGAACCCATCCATATTCCCGGCCGGATACAGGCGCATGGTTTTCTGCTGGCCGTCTCTCCTGATACATACACGATTATCCAGGCCAGCGAAAACGTCAGGGAGCATTTAGGTATCCCTGCCGATCAGTTAATTGGAAAGCGGCTGAACTCGCTCCAGGCCGGAACCCGTTTTCTGGGTGATCTGCTAACCGACCTCCTGAATCTGGGCTTACGCAACCAGTCTCTGGAAGCAATGAACCCGTACCGCATTAACCTGCAGGAGCAGGAGTGGAACCTGGTTTCTCACCAGCACGACAATGCCGTAATTCTGGAGTTCGAGCCGGCTATGATCCATACCAGCGGTCAGCATCTGCAACGCTTGCTGGCCCAGTCTTTGTCGACCATAAAAGCCAGTTGGTCTATGGATCAGCTATTGGATAATGCCGCCCGGCAGGTCAAAAAGATTACCGGCTACGACCGTGTGATGATCTACCGCTTCTGGCCCGACTGGCACGGCGAGGTGGTCGCTGAAGTTAAAGAAGACAATCTGGAACCGTTTCTGGGCCTGCACTATCCGGCATCGGATATACCCAGGCAGGCCCGCGAATTGTACAAGACCAACCGCGTTCGCTGTATCAGCAACGTTTACCAGCCTGACTCGGCGCTGTACCCGGTGCTGTACGCCGACCGCAAACGCCCCCTCGACCTGACCCATTCCCTGCTCCGGGCCGTATCGCCGGTTCATATCGAATACCTGAAAAATATGGGCGTGCAGGCCAGCATGAGCATTTCGCTGATGTACCAGGGCGAGCTTTGGGGTCTCATCTCCTGCCACAACTACACTCCCCGGCAGATCGACTACTCCGCCCGTGTCTCTGTCGACCTGGTGGGCCAACTACTCTCGGCCGCGCTGGAATACCACAAAGACGAAGACGACCAGTCGTTTACGCAGCAGATTAAAGAAGCCGGCCAGACGCTGTTCAGCCACATGCTGAAAGACTGGAACATTGTGCGGGGCCTTACCCAGTACGAAACCACCGCCCTCGACATCAATTCGGCTACAGGTGCCGCCCTGTTTTTTGAGGGTAAACTGCACACGCTCGGCCAGACCCCTTCCGACAATGAGATACACGGCCTGATTGGCTGGCTGCAAACTACCAATACCGATACCGTTATCCAGACCACCCATCTGGCCAATCAGTACCCGCCGGCGGCTACCTTTAGCGCCGTAGCGTCGGGCTTACTGGCAATACCCCTCTCGCGGGAAATGAACGAATACCTGCTCTGGTTCAAGCCGGAACAGATTCATTCCGTCAGTTGGGCCGGTAATCCGGAGAAGGCCGTGAACATCCACGAGAATGGCAGTATTAAAATTAGTCCCCGTACAAGCTTTGCCCGCTGGGTGCAGGAAGTCCGCCAGACCTCGGCGCCCTGGAAAGATGCCGAAATAGCTACGGCGCTGAAACTCCGGGAAGACATTTTGCACGTGGTGGCCAAAAAAGCCAACGAAATACGGTTGCTGCACGAAAAGTTGCGGAAAGCCTACGAAGAGCTGGACGCGTTCAGTTACACCGTTTCGCACGACCTGCGCAGCCCGCTATCGACCATCAAAAGCTATTCGGAAATTATTCTGGAGGAGTACGGCGAAGAATTCAACGACGATGCCCGTACGCTGTTTACCAAAGTGATCCGGGCCACCGACCGAATGAATATTCTGATCCGCAACATTATGGATTACTCCCGCATGGGGCAGAATGACCTTCAGGTACAATCGGTAGATATGCGCAAACTGCTGAGTCGATTACGCGAGGAAACCCTGGTGACCGAAAAAAGCCGGGCGCTTACCATCAACATCCTCAACACCCCGCCCGTTGTTGGCGACCCAATTATGGTGTTGCAGGTGTTCAGTAACCTGCTGTCAAATGCGGCCAAGTATTCCCGGCAGGCCCAGTCGGCGGTTATTGAAGTAAACGGCTTCCGGAACGAGTACGAAATTGTGTACTCCGTCAAAGACAACGGTGTCGGAATCGATATGAAGCAGTCAGGCCGGGTGTTTGACCTGTTCAAGCGGCTGGAGAATACCGGCCAGACGGAGGGCAACGGCGTAGGGCTTTCCATTGTAAAACAAATTATGAACCGGCATAAGGGAAAAGTGTGGTTTGACAGCCAACCCAGCCGGCAGACTACTTTTTACGTCGCGTTTCCGCACATGCCGGTCGCGCAGAAAAATCAGTAAACGTAACGTTATGTCCATCATGGCCCGATTGCGTCAGGAGACGCAGCTTTGCCACGAGCAGGTTGAGAAACTGCTGTATGCAGAGCAGATTCAGAACGGCACCCTGACGCTTGAGCAGTACATCCAGCTGCTATACGTCAATCTTTCGTTCCACCAGCCTCTGGAAGAGGCCATTGGAGCGGCTGACCCCCTCTTTTTTGCCGGGTACACGCCTGATCAGCGGAGCAAAGCCCCCCTGATCAGGCAGGATCTGCAGCGGCTGCGGCTGCCCATACCGCCTACCCAACAACAGTATTTTCAGGGCTGGAGCAACTGGCAGTTGCTGGGTGCGGTCTATGTAGCCGAAGGCTCTACACTCGGCGGACGGGTTATCAGTAAATACCTGCAAAAAAATGCTTTGGTGAGTCATACCGCCGGCCAGTCCTGCTTTTACGCCGGTTACGGTGACCAGACTGGGGCGATGTGGAAGACCTTTTGTACCTACCTGCCCCAACAGGCCGGTACCGAGGAAGACCAGATTGTGCAGGGAGCTATTAATGCCTTTCAACTGTACGAACGTATTGTTTACAGCTTATCCGTAACTGCCGGGCCTGTTGCCGCTTAGTAGCCAATCTGCTTATGGTCAACGCTAAAACTGTATTAGTGTACGACGACGAAGAAGATATTCTGGAACTCGTACAACGGGCATTACGTACCCAATATAGGGTCATTACCCGTAATTCGCTCAGCCACGTCCTACAGGACGTGCAACAGATTCAGCCGGCGGTCATCGTTATCGATTACCAGGTAAACGGCCTGACTAGCCACGACACCGTTCTCCAGCTAAAGCAAGACAGCCAGACGGCCCACATTCCCATTGTGCTGTTTACGGCCTACGACAACATCGACGCTCTAGCCCGCGCCTTAAAAACGGATGCTTTCCTGGGCAAACCCTTTTCGCTGAAAGATCTGCGCGGCTGTATAGCCCGATTTACCGACCAGCCGGTGCCGCTGCAGATGCCCCCCGCCCCGGTAGGGGAAACACGATAACCCCACCGGGACGGGGGGTGTACAATTAACCTACCAAGCGGTCTTTGCTGATAATTCGCTTTTTGCCCCGAATGTTGTTAATTTTGCCTTACTTACTACGAACCCCTCATTTATTTTGAAAGAATACGGCAGCAACATTCAGAAACTGGTTGACAACATCGTCAACATTGAAGACCGGGAAAAGCGCACCCGCTACGCGCACATCCTGGTTGAGCTGATGCGGCAGATCCACCCGAACATGAAAGATGGCCAGGACTACTATAATAAGCTCTGGGACGATCTGTACATTATGTCGGGCTTTACCCTGGATGTCGACAGCCCCTATCCCCCGCCGTCGAAAGAAGCCCTGGGCCGCAAACCACAGCAGGTGCCCTACAACATGCACAACCTCCGATACAAGCACTATGGGCGGAACATGGAGCTGCTTATCGACAAGGCTGCCACCATTGAAGATCCCGAAGAGAAGCGGGCGTTTGTGTCGTACCTGGCCCGGCTCATGAAGACCTTCTACGCTACCTGGAATAAAGAGTCGGTCGAAGACGAAACCATTTATACCAACCTGGAGGAAATGTCGGGCGGCCGGCTGGAAGAAGACCTGCAGGGTATCCGCAACGGCGGCATGATTGAAGGCACGCCCCGTGAGCGCACCGGCGACCGGCGCGAAGGGGTTGGCCGGGAGGGCGGCTACCGCGAGGGTGGCGGAAATCGTCCCTACGGCGGTAACTACCCCAACCAGCACGGCGGCAACCGGGATGGTGGCCGTCGGGGGGACGGTGGCCACCGGGGCCAGTTCCGCCCAAACAACCGGGACAACCGCGGCAACGACCGACGGAGACGATAATCTTTAGTTAAGAGTTATGAATCAAGACGGGGCCGCCCGGCGGTTAAGAGTTAGGCTGACGCACAAATTCTTAACTCATAACTCTTAACTCTTAACTCTTACTTCCAAAAATGGCATCATTTAAAATTACGGGTGGCCGGCGGCTGCAGGGAGAGCTTATACCACAGGGGGCCAAAAACGAAGCGCTGCAGATTCTGTGCGCGGTCCTGCTGACCAGCGAGCCCGTTACCATTCATAATATTCCCAACATCCGGGATGTAAACCAGTTGATCGATCTGCTGGGCGATCTGGGCGTTTGGGTCACTAAAATTGGCGAATCGTCGTACCGATTTCAGGCCAGCGACGTAAACCTGGACTACCTTGAAACGCCGACGTTTAAGCGCAAAGCCGGGGCCCTGCGGGGATCGGTAATGCTGCTGGGACCGATGCTGGCCCGCTTTAAAAAAGGCCGTATCCCCCGGCCCGGTGGCGATAAAATCGGTCGTCGCCGGCTGGATACCCACTTCCTGGGTTTCGAAAAGCTGGGGGCGCAGTTTCACTATGATACCAACGACGGCGGTTTTTACCGGGTAGATGCCCAGAACCTCAAGGGTGCTTATATGCTGCTCGACGAAGCTTCGGTAACGGGTACGGCCAACGTGCTGATGGCCGCCGTGATGGCCGAAGGAACAACCACCATCTACAATGCCGCCTGCGAGCCCTACCTGCAGCAACTTTCTAAGATGCTGAATGCGATGGGTGCCAAAATCTCGGGTGTCGGCTCCAATCTGCTGGTGATCGAGGGGGTCAGTGAACTACATGGTACAGAACACACCATGCTGCCCGACATGATCGAGATTGGTAGTTTCATTGGTATGGCGGCTATGACGCAGTCGGAGGTAACCATTAAAAACTGCCAGATACCACAACTGGGGATTATTCCGGATGTCTTCAAGCGACTGGGTATCCAGATGGAGTTTCGCGGAGACGACATTTTCATTCCGGCCCAGGACCGCTACGAAATCGAAACCTTTCTCGACGGCGGCATGATGACCGTAGCCGATGCTCCCTGGCCGGGTTTCACGCCCGACCTCCTCAGCATTGTCTTGGTTACTACTGTACAGGCCAGCGGCACGGTGCTGATTCACCAGAAGATGTTTGAGAGCCGTCTGTTTTTTGTGGATAAGCTGATTGAAATGGGTGCCCAGATCATCCTCTGCGACCCGCACCGGGCGACCGTTGTGGGCCTGAACCGCCGGATGCCGCTGAAAGGTATCCGCATGTCTTCGCCCGACATTCGTGCCGGTGTAGCCCTGCTGATTGCCGCCCTTTCCGCCGACGGCGTCAGCATCATCGACAACATCGAGCAGATCGACCGGGGTTATCAGAATATTGATACCCGTCTGAACGCCATTGGTGCTGAGATTACCCGTGTATAAGGGTAATCATAGCCTCGTACGTAAAAAGCTGCCTGGACAGGCAGCTTTTTACATTTCTCCCCTCCATAACGCAATTTTAACCCCATATTCAATCGTTTTTAAGGCATATTGTCCATCTTTGATCCGTTAACCAATAATAACGCCATGGACACTTCCCCAGAGACCACCCAACGCATAGGGATTCCGTGCCAACTGTAACTTGAACGACTCCGTAACTTGACTATACTAGGTGAGCCCTTCCGGACTCACCTTTTTTGTTGCTCCTCGGTACGGCCGTCACCGGATAAAAACTTTCTGAAACAGAATAGGTGCCCTCCGGTTACAACTTCATTTTAGCTAAACGTTATGAACCCTATGAAACGCAATCGGCCATACAACGCCGTAATACTAACTGGTCTGCTCCTGACCGGCTTACATCTCGCACCAGCCAGAGCACAATCGACCAACACCAGTCAATCGGGCGGACAGACCTCATCGGCCAGTACAAGCGAAGCAACCAGGAGCCAACTGATGCCGTCGGTGAATCGCATGATGGATAAACTCAAGACCATGCGCCTGTCGGGTGACCCTGATTTTGACTATGTATTTCTGATGCGGACACACCACCTGAGCGAAATCGAATTGGCGCAGGAAGCTGCTAAATCCATGCAGAATAGCGCGATGAAGCAGATGGCGCAGGCTATGATTAGCCGGAAGCAAAAGGAAGTCGATCAGTTAGAATCTGCCCTGAAGCAGATCCGACCCAGCCGGGCCAATCAGGCATTTGTGCAGGCCCAGAACCAAAAGCTGGAAGCGATGAAGCTGAATTTGCAGGAAGGCACGCTGGCTGGTAAGCTGACCGGAAAGCTGGATACCGACTACGCCACCATTATGCTGGAACACCAGCGGGATGCCATCGATATAACCCAGGATTATCTGCAACACGGCCAAAACCAGGCCCTGCGCTCACTGGCGCAGCAAATTCTGGCCAACGCCCAAAGCGATAGCGAACAGTTGAAGACGCTGATGAAGCAGTAATGACAGGCTACCGGATTGAAGGCCGCCTATTGGGCGGCTTTTTTGTTGATAATGCTACTGCTGCTCGTCCGCGATTGTATCGCAACAACCACTCATTCTCCTGCATCAACTCGCGTCACTGACGCGGACCTCGCCCGTCTCGCGATGCATTTGCGGACGAGCAGCGCAGCGACGGTTTGGGACAATTCCACCTCACAAAACGTTATATCGGCAGCCGGAATGCCGGTGAACTTAGTAGCTTTGTATCAGAGTAATTTCACAAAACACATGAGCACTGGATTAGATAAAGAACTCATTCGTCAGTCGCTTAAAGAACTGGTTAACGAAGACCCTGCGTTCGTGACTGCTTTATTGGAGGAGCTTGAAGGAGAGCTAAAGCAGCATAAAAAGCAGCGTTTAGAAAACATCATTCGGGAAGATTTTGATGAGTACGGCGACGTATTCAGAGCATTAGCATGATCTACCTGGATAAAGAAGACATCATCTTTATTAATCGGCGTACTGTCTCAGAACATGGAGGGCATTTTATGCCACCCCACAACTTTCTGCACGAAGAAAATCTGGATTATCTGCTTGAGGCTGTTCAGGCTGAGATGTTTGGTGAACCCCTCTATCCTACCATAGCCGATAAAGCAGCCGTTTACTGTTACAATATCATCTGCAATCATATCTTCTCCGACGGTAAAAACGGACGGTTTAGAAGCCGCGCTGGCCTTTCTGAAGCTGAATGGAATGCGCCTGAACCGTGACCTTCCCCATAACGAGTTGTACGACTTCATCATCCGCGTGGCTTCCGGTCAGGTAAGCCTGGAGGAGTGCCGGATGTGGTTTGCCGCTCATACAATTACTTTCCCCTAACGTTCGTTACCCTCTGCTCGTCCTCGATTGTATCGCGAGACGGGCGAGATTGGTGTCTGTGCCGCTAAACATGTGTCTGCTTCAACTCGCGTTGCAAACGCGAACCTCGCCCGTCTCGCGATACAATCGCGGACGAGCCGAAGAGCTGAACGCATCACCCCTGCTCAAACCATTCGCGGAACATGGGGGCTTTTTCCTTGCTGATAGCTACTTCTATGTCATGGGGCTTCTTGAGCAGCACCAGCAGTTTGCCGCTGTAGTGCGACTGGTAGCCGGCAATGGCGGCCAGATGGAGCAGGAACTGGCGGTTGGCGCGGAAGAACACAGTGGGGTCGGTGAGGTCTTCCAGCTCGTCGAGGGTGCTGTAGTCGGTGATGAGTTTGTGGCCGTCGGCGGTGTAGAGGTAGATCACCTCATCGCGGGTGAAGCAGGCGACCTGTTCCTGCGGCACCGGTACAATCTGCCGGAGGTAATGGCCCGTAAACCGGCGTTTGTATTTTTTGGCGGGTGCGTGCTCCGTAAAATCCAGCAGCAGGTCGCGGAGTTGTTCGCGGAAGTCCGTACCGGCACTGGTACCATGCCATTGGTGGTATTTGGCAAAGGCCGACTTCAGTTCGTCGGGGTCGATGGGCTTCAGCAGGTAGTCGATGCTGTTGAGCTTGAAGGCCCGGATGGCGTATTCGTCGTAGGCCGTCGTAAAAATGACCGGGCAGCGCAGGTCGGCCTGCCGGAAAATATCGAAAGAGACACCATCGGAAAGCTGGATGTCCGATACCACCAGGTCTGGCTGGGTGTGGCTGCGGAGGTACGCCAGCCCCGCCGATACGCTGCCCAGCGGACCCAGTACAACCGCTCCCGGCTCCAGTTGCTGCACCATCCGCACTAAGTTCTTGGCAACCAGTGGCTCATCTTCAATCAGCAAAATCGTCATAAGAAAGTACGTTTACTCAAATTTAAATGTTTGGGTAAACATTTCGTGCAGGGTACGGTTTTATGGCTGTTCTATAACCAATAAATCCCCTCTCCGTTATGATTAAGAATGATGATATCGTTGATTCACTCAACGAATTGGTAGAAATCCTGAACGACCGGATTCGCGGCTACGAAACGGCTCTGGAAGACAACAAAGATCCTCAATTGGACCAAACCTTCCGGCAAATGATTATACAGACGCAGAAGCTGCGCAGCGAACTGGCCGAGCACATAGTCCGGCTGGATGGCACAGCCGTTACCGATGCAACGCATACGGATTTCTCCAGCAAAATCCACCGCGCCTGGATCAACATCAAAGCGGCCGTAACCGGAAAAGACCGGGCGGCTATTCTGAGCTCCTGCGAGTTTGGCGATAACGCGGCCGTGGAGGCCTACGAAGATGCGGTGAAGGAGGATAAACTGCCGGCGTATGTGAAAGATACCCTGCGGACTCAGCTAGACGAATTGCGTCAGGCCCGTAATCAGATTAAATCGCTGCACGAAGCGGCCAGTTAATCCATTGCGCTGATAAGGCCCTTAAAAAAGCCCCCTACCAGACTGGTAGGGGGCTTTTTGCATAGGTTAGGGAAATTTACTTGGCCAGTTCCTTCTCCTTCGTGCCAACCACATCTTCCAGCGACTCGGCACCGATCAGTTTTTTGTACAGTGTCAGTGCCTGCGCCACTACCTGGTCCATATTGTAATACCGGTACGTACCCAATCGGCCCACAAAATGCACGTTGGCCTGCTGCTCGGCCAATTGCTTGTAGCGCTGGTACAGCTCGGCATTTTCGGGCTTTGGAATCGGGTAATAGGGGTCTCCTTCCGACTGCGGATACTCAAACGTGATGCTGGTTTTCGGGTGCTCCTGCCCCGTTAGGTGCTTATACTCCGTAATGCGGGTATACGCATTGTCGTTGGGGTAGTTCACCACAGCTACGGGCTGATACTGCTCGGTATCGACCGTTTTATGCTCAAACCGCAGGGAACGGTAGGGCAGTTTACCAAAACAATGATCGAAGTACTCGTCTACCGGACCGGTGTAGATTAACTGGTCGTATGACAATGTTTCTTTTACCTCCCTGAAATCCGTGCTCAGCATCAGATGAATGTTCGGGTGGTCGAGCATCTTCTCGAACATTTTGGTATAGCCATGCAGCGGCATGTACTGATACTGGTCGGTAAAATAGCGGTCGTCGCGGTTGGTCCGGGTCGGAATCCGCGACGTCACCATCTTATCCAGTTCCGACGGATCGAGGCCCCACTGTTTGCGGGTATAGCCCCGGAAAAACTTCTCGTACAGATCACGCCCAACCTGGCTTACCACCACATCTTCCGATGTCCGGATTTTCTCTACCGGCTCACCCACCGATTTAAAGTATTCTTCCAGTTCTTCGGACGTAAAATTGTAGCCGTACAGCTTATTTACAGTGTCGAGGTTGATCGGAATGGGCAGCAGCTTACCGTCGACCGAGGCCAGTACCCGGTGTTCGTAGGGGCGCCACTCGGTAAACTGCGACAGATAGGCAAATACATCCGGCGAGTTGGTATGGAAGATATGCGGACCGTATAAGTGGATCAGAATACCCGCTTCGTTGTAATAATCGTACGCGTTACCGCCGATATGAGGACGTTTATCGATGAGAAGTACTTTTTTGCCAGACTGACTGGCCAGGCGTTCCGCCAACACACTACCGGCATAACCGGCTCCCACAATGGCAAAATCAAAATGCATAGAATGAGGCTAGTCTTTTTCTTTTTGTAAATGTTAAGTCAGGTAAAATAAGCGAATTATTTCTGTTTTGTTTCAAGTATATATTATACGGTCCGGATTGCCCAGGGCCCACTCCGGCACGGATAAAGCCCTGAACCGGGTGTGTTCGCCAATCAATAACCCCATACCCAAAAAAACATATTACATAAACAAATTATCCTGCAAAACAGTTAAATTTCCACTAAACAGATAGATCAAGCTTACATGAAGAAAACCCACTATTTGCCACCTCCAGCAGCCAATTGCTGAGGGCCACTGCCTCAATTCAGGTAGTGGGCCTGAACCCGCGCCGGATATCAGCGTTCCAGCATTGCGTAACAACCCAAAATAGAAACATCGCAGCCACAACAACTAGGGCATCTTCAACGGATCTATCTGTAAACCGATAAAGCGTCAGATCGCTTTCCGGCCAATGTAGCTCAGGCTACCTCAATACAATACAACAAAACGCACTCAACAGCTTTCGACCAACATGAAAATTCTGGATATCCGCTGTCTGAGAGGACCTAATTACTGGTCTGTCCGGAAGCAAAAGCTTATTGCCATGCGGCTCGACCTGGAGCAGGTAGAGGAGTATCCCACAAACAAAATTGACGGCTTTTACGAACGGCTCCGCCGGCTACTCCCAAGCCTATATACCCACGAGTGTTCGGAAGGACGGCCCGGTGGTTTTTTCTTTCGGGTCGAGACCGGCACCTGGATGGGCCATGTCATTGAACATATTGCCCTGGAGATTCAGACGCTGGCCGGCATGGATTGCGGTTACGGTCGTACCCGAGGCGCCGGCGAACCCGGTATCTACACCGTTGTTTTTGAATTCCAGGACGAACGTTCTGGCATATACGCAGCCGGTTGCGCCGTTGACATTGCCCAGGCACTGATCGACAGTGAACCCTATGATATCGATAAAGCCATTGCCGCCCTGCGCAACATCGGCGACACCAGTCGGCTCGGTCCCAGCACATCGGCCATTGTGGAAGCCTGCGTGCGCAAAGGCGTACCATACCACCGGCTCGACGACGATTCGCTGGTGCTGCTCGGCCACGGTGTCCGGCAGAAACGCATTATGGCGGCCGTTACCAACCAAACCAGTTGCATCGCTACGGATCTGGCTGCAGACAAGAACCTGACCAAACAGATACTGGCTCACGCGGGTATTCCGGTGCCCGGTGGTGCGGTTATTACGGACCTGGCAGAACTGAAAACCGCTATTGAGCAACTAAGCTATCCGGTGGTGGTCAAACCCCTGGACGGTAACCACGGCCGGGGCGTAACAACCAACATCAGGCAGTACGACGATGCAGTCAGAGCTTTCCAGTGCGCTCAAAAGCACTCGGAGCGTGTGGTGGTGGAGCAGTTTGTGCCGGGCAACGATTACCGTATTCTGGTCGTTAATTACAAGGTCTGCGCCGTAGGGCAGCGGATACCCGCCTGCGTGACCGGCAACGGTATATCTACCGTTCAGGCGTTGATTGATGCCGTTAACCGCGATCCACGCCGGGGCGACGGCCATCAGAACCTGCTCACCCGCATTGACGTAGATGAGGCCACCCTGTGCATACTCCAGCAGCAGCAACTGACGCTGGAGTCGGTGCTGCCCGCCGGTCAGACGCTGTACCTGAAAAAAACGGCTAACCTCAGTACGGGCGGTACGGCGATTGACAAAACCGATGAAATTCATCCCGAAATCGCCTTCATGGCCGAACGTACAGCCCGCATCATCGGCCTCGATATCTGCGGCATTGACCTCATTGCCGAAAACATCAGCCGGCCGCTAAAGCAGGCCGGCGCGGCTGTGATTGAAGTAAACGCCGGTCCCGGCCTGCGGATGCACACGCACCCCTCGGAAGGTAAGCCACGTGATGTAGGCAGGGCCATTGCCGATATGCTTTTCCCCGACGGGCAGAACGGCCGCATACCGCTTATTGCTATCACAGGTACCAACGGCAAAACAACCACCACGCGCCTGACGGCTCATATCGTCAGACGGGCGGGTTACAACGTGGGCTACACCACTACCGACGGGGTTTATATCGGCAGCTTCCAGATTGAAGAGGGTGATTGCACCGGTCCCAACAGCTCCCGGAAGGTGTTGATGGACCCAACCGTCGATTTTGCCGTGCTGGAATGCGCACGCGGGGGCTTGCTGCGGTCGGGCCTGGCGTTCGATCAGTGCGATGTGGGCGTGGTGACCAACGTGGCCTCCGATCACCTCGGTCTCAACAACATTCATACGCTGGATGACCTGGCGAAGGTTAAGTCGGTAATCCCCGAAACGGTAAAACCCGACGGCTATACGGTGCTGAACGCCGACAATGACTACACCTATGCCATGCGTAGCCGGGTAACCTGCCCCGTAGCCCTGTTTAGCACCAAGCCCGACAGTGAGCGCATTCAGGCCCACTGCAATCAGGGTGGTCTGGCGGCCGTGTACGAAAACAGTTACGTGACCATCCTCAACGGCAACGAGCGCATCCGGATCGAGCAGGCCACCAATATTCCGCTTTCCTTCGATGGTAAGGCATTGTTCATGATCGAAAACGTACTGGCGGCCAGTCTGGCGACGTATTGCCAGGGTATCCCGACCGAGCTTATTGCCGAGGGGCTGCGTACCTTTGTGCCCTCGGATCAGAATACGCCCGGCCGGATGAATCTCTTTCCGTTCAACGACTTTACGGTGCTGGTCGACTATGCTCACAATCCGCACGGCTTACTGGCCTTGGGGGGCTTCATCCGGCAGTTGGGCAATGGCCCCAGGGTAGGTATTATAACGGGCGTGGGCGACCGGCGCAACGAAGACATTATTGAACTGGGTCGGGTGGCCGCCGGGCTGTTCGACGAGATCATTGTCCGGCTGGACGAAGATGTACGGGGCCGGGAGCCGGAGGAGATCGTAGAGCTTATCAAAACAGGTATTCAGGCCGTAAGCCCGGAAAAAAGTATCACCTGTATTCCGGATGAACTAAAGGCTATTGACTATGCGATCCGCCACGCAAAACCGGGTTCGCTGATTGTACACCTAAGCGAAAAGGTAGCAAAATCGGTGGAGATTGTGCGGGGCTTTAAAGAGCTGGAAGATAGCTATGGCCGAAATCAGGAAGTAATGGCAACCATAAGCTGAGTCGATCTATGGTTGTCCTTGCTGTTCACGGCGGGGCCGGGGTTATGAACCGGTCCGACTTGTCACCTGAAAAAGAGAAAGCGATTCACCAGAGCCTGACCAATGCACTCGACGCCGGGTATCAGGTATTAGCCACTGGCGGCTCCGCCCTGGATGCCGTGGAGCAGGCCGTGCGGGCCCTGGAGGATGCCGAACATTTCAACGCCGGCCGGGGAGCCGTTTTCACGGCCGACGGCCGGCACGAGATGGATGCCTCCCTTATGGACGGCAAGACGCTGAAGGCCGGCGCCGTGGCCGGCGTCCGGAACGTCCGCAACCCGATTACGCTGGCCCGGACGGTGATGGACAAGTCTGACTATGTGTTGCTGATGGCCCCCGGTGCCGAGGATTTTGCCCGGCAGCATAATTTATCGTTCGAACCCGACGAGTATTTCTATACCGAAACGCGCTACCAGGAGCTAAAGAAAAAGCAATCGGGCGAAGGCGGAAACAGGAAGATTGGGACGGTGGGGGCTGTAGCCCTCGACCAATCGGGTAATCTGGCGGCCGCTACCTCGACCGGCGGCATGACAAACAAGACGTTTGGCCGGCTCGGCGACAGCCCCGTAATCGGGGCCGGCACCTACGCCAACAACCGGGCCTGCGCGGTATCCTGCACCGGCGACGGCGAGTACTTTATCCGGGCGGTGGCCGCTTACGATGTTTACTGCCTGATGGCGTACAAAGGGCTGTCGCTCCAGGAAGCCTGCCGGATTGTGGTTCACGAAAAGCTAAAGGAACTGGAAGGCGAAGGCGGTCTTATCGCCGTTGACCGGGACGGTAACCTTGAAATGGCCTTCAACTCCGAAGGCATGTACCGGGGCTGGCGCAACGAGCAGGGCGAAGGCGAAACGGCTATTTTTTAATGCGTTCCGGCACAGGTTTATGATTTCTCGCCAGCCAACTGTCAAAGTAGCCGATATGGCTACCAAATTTCCTCTAGTTTCCCTAACCGGCCCGAGAACTACCTGATCTATGCCGGCGACGAGTCACAGACCCGTAGCACGGCCAGGGTTCTGGGTTGGCAAGAGCTCTGTCATTTGTAAGCTGCTGTTTACGAGATCTAATTTGTATCTTTCGTCGGGTCGGCAATTACCCTCCTGAATAACCTAAGAACTATATGGCTAGATCAAAGCAGTCACTTCTTTACGCTTTTTTGGTACTGGCTACGGCCACCGGCCTTAGCCCACAGGCAGGCCGGCAGAGACAGGCCGCCACGCCCCCGAATATTATTTTTCTGCTGGCCGATGATCAGCGCTGGGATGCCCTGGGTGTTGCTGGAAACACAATCATCCAGACTCCTTATATGGACCAACTGGCCCGCGATGGGTTCTATTTCCGACGCTCATACGTCACCACCCCGATATGCGCCATAAGCCGGGCCAGTATCCTTAGCGGCCAGTATGCCTCTCGGCACGGCATCGTCGATTTTAGCACTCCTTTTTCGGCGGCTGCCCTGGCTCAAACCTATCCGGTGCTGCTGCGCCAGGCCGGTTACCGGACGGGGTTCATTGGCAAGTATGGAGTGGGCGACGATATGCCGGTGCGCGAGTACGATTACTGGAAAGGATTTAAAGGACAGGGAAATTATGCTGCCCGCGATGACGAAGGGAACCCGATTCATCTGACGGACCTGATGGGCCGGCAGATGGACGAATTTCTGGTCACCAACCCAGCCGGCAAACCCTTTTGTCTGTCGGTAAGTTTCAAAGCGCCCCACGCCCAGGATGCCGCAAACCCGGAGTTCCCCTATGCCGACCGCTTCGAAGCCCTTTACCAGGGTATCACGCTACAGCGACCCGAAGCCGCCGACGATCGGTATTACCGGCAGTTTCCCGACTGGTTCCGGCATAACGACCAGAACGAATCACGTATTCGCTGGAGCCGTCGCTTTGCTACAGATTCTATGTTTCAGCAGACGGTTAAAGCCTATTGCCGGCTCATTACAGGTATCGACGAGGTGGTTGGTCGCCTGCGTCAGACACTCCGGGAACGTGGCCTGGCTGATAACACCGTTCTGGTCTATACCAGCGACAATGGCTTTTACGAAGGGGAATATGGCTTCGCCGATAAGTGGTACGGCCACGAACTCTCCATTCGGGTACCGCTCATGATCTACGACCCACGCCGGCCTCAATGGCATGGCCGCGTCACCGATAAATACACCCTCAATATTGATATTGCCCCAACGCTGCTGACACTGGCAGGAGTAGCCATACCAGACCGAATGCAGGGCCGCAGCCTAACGCAGCTGATGGACAGTCGCAACGACGGACCGGCTGGTACTCCCTGGCGCACGGAGTTCTTTTTCGAACACCTGTTCAACACGCCGGCCGTCTTCATTCCCCAATCGGAGGGTGTGTTACGAAATGATCAGAAATACGTGCGCTACTTCAATCTGAAGCAAGCTGGAGACAGTTATGAAGAAGTATATGACTTACGCTCTGACCCAAAAGAACTAAACAATCTGGCCACAAAACCGCCGGGAAAGCATCTCCGGAAAACCCTGCTTCCAGCTTTTGACCGCCTGAAAAAAGCAGCCAAATAAATTACTCACGCCGTTCCATCAGCAAAGATGGGTGCCGGCCCGACCTGGCATCTTCTCCCAGGACCTCTCCCCGCTACGAGATTTTCTTGCCGCGCAGGGTGAAGTTATTGCCATGGACCAGCATATGCACCAGCAGGTTCTCAATAAACATATCGTGCCTGACTCCGCCGGCGACCGTCAGGTTGGTTTCCTTCAGGCTTCGGCCGTCGATGATGGTCACCAGCCCGGAGCCAATGGTTTCCAGCTTGTTGCCTTTGCGGATAATGATGCCTGTATCTTCTTCCAGCCCGATGCCGATATGGGTGGGATTATTAGCGACCGCTACGGCCAGTCGGCGGAAACGACCCCGCACCAGAAAATGGGTATCGATGATGGCTTCATGGACCAGGCTCAGTCCTTCATACAGCGGCACTTCGGGGTTGAGGTCGGTGCTGGGCTCGGCACCGGGATAGATCATCAGATCAGACATAGCCATAGCCCCGGCGCTGGTACCGGCAATGATAAAGGGGTCCTGCACATAGCGCATGTGAATCAGGTACGCAAAGGCCGTATCTTTAAATGCTTTGATCAGGTTGAACTGGTCGCCCCCTGAGAACATGATGCCGCCGGCATTGGCAACGCGCTCCAGTATTTTTTCGTCGTCGGCCTGTTCCTTCGTCGTAATGTGCATCAGCCGCACCTCTTTATGACCCAGTTTCCGGAAAGCCCGCAGGTAATTAGCGCCTACCACGTCCGGTATACTCGATGCCGTAGTGACTACCTCTATCGGCGCATCGGGATTATTGATTTCTTTGACCACCCGGTACAAAATACCGGAGGTCACAAAGTCGTGCGTGGTGTCCTGTACATGTAATGTCTTTTTTCGTATTCCTTTATCCTCGTTTCCTCCAATTGCAATTAAGGTGCCTTTTACAATCATAGTCCCAGTATATAAGCTCAAAAATTTACCTTTCGCCGGGCTTCTTTTACCTCACCCCGGCGCTTCTTTTCAGCTTTGCGTTCTTCCACGGAGGCTTTGGTGGGCCGGGTTACTTTACGGGGCTTCGGCTTCTCAAACGCGCTGCGGATTAGCCGGTTAAACTTCTCCGTCACTTTTCCCCGGTTATCCAACTGCGAGCGTTCGGTTTGATGATACAGCACCAACTCGCCTTCAGTGGTCAGCTTATTGGCCAGTTTCTCCAGCAGCACAGCTTTTTCTTCATCGCTCAGTAAAACGGAGTCCCGGACGCTGAAACGCAGTTCTGCCTTGGTCGATACTTTATTGACATTCTGCCCACCCTTCCCCCCGCTGCGGGCAAACTGATACTGCAACTCCGGATGTAATCGACTGGGATCAATCATGCCTGTTTAGCTATAAATCAGCCGCAAAACTACAGGATTAGCTACTCAATAAATAATCTACTCGTTCAGTAAACAATCTACAAATGCGTATGTTCTGCTGTAATACAAAACCGACTCAACGATTATGTCACGACCATATGCATCGACTATGTTTGAGAAGACGCTTGATCTGTTGCAGGATCGGGATACCGGCCCCCATGAAGGCTCGGCGGTAATCCGGGAGTGGGTAACTACCCTGAAAGGGACAGACAACTCGGACCAGCTCTCGCAGACATTGCAGCACTTATATGACGAGCTGGCCAATCCGAAACCGGATAGCACCCGGGTAAAACATTTGTTGACCGATTTGTCGGAGCAGACCGGCAAAATAGCCTCGCAGGCCGGAAAAGAACATGCCGAAACCCTAAAAGAATTGGCGGAACGCCTGCGTGCCTACAGCATTGACATTGACCGGATTTAACCAACGCTTTACGTATGGCACACCGCGAGTTGGAACCTCTGGCCACCCAGCTTAAAGACTTCGGTACCGCAATGGCCAGATAACGATATTACTTCATTTAGCAACTTTCTGATTTACTCAACGTTATGGCACAAAGTCAATTTGCCACCGCTCTCATCGACGAAACCATCAATACCTTCAACGGCAGCGTAGCCACCGTATCGCCGATGGATGGTATTGCCCTGATCGATAACTGGGTGAGCGCCTTACACAGTGGCGATGCCTCCACCAATCCGGTGGCGAACACCCTAAGCGAACTCAAACTGGAACTCCAAAGCGGCAACCCGAAAACGGACCGCATTGCCGATATGCTGGACCAACTGGTTGAAGAAACCCGTGGCTTTGCCGACTCGGCCGATGATAACCAGCGACCGTCGCTGAACATGCTGGCGGCTGCGCTCGACACCTTCCGCAAGCAACTGGCCGGCGAATCCGGTCCGGCCAATACGGGTGGAAAGGCCCCTGGTGCCGGCACCGTTACGGGCATGAGCACCACTTCGGTCCGCCAGCCCGGCGCCAACAATACCGACAGTACCGATGGCAGCGACCAGAGTTCGTCCAACGATACCACCTACGTCGACAGCACCCGCAGCAGTACGGTCGATCCGCAGACGAATACCAGCAGTGCGCCGGGCGGTGATACCGGCGATGAAACCGCCGATGCCGACGGCAACACGCAGGGGGGCGGTTCGTACGGCTCAGGGTACGGCACCGGCAGTACGCAGGAAGAAGGCACCAGTAATTCGGGCACCGAAACCGGCGAATCGAACGTAACGAAACCCGGCCAGGCGGGTGGGCGTTTAGGCGGTCACGGTATTAGCGGAGGGCAGGCCGAGGAGGAAACCGGCTCATCATCAAACTAGCCCAATACCTAACCAGGACTTAGGTAGACACCGGCCTTAAATGACCGGACTGCTCCGGCAAAACATCGTCATACCTCTTTCCGTTAATCAGTACAACCGATTACATTTTAAATACTCAACGTTCATATGGCGCATCAACATTCGCAGTCAGCCGGCGCAACCGCCACAACGCTGATCGATGAAACAATAAAAGCGTTTGACCCTGGCGCTAACGCAGCCACTCCGCAAGAAGGTCTTTCTTTGATAAATGACTGGTTTTCGTCGCTGAAGACTCACCCTTTAGCGGAAGACATGGTCGACATCATGCGCAAACTGCGGGAAGAACTGCAAGGCAACATGCCTAACAATCAACGGCTGCGCTCGCTGCTCGAAGCCCTCGCCGACCATACCGACCGAATTGCACCCCAGGCCGGTGGCGACTACCCATCGCGGCTAACCAGCCTCTCAACCGCCCTGCGCAACTTCGCCGGCCAGCTTTCAACGACAGTTTAAAATTAGTTTGAAGTTTGAGGTTTGAAGTCTGAAGTTAGACTATCCACAACCTCAAACTTCAGACTTCAAACCTCAAACTAAATCATGCCTTCAAACGCACTTGAAAATAAAATAATGATCCGGACACTTGATCTGATCGAGGGCTCGGAGACCAGCGAGGTAGCACCACAGGATGGTATTTTCCTGGTCGATAACTGGATTAAGGTAGTCGAAGGAAACAATATAGCTACGCTGGTCGAACAGCGGCTGCGGGAGCTGAAAGGTCAGCTTCAATTAGCCAATCCCGACCCGGAGCGCATCCGGGGCATTTTGCTCGATCTGGCCGACCATACGGCTCAGATTGGACAAAGCCGGAACGTCGACGAAAACACGGCGACCGAACTTGAAGAACTGGCTACAGCCATCCGCAAGTTTGCGGTTCAATTGTAAACGTATGCTGTCACACGAAAAATCAACTAATCTGCTGGATGCTACCATGACGGCGCTGGAAGGCGAACCGGCATCGGTAGCGTCTCAGGAGAGTATAGGTCTGGTCGATCAGTGGATACAGGCCCTGCGGGACAGTGAAAATACGAGAGAGGTTGCCGGTGCCCTGGAACAACTGAAACACCAGTTGACCGCCGGGCAGCCCAATCCGGATGAGCTGTACCAGACGCTAAAGGAGCTGGCTGATAAAACCCAGTTCTTAAGCACGGAGGTTGGGCCGGAAGGTGATCTGTTTACCCGTATGAAAGGATTGGTCACGGCGCTTCAGCAGTTTAGCGACCGGCTTTCCAATCAGGCCGATACTCAGTAATTTAGACTCAGTAATCCATTCACTAAAACCCAGAATAGGTATGGAAACGGTTGAACGAGCCGAACATATGCTGATTGACACCCTGGGTGCTTTTCAGCACGGCAATGAAACGAAGCTGCTATCCGAAAGTCACGGGAAACTCCTGATTGAAGGATGGCTGAATGCCCTGGACGGCAATCTGAATCTGGCTGTTGTCCGGAATTCGTTGCGGGATTTACGGGATGAACTAAAGAAGCCATCGCCCAATAGCAGTGTCATGCACGGTTTATTGGTCAGTCTGGCCAATCAGGCCCATGAGGCTGCCCGCACGGCCGACACGGCCGACATCTGGGCGGCCCGACTGGAGGAGCTCTCAGTGGCATTGTACAATTTCAGCAGAAACGTTTAATAGCTATGGCCACGCATCAACAAGCTAATAATTCGGTCCGGTCTACTCTGGATACCCTTCGACGGGGTGACCAGAACGGCGGGATTGACCAGTGGCAGGAGATACTCCGCAGCCACGACAAAACCGGAGAGGTATCGCGCGCTCTGGATAATTTAGTAAACCAGCTACAGCAGGAGAACCCGAACGCGCAGGAAGTCCAGGATCAAATGGAAGCCCTCGCCCAGGAAATTAAGCTCCTGAGCACCCGAACCGAGTTTAGCAGCGAGCTGCATGACCAGTTGAACGAAATGGCCGTAGCCCTCCGCAACGCCGGCATTCAACTGAATCAGCACACCGCCGGCGATCGGTATTCAGCCAGTTAATTGGTTCATTTATAAGACCAGTTGAAAAGATGGCGTTCGGAAGAGGGCGCCATCTTTTTTATTCGGTGTACCTTTGTCCCATGTCGGCTGATAAACCATACCAGCCGTCCGGGAATCATCATGATTGTAACCCTCACGTTAAATCCCACGGTTGACACCAGCACTACCGTTGACCGCTTAGCCGCCGACCACAAGCTCCGCTGCGCCAGCCCCCGCTACGATGCCGGCGGTGGTGGTATCAATGTCTCCAAGGCCATCAGCCGGTTGGGGGGCCATTCGCTGGCTCTGTTTACCTCGGGCGGAGCTATGGGCCTGATGCTCCAGAACCTTGTCGAAAAAGAAGGCATTGAACACCAGATCATCGGTATTGAAGGGCTGACCCGCGAAAACTTCATCGTCACCGAAACCTCCACCAATCACCAGTTCCGGTTTGGTATGCCCGGTCCTACCCTCACCCCCGGCGAAACTGATGCCTGCCTGGCCGCGCTGGAAAATCTTCCTGCCAGACCCGATTACATTGTCGCCAGCGGTAGCCTCCCTCCCGGCATCGCCGACGAATTCTACGCCATGGTTGCCCGGCGGGCAAAAAAACTAAATGCCCGTTTCATTCTGGATACCTCCGGCGAACCGCTGAAAGCAGCCGCTAACGAAGGCGTTTTCCTGCTCAAACCCAACCTGGGCGAACTCTCCAGAATGGCCGGCGTTGAAACGCTGGAAATGAGCGATGTCGATGATGCTGCTATGGAAATCATCAACCGGGGCGACTGCGAAGTGGTCGTGGTCTCGCTCGGACCGGGGGGTGCCATGCTGGTCACCAAAGACACCTACGAGCACGTGCATACACCAACCGTCCGCAAGCAAAGCACGGTTGGTGCCGGCGACAGTATGGTCGGCGGCATGGTGTATGCGTTATCGCAGGGACAGTCGTTCAGCGAAATGGTGCGGCTGGGCGTAGCCTGCGGCACAGCCGCCACCATGAATCCCGGCACTCAGCTTTTCAAAAAGCCGGATGTAGATCGTCTGCTGAACTGGATTAATAATCATTGATGTACAATGGCGGTCCATCATGGGTACGTTACGGGATCGTCTGATTCCAGTACACCAGTACATTCAGGGTTGCCCGGCCGGAGGCAATGAGATCCAGGTCGCCGTCGCCGTCGAGGTCGGCGGCCTGGAGGTCTTCGCAGGCCATCATCACGCTATCGTCCAGTACCTGCTCCTGCCAGCTACCGTCGGCCTGCGGGACAAACAGCCGGACGCCTACTTTCTTGTCGGCATTAGGGTTGCGCCAGCCCACGGCAATCTGATCGCTGCCCATACGCCGGAAATCCTCCACCACGATGGCGTGGCCCTGATTCATCTTATCGGTCAGGGTAACCGGGCTGTTCTGATACACGACGAGTTTGTTGCCGTGCATAGGCTCCACAGCCGCGACCAGACCGGGTTTGCCGCGCCGGATTTCGCCGATGCCGTCGCCTTTACCAACCCACTCGCCGGTAGCTTCCCAGCGGCCGTTACGCCAGGCTACAATTTTGCCTCCTTCTTTGCTGCCGATCACCATGCGGGTCTGCGGGCCATCTTCCCATAGCTCGAAGTTGTGCGTCATGTGCAGCGTAGAATCGACCAGGCTGGTTTTCCAGGCACCCCTTGGATTTTTCGGGAAGTCGTAGGCCAGGATCTTCACGCCCTTGCCTTCGCCATTCTTGTTTCCTCGCCCGTGCAGGGGTACCACAATGAGCTGGTACCGGTTATTGCCTACTTTAGCCCACTTCATGCGGTGGGTCGTCACCTCATGGTGCAGCCGTACCGGCTCCCAGGTTTGGGTGGGGTCTTTGGGCCGGATCAGGTAAAACACGGCACCCGATTTGGTAGTATCGTTGGTTTCGGCGGGGTTCCAGCCGGCACCCACGGCTACTTCTACTTTACCGTCGCCGTCGAGGTCGCGGGCAGCAATGCAGACATTATCTTCGGGCGTCAGATTACGCGCCATCACGTTACGCTTCCAGTCGCCGGTTTTGGTGCCGGGGTTGCGGTACCATACAATTTCTTTCTGGTCGGCCATCAAGATATCCGGCTTACGGTCGCCATCGACATCACCAATGGCCAGGCCGTAGCCGATGGCAATCTGGTTATCGATAACCTGAAGTTTGAAATTGGGCGTCTGGGCAAACGCCGTGCCGGCCACGCAGGCCAGCAGGAGAATGGTTGTTTTCATACGAGGGAAAAGGAAGAGGGTTTATAGTTTGAGGTTGCTTCGCCTGTCTAACTACCCGGTGACTATAGAGGATAAACAGGCGAAGCAACTTCAAACTACAGACTACAGACTTCAAACTAATTCATTTCAACTTTTTGCGCAAGTCATCGATTACCTTTCGGGTTTCGTCGATGCGGGTTTTCAGCGCTTTTCGGTAATACCAGGCCTGAAACTCCGGTTTTTGCCGGTCTTTATCCAGTTCCTGTTCCAGTTCGGTCAGGTACTGTTCGCTTAAGGTAAGGTAGTGCCCGGCGGTTTCGGGATTGTGGAAACCGCCCCCATCAACCGTTACGTACACCGGTGTGGTGTGGGCGGCCTGCTGCGGACCGGCAATGCACCGGGCCGCAACCCACATCCCCCGCTGCAGATTCCTCTGGTCCAGCGTCAGCGTCAGATGTTCCGAGGATTGTCCTGTTTGTCCTTTTGTTACCCGCGCTATAACCTTGCCGTGGCTAACAATCTCCAGGGCCTCCAGCGGCACCTGCACTGCATGGCCGTAGGCATGGGCGGTTATCGTCATATTTTCGCCGGCTTTTACGTTCAGCCGATCGCCGGGTATGGCAGTGTTTACCTTTAATTCCAGCACCGGTCCGCTGGATACGAAGGTGTGGCCGGCGGCTAAACCGGCTTTCCAGTTCCGGTACGAAAACGGGCCGTTGAGGTAGGTGTAGAACCGGGCGTTGCCGATGCGGGCCGTCCGTTCGGGTGGACCGGTTTCGTGGTCGTGCCCGCACCAGGGGAAATCGGAACCCGCCGTTGCCGTCAGCGGTATGCCTATATCAAGCATGTGGTAATAATGATCTGTCCGCAGCGGCTGCTCCGACACGCAGAACTGGAGCAGTTCCAGCATATCTACTTTACCGCGCAGCCCATCCAGCACCAGGCCCCGGTAGCCGTGAAACGACTCCGCCTGATGCGCATAACCGGTTACGCCACCAAGTTTGTGAAGCTGATCGAACACTTTATCGTACAGGTAATATTCATCCCGGTAGCGCACCCGGTCTGAGGCTCCAATACCCACGGCATGACCAACTTCGGGCGTGCGCGGGTCTTCCTGACCGGAGGTCAGCAGGTAATTACCCGACTGGTAAACGCCCTTTTCCCCCCATGCGTATTGCGGATAGTACGTCTCCCAGAAATCGCCCATGCGCAACAGCACGCCCACCCGGAGGTCTTCGGCCTGTAGCCAATGCATCAGCAACGGATCTTCCCGCGGGGAGCGCCGGATATGGATATGCCCATCCGCCGAATACCAGCCCCGATCGGCCGTGTTTATCCAGCGGGCCATTTTGTACGACTTTTTTAGCGTCTTGCCAGCCTGAATGACCAGCTCATGCCGTTGGTCGAGGTATTCCGGCCCTTTCGATAGGGTAAGTTCATACCGGCCCGGCGGCAGCGATAGCGTAAATGTACCGGGTACGTACACGGCACTGTCGGGTTGGAAGCCGTAGCCATCAGCATGATCCCAAAGGCCATACATCACCGCAGCGGCTTCGGGCGGCAACGCCGGTACGGGCCGACTGGCCTGCGTAAGCCGCACTCGCACCGGCGTTGGCTTACCGGTACCGGCATCGGCTATTATTACTGCCAAACGCCCTTGTTTAGCCGTCTGTGCATTGGCTAAACAATAGCAAACAAGAAGCCCGGCGAAAGCCCAAAGCAACTTCAGCAATAAGGGTTTTGGGTTAAACATGGGCAATTTATTGGCTTATGGTTACCCGTTCCCCCAACTGCAATACCCGGTAAGGCGTACCGTGCTGTTCACAGGCCTGCACAAAGTCGGCCGGGTCGGCGGTGTTGAAGGCAAACATGTCATAGTGGTGCGGAATTACCAGGTTAGCCCCGATCTCTTTACCTAACCGGGCAGCTTCGTCGGCGTTCAGGTTGCCGGCTACGCGCCGTTCGGGCTTGTTACCGTTGATGGGCAGAAACGCCACATCTACTTTAAAAGGTCGCAGCACATCAACTATACCCTCATACCAGAGCGTATCACCGGAGTGATAGACGGTATACGGCCCCATTTCCGCCACATAGCCCATGAACCTGCATCGTCCCTGCTCATCCCGTTCGAGGTTGTTATGCGCGGCCGGAACGCCGTAGACCGTAATGCCGCTGACAACTACCTGCTCACCATCGTTCAGGCCGACCGGAAAAGCGGTGGCACCGTGCAGCCGCTCAACGACAAACGCCCGATTTGCTTCCGGAATGATGAACTGGACCTGCGGACTGGCGGTAAACAGCGGCAGCAGTGTTTCGGCATCCAAATGGTCAGTATGGTTGTGGCTGGAGGTAACCACATCGACCATCGTCAGCCGGGCCGGATCGATTACCCGCTCCGACAGCCGGACGTGCGGCTTATCGGTATTGGCGTATTTGCTGGTCAACGAATCCGACAGGTACGGGTCAAACAGAATATGGGTACCGGCATATTGCAGCAGAAAACCGCTTTGGCCCAGCCACCAGATATGGAGCGCATCCGGCTGGGCGCGAGCCGCTTCGATGTCGGCTAATAGGGCATCGCCTTTTTGGTAGGCAGGAACTAACCGGCTCATGTAAAAATTGATAGTTTTGTAGGCCAATACTATTGAGAACTATGCTAACATTCAAAGAAGCCGCCCAAAAAGCGCTTGAATATTACAAAGACATCTATCCAGATATTGATGGAGCTTTGATTGAAGAAATCGAAATGGATGATGCTCAAAACTCATGGCTGATTACACTCAGTTTTCCAGTTACTGAATTGGACCAAGTCATAACTCCCTTTTTGCCTATCGGCAAGCAAAAAGAAAGAAAATATAAAATTTTTAAAATTGATGCTGAAAGTGGTAAAGTAGTGTCTATGAAGATTAGAGAGCTACAACAATGACCGTTCAGGACCTCCGCCAAATGGCAGGTGTACTGATTGATGCCAACCTCCTAGTTTTGTATGCCGTCGGCCTTTATGATCGAAAGCGCATTGAGCAATACAAACGTACCCGCAATTATGCCCCTGCCGACTTTGACCTGCTCATCCGCTTCATCAGCTTTTTTCCTAAAGCAGTAACTACCCCTAACATTTTATCCGAGGCAAGTAACCTGCTGGAAGGTACAACGTACCAGTGCGGCCCGCTACTCTCCTATTTTCCCCAACAGATTCAGGTATTGGAAGAAGTGTATCTGCCGAGTTATCAAACTATGGTGACTAATCAGCCAGTTTTCACAAAATTCGGGTTAAGTGATACGGTCTCTTATGAACTAGCCAAACGGCAGTACCTTGTACTGACCGATGACCTAGACTTTTGTTATTACTTGCAGGGCAACAACCTTCCTGCCCTCAATTTCAATAATCTTCGGACAAACTACCTGTTAGGTTCCTAAGCACTTCTCCTCGCTCGTTGGCTGAAGTCATTCGGCTTTTTCGCTATCTTTAGAGCCGTTGCATGTTCTTAATCTAACGACGTACCCACTTCAATGAAAAAATTGCTACGCTTTTTATGGGTGGCCGGGCTATTGCTTTGTCAACTGACCTACGCCCAGCAATCCTATTTCTTCCCCAACGCCGGTCCGCTGAACCCGGCCATCCCCACGCCCGAGCAGTTTCTGGGCTACCCCATCGGCACCCACATGACCCGCTACGACAAAATTGTGGAATACTTCCGCGAACTCGACCGGCTGTCGGACCGCGTCAGCGTGGAGGTCATCGGGCAGACCTACGAGCACCGGCCGCTTATTATGGCCTCCTTTACCGCTCCTACCAACTACGCCCGGCTGGAGAACATCCGGCAGGCCAACCTATCCCGCGCTACGCAGCCGGGTAATGATGAAATGCCGCTGGTGATCCAGATTGGGGCCAACGTTCACGGCAACGAGCCCTCCGGTGGCGAATCGACCATGCTGACCGCCTATTACCTGACCGCTTCGGAAAGTGAAGAAACAAAAAAGTGGCTGAACGACATGGTCGTTTTTGTGGAGCCGATTCTGAACCCCGACGGCCGCGATCGGTTTGCCAACTGGGCCAATATGCACAAAGGCAGTCCGTTTGTAGCCGACCCGCTCGACCGGGAGCATAACGAAATCTGGCCCGGCGGCCGCATGAACCACTACTGGTTCGATCCTAACCGCGACTGGTTCCTCTGCGCCCACCCCGAAGCACAGGCGCATGTGCAGTGGTTTCACCGCTGGATGCCGTATGTGGTGGTCGACCACCACGAGATGGGTACCAACGCTACGTTCTACTTCGACCCGGGCAAAGCGTCCAGCAACAACCCGCTGGTGCCGGCGTACCTCTACGATACCATCTACCCGACGTTCGGCGAGCATTTTGCCAAAGCCATGAACAACCTCGGCTCATTGTACTTTACCAAAGAGACCTTCGATAAACTGTATCCCGGCTACGGTTCCAGCTACACCAACTTCTACGGCGGAGCCGGTTTTCTGTTCGAGCAGGCAAGCGCCCGAGGCTTTACGCAGGAAACGACCACCATCCCCATCACCTTTGCGTTTACCGTCCGCAATCAGTTGACGGCGGCCCTAACCACCATCCGGGCGTCGCTCGCTGAAAAGAATAACCTACTGCGGATGCGCCGGGACTTTTTCAAGACGGCGCTCGATCAGGCCCGCAAAAGTCCGGTGAAAGGCTATGTATTCGGCGATCCGCAGGACCTCACCCGCGCCTATTCGTTCATTAACCTGCTGCGCCGGCACCAGATTGAGGTACATGAACTGGATCGGGAGGTCACGGCCGGGGGCAAGACCTTCCGCAAGGGGGAGGCCTATGTGGTACCGACCGAGCAGCGCAATTACATCATGGTCCGCTCAGCGTTTGAGAAGCAGATCCCCTACAGCGACAGCCTGTTCTACGATGCCTCTACCTGGTCGCTGGTCCACTCATTCAACATGCCCTACGCGGAATTGATGGCGGGAACGGGACGCAATGCCCAGACTAATCTGCCGTTAGGGAAAGCCATAACCCAGCCGCTCATGGTGAACGTTGCGCCGGTAAGCCGAAGTCCCTACGCCTATCTGGTGGATGTAACAGACTATAACGCCTACAAAGCACTATATGCCTTGCAAAGCGGGGGAGCCATTGTGAAAACCGCCTTTAAACCCTTTACGGCCCGGACCGGTGGACAGGAACGGGCGTACGGCTACGGCACGCTGATTGTTCCGGTGCAGCAGCAACTGCTCTCGCCGGATTCGCTGTACCGGCTGGTGAGTGCGGTGGGTAAGCAGGCTGGTATTGCGGTGCAAAGTTTGGAGAGCGGTTACAGCGTCAAAGGCGTAGATATCGGCAGCAATAACGTACGGACGCTACGAAAGCCGGAAGCCCTGATGCTGGTTGGACCGGGCGTAAGCGCTTACGAAGCCGGCGAAATCTGGCACCTCCTCGATCAGCGGGTGGGTATGCCCGTTACGAAACTGGACCTGAGCGCCCTCCTCCGCGCCAACCTGAACCGCTACACCACGCTCATTATGGTATCAGGACAGTATCCGACCGACAAACCGACTGCCGACAAAGTCAAGAACTGGGTGCAGAACGGCGGTACGCTGGTTACGTTCAAAACCGGCTCCGAATGGGCCATCAAACAGGGACTGACCAAAGAGAAGCTGTTACCCGTCGATACCACCAAACGCAGCCTGCGCTACAACTACGACGAGGCCACCAACTGGGAAGGAGCCAAAGCCCAGGGCGGCAGTATCTTCACCGTCGACCTCGACAATACGCACCCGATCGGCTTTGGATTTACCGACCGTACCGTACCGGTATTCCGCAATGGTCTGACGATTCTGCAACCCAGTCAAAGCCCGTATAACACGGTGGCGCAGTATAAGGCGAGTCCGCTGGTGGGTGGGTATGTACATCCTACCGTACTGAAGCGGGTGGCCAATTCGGCGGCTATTCTGGTCAGTGGCGAAGGAGCCGGCCGGATCATTCTGTTTGCCGACAACCCCAACTTCCGGGCAGCCTGGTACGGCACCAACAAGCTGTTCCTGAACGCACTGTTCTTCGGGCCGGTAATAACCGTACCCAGTTTGGAGGGCGAGGAAGAAAAGAACTAAACCGAAAAAGCCCGGCGTGTGCCGGGCTTTTATGTGGCCCCCTGTTACCGGTTTTACTAATATCGCGATTACTTCCAAAACCGGGCATTTGAGCAAAGCACCTGCCTGCTGAACCTCTGCCTGGCACCAGATTAACCGTTTGATAAATGGCGATTTTTTTACAATACCGCCAGCGAGCCAGGAAGTAGGTTTGTAAAAACCCAACCATTAATTTAGGCACTAATCAGCACGCGTTGCCTGCCTTATTTGACAACTGCCGGAATGGCCCTCAATACCGAATCCCATCTTTTTCCTTATTTTTAATCTGTTTACTGCATGAAACCGAAGTACATTTTGTTGCTACTGCTCGTTTCTTTTCTGATCGGCAACAGGCCTGCCCGGGCGCAGGAGAACTCCCAACTAGTAAAGCAACACGCCATTGACTGGATGCAGGCCCTGGAGCGAAAAGATTTTACAGCCCTTAACAACTACCTGGCAGCAGAATATACCCTGGGTGGCGTAGGTGACGGTGAAACCGTAAGTCGAGCTACCTGGCTAAAGAATGCGCAGGAAATGGACTGGTCAAATACGCATTACCATTTTATGAAGGTACACATGAAGGGTGATTCGGCGGCCATGGTCAACTCCAGGATGAGCTTTAAGGTAAGCCGCGTTCCCTTCACCATTACCAGCAACATTATCGACTTCTGGGTATACAGAGATGGTCGCTGGCAGATTACCCAACGGCTCGTTGGCGGAGACTCGCTGACAGACCTGATCAATATGACAAAAGGGTTTTTAGCGGGTATAGCCGTGGCACTCGCAGGCTTTTGGATAAGTCGCCTGCTCAAAAGAAGAAACAAACGACCTGCCATCGGAACAACACCTGCTGTTGGCTAACAAAATGTTTGTAAGCGTTCAAACAGGAATTGCCGAAGGAAGGCTTTTAGGAAATAGGGTGGCGCAGTTGCCTAAAGCTCCATTATTTTCTCCGCCGAAAACGCAACCGGCTTGTCGGCAAACAGCATTTTGGTAGCTGCCCAGGTGGTTCGAAACAGCTCCGACTGCCGGTATGCTTCCAGGGCCTCGGGCGACGCCCAAAAGCTGTAGGTAATTCGTACGTTTGGCTTATCAATATCCCGCAGCAGTTCCAGATGCCGGCAACCCGGAAAGGCTCTGATTTTGTCTTTCGACTGATCGAAAATAGCCATAAACTCGCCGAGTTTATCGGGCTGGAAAGTCATGCGGACAAAGCGGATGAGCATCTTTGGAGCAATGTGTTATGAGTTAACTGGAATATCTTCGCGGGTGGTGTTGGGAACTTTGAGGATTAGCTCGGGGCCATACACGGCTGCGGGGGTCTGGTAGCCCGGTTCCCAGTGGCCGTCCAATACGTTTCGGGTAATCAGCAAGGCGGTTAGGGCAGTGAGTGTATAGGCTTCCGGCCCTTCCAGCCGGGCCTGTACGCTCGTGCCCCGGCTGTTCCAGGCTTTGCCCCACACCATCGACCGGGCTTTCCCACGTACCTGTTCGTCAGGACCGGTCAGGGAGCGGTTGATGCGCCGTTGGGCGAACTGCCTGAACCAGCGGCTGCGCAACAGCCAGGTAAAATAATTGGCCAGTTTAGCCGCCCGGATGGCCATCGGCGGAGTAGCCATAAAGGTTTCAATGTTCGGGATGCCGGTGGTATGGTAAGCCGTCGCCAAATCACCCCAGGGTATTGTCATGCACAGCAGCGATTTATCCGCTTTAAACGGCACCGACATAGCTTTGTGGGTGATCGGCACGGTTTTTAGCTTCCCGTTTTCGCGTACCTGACTGCCTTCGCCTAAACCCTCCACCACCGTCAAAGCTGTTCCGCGCGACACAGCCCCATCCTGATTATGAATAGCCAGTTGCAGATGGGTGGCATCCGGCAATCGCTGTTTGAGGTATAACGCCATGCAGTCGGTAGGCACCACATCGAAGCCAACGCCCGACATCAGCATAATATTCTTTTCGATTGCCGCCTGATGCAAGGCCATACCTTGTTCAAAGACTGGAATTTCACCGGTAATATCCAGATAATGCGTTCCCGTTCGCAGGCAGCCCTGCTGCATCAGCAGGGCGGTGCGGATAAAAGGTCCGGCGCAATGCAGCACCACCGGGATATCCTGTAGCATGGCATCGAGCGCTGCCGCATCCTGTAAATCAGCCACCCGATACGGCAGCGCATGCCGTTCAGCCAGTGACTTTAGCTTCTCTGCACTTCGTCCGGCCAATACAATGTTTATTCCGTACGATGAAGCCAGTTCAATAATCAGCCCGGCCGTGTAGCCAGTAGCGCCGTAAAGCAAAATTTCAGGCATAAGGGAGTGGAGAATTAAGAGTTATGAGTGATAAGTTATGAAGTAAGACGGGGCCGCCCGCCGGTAATGAGCCTAAGATTAGGAGTTACGAGCTATCCTTTTCTACCTTTGCCCACCGAAATGGTGCATCAAGCCATTCTGGCTAAACTTTAACTCATAACTCATCACTCTTAACTCATAACTCCAACGATGCAATATAGAACCTTTGGCCGAACCGGCTGGCAAGTTAGCGAAATTGGTTACGGTATGTGGGGCCTGGCGGGCTGGACCGGCTCCGATCAGGATGAAGTGTACAAAGCCCTGGAACTGTCAGTGGAGCGCGGCTGTAATTTTTTCGACACGGCCTGGGCCTATGGCGATGGTGTTAGCGAACAGATCCTGCGCGATCTGCTGAAGCGCCATGCCGGTAAGCGGTTGTATGCCGCCACCAAGATTCCGCCCAAAAACCGCAAGTGGCCCTCGAAGCCACAGTTCTCGCTGGATGAAGTATTTCCGGCCGATTACATTGTGGAATACACCGAGAAAAGCCTGAAGAACCTGGGCGTCGAGACCATCGACCTGCAACAGTTTCACGTCTGGGAAGACGGCTGGGCCGACCGCGACGAGTGGAAAGAAGCTGTGACCAAACTGACGCAGGAAGGCAAAGTACGGGCGTGGGGCATCAGCGTCAACCGCTGGGAGCCGGATAACTGCCTGAACACGCTCCGTACCAACCTGATTGATGCTGTGCAGGTCATCTACAACATCTTCGACCAGAATCCGGAAGACAACCTGTTCCCGCTCTGCCGAGAGCTAAACATCGGCGTCATCGCCCGCGTGCCGTTCGACGAAGGGACCCTCACCGGCACGTTGACCAAAGAAACGACCTTCCCCGCCGACGACTGGCGCTCGACTTACTTCGTCCCCGAAAACCTGAACGCCAGCGTCGACCATGCCGAAGCCTTAAAACCGCTGATCCCGCCCGGTATGACCATGGCCGAAATGGCGCTCCGGTTCATCCTGAGCAATCCGGATGTTCACACCACGATCCCCGGTATGCGCAAAATCCGCAATGTCGAAGCCAACACCGCTGCCAGCGACGGCACAGGTCTTTCTCAAGAATTATTGGACGAACTCAAAGGCCACCGCTGGGATCGGACGCCGACGGAGTGGAGCCAGTAATGTACGGGCCAGCGGGCGGTCCGACGCTTCGGCGCTGACCTCGACATAACCTATTCCCAACTCAAATACCCAGGCACCTCAATCCCCTCCCGCAAATCCGGGTCAGGGATGGGGGTGTGGTAGGTAGTAGAGAGAGGCACTACACCGGCCCAGTAAGGCAAGTCGGCATCTTCCGGATCGTCGTTGACGCCACCGGTGCGGACTTTAGCCGAGGCTTCGTTGATGGGTATGGCAATAACCATCGTTTTCTTTAGTTCACTGGCGTTGGGCTGGCGCACGTCGGCCCAACGGCCGGGTACCAGATGCTCCGTGATCCGTTCCAGCACCAGCCACCGTTCGTCTTCGTCTTCCACCACCTGGGTTTTGCCAAAGGCCACCACCGACCGGTAATTGACCGAGTGGTGAAATGCGGAGCGGGCCAGTACCAGTGCATCAATCATCGTTACCGATACGCAAACGTCTACCCCTTTGGCCAGTTCGCGGAAGAAGTGACTGCCGACGGAGCCGTGAATGTAAATGGTGGCGTCAATCCGGCAATATGCAATCGGAATGGTGAATGGCTGCCCATGTAGCACATAGCTGACGTGGCAGACGAGGCCCTGATCCAGAATCGGGTAAATAGTCTCCGGGTCGTGGAAGCCGCGCTTGGGCAGGCGGGTGAGTTTGGTGCGGGAGGTAATCATATCCTGTAGTTGTTTTTACCTCCACAAACCTATTTATTTGCCGGACTACTACTGGCTACCAGTTTCTAAACAGTTAGTAGTCCAGTTTATGCTTCCGTACAAAACACTAATTGTGCTGGATCGACAGGCACCGGCTTCTTTATCCACTCAGATTGTCAATGCACTGATCCGTCACATCCGTCAGGGTGTACTCCCCGCCAACACCAAATTGCCGGGGAGCCGGGTACTCGCCGAACTGCTGGAAGTGCATCGGAAAACCGTTATTGCGGCCTACGACGATCTGACAGCGCAGGGCTGGCTGGTACAGCATCCGGCCCGGGGTACCTTCGTCAGCAGTCAATTACCGGAAGTCAAACCACGGCCAATTGCTGAATCGCCCAAGCCTGGTCTGGCGCAGCAAACCGGCTACTCGTTCGGTAAGCAAAAGCAGCTGGCGATTCCGGTACTTAAACCCAGTTCAGACCTGACGTTTGATGATGGCTTTCCGGATGTCAGGCTGGCCCCTATTGAGCAGTTGGCGCGTAACTACCGGAACATTCTAAAACGAGGTTTTCAGAATCACCTGCTGAACTACTCCGACACCAACGGCAGTTTGTTTTTCCGCCAGCAACTCGCCCGGTATCTGCATGACAGCCGGGGTATTCCGGCGACGCCCGATCATATCTTCACCACACGAGGCAGTGTCATGGCGATTTACCTCCTGGCTCAGATTCTGCTCGCTCCCGGCGATGTGGTAGCCGTTGGGCAACCCAATTACCGGACAGCCAACATGATCTTTGCCGATCGGGGAACCGCGTTGCTGCCCATTCCGGTCGATGAATATGGTATCAATGTCGAGGCTTTAGCGGAACACTGTCGTGAGGGGCCGGTCCGGATGGTCTACGTAACTCCGCATCACCATCACCCCACCACGGTCACCCTCAGTGCCGAGCGCCGGGTACGGCTGTTGCAACTAGCCGAGGTGTTTGGCATTATCGTGCTGGAAGATGATTACGACTACGACTTCCACTACGCCGGCAGCCCAATCCTGCCGCTGGCCAGCGCCGACTCGGCTGGTATGGTCGTGTATGTAGGTTCTTTTACCAAATCCATAGCCCCGGCGTTTCGGGTTGGCTACGTGGTGGCTCCGCCCAACCTGATTGAAGAACTCGGCTACCGCCGGCGCATCATCGACCGGCAGGGCGACACTGTTCTGGAACAGGCCATTGCCGAAATGCTGGCAGAAGGTGACATTCAGCGGCACCTCAAAAAAGCACAAAAGGTATACCACCAACGGCGGGATACCTTTTGCCAACTGCTACGCGATCATTTTGATGATGCAATTTCTTTCACCGTGCCCGATGGTGGCTTAGCGGTCTGGGCAGCGTTTTCGCCTGCCATAAACCTCACCGCGTTAGCCGCCCGTGGCCGTGAACAGGGACTGGTGTTCAGCGATGGTCGCTTTTACCAACCCGACCAGCCTGTAGTTCACCACACCCGGCTAGGTTTTGCCTCCCGCACCCCGGAGGAAATGGAGCGGGGAGTCGGTATTTTGGCCAGCATCCTTGGTGGCCAACCATAATAACGGCTTAGCCTGGGCTATTTCTGCGTTGTAAGTGTCCCTTTCTCGTTGGGGTCGCCCACTATATCGGCTCTGCGCTCAGCCCGGATTTCGGGGATGGTATCGGAGTCGATCAGGCCGAGGTCGGCGGCATGTTCGGCGGCTGCTACGGTATCCGGTACCAGCAGCATCGGCACATTATGGCTTTCCATTTCGCGAATGATGGCCTGGACATCTGCTTGTCGAATGTCCTGCGACACATCGCGGATGTAAACAGCCAGGATGCGGCCGGGATTCTCGCGAACAACCTGGGCGTAAATCTCCGGGTCTTTTTGGCCGCTGTCGCCGATCAGGACAAACGGCAGTTGCGGATTGACGTTCAGCACCCGGTTAATCTGCTCCAGCTTGTGGGCTTCGTGCGAACTTTTCAGGAAGTGCTCACGGGTCAGGCCAATATCCCGGAGCAGAATAGGGCCTTTGGGAATACCCTGAATCCGGAAAAAATCGACCAGCAGATCGTACAAATTCCAGGGACTGCTGGACACAAAATAAATTGGGTTGAAGAGCGTGGTAACCGGCCCGCTTTGCAGCGCCCGGTAAAAAGCCGCCACCCCGGCAAACGGCAACCGGGTATACGCATTGCCCATAAACGTCAACTGGGCGGCCTGTAGCAGACTGGTGGCGCCAGTCACCAGCACCGTATCGTCAATGTCGGAGATAACGCCAAATTTGCTGAACTCCGGCGAAATCATCAGATGCCCATCGATGCTGACTTCAGAACCGTCGGTCGGCTGGGTAATATCAACGAGGCTGTAGCGAACCGGAAACCAGGCCCGGCCGGGCAGCAGCGAAGCCGGCGGGGTAATGGTCAGTTCGAAATAACCTTCCTCGTCGGTAACGGTGGTGTAGCTTTCGCCGAACGTATCAATTTTTACGGTTACCCCCGGCACCTCAATACTTCCAAAGCGCCGGTAGGTAGCCAGCATATTGTTCCAGACGGTGTCGTTATCGCTGGGCGTACTCATGTCCTGCTTACGCTGGCGCAGCACCCGGCCCTTCAGCCAGACGGCCGTGGGACTGCCAAAGCCCCGGTAATACACAATCTGGTACGGCTTGCTTTGGTGCAGCCGTCTGAACAGACGACCTTTCAGCCGGTCGAACTGATCCTCAATATCAACCGCCGTGTTTAGCAGCGCTTGTTTCCAGGTAGCCATAGTTGTTATCTATACCGAAGGTAATCGGCCCACTCGTCAATGTCGGTCAACTCTTCTAATAACGCATAGGATACCCCCTTTTGTTGGATTTCTGTTAGGGTAAGGTTCAGCAGATCGGGCTGGCTCCAGGGTTTGTTTTCAAACAGAAACGGGTGTAATTGCTTCATGCCTAACAGGTAATAGCCCCCGTCGGAGGCCGGACCGATCACCACCTCCGCGCTGTCGAGGTTCCGGAAGGCTTGTTTAAGATGTTCGGCGCGGAGATCAAGACAATCACTGCCGATGATGACGACGCGCCGGGCACCGGCCTTAAAGCGTTCGCGGAAGGCATTCTTCATGCGTTCACCGAGGTTGGTGCCCTGCTGGAGCCGTTTTTCGTAGCTGTTCCAACCGTCGTTGGGGTTGATGAAATCGCTGTAGTATACGACCCGATGCCAGGGCAGGGTTCGGGTCAGGGACTGGGTATAAGCAAGCAAATGGCGGTACACCTCGGCCGCTTTGTCGTTGCCGACGGTGCGGGCGATGCGGGTCTTAACAGTGCCAGGTATAGGATTTTTGACAAAGATGATTAACTCTTCGACTGCCATGCGATGGGTTTGATTACTAACTTGCGGCCAGATTACTCATACAATAGACGGTTTAAGCACATTGTTTATGAAAGAAGTTATTTATACCGACCAGGCACCCGCGCCCATTGGCCCCTATAGTCAGGCTATTAAGGTGAACGGCTTTCTGTTCGTATCGGGGCAGGTCGCCATCGACGTTGCAGCATCGGGTGATATCCAGGCCGAAACCCGTAAAGTTATGGAAAACATTGGGGCTATTCTGCAGGCAGCCGGCCTGGATTACAGCAATATCGTTAAAGCCAGCATCTTCGTCAAAGACCTGAACAACTTCGGGGCCATCAACGAGGTGTACGGCAGCTTTTTCACCAGCGAATCCGGAGCACCGCACCATCCCGCCCGCGAAACGGTGGAAGTGGCCCGCCTGCCCAGAGATGTGAACGTAGAGATTTCGGTGATTGCTGTTGCCGTCTGAACCGCCGGGCGGCCCCGCAGGATTTTTACAGGATTAAAAAGATGAACAGGATAATGGGTTAAGTTTAAGCTTTCAGACGAGTTTCAGCATAACATCCAGCAAATCCTTGTAATCCTGTAACAGTCCTGCGGGGCCGCCCGGCGGTTCTGATTAAGTCATACACGAGTATCAACAACATCCAGAAAATCCTTGTAATCCTATGAATCCTGGTTCAGACCATTCAGGTTCAGACACTGTCCGCGTCCGTTTTGCGCCTAGCCCCACGGGGCCGCTGCATATCGGTGGGGTGCGGACGGCACTTTATAATTACCTGTTTGCCCGGAAGCATGGCGGTCAGATGCTGCTGCGGATCGAAGATACCGACCAGAACCGCTTTGTGCCCGGTGCCGAAGACTACATTCTGGAAGCGTTGCAGTGGGTAGGCATTCAGATCGACGAAGGCATGGGCGTGGGTGGGCCGGATGCCCCCTACCGGCAATCGGAACGGAAAGACATATACAGCAAGGAAGCTGAGCGGCTGGTCGCCGAGGGCAAAGCTTACTACGCCTTCGATACCCCCGAAGAGCTGGACGAAATGCGCAAGCGGCTCGAAGCGGCCAACGCGCCGGCGGCTCAGTACAACGCCATCACGCGGATGCAAATGAAAAATTCGCTGACGCTGAAGCCGGAGGAGGTACAGGCCCGGATAGAGGCCGGTGAGCCGCACGTGATCCGGCTGAAAACCCCGCGTAAGGAAGAAGTCCGCTTTAACGACCTCATCCGGGGCTGGGTCAATGTGCATTCCTCGGCCATTGATGACAAAGTCCTGCTGAAATCCGATGGGCTGCCGACGTATCACCTGGCCAATGTGGTCGACGATCATCTGATGCGCATTACGCACGTGATCCGGGGTGAAGAATGGCTGCCGTCGGCGCCCCTGCACGTGCTGCTGTATCGCTACCTCGGCTGGGAAGATACCATGCCGAAGTTTGCCCACCTGCCGCTGCTGCTAAAACCGGAAGGCAACGGCAAGCTGAGCAAGCGCGATGCCGAATTAGGTGGTTTTCCGGTATTTCCGCTGGCGTGGCGCGACCCTTTTTCGGGTGTTGTAGCCCGCGGCTTCCGGGAAGATGGTTATCTGCCCCAAGCCGTTATCAACTTTCTGGCCCTGCTGGGCTGGAACCCCGGCACCGAGCAGGAACTATTTACAATGGATGAACTGATCGGAGCGTTTAGCCTGGAACACATTCACAAAGCCGGCGCACGGTTCGATATTCAGAAGGCCAACTGGTTTAATCACCAGTACCTGCGCCAGCGACCGAATGAGGAACTGGCTCCCGTACTGCAAAAGCAGGCTGCCGGACAGGGACCGGACTGCACCCCGGAAAAGGCCGTTAAAATAGCCGGCCTGTTGAAAGAGCGGGTAAACTTTGCCCACGAGATGTTCGGCGAAGCGAGCGCCTTCTTCTATACCCCTGAACAATATGATGAAGCGATAGCGGCTGCAAAATGGAACGAAGATGCCGTTCGGGCCGTCACCGCGTTCCGCGAAGCCTTGCAAGGATACGAAGGCGAATTTACCGCCGACGCTATCAAGCACCTGCTATCAGATGCGTTGCAGCAGGCGGGTATCAAGCAGGGCAAGGTGATGCAGGCCATGCGGCTGGCCCTGACCGGCTCCGGAGCCGGTCCCGACCTGATGATCACCATGGAGATTATCGGAAAGGAAGAAGTTATAAACCGGCTGACGCTGGCGTTACAGCGCCTGAAAACACCGGTAAACTGAGCCGTTGAACCGTTTACACAAATACCATTGTCGAACCCTGGGGAGTTTAGTAACTTCATCCCGTTGGGCGTTGACTGTCCGGCGTTTGCTTGTGTTTAAGTAACGCCGGACAAGTTTTTCACCCCGCTGTCTAACTCTGAGACGGCTTCGCGGTTGTAGAGATAGGTAATAACTGTATAAGCCATGAGCAAGAAAAAAGCGAACCCTGACGAAAACGAAAAGCCCAAAGTTCACAAGGAGTTGGAAGGATTCGATATTCAGATTAACTCGTTTGGAGAAATCACCACCAGTTTCGAGATTGACAAAATCAACCAGTTCCTGAACAAAACCGTCGATGACAAAAAGCTCCGGCACCGGAAAGACATTATTGGTCGCGACGATGCCGGCGAAAACCAGGAAGATGAAGCCGAAACAACCAACGAAGACGATGACACCTTCAATGATGAAGACATTGATGATGTAAACTTCAAAGACGAGTAACCAGCGAACCCTTCAACCAATAAACGAATCAACCAGTCCATCAAACCCACCACCATGAATTCACACGAAATTGATTACCGCATTATTGGGGAGGATATCCAGATTGTTGAAATTGAACTGGACCCTAACGAGACCGTCATTGCCGAGGCCGGCTCCATGCTCTTTATGGAAGACGGGATTATGTTTGAAACCAAAATGGGCGACGGCTCCCAGCCCAGCCAGGGGTTTCTGGGCAAACTGATGCAGGCCGGCTCGCGGCTGCTAACCGGCGAATCGCTGTTTATGACCCACTTTACCAACCGGGGTCACGGCAGACGGAAAGTCGCCTTTGCAGCCCCGTATCCAGGTACGGTCATGCCCATTAACCTGGCTAATATTTACGGTAACCAGCTCATTGTGCAGCGCGACGGCTTTCTGTGTGCGGCCCTGGGAACCAGCCTGAGCGTTCATTTTAACCAGCGCATCGGCTCCGGTCTCTTCGGGGGAGAAGGCTTTATCCTGCAAAAGATTCAGGGCGACGGTATGGCGTTTGTTCACGCCGGTGGCGTAGTGATTGAGCGGCAACTGAACAATGAAACCCTGCGTGTTGATACCGGCTGCGTGGTAGCTTTCGAGCCCAACATCAGCTTTGATATTCAGCGGGCAGGCAGTCTGCGGAGCATGGTCTTCGGGGGCGAAGGGTTATTCCTGGCTACGCTACGAGGCACCGGCCGGGTTTGGATTCAGTCGATGCCGATCTCGAAACTGGTGCAGCGCCTATCGCCGGGTGGTGGGCAGGCCAACAAAGAAAGCGGCTCGATCCTGGGCGGCCTGGGCAATCTGTTCGAGGATTAGCCATCCGGAAAGCAAAATGGGGGCTACCACATTCAGGATTTTTTGGGGCAAGGGAAATAAGGGGGCTATCTGCTTTATCATCGGCAGAGATGTAGCGTTCACCCTTCAGCATGGCACGAAATAGCCAGGCTTTTCGTTTAAAAATTAATGTCTGAGATCATAAGAAAGCCTGTGATAAGAGTATTCGCTGCTATGGCATTCCTGACGTTAACGTTAGCAGCCTGTAGCCAGCCAAACAACGACAATTACGTACCCAAGCCAAAAGGCTATCCGCGCATCGACCTGCCGGCGCATGCCTATCAGCCTCTGCCGCCGGTCCATCCCTACCAGTTTGAGTACTCCAAATACGCCAGAATCTTGCCCGATACCTTTGCCCGGTCGGAGCCACACTGGATTTTTATCAATTATCCTCATTATCACGCCAGCATTCAGCTTACTTATAAGCCCGTTCTTAATGACCCCAAGCGCCTGAAAGCCATGCTTGACGACTCGTATAAACTGGCCGCCAAGCACAACATCAAAGCCTACGCCATTGAGGAGCGCGTCATGAAAACGCCTTCCGGCCTCACGGCCAACATAATTGAACTTTCCGGCGAAGTGCCCAGCCAGTTCCAGTTCATCACCACCGACACTACCACGCACTTCCTCCGGGGAGCTCTCTACTTCAACACCGCCACCGCCAACGACTCCCTGGCACCTGTGATCGAGTACATCAAAAAAGACATGGTGCATATGCTGAACACGCTAAAGTGGCGCCGGTAAAACGGTTTGCAAAACCGGTTTACTTTTGGTATATTTACTTCCTATTTTCATCAAACAACTTGCTGGTGATTGCCGGAAAACCAGCCCATTAGGGCGGTGACCGGTTACCATACGCTATGAAACGAGCGCGATATAATCCGAACCAACTCCAGATCGACTTTCTGGCCGCTTACCGGCGGATGCTGGTTAGCCTGGGCAGCCCCGAAAACCTGCCTTTCAACGAAGCGATGTTCGTGCGCCTGACCGATCAGTGGGAAAGTACCCGCGTGATTCCGGCCGACCTGCTGTTTACCAAAAGTCCGGTGGAGGCCGTGGTGTATCGGATGCAGAAAGATGATGAGCGCCTGCGGTTCCCGGCCGAACTGGTTGCCGGTGAACTGCGCGGTGAGCAGGGCCTGACGGGCTTCTCGGCCATGTTCCGGGAGCAAGGCTGGGTCATTCTGCCCGCCGAACTATCGGGTATGTACAAAAATCTGTTTCTGAATATTCTGACGGCTTCTATCGGTCTGGATCACCTATACACGTCCCGTAGCGACCTGCTGGCCGAAGCCGAGCGCGTGGCGCTGGCATCGCTGCTGCCGGAAGAAGAGGTGCGGAGTTTCTTCGGAGCCAGGCTGTCGAAGTTCCCGGATAGCTTCCGCAGTGAAGTGTCCAGCTACTTTAACCTGCCGTTTGAATACGTGCTGAAGCGGGCCAACCACATTGGTGCCGTGTCGGAGCAGGTGCTACAGGATGCCAAATCCAGCAAACCGGTGCGGGCCGACAACCTCCGTCGCCCGCAGAGTAGTCGGGCAGCGTAGGCCGGGCCACGGAAGCTGGGTAAAGAGTCAACAAAAAAGAGGCAGCTAACACTGCCTCTTTTTTGTTGCTGGCACACCATCACTGTTTAGTTGACCGGAGTGACAGGCTGCCGGAAATCCAGGTTGTGGAACAAAAACAGCCGGATCGTGTGATTATTGGTGAAAACATTGCCGACCGGCTGCTGCACAAACACGTTCATATAGCCGAACTGCGCCAGAAATGACTTCGTAAAGGGATAGGCTAAGCCAATAAACAGCCGGTTCTGGTCGAAGTAGTTGTAGGTAATCTGCCGACCGGCGTTGACGTGTAGTTCGTCCTGCATGGCAAAATTAAGAACACCCGGCTGAATTCTGTCACCCTTCAGCGGCACCTGAACCGTCAGGTTGTACCGGAACCGGTAGTTGAACCGGTAGCCCTCCCCCAGTTCATTGCCGTTCATTCGACGGTTATACCGCTCCTCCAGCCGAATCCACTGGTTGGTATGCAGCTTTCCAAAACGCCCGCTCCAGTTGATCTGCTGCCAGGGCCGATGCTCCGGCCGCACTGCTACCCCGTCCGTCTGCGGATAGTGCAGTACATAAGCATAACCGGCCGTCAGCCGGACCTGATCGGATAGATAGTACGTAATACCCGGCCGGAAAATCTGCGTCGACCAGCGCTCAATGAAATCGCCGGTCCGGCGGGCGTGGACGTCGAGCCAAAAGCCCCAACGGTTGGAGAAGCGGATCTGGTTAAAATAGGCTACCCAGAGCTGTTGTTGAGGGTTAACAATTTTTGCGGGAATGGTTTGGGCCTGAACCTGGGTAGATAATACCAGCGTAAGCAAAATGAGTACGTGTTTTTTCATGCAGATGGTGAGATTTTACTCTTTCTAAGAGTCGGTGTTATTTAATCAAGAAAATAAAGCTTTTGATTTGAGACAAATCACCTCCTCTTGCAACTGGCGGCAATTTACTCTTTTTTTGGCAGCCTAAACTATAAAGTCAATAGATTATAAATACTAATACTCTGTATAGTCTATATGACTTTAGTAGTAATGTTGATGTAGCCTGCTGGTTACCATAAGGTCTCGTCGTCAAAAACTTGAACTTTACTTGTAAAATTTTAGACAAAGCCATGTCAGCTTCACCGGAAAAATCTATTATTGTAGACGACTTTAAAAGAACCCACCCTATGACAAGAATTACTCTGTATTTTTATCTTCTGACCCTGTTATTTGTTGTCTGTGCTACCGTTGGCCGGGCGCAGTCCATTACCCTGTCGGGTACAATCACCGACGCTACGACCAATCAGCCGTTGCCGGGAGTGAATGTCGTTATTAAGGGTCGGTCGGTCGGGACGGCTACCAACCGGGATGGCCGCTTTTCGTTACAAACCACGCAGGCATTGCCCCTCACGCTGGTGGCTACCTACGTCGGCTACGGTCGCCAGGAGGTGACTGTAACCAATGCCGGCAGTCCCATTAACTTCACAATGCGGGAAGAATCGCTGCTGGCGGATGAGGTCGTGGTATCAGCCAGCCGGGTAGAAGAAAGCCTCACCAGAGCCTCGGTTACGGTCGAAAAACTCGGGCCCCGGCAGCTGCAGCAGTCGCCGGCCGCTACGCCTTTCGATGCGCTGCAGAACCTGAAGGGCGTTGATCTGCTCACCCAAAGCCTGACGTTTAAATCGGTGAACATCCGGGGTTTTGGGGCTAACAACAACAACCGCTTTGTGCAGTGGACCGACGGCATGGATAACCGGTCGCCGGGTCTGGGCTTCGGCTTCGGCAACGTAGCGGGTATCTCTGATCTGGATATCGAAAGCATCGAAATCATTCCCGGTGCATCGTCGGCGCTCTACGGTCCCGATGCCTTGCAGGGCCTGATGCTGACCCGCAGCAAAAATCCCTTCGAGTACCAGGGCTTAAGCGCTCAGGTGAAAGTCGGGGTAAACAACGTCGGTAAGGAAGGCTTTGGGCCTAAGCCGTATACGGACTTTGCCCTTCGCTATGCCAGGCAAGTGGGTGACCGCTTTGCCTTCAAAGTTAACGTTCAGCGGCTGGATGGTACCGATTTCATCGCCGACGACTACAGCGACCGCTCGCACCGCGACCGGACCGGCTTTTTTGCCACCGACGCCAGCCGGGGCAATATTGCCACCGGAATTAACTTCCAACCCAACAATAATCCAAACACCAACCTCCAGTACGACGGCGTAAATATCTACGGTGACGATTTCAACACGGCGGGAGCGTTCCGCTACCCGGCCAATTTTGCCAATGCGGCCCTGGCTGGTCAGCTCGTAACCCGGACCGGCTACACCGAGCTGGACATTCTGGGCAACAATGGCAAGGTTTTCAACACCCGCGCCAATGCGTCGCTGTATTACAAACTGACCGACAAAATTCAGGCTACCGTGGGCTGGTACTACGGCAACGGCAACTTTATCCGGACGGCTGGTTTCCGTGAATATTTTCCCAACTATAACCGTCATCAGATCAAGGCCGAAATCAGCGGGGATAATTTTTTCGTGCGGGCCTATACCACTCAGCAGAAGGCCGAGGGCTGGAACATTGGCCAAACTGCGCAGGCCATTAATAATGCCTGGAAACCGATTGCGCAATGGTCTGCCGATTTTGCGGCTGCTTATGCACAGGCTGGCGGGGTGGATGTTAACCCGATTGGTTTTGCCCGCAGCCGGGCCGATCAGGGCCGCTACCTGCCAGGCTCGGCCGATTTCAACCGGGTGAAAGACCTGGTAACCGGTACCTGGAATAACGTGGCGATTCCCAGCCTGGGCCGCAACGGTACGCGCTTCCGCGACAACTCCAGCATGTGGCATTACGAAGGGATGTACAATTTCAAAAACCTGACGAATGTAGTTGAGCTGATTGCCGGGGCCAGCTACCGCCACTACGGGCTGGAGTCGGGTGGTACGCTGTTTCCGCGCAAAAACCTGGGCAATGGTCAGTTTGAAGAATATACCATTGACGAGTATGGTGCCTACGCCCAGGCAGCTAAGGAAATTAAACTAGCTTCGCTGATTACGCTGAAGCCGACGGTGGCAGTTCGGTACGACAAGAATCAGTATTTCAAAGGCGGCTTTACGCCCAGAGCATCGGCCGTACTGAGCGTTGGGCCGCATAACTTCCGGGGGTCGTGGCAGAGCGCCTTCCGGAATCCATCGCCCAACCAACTGCTGTCAATGCCGCCCGCCGGACAGGGTGGCGAAGTGGGCGGATCGCCGATGGCCTACGAAGCTACCGGGCTGAATACCAACCCGGCCTATCTGGTTGCCGATGCGCAGGCGTTCGTAGCGGGTACCATTACCGAGCAGCAACTTCAGCAACGGGTGTTCCGGCCGGGCGAGTTTACCACCGAGAAAATCAAGACCTGGGAAGTGGGTTACAAGACATTGCTGAGCAACCGGCTATTTATCGATGCGTTCCTGTTCCGCAGCATTTATACCGACTTTATTGCAGCTCAGAACGCCTGGCAACCCAATAACGGACAGGTGGCCGACTTCCGGACCAACGCCTACCGGGCGCTGCAGGTCAACTTCAACAACTTCAACGAAATTTTCGTGAACGGCTGGGGATTTGGTGCCGATTATGTTTTGGGTAAAGGCTACAGCCTGAGCGGTAACTACGCCCGGCAGGTAGGGCTAATCACCCTGCGCGACGCCCGTGGCAATGTTATTAAAGACCGCGCCGGAAACGAAGTGATTAAGCGCCGGATGAGCAATCCGGAGGTAGCACAGTTAGGCCGTAACTTCTTTATCTCCCCGGAGAATCGCTATAACATCACCCTGAGCAATCCCCGCGTGACACCCTACCTCGGTTTTGCCGTAACCTACCGCTGGACCGACAAGATGTGGGTAGAACAAGGCACCACGGCCGGCGACATCTGGCTGCCAGCCTGGAATACCCTCGATGCACAGGTGTCGTACCGGCTACCGGCTATCAAATCGATTCTGAAGGCGGGCGGCTCCAACATCCTGAACCAGTATTATTCACAGGGCTATGGCCTCGCCCGCATCGGTGGCCTGTACTACGTCTCGCTGACGTTTGATGAGTTAATGCGGTAAGTATGTTCAACTGGAAAGAAGATATTATCTATCAGATCTACCCCCGCAGCTTTAACGACAGTGATGGCGACGGTGTGGGCGATCTGATGGGCATCATTCAGAAACTGGATTACCTCAGCGCCCTGGGTGTCAATATCCTTTGGCTAAGTCCAATCTTTCGGTCACCGAATGCGGATAACGGCTACGATATTTCCGATTACCGGGCCATTCAGCCTGAATTCGGCAGCATGGACGATTTTGATGAACTGCTGATGGGCGTTCGTATGAGGGGAATGCGACTCATTCTGGATCTGGTCGTTAATCACAGCTCCGACGAACATCCGTGGTTTCAGCAGGCGCGCCGGTCAAAAGACAATCCGTATCGGGATTTTTACATCTGGCGACCACCGAAGGATGGACGTGAGCCGAACAACTGGCTTTCGTTTTTCTCCGGTCCGGCCTGGACGCTGGATGAGGGTACCGGCGAGTACTACCTGCACCTGTTTACCCAAAAACAGCCCGACCTGAACTGGGAGAACCCAAAGCTCCGGCAGGAGGTGTACCGGATGATGCGGTTCTGGCTGGAGAAAGGCGTGGATGGCTTCCGGATGGATGTGATTCCGTTTTTGTCCAAAGACCCGGACTTCCCTGATTACCCGGAAGGCCGCTATGGTGATTTGACGCTTTACGCCAACGGGCCGCGCATCCATGAGTTTCTGCAGGAAATGCATCGCGAGGTAATCAGTCAATATCCCTGGTGTATTACCATTGGAGAGGGCTTCGGTGTATCGGCAGAACAGGCTAACCTATACGTCGGCCGTAACCGGCAGGAGTTGAATATGATCTATCACTTCGATCATGCCGTACCCCGCGAGGAGATTAACTTTGCTGAACCCCAACCGGAGTTCACCCTTACGGAGCTAAAGGCTGTATTCGACAACTGGGATGCCGCCATTGGCAACGAGGGCTGGCAGAATATCTACTTCGGCAATCACGACAATCCACGTGTGGTGTCGCGTTTCGGCGATGCGGAACGGTACCACCGGGAGTCGGCCACCATGCTGGCCACGGTGCTGCTTTCCTTACGCGGCACCCCGACGATTTACCAGGGCGACGAGATTGGAATGACCAACTGCCGGTTCAACAGCATCGAGGCATTTGACGATGTACAGGTACGCAACGCATATACTACGCTGGTTGAGTCAGGACGCTATCCGGCCGAACAGTTTCTGACAGCGGCTAATCGTATTGCGCGCGATCATGCCCGAACGCCCATGCAATGGTCGTATGAACCCAATGCCGGCTTCACCACCGGCAACCCCTGGTTAATGGTCAATCCGAACCACAGCCGGATTAATGTGGCTAGTCAGCAGGTTGATCGTCAGTCTGTACTCAACTATTACAAAGACCTGATTCGCTGGCGAGGCAATAAACCAACTATTACCTATGGCTCCTACCGGGACCTACTGCCTGACGATCCGGTTGTGTATGCCTTTGAGCGAAAATATGCGCTGCAAACACTGCTTGTTATAGCTAACTTTTCCCGGAAAGATACCGAACTTGCCATACCCGACCTGGCGAACGGAATAGTAGAGTTTGCCAACTACGATGTATCAGACAAGGTAAATCACACCCGTTTACGCCCGTTCGAAGCACGTATTTACAGCTTTAAAAACGAAAGCATTGCTACATAAAAGGCGACTGTACGTAGTAACAAATAAGATTATGCTAAAAGAACCGATTCAGACAGTAACGATACGTACCGAGCAGCAGTTAGCGGAAATTGCCTGGTTTTGCGACCTCTGCGGGGGCGACACCGAGTTTCTGGGGCAACTGGATCCCGACCGGCGCAGCAACTGGGAGCATTGCCGCGACATTCTGCTCACCGCCGACCGGCTGGGTTTTCACAACATCCTGCTGCCGACGTCCTACGTGGTGGGGCAGGAGCCCATTTCGTTTGCCTCGGCCATTGCGCCCATGACCCAGAACATTAGCCTGCTGGTGGCCATTCGTACCGGCGAATTTCACCCGCCCATGCTGGCCAGGGCTATCTCGACGCTGGACCACATGCTGGAGGGGCGACTAACCATCAACATCATCAACTCCGAATTACCGGGTTACAAAGAAAGTCCTGACCTGCGTTACAAGCGCTGCGCCGAAACCATTCAGATCCTGAAGCAAAGCTGGACGCAGGACCGCATCGAGTTCGACGGAGCGGTGTATGGTAAACTGAGCCTGTCGACCGACCCGGTGAAGCCGTACCAGCAGAACGGCGGACCGCTGCTCTACTTTGGCGGGATTGCCGATGGGGCCAAAGAGGTCTGCGCCGAGCATTGCGATGTGTTTCTGATGTGGCCCGAACCCGAAGAGTCGCTCTACGCCACCATGCAGGACGTTTCCGCCCGCGCTGCCCGCTACGGACGCACCATCGACTTCGGTCTGCGTATCCATGTTGTTGTGCGCGAAACGGAAGAGGAAGCCCGCGCCTGGACCCGCCGGATGATGTCTAAGTTCGACGAGCAGCAGGCAGAAGCGCTGAAACACCGTACCCAGGATTCCCGCTCGCTGGGCGTACTGCGCCAGGATGAACTCCGCCAGACCGCCGATAATGACGGCTTCATTGAACCTATCCTGTGGACCGGCATCGGCCGCGCCCGCTCGGGGTGCGGTGGCGCGTTAGTGGGCACACCGAAGCAGATTATTGCCCAGATGTACCGCTACATGGACATGGGCATCCGCGCCTTCATCCTCTCCGGCTACCCGCTCATTGAAGAATCCGAATACTTTGGCAAACTCGTTCTCCCCCACCTCCCCAACGTCCGCCTGGCCGACGTGCAGGGCCGCCGACCCGCCACCACGCCGGCAACACCACTGACGTACGGAGAATTGAGTTACTAATGATGAATGATGAATGATAAACGATTAACGGGGACGCTAACGTAATCGATAATGAAAAAAGATAATGTAGTGCGGGAGAAGAGCTTTCGCTTTGCTGCTCGGGTCGTTCGACTCTACCAACACCTCAGAATTGCTAAAAAGGAGTTTGTGCTGAGTAAGCAATTGCTGAAATCCGGCACTTCTATTGGCGCGAATGTTCGGGAAGCCGATAATGCAGAAACCAAAGCCGACTTTATCCACAAAATGAGAGTAGCCCAAAAAGAAGCAGATGAGACTATGTACTGGCTGGAATTGTTGCGGGCTACCGACTACTTATCCGAAAACGAGTTTTGCAGCATACATGAAGATACTTCGGAGTTGCTTAAACTCGTCCGGAGTATCATACTCAGCGCCAAAACCAGGCAGAAAAGAATGGCCGCCTAAATCCATATTAACCTGGGGCGCAAGTTCATTCATCGTTCATCATTAATCATTAAAAAGTGCTCAGCCAACTCCAACCCATCGACATCATCGTCCTCGTCCTGATGCTGCTCATTATGCCGACAGCCGGGGTGATTGTGGCCCTCCGCAAAAAGAACGCGGAACAGTATTTTCTGGCCGGCCGGTCTATCCGGTGGTGGACGGTGGCCGGCTCGGTATTCGGCACCAATATCAGCTCGTTTCACCTGATCGGGATGCTGGGCATCGGGTATTCCATTGGCTTTGTGCAGGCGCATTACGAGGTGGTGTTTCCGGCGGTGCTGCTGCTATGTTTCGTGTTTCTGGCGTCGTACCGGCGGCTGGAACTGTTTACGCTCTCGCAATATCTGGAGGTGCGGTATAACGAGGCCGCCCGGCTGATTTACACCATTCTGCTGGTGCTGATTATTCTGGTGCAGTTGGTAGGTGCTTTTTACGTCGGCAGCATTACGCTGCAATGGCTGTTTGGCGGCTCCGATTTTGCGATTTCGTACGAAGTGGGCCTGCTGCTGATTGGCCTGGTCACCTGCAGCTACACGATCTGGGGCGGTATGGAATCCATCGTAATTACCGACACCATCCAGACCCTGATGATGCTGGCGGCCGGGATTACGGTCGCGTATTTCACATTCTCACAACCGGAGATTGGCGGGTTCGCGGGCCTGCTGTCTCTGGATGCATCCATGCCGCGTGAAGCGCAGAAAATGCACCTCTACCTGCCGGCCTCGCACCCCAACCTGCCCTGGACGGGTATTTTTACCGGCCTGATGCTCCAGCACTGTTTTAACTTCACCACCAATCAATTTCTGGTGCAGCGCGTGCTGGCCGCCAGTAGCGACGACGATGCCCGCAAAGGCATTATCGCCAGCGGTTTTCTGAAGCTGATGATTCCGTTCTTCTCCATCTCGGCGGGCGTAGCGGCCTATTACCTCTTCCGCAGCCGGTTTGGGAATATGGACTTTAACTCCGATGGGGCTTTTCTGAAACTGGTCGAGACGGTAATTCCCTCTGGTGTCGGTCTGACAGGTATGATCCTGGCCGGTCTGACGGCTGCCACCTTTTCCTCCGTCGACTCTATGATGAACGCGGCCACCACGCTGCTGACGCTGGATGTCTACAAAAAGTACATCACGCCCAGGGCCAGCGACCGCCAGATTGTGCGTTTTGGCCGCCTGAGCATCGTAGCGATGGTGGTAGCCTCTATTGCTATTGCGCTATGGACCTATACGCCCGACCGCTCCAATAATTTTTTCCTAAAGGTATCATCACAGTTATCGTACTTCACCCCCGGCATCATGGTCGCGTTTTTCATCGGGGTGCTCTGGAAGCGAGCCAGCGCCCAGGCCGCCGTAGCGGCCATGATCCTGGCTCCGCTGTACGGTCTGCTGGCCGAGTGGATTTACAACGGCGCTCTGTCGCAGATACCGGCGGTGGCGGCCACCTTTGGCGAAACGCTCAACTTCATGCATCGGGTATTCATCACGTTTGTGCTGAGTTCGCTTACGCTGATTGGCCTCAGTTTAACCGTTTACCCGAACACCCAATTTGACGGATTCAATAAGCTGCAGGTAGACATCAATGCCGGGGAAGTATTCCGGGGAATTGGCTTGTTTCTGCTGGTGCAGGGAGTATTTATCGGTATTATCTTCAGTCTGGACGTATCGCCGAAACAGGTCGCTGTCTGGGCCGCTCTGGCCACACTAAGCTTATTTCTGCTCTCCAGCCGTCGTGCCCGAACGCAGCCTGAGCCCACGCAGCCGGTGCGGGCGGGTATAGGCCAGGTCTGGATCGACAACCACTTCTGGGCCGGTCTCCTCACCGCAGCTTCGGTCTGGATGCTGTACTATTTTGCGTAAGTTTTTATCTTGCGGAAGAATTGCCGGACACCTGTCCGGCAATTCAACAGTTTGTCTGCATCCATGAGTGTCCTTTTTTTCAAAGTAACCCTAATGCCCCTGGCGATTGGCCTGGTTACGCTGGTGAGCCGCCGGTGGGGCAATAAAGTCGGCGGGCTGATTGCCAGTTTACCCTGGGTAGCCGGTCCCATCCTGCTGTTTTTTATTCTGGAGCAGGGAAAAGGCTTCGGCGTTCAGTCTGTTCGCGGTATTCTGACGGGCATAGTCGCCTGGGTATGTTTTACATACAGTTATGCCTGGCTTTCAACGAAGATGAGCTGGCCGGTAACCGTTTCTGTTGCTTACCTCGTATATGTGGGCGTGGCCTGGCTCATCAATTTCGTCAATATTAATCTGGCGGTGAGCTACGGTCTCGCCGTGAGTAGCGCTCTGCTGGCCCTGCGGTATTTTCCGGCTACGGCCATGTCTGCTATCGCTGTCCGTCGCTTACCGTTCGATATTCCCCTGCGGATGCTCGTTGCCACCTTATTTGTTGTAGCCGTTACATGGCTGGCCAACATGCTGGGGCCAGCCTGGAGCGGCATTCTCACCCCTTTCCCGATTATGACGTCCATTCTGGCTATTTTTACACATCATTTGCAGGGCAGCGGCCCCACTATTCTGATTTTACGTGGCCTGCTCATCGGAGTGCTGGGTTTCACCACATTTTTCTTCCTACAGGCATTTTTTCTTCCGTTGTTTTCGGTAGCCCTGTCGTTTTGTCTTGCGCTCCTTATCAACGTGATCATCAATGTAGTGGCCAGTCGGGTTTGGTAGCTATACGCTACCTCTTTCTTACCAAATCTTTATAAACAAAGAAATACATACTACCATATTATTCTTTTGTGCTTAATTTCGGAGCCCAAAGAAAACCCCTGCTATGAATCAATTTTCCACCCTTGACTGGGTAGTTATCGGAAGTTACTTTCTGCTCTTAACTGCTGTTGCTATCTGGGTTGTTACCCGTAAACAATCAAATACGGAGGATTACTTTCTGGCCGGCCGCAATCTGGGCTGGTTTGTGGTTGGTGCCTCCATTTTTGCGTCTAACATCGGTTCCGAACACGTGGTTGGTCTGGCCGGCTCCGGAGCGGGCGGCAAAATTCCGCTGCTTATTTACGAACTGCATGCCTGGCTGGTGATTACACTGGGCTGGGTATTCCTGCCCTTTTACTACCGAAGTGGCGTTTTTACCATGCCTGAGTTCCTGGAGCGCCGGTTCAACGCCAGTACCCGCTGGTTTCTGAGTATCTTCTCCCTGTTGGCCTATGTACTCACCAAAGTATCGGTTACGGTATATGCCGGTGGTATCGTAATCTCGTCGCTGCTGCACATCGACTTCTGGTTTGGGGCGCTGATTACGGTGATCCTAACCGGTATTTATACGGTGCTGGGCGGTATGCGGGCGGTAGCGTATACCGAAGCCATCCAGACCGTTATTCTGGTGATCGGGGCAGCTACGCTGACGATCGTCAGCGTGCAGTCGGCCGGTGGCTGGAGTGGTGTTAAGGAGGCTCTACCCGCCGGGTATATGAATATGTGGCGCCCCAATACCGACCCTGATTTTCCGTGGCTGCCACTGGTGCTGACCAGCTCTATTGTGGGCACCTGGTACTGGTGTACCGATCAGTATATTGTGCAGCGGGTACTGGCCGCCCGAAACATTCAACAGGGCCGACGCGGTACCATCTTCGGCGGTTTGCTGAAACTGTTGCCGATTTTTCTGTTCCTGGTGCCGGGTATTGTAGCCCTGGCCCTGAAAAACAAAGGCGAACTCGACTGGAACTCTCCCGATCAGGCGTTTGCTACGCTGCTGATGAACAAAATGCCGGGCGGCTTGCGGGGGCTGGTAGCCGCTGGTCTGCTGGCCGCCTTAATGAGTTCACTCGCGTCGATCTTCAACTCCTGCTCTACCCTGTTTACCGTCGATATTTACAAGAAGCTGCGGCCGGATGCGCCGGAATCGCAACTGGTAAACGTGGGTCGGGTGGCTACGGGCTTCGTGGTGATTCTGGGCATTGCCTGGATTCCGATTATGCAGAATATTTCGGGCGTGTTGTACGAGTACCTGCAGTCGGTGCAGTCGTATATTGCGCCCCCCATCACGGCGGTGTTCCTGCTGGGCATTTTCTTCAAGCGAATCAACAGCCAGGGGGCTATGGCAACCCTGTTGATTGGTCTGCTGGTAGCGGCCGTCCGGCTGGTCTCGGAACTAAGCCGCAATTCCATGGACCCCAATAGCTTTTTCTACACCTTCGGCAGTATTAATTTTCTGACCTTCGCAGCCTGGTTTTTCCTGTTCTGTGTCATTTTGTGCGTAACGGTGAGTATGCTTACGCCGGCACCGACGGCGGATCAGGTCCGAGGGTTGACCTTTGGTTCACTTTCCGAAGAGCAGAAAGCGGCTAACCGGGCTACGTACTCAGCCGTGGATATCATCGGCTCACTGGTGGTTATCGCCATCGTGGTGCTGGTCATGGTGAGTTTTACGGGTTAAAAGGTAATGGTATAACCTTCTACCAACCGAGAGATTTGCCTTATTTTGCCGAAAAACCAAAAACTAAAATGCCGGTAGAGCACAAAGTATTTATAATTTCCGGTGCCTCACGCGGCATCGGCCGGGCAACAGCACTGCTGTTAGCCGAAAAGGGGGCAAATGTGGTTGTTACTGCCCGGAATGCCGATGAGTTAAAAACGCTGGAAACCGAAGCCGGTGGCCGTATTATAGCCGTTCCGGGCGATGTTGCCAATGAATCTGATATGCAGCAGGTTGTGCAGACGGCCCTGGACCGCTTCGGCCGCATTGATGTAGTCATCAATAACGCCGGTTATGGTGTTTTCAAGAACGTAGACGAACTGACCGTCGAGGAGTGGGATGCACTCATGGCAACTAACGTAAAAGGCACTTTTCTGCTGACCAGAGCCGCCTTACCGGCCATGAAGGCACAGGGTGAAGGGCATATTGTGGTGGTAGCTTCCGACGTAGCCAAACGCACCTTTGCCGGTGGTTCGCTTTATACCGCCAGCAAATACGCGCAGGAAGCCTTTATGGGTGCGCTTCGGAAAGAGGTTCGTCCGCATGGCATCAAGGTCAGTGGTGTTTACTCCGGCCTGGTCGATTCGCACTTCCACGCCAAAGGGCAAGGCCACGAAACCTCGCAAAACTGGCTGAAGGAAAACGATATGGCCGAAGCGCTGTATTATATCGTCTCCCAACCCGCCCATGTGGTCATCGATGAACTGATGATTCACCCGCTGGAGCAGGAGTATTAAGGTACTGGCGGGTATCCCACCGGCCTGGCCGCGTCGGCGGGATGCCCACCTGTACGTTCACTCCGCGTTTCTGGATAGACAGAGGACCGGGCGCTTATTGATACGGTATTCAGAAAATGATAATACGCAAAACTTCACGCTCGTTCTGGATGGTACAGCAACCAGATCATGCTGACCTTTCCGGCCAAATTGCTGATACCTGGCGTGATCCGTATTTCCATTCATCGCCCCATTGCAACGATACCATCCGGGCCGTTTATGCCCATGATGACTCCTGGATACCAGCCGATCAAACCCCTTTCTGGAATGACGTCCAGGGCGAGCCCTTTACCTTTATCCAGTATCCATCTGCTCTAAAAACAGTCCTGTACACCAACGGAATCAATACGCTCGAACAGGAGAATCCGTATAGTGCTTTGCTGGTTAGCCTTCACTATAGCTCGTTCATGAATAAGCAGGTTGAGGCAGAAAACAGCTTTCTGCGGCACGAAGAAGCCAGACAGCATCGGTTAAAGCATGAACTGGGTATCCGTAACGAAGAGCAGCAGGCCCTGCTGTATTACCAGTTTGACTTCCTGCAGTTCTGCGACAACTTATCGTTGTACCTGTGCCTGAATAAGCCCGGAACCAGCAAGGAAGAAGAACACCCATTCTTCAGGGAAGGCTTCAAAAACTCCGAGCATTTCGCCTTTACCAGCCACCAGAAGATTCATGCCGTATGGCCCAGTCCGAACCGGGTAGTCGTTCGCCCGTTTCCGTTCACGAACTCTTTCGAAATACTCCTGAAAACAAAAGAAGTTAGTCAAGACCTCATCAGGAGCAAAGGGTTAATCCCAGCTTACAGCCAGACCGCTTTTACTGCATTTCCGGTTCAAATTGCGGGAGAATAATGTCAGGTTACAGACCTATTCCAATCCGTACGCCGGGATACACCTTTTTGAAGAAGCCCTGCATGTAAATCTCCGGTTGCACTTTGATGAAGCTTTTCTGGAAGATGGTGCCGCTGAAGCGGAAGGTACGCTTGTCGAAGTAGTTACCCTGCCGATAGACCGGTATGCCTACGTTGATACTGCCCAACACCCGGCTGAACGTGGAGGTACGGCGTAACCCGTCGAAAGCGTAAAAAGCTACGCCAATGTTCAGAAAGTCGTTACGTTGGACCCGAAAGCCCCCATCTGCCCCCGGCTGAAAAAAAAAGTTGGACAAATAGCCGACAGAGTAGCCAACATTTTGGAATCGATTGGGAATAAACTGAAGATCCAGGGCCAGCGACGGCACCCACAGACTGCGAATCAATCCTACACCAATATTTGGCTGAATACTCAGGAAAGGGCTTTTGGCCAGCCCCGGATGCATGACCTTCGGCTGTCCATTTCGGTACAGCAAATCGTACGAAAAACCCGGATGGGTCAGTTTGTGCGCCTGGTACGTACGAATTGCCTCCAGCACTTTTTGTATCTGACTGTTAACACCTCCCTCCCGCAGCAGTTGCTCAATATCAGCCAGCCTATTAACCAGTAAATAGACGTGGAACGGATAGGCATTAGGGTCTGGCGACACAATAGAACCGGTCGAACTCCAGGCAATATCCAGTGTATCCTGCCGGGTTTTCAGCAATACCGGTTCCGAATTAGCACTGAAGCGGAAGGAGGTACGCACAGGTGGATAATGCCGCAGATCCAGGGTGTGGTCCGTTCTGGCTATCCGGAAAAAGGCGTGAACCGCCTGGGTAGGGTCCTGGGCCGTGTCAGCAACCCGGCCGTAATCGGCAACAAACAGGCGCAGCACCGAATCGACGTTCTGGTGGGTCAATAGCTGGGAATAGGTATCAAAGCCGATGATCATTGTATTCCGCCGGCCTACATCAATCTCCAGGCGGCTCCAGCCGTAGAATGTCCGGGTGGTTCGGCTCTGGTCGTGCTGCAGGTGCGAATCCGTCGATTGAGTCATGGCGGTGCCGGCCCAGCTCATCAGGAGCCAGGTAATCAGAACAGGTCGGTTCATATGGTTGGTTATTTAATGCGTTGGGAAATGGAAATTTGTAGTTGTGGACTTTCCGGTCGGTCAGCCGAATGGCCGCCGGTACCTAAGCGGACCAGCCCTTCGTTACGGCGCAGACTGGTTTTTACATCTTCTTCCGTCTGCCATTCATTAATATGCACAACGCGAAAACGCGGCTTCGCAGCTTTTGCTAACGTTCTGGCAACCGGTTTCGGTTCAACGCCGGGTGATGTTAAATCAGACCCTGGTTCCCGTGTAGCTACCAATTCCTGAGCCGGTATGGGTGCAGGGTTTTCCGGTGAAGGCGACTCCGGCGTTCGGATAGCTACTGCCTCCACTCGTTGCCGGGTAGTTGCCGGCGGGTGCTGCGCAGTCAGGGGCTTTGGGTGCAGGCTGGGGGCTGGTGCAGAAACGCTGTTCCTGCCTACCGGACGCGCTTCTTCAATACCACCTGATGTAGCGCCTACAGAAACGCTGGGCTGTTTCGGTCCTTGCTGAACCACTGCCGTCCCGTTCTCATTACCGGGCGATGGTCCCGTGCCAATATACCAGCCTAAACCGGCCAGCAGAAAGAGCATACCGGCCATCCACCACCAGCCGGCAAGTCGACGGGCGGGCTTGGCCGGATGCAGTTCGTGGTTGAGCTGGCTCCACAGCCGTTGTGAATCGAAAGATGATCCGGGCGGAGGTGTATCGGGCAGTGACTGAAACGCCTGCCTGACAAGCGGGTCAATATCTTCGCTGCTTTGCTTCATGGTCCTGTTTCACCAAAAGTTGCTGTAAGAGTGCCCTTGCTTTACTAAGCTGAGATTTGGATGTATTTTCGCTGATACTCAGCTGCCCGGCAATTTCGCGGTGGCTATACCCCTCCAGCACGTACAGATTAAAAACGGTTCGGTAACCGGTCGGCAGCTGCCGCACCAACTCCATAATGGCTTCGGCATTCAACTGGCTGTCGGGCAGCGGGGCGTTATCCGGTTCGGTTGCCATAGCTTCTTCCGTATGAAAGGCGGGCAGGCTGCGGTTAGCCCGCAAATGCTGGAGAGCTGCGTTGACCATAATCCGCCTGAGCCACGCTTCCAGACCGGCTTCGTCGCGGTACGAAAAGTCGCCGATGGCCCGGAATGCGTTCAGAAAGCCGTTCATCAGCACCTCTTCGGCTTCGGGCTCATGCCGGACGTAGCGCAGGCAGACCCGGTACAGCCGGTTGGCGTATCGATCGAACAGCCGTTTCTGGGCAAATGCGTTACCCCGCCGGCACTGTTCGATGAGTTGCTGATCCATATCTGCTGCTGGTAAGCCGTTTCAATGACAATAATGCCGATTATTCATGAAGCGTTGCCTGAGCCCACAAAAAAAGCCGGAGAAATTCTCCGGCTCGTTACGTTATATACCTGGGCAGTGTCCTACTCTACCGTTACTGATTTCGCCAGGTTACGCGGCTGGTCGACGTTGCGGCCGCGCATCACGGCCACGTAGTAGGCCAGCAATTGCAGCGGAATTACGGATATGAGCGGCATCAGAATGTCGTGAACTTTCGGAATCTCGATCACAAAGTCCACCATGTTCTGCAACTGCGTTTCGCCTTCAGTGGCAATGGCAATTACGCGGCCTTTGCGGGCTTTTACCTCCTGAATATTGGACACCACTTTCTCGTACGAACTATCTTTGGTGGCAATGAATACCACCGGCATATCTTCGTCGATGAGCGCAATCGGCCCGTGCTTCATCTCGGCAGCCGGGTAGCCTTCTGCGTGGATGTAGGAGATTTCTTTCAGTTTCAGCGCCCCTTCCAGCGCAACGGGGAAATTCAGACCACGCCCCAGGTAAATGAAGTTGCGGGCATAGGTAAAGATATACGCAATTTCTTTGATGCGCTCGGCCCCTTCCAGCACCTTTTCCACTTTAGCCGGCAAGGCTTCCAGTTCGGCCAGCAACTGCCGGAACAGGGTGTCTGAAATGGTACCTTTACGTTTGGCGGCCGCCAGCGCCATCAGCGTCAGTACGGTTACCTGCGCGGTAAACGCCTTTGTACTGGCCACCCCAATTTCCGGACCGGCATGGGTATAGGCCCCGGCATGGGTAGCCCGCGCAATAGACGAGCCTACCACGTTGCAGACCCCAAAAATGGTAGCGCCTTTGGATTTGGCCAGCTCAATAGCAGCCAATGTATCGGCCGTTTCACCCGATTGCGAAATGGCGATCACCACGTCGCGTTCAGCAATGATCGGGTTCCGGTACCGAAACTCCGATGCGTATTCTACCTCCACCGGAATGCGGGCCAGTTCCTCAAAAATATACTCCGCCACCAGACCGGCATGCCAGGACGTACCGCATCCAACAATGACAATTCGCTGAGAAGACGCCAGTTGGTCGAGGTAGTCGCGCAGGCCGCCCAGCACCAGGTGGCCTGCGTCAGCTTTCACCCGGCCGCGCATACTGTCGGCAATGGAGCGCGGCTGCTCAAAGATCTCTTTGAGCATGAAGTGGTCAAAACCGCCTTTTTCAATAGCCTCCAGTTCCAGCTCTACTTTCTGGATGTAAGGCGTTGTCTGCGTATTGTCGAGGGTTGTAACCTTCAGTTCACCATTTTTAATGACGGCCACTTCGTAGTCGTTCAGGTAAACCACGTCTTTAGTATACTCAATAATGGGCGTCGCATCCGAGGCCATAAAGAACTCACCCTCCCCAATGCCAATCACCAGCGGACTCCCCTTACGGGCGGCAATCAGTTGGGTCGGATCGTCTTCCGACATAATCACGATGGCGTAGGCGCCAACCACCTCCTGCAACGCTTGCCGGACGGCTTCTTCCAGCGAGCAGCAGGTATGCTTCTGGATTTCTTCGATAAATTGAATCAGCACCTCAGAATCCGTTTGGCTGCGAAACTCATGCCCCTTGCGGATCAGGTTTTCTTTCAGCGTCGCGTAATTTTCGATAATGCCGTTGTGGATGATGGCCAGCTTCCGGTTAAAGGCGTAGTGCGGGTGCGCATTTACGTCGTTAGGTTCTCCGTGGGTAGCCCAGCGGGTGTGCCCCATACCAATGGTAGCGGTCAACTCTTTGCCGTTCAGCTCTTTTTCCAGATCAACAACCTTCCCTTTCTTTTTATAGACCTTTAGTCCTTCGCCATTCAGCAGGGCTACACCAGCGCTATCGTAGCCCCGGTATTCGAGTCGTTTCAGTCCCTTCAGTACCAGCGGGCAGGCCTCGCGATGCCCGACATATGCAACAATACCGCACATACGGAGAAATTTGGTTTTGATAATCTGTCCGGGACGAACGCCCTGACAGCTATGTTCTTACAATACAAGATTAACAATTTTTTGCACCGTTCCCCGCAGGAAAGGCAGCCGGAAGCCATAAAACTTATCTACAGCACCGATGAAGGCAAGGGAAAAGTATAAGGCCCGCCGGTTGATGGTCAATCCGGCGGGCCTTTTGCTAATTGGAGTAGGTGTAAAAGACAACCAGGCGTACACTGGCTGATCCGTCCAGAACCATGCGCCACAACCGATCATTGAGGTAGAACTGCGTCAGGTTGGCCAGACCGCCCGATGTACTGAACAAGGCCGTATTGCTGGGCGTTTGAATAACCAATCCGCGATTAGGCGTCAGGCCGGACAGAATAGACTGCAGGTAACCACCCAACAGGATAGATTGCGTTCGGACACCACCTTCGGTGGCACTGTATACCCGCGTCCGCGAATCGTACGTAGCAATCTGCGGATTGACCCACGCCTGTTCGCTGCGGTCGAAAAGCGATGAGGCTGAGGTAACAAACTGCACAAAGCCGCTGGGCGACGACCGCAAAATCTGATTCTGTTCGTTTACTTCGGCCAGGCCCAGATAGGGCGGTAAATAAAACGAACTGTTATCGGGCTGTTTCGGCGTAATAATCAAGTCGGCCCGGTTAATGGCAATCCGGCCCTGTTGTCTCAGGTTCAGCAGCGTTGGAAACTCCAGTTTGGTGGTAACACCCGTTCCGGGCTGCACAAAGGTCTGCCCGCCAGTAGCGCTGGCCGGCAGGCTCTGCCCTGGCCGCAGGCCCGCCAAAGGCGTTCCGCTACGGTCGGCCCGCACCTGATTGAAACGCCCTACACCGGCTCCCAGCGAAAAGGCCTGCACTGTACTGGTTGTATCACCTTCCTTATGAAAATAAAGCAGGACAGCCGACGATCCATCAACGAGGTGTCCCAGCATGGCGCTGTTATTCGGCCCCGGCACCAGAGCAAGGCCTTTAAACTGCTTCTGAAAGAGCGAGTCAACCTTACCGGCGTCTTTATTGGCCAGGGCCAGCAATTCGCGCCCGAACGTAGCCGGCAGGCTCAGCCGCTGCGTCCGCTGCTTCACCGGCGTAGGCGTAAACTGAAAGCGGGTCAGCGGCTGCGGATCGTAGGCTGCGCTGCTCCGGATGTCGTAGCTTTTGGTACGGCTGATCTCCTCCGTCAGCCGGTGAACCGCCAGTTCCTGCGTTTTCAGCGTATCGCCATACACAAAATTATACGTCAGCACCAGCCGGGTCGAATCGTAAACGAGCTGAGCGTCGGGGATATTATTCTTGTTGGCATCCTGAACCACAAACTGAGTGGCCGGAACCAACTGCGAAAAGCCCGTGGCCTGTATTCTGCCGAACACCGGGTCGGTGTACCGCCCCATCAGCAGGGTACCGGTGCCGTTGCTGCGGACCGAATCGAGCAGGACGGTCGACCGGCTGATGGTCAGCGTATCGGTATAATAAACGCCCACCGGCGTGGTGGGCGGTAAGCCAATTTCCTTCGGTTCCTCACAGGCCGTCAGGAACGCCAGCGAGCCCACCAGCACGGCGGGTAATCCGATGCTATGTTTAGCCGGCCAGTTGCGTGTACAGGTTGTAATACTGTTCGGCAAACGCTTCATCTTCTTCGGTAATGTCAATTTTATGGTCGGGAATGTCATTCAAAATATCGTTCAGACTCTGGCTGGTTTCTTCTTCAGCTTTTACGACGGCATCGGCGTAGGCACCACCAATCCGGATAAAGCCCTCGTAATCAGCCGTTTTCAGATGGGCCAGCATCTCGTCATCAATATCCAGCATCTTTGCCTTCTCGATCAGGTCACTGTCGAACCGGTGCGAAAAGGCGTTATTATGAATCGTGAATACCGATTTGGTATCCTTAAACATGGGATCGTTTTTGTAGGTCGTTTTCAGGTAGAGCGGAATCAGCGCCGTCATCCAATCATTGCAATGCACGATGTCTGGCGACCAGCCAAGTTTTTTAACGGTCTCCAGCACCCCTTTGCAGAAGAAAATTGCCCGCTCGTCGTTATCTGCATAAAAACGATTCTCTTTGTCAAAGAAAACGTACTTCCGCTGGAAATAGTCTTCATTGTCGATAAAATAAACCTGTAATTTGGCATTGGGGATCGATGCGACTTTAATCACCAGCGGCTTTTCCTCATCACCCACGGCAATGTTAATGCCGGAAAGCCGGACCACTTCGTGCAGGCGGTTTTTGCGCTCGTTGATCAGGCCGAAACGGGGCACCAGGATGCGAATTTCCATCCCCCGCTCCTGCATGGCCTGCGGCAGCTTGCGCACAAAATCGGCAACGTCTGAGGTCTTGAGGAAGGGATTGATTTCACTGGCTACGTAAAGAATGCGAAGTTTGCTCATATACTTACGGAAGGCATAAGATTGGACGACTCTACCTTAAAAACTTGCAAAATTAACAAAATTTTTATGGCATTTCAATAGAAAATGTCCAAAAAATCGCGGTTTAGGGGGTAAATCGCCGACCAGCGACTGCGGATGCGCCAATATTGCCGTAGTATTGCAGCCGGATACCCACTTACCACCAATGGAACGTTTTGATACCATTTTTGCCCTGCGCCAGTACCTCCAGACTACCCGCCAAGCCGGCCGGCGCATCGGTCTGGTACCGACCATGGGCGCCCTGCACGATGGCCATTTATCCCTGATTGAAGCTGCCCGGCAGGGTGACCGGCTACCCCACCCCGCATCGGGTCCGGCCGAGCTTACGCATGACCCGGTCGCTAAGAACCAGGTCTCTCATGACCTGGTTGTGTGCAGTATTTTTGTGAATCCCACCCAGTTTAATAACCCCGAGGATCTGGCCCGCTACCCGCGCACCCTGGACGACGACTGCCGACTCCTGGAAGCCGCCGGCTGCGATGTGGTATTTGCCCCCTCGGTAGATGAGATGTATCTGGAGCAGCCTACACTACGGCTACAGTTTGGTGAACTCGAAACAAGCATGGAAGGCGCTTTCCGGCCCGGCCATTTCAACGGGGTAGGCATTGTGGTGGCCAAGCTGTTCCATATGGTGCAACCGGATGTTGCCTACTTTGGTCAGAAAGACCTCCAGCAGGTGGCCGTTGTGCGCCGGCTTATCCGCGACCTCAGTTTTCCGATCAGCCTGATCCGCTGCGATACCGTGCGCGAAGCCGACGGCCTGGCCATGTCGTCACGCAACCGCCTGCTCTCCCCCGATGAGCGGCAGCAGGCAACCACCTTATTTAAAGCGCTGTCGCTAGCCCGTGAGCTGATGAGCGAAGGGCACAGCACCGTCCAGGCCAAAGCTGCCGTGACCAATTTGTTCGTAAACCGCCCCGAATTCCGGCTGGAATACGTAGACGTAGTGAACGCCGATACGCTCCGCCCCGTGGCTGAGCAGCAGGCTCCCGGCCAGACTGCCATTTGTCTGGCAGCCCAGTTGGGCCAGGTGCGGCTGATTGATAATTTGGTTTTTTGAAACTCCAGCTTGTATTACTTCACCAGTTCGTCGGCAAATTTCAGGTACTGCTCCCAGTCGTAGTTGGTGACGTCGTGAACGCCGGTGCGCATGTGATACCGCACCGTCTGGCCAACGGGCTGATTAACCGCCGGGTGTTCAGACATGCCTAAGCCGGTTTTGCTGTAAAGCTGATAGACCGGTTCGGTCGCTTTGGCTCCCAGGAACTCGCCTTTCGGGTCGGCCCACTGGTCCTCTACGGCGCTGGCTACGTAAAGCGGACGGGGTGCAATCAGGGCCAGCAACTGGTGCTGGTCGACGGGCAAAGCGTTCGGGTTTTTATTATAGGCTTTGTATTGGGGACAAAACCAGTAGGGAAACTGGGTGTTCAGGTGCTCGATGGTTTCGCCGTACCACCGGCGGGCCAGTGCCGTTCCCCCTTCTCCGGAGTCGTTAGACACTACAGCCGCAAACCGCGAGTCCAATGCGCCCGCCCAAAGCGTTGCCTTGCCAATGCGGGAATGCCCCACCAGCACCGCTTTCCTGGCGTTTACGGCCGGGTCGGTTTCCAGGTAATCCAGCATCCGGCTCATGCCCCAGGCCCAGGCACCAATGGCCCCCCAGGAGTCTGGGCCGGCCGGTGGGCTGAGCACCGACCGGATACCGGTTTTCCAGCCGTCCGGATGGTCGGGTTCCACATCACCGTAGTACACCGTAGCCAGGGCATAGCCCCGCGCCAGAATCATCGGAACCGGCCAGCGCCGGTCCTGCATACCACGGGCGGCCTCGGTAGCCTGGTGGTTAACCACCTTGCCCGCTCCTAAATTGGGTAACCAGCGGGTAGAAAGCGTAATGCCAGGATCGGTGCTGACGGAGTGGTTGCCCTGAAAATTCATGCTCACAAATACCGGCACCGGCTGCGTAGTCCCCTTAGGCACGTACAGCAGGATGTTCATGGGCGGCAGTTGCGGATAGTCGGCAAAAAACACAGAGATCTGCTTCCGGATGGCGGTGCCATTTAGCGCATTCAGGTCTACCGAGGTGGTTTCGTAGCGCAACCTGACCGGCTGTGTGGGCATTTTGCCGTATACGTGTTCCGAAAATAGGCGGATCAGCTCCGGCCGGTGACTTTCCCACTGTTTCCGAGAGGTGATTTGCCGACCGCTTTTGGTGGTTAACAGGTCGGGCAGCGTATACGGGGGAACCTTTGCTTCGTCGTAGTTAACCGGAATTTGCTGAGCACCGGCCTTTTCCGCAGCTGGCAGAAGCAGGGCAACGAGTAGCGCGGTCAGGAGTAAGGGGTTTTTCATCGATTGCAGGAATAGCTATTGGATAAAAGACGCAGATGGACGTATTTTACCGCACACCCTCTCATGAAAACAGCAACCTCCCGCCAACTAACCAGCCCGTCAACCAGCAACCAGCCCCCCTCCCGCTGGGTACTGCCGGTCATTGTCTTCGCCCAGTTTGCCTGTACCTCCCTCTGGTTTGCGGGCAACGCGGTGATCCGCGACATACAGCGGGAGTGGCAACTGGCCGATAGTGTATTGGGGCCGGTTACATCGGCGGTGCAGTTCGGGTTTATTGTGGGTACGCTGACGGTTGCACTGCTGACCATTGCCGACCGATTTTCGCCCTCGCAGGTATTTTTCGCGTGTGCGCTGGCGGGAGCCGTTTCCAACCTGGGCATCTACCTGATTGGCGGTAACTTTACGTCTCTGCTCCTGCTTCGTTTTCTGACAGGCTTTTTTCTGGCGGGCATTTACCCGGTTGGGATGAAGATTGCCGCCGATTACCACGAAAAAGGCTTAGGCCTGGCACTGGGGTATCTGGTAGGTGCCCTGGTACTGGGAACGGCGTTTCCGCACCTGCTCCGGAGTATGACCGCGTCGCTGGCCTGGCAATCGGTGATTCTGCTGATCTCGGGTCTGGCGGTACTGGGCGGTTTGCTGATTCTGTGGCTGGTGCCGGATGGCCCTTTCCGGCGCAAAAGCAGCCGCCTGAATGCGCGGGCAGCGTTTGCGGTATTTCAGGGCCGGGCGTTTCGGTCGGCGGCATTCGGGTATTTCGGGCATATGTGGGAGCTCTACGCCTTCTGGGCGTTTGTTCCCTTTCTCCTGAATACCTATACCGACCGCCACCCGGAGGTCTCTCTGAACGTGCCCCTGCTCTCATTCCTGATAATCGGCGTGGGCGGACCAGCCTGTGTGCTGGGTGGTTACCTGGCTAATCGGATCGGCAGCGCCCGCACGGCCTTTTGGGCATTGCTCATTTCTGGTATTTGCTGCCTGCTATCCTTCGCTTTGTTTACGCTGCCTCCCTGGCTGTTTTTACCGTTGCTGTTCATCTGGGGCATGGCGGTCGTAGCCGACTCTCCGCAATTCTCGACCCTAGTGGCTCAGTCGGCCCCGAAAGAATCGGTCGGAACAGCCCTGACCATTGTGACCTGTGTGGGGTTTTCCATTACCATCATCAGCATTCAGTGGCTGAACGCGCTGGCTGCGGTCATCCATCCATCGCTGCTCTTTCTGGTGCTGGCGGGCGGTCCAGCGGCGGGTTTACTGGCCATGCGCCGGCGGTAGATTTCTGAACATTTCTCAATTTTTCATATTACCGGGCTTGTCTGTATCGTTTTAGAAAGGATTTTTGTGCCGTCGAATTTTACGCTAACCGAATGAGACTACTTAGTTCAACTGTTCTCCTGTTCCTTGTTCTTTTGCTGCTGAGTTCCTGTCATCGCGATTATGCGCGTTTTCAACGTACTCCTCCTGTCTCATACCGCCAGCCTGTAGTCCCCGGAGCGGCTTCTGCCCGTAACGAAGAAAGCCCAGCATCGCCTGTACCCGATGATCTGCCGGCAATAGACCTCATTAACGTAGAAACCACCGAAGCCAGCTCAACGAATCGGGCTCCGGTCTCCTCTCCCGCTCAGCGTACCCGCCAGCACATCGAGCGCGTTACGCAAATGGTATCGGCACAAAATGAAAGGGTAACAGATCCGTCCCAGCCCCGCCCCAGACCCAAAACCCAGCAGCAGGAAAAGAAAACCCTGCGTGAGATCCTGGGACTCAAGCCCCGCCCGAAGCTGAACTGGTGGCAACGCATTCCGTGGCAGCTTAAAGCCTCCGTCATTGTTATTGCCGTAGCTCTGCTCTTTGCCTTTCTGAAAGTGACACTCATGGCCATCATCTTCGGCCTGATTGGAGCCTACCTCCTGGTGCAGGGTCTGAAAAAAAGCTTCAAAGTCCGGAGGCCCTGGTTCTAGGCTTGGTTGAGTAGTTCACTGGTTCATTGGTTAACTAACCCACCACTCAACCACTTAACCAATGAACTACTCAACCAACCCCAAATCCTACACACTTTACCCCAGATTCTGTAACATACCTGCCCCGAACCGGACGTACCTTTGCAATGTTCTACTATTACCAGTGTAAAGTGTATGGAAATAACGTCTGTGGCCAAAAGCCGACCAGAGTCGGCTAAAGCGGGTCAACATATAAAAAAGACGCTGCCGGTGCTGGGCATGAGTTGTGCCGCCTGTGCCGCCAGTGTAGAGTCAATGCTCAAATCGACGGCGGGAGTTTATGAGGCCGCCGTCAACTACGCCGATCAAACCGTTCTGGTCGATTACAACCCAAGCGTGACCAGTCCACCGGTGATGCAGCAGGTTGTGCAGCAGATCGGCTACGATCTGGTGGTAGCCGACGACGAAGCCGAAAGCCGCCGGCAAGCTGCAGAAGCGCAGCAGGCTCATGTTCAGAATCTGAAACGCCGGACCCTCTGGGCGGCTGGGTTGTCGGTGCCGGTGGTGCTGCTGAGCATGGTGTTTATGCACCTGCCGTATGCCAATTACCTGATGTTGGCGCTCACGGCCCCCGTGCTGTTTGTGTTTGGCCGGTCGTTTTTTGTAAATGCCTGGAAACAGGCACGGCACGGCAAGGCCAACATGGATACGCTGGTGGCCCTGTCGACAGGCATTGCCTTTCTGTTCAGCACGTTTAATACGGTTTACCCAAAATTCTGGCTGAGCCGGGGCCTGGAGCCCCACGTGTATTTTGAAGCGGCCGCCGTGGTGATTGCGTTTATCCTGCTGGGCAAATACCTAGAAGAACGCGCCAAGTCCAATACCTCCACCGCGCTGAAAAAGCTGATGGGCCTGCAACCGAAAACCGTGCGCGTTACCAGCAACGGCCAGGGGCAGGAGCTGCCCCTGGCAGAGGTTACGCCCGGTATGATTATCCTGGTACGGCCGGGTGAGCAGATTGCGGTTGATGGTACGGTACTGGACGGGCAATCGTACGTCGACGAAAGCCTGATCAGTGGTGAGCCGGTAGCGGTAGAGAAAAAGCCCGGCGACCGCGTATTTGCCGGCACCATCAACCAGAAAGGCAGTTTCCGGTTTGCTGCCGAGCAGGTTGGCAGTCAGACCGTGCTGGCGCAGATCATCCGCCGGGTGCAGGAGGCTCAGGGTAGCAAGGCCCCGGTGCAGAAACTGGTCGATAAGATTGCCGGTATCTTTGTGCCGGTGGTCGTGGGCATCGCGGTGCTGAGTATGGTTGCCTGGTTGGTCCTCGGAGGTGACAACGCCTTTACCCACGGATTGCTAGCCCTCGTAACCGTTTTGGTTATTGCCTGCCCCTGTGCGCTTGGTTTGGCCACGCCGACGGCGATCATGGTCGGCATTGGTAAGGGAGCCGAACAAAACATTCTGATCAAAGACGCCGAAAGTCTGGAATTGGGACACAAAGTAAACACGATTATTCTGGACAAAACCGGCACCATCACCGAAGGAAAGCCAACACTGACCGATCAACTGTGGTTGAATAAGGAAATGGATACAGCCGAAAACCGGCAGATTCTGCGGGCGCTGGAAGCTCAATCGGAACACCCGCTGGCAGAGGCAGTCGTAAAGGGATTAGACAATATACCCCCTGGCTCCCTGAAGGGAGAATCGACCCACTCCGATGATGCCCCAACTAGTATCAAAGGCTTTACCAGTCTGACGGGTCGAGGTGTAAAAGGTTCTGTTGGCCTCCATACCTACTACGTCGGGAATGAGGCACTTATTCGGGAGCAACAGCTTACGCTGCCTGCTCATCTGGCCGAAACCGCTGCCCGGCTGCGGGCCGACGCTAAAACAGTGGTGTTCTTTGCCAATTCGAAAACCGTACTGGCCGTGCTGGCCATTGCCGACCGGGTTAAAGAAACATCACGGGCGGCCATTGAATCATTACAACGCCAGGGCATAGACGTTTGGATGCTGACCGGCGATAACCAGCAAACGGCAGCCGCCGTAGCTCGTCAGGTGGGCATCAAACACATTAAAGCGGAGGTAATGCCGGACGAAAAAGCGCTTTTGGTGAACCAGTTGCAAGCAGAAGGTAAGGTAGTAGCGATGGTCGGCGACGGCATCAACGATTCGCCGGCGCTGGCCGAGGCTGACGTAAGTATAGCAATGGGCAGAGGATCGGATATAGCTATTGATGTGGCCCATATGACGCTCATCACCTCCGACCTGAATGGAGTACCCAAGGCCCTGGCGCTTTCGCGTAAGACGGTGCGTACCATCCGGCAGAACCTGTTCTGGGCGTTTATTTACAACCTGATCGGTATACCCATTGCCGCCGGCGTGTTGTATCCGGCCTTCGGCTTTCTGCTCAACCCGATGATTGCCGGAGCCGCCATGGCCCTCAGTTCTGTGTCGGTCGTTACCAATAGCCTGAGGCTCAAAGTGGCTAAGGTTTAAGCAACATCAAACTACAAACATCAGACTAAAATGGAAACCTTAAAGTTCAAGACCACTATCAAATGCGGAGCCTGCGTAGCCACGGTCACCCCGCATCTGAATGAACTGGCCGGCGTGGAACGCTGGCATGTAGACCTGCAAAGCCCTGACCGTATTCTGACCGTTGAGACAAAGAATGCCTCCGGACAGGATGTGGTCAAGGCTCTGAGCGAAGCCGGTTATAAAGCGGAGGTGGTGTAACGTACCCCGGAATGTAATTCCGGGGTACGTACTAGTTCACAAACCGGAACGTGAAGGGATATTTATAGTACTCACCGTTGTTGGCTTTGACAGCGGCAATTACAAACAGGATAACGCTCACTACTCCCAGTATCATGAGCAGTGCGATTCCTATTAACAAAAAAACCAGAATAATAGACACCACATAGGCAATGGACATGGTGATCTGAAAGTTCAGAGACTCCTTGCTGTGGAAGGTTACGTATTCCGATTTGTCTTTGTAGATCTGCCAGATCACCAGTGGTCCGATGATGTTGCCGAACGGAATAATGAAACCGGCTAACGCACTCAGGTGTGCCAGCATGCCCCAGGTTCGTTCATCCGACTGGCTCATCGACGTATACGGGGGCGAATTGGGATTTGGATTAGGGTTGTAAGGCTGATTTTCCATAAAAAAGGGGGCTATATGCCCCCTCAAGTACGGATATTTCAACGACTTACGCAAGAGTACTCACATCTGAGTCAGTATTCTTCAACCCAGCTCCACAACCCAGTCGTCCTGCTCAACAACGGTGCCTTCTTTCAGCACGATTTGTTTAACATCACCTGCTTTTGGCGCGGCCACGATGCTCTCCATCTTCATGGCTTCAATCACAAACAAGGGCTGGTTCTTCTTGACGGTATCGCCGGGTTTTACCAGAATGCGGGTCAGGCGGCCCTGTAGCGGAGCGCCAACGTCGCCGTCTTTGCCCACTTTCTGGTTATGTGGCCGCTCCACCTTCTGCGATTTATCGCGCACCCGCACCTGCCGGCTCTGACCGTTCAGCTCAAAGGTGATGGTGCGCATACCCTGGTCGTCGGCTTCGGACATGAACAGCAGGCGGACCAGAATATTCTTTCCTTCGTCAATGCCGATCAGGATCTCTTCGTTCTCTTTCAGACCGTAGAAGAAGGCGGGTGTGGGTATGATGCTCACATCGCCGTACTGCTCCACCGCCCGGTAGTATTCCTCGTACACCTTCGGGTACATCTGGTACGAGAGGTAATCGAGAAAGCCGTCGCTCTGCGGAAACTTCTCCTGAAATTTTTTAAAGTCCGCATCGAAATCAATAGGCTTCAGGTGCTCGTTGGGGCGACCGGTAATGGGTTTTTCGCCTTTCAGCACCACCTCCTGCAGGCGCTCCGGGAAACCGCCATAGGGCTGCCCCAGTTCGCCTTTAAAAAACCCTTTCACCGACTCCGGGAACGAAAGCGACTCACCCTTTGTCAACACATCGTCGGCCGTCAGGTTGTTGGAGGTCATGAACAAGGCCATATCGCCCACTACCTTCGACGATGGTGTTACCTTAATGATGTCGCCGAACATCTGATTCACCACCACATAGTTCTTCTTGAGCGTCTCAAACTTATCGCCGAGGCCCAGCGCAATGGCCTGGGGCCGCAGGTTGGAATACTGCCCGCCGGGAATTTCATTCTCGTACACCTCGGCGCTACCGGCTTTCATGCCCGACTCAAACGGGTAATACCATTCCCGCACATCTTCCCAGTAGTTGGAGTAGGCGTTCAGCGAGGTCAGGTTCATGGGGCACTCGCGCTCATGGCCCTGCATCATGGCCACTACCGAGTTAAAGTTTGGCTGCGACGTCAGGCCCGACATGGCGCCCAGGGCACAGTCGATAATATCGACACCGGCATCGATGGCTTTCATGTACGACGATGCCTGAATACCCGGCGTGTCGTGCGTGTGCAGATGAACCGGAATATTCACGGCCTTTTTTAGTTCACCTACCAGTACTTCGGCGGCCTGTGGTTTCAGCAGCCCGGCCATATCTTTAATGGCCAGCAGGTGCGCACCTTCGTCTTCCAGTTGGCGGGCCAGATCGAGGTAGTACTGCAGCGTATATTTGTGCTGATGCGGACTGAGCATATCGCCGGTGTAGCAGATGGTGGCTTCGGCCAGAGCGTTTGTCCGCTCCCGCACCGCCCGGATACTCACCTTCATGGCTTCGATCCAGTTCAGCGAATCGAAAATCCGGAAGACATCGATACCCGTCTCCCACGACTTCTCCACAAACTTTTCAATCAGGTTATCGGGATAGGCCGAATAGCCAACGGCATTGGAGCCGCGGAACAGCATTTGCAGCAGCATGTTGGGCATGGCTTCGCGCAGGGCCTGTAACCGCGCCCACGGGCTCTCATACAGAAAGCGCATGGCCACGTCGAAAGTAGCGCCCCCCCACACTTCCATCGAGAACAGTTCCGGGTGGTTTTTGGCAAAGCCCTCGGCCACTTTCATCATGTCCTGCGTGCGGACCCGCGTGGCCAGCAGCGACTGGTGTGCATCGCGGAAAGTGGTATCGGTGTACAGCACGCATTTCTGCTCCTTTACCCACTCCACAAACTTCTCGCGGCCCAGTTCGGTAAGCCGGTCGCGGTTGCCGGGCGGGTGCTGCCCGTAAATATCAAAAATCGGCACCACCGGCGTCCGGAATACCCGAGCCTCTTTCTTCTTCACCTCCGGATTGCCGTTGACGATCACCTCCGCGAGGTAGTTCAGCGCCCGCGTCGAGCGGTCTTTCGGCTTACGAAGGTTGAAGAGTTCCGGATGGCTTTCGATGAACGATACCCGTGCTTCGCCCCGCTGAAAAATCGGGTGACTGATGACGTTGATCAGGAACGGGATATTGGTTTTTACCCCCCGAATCCGGAACTCCACCAGCGCCCGCAGCAGTCGCTGGGTAGCGCCTTTGAGGGTCCGGCCCCGTGCCGATACCTTCACGATCATAGAATCGAAGTAAGGCGAAATCTTCACGCCAGGGTAGGAACTCCCTTCGTCCAGCCGGATACCAAAACCAGCGGCATTGCGGTAGGCAATGATGGTGCCGAAATCCGGCTTAAAGCCGTTCGACGGGTCTTCGGTGGTGACCCGGCACTGGATCGCATAGCCATTCAGGGGCACATCGTCCTGGCTGTGGATATAAATACCGTTATCCGACAGCTTATACCCCATGGCAATCAGCAATTGCGACCGGACAATATCGATACCTGTTACCTCCTCCGTAATGGTATGCTCCACCTGAATCCGGGGGTTAACCTCGATAAAGTAGATGTTCTCCTCCTTATCAACCAGGAACTCTACTGTACCGGCATTGGAGTAGCTGACGGCCTTACCAATTTTCAGCGCGTATTCGTAAAGTTTTTCTTTCGTCTCCTGTTTGAGAGCAAACGACGGGGCCACCTCAACCACCTTCTGAAACCGGCGCTGCACCGAGCAGTCGCGCTCGTAGAGGTGAATGAGGTTGCCGTGGGTATCGCCCAGCAACTGAATTTCGATATGCTTGGGATCTACAACAAATTTCTCCAGAAAGATGGTATCGTCGCCGAATGCGTTTTTGGCTTCATTGCGGGCTTCGTTAAATGCTTTTTCAAAGTCCTCCGGTTTACGAACCACCCGCATCCCGCGACCACCCCCACCGGCAGCGGCTTTTACCATGATAGGGAAGCCAATCCGCTCAGCCTCAGCCTGCGCAAAGTTAAAGTCTGTCAGATCGGCGCGGCTGTCGGGAATCAGCGGCACCTCGGCTTTGGTTGCCAGGTTTTTTGCCCGGACCTTATCACCGAGAGCTTCCATCGCTTCCGGCGACGGCCCTACGAAAATAATTCCCTCCTCCCGACACCGCCGGGCCAGCACCACGTTCTCCGACATGAAGCCGTAGCCGGGGTGAATGGCGTCTACCTGTTTGTACTTGGCCAGCGAGATGATGCCTTCTACATCGAGGTATGGCTTCAGCGGCTCATCGTCGCGCCCGATCTGGTAAGCCTCATCGGCTTTGTAGCGGTGTAGCGAATAGCGGTCTTCGTAGGTATAGACGGCCACGGTGGTAATGCCCAGTTCGGTGGCGGCCCGCATGATGCGGATGGCAATTTCACCCCGGTTGGCAACCAGCAGGCGGTTAATCGGACGAATGTATTCTTTCATGACTTTTACGAATCGCGGCTTTGATTTGCGCAAGTGTCAAATCAGTGTGCAATTTTATGGAAAGTTTTCAAAAAACATTCCTGTACTCTCCTACAATGAGGCAAAATAGAAAAACACCCAAATTTTCTTTGGAAAATCTAAATTTATACCATTATACCAATTCCTTAGTTACACACTATCCAGCTCGTGATAGCTAAGCCGTTCTGTGTTGTGTGTGGCCTGCATTTCCCACCCGGAACCAGCGGTAGCCGTACGCTTCCAGGATAATCCGGTGAACCCCCTTCTGGTCGGCCTCGCTTTGGTAGTTGGTCATCAAATCGATCAGTTTGATAATCTCCTGCTTTTTCAGGTCCAGAACGACCTCATGCGCTTTTTCGTCGAAGTTGTGCAGGATCACCAGCGCATCGCCCCGCCAGGTATAGTGCATCGCCAGCACCTGCGGAAATTTAGTCTTCAGGATCTGCCAGTCACCCCAGCCAATTTCCGGGCACTCTTTACGCAGCCGGATCAGGGCCATCATCCAGTTGAGCATAGAATCCGGATCGCGTCGCTGAGCATCTACATTAACATGGGGATAGGCATACGGGCCTTCGGATATGACTGGATGAACCAGCTTACTATTTTGCGAAAAGCCGGCCTGCGGCTCACCCGACCAGTGCATGGGTGTCCGTACGGCTTCCCGTTCGTTCAACGCCAGGTTATCGCCCATGCCAATTTCGTCGCCGTAGCGGATCACGGGCGTGCCGGGCAGGGCAAACATCAGGCTGTAGGCCAGTTCAGACTGCTGCCGGCTGCCCAGCATGGGAGCCAGCCGCCGGCGAATACCCCGGTCGTAGAGCTGCATATTTTTTTCGGGACCAAACCGGGCAAAAACTTTCTGGCGCTGCTCGTCAGTCAGCCGACCCAGGTCCAGTTCGTCGTGGTTGCGCAGAAACTGTGCCCATTGGGCCGTGGGGAAAATATCTTTGGTGGCTTCCAGCGCTTTCACCAGCGGTTCGGTATCGGTAGTGGCAAGGGCGTAGAACAGGTGCTGGTTGACGTAAAAGTTGAACATCAGGTGGATACCGTCGCCTTCGTTGCCAAAATACGGCTGCGTTTCTTCGGGCAGTACGTTGGCCTCGCCCAGCAGTACGGCATCACCCCTACGCCATTGCAGAAAACGACGCATCTCCCGCAGGTATTCAAACTTCATGGTCATCTTTTCTTTACCCGGCACGGGTTGCTCCAGAATAAACGGCACGGCATCGACGCGGAACCCAGCTACGCCTAACTCCAGCCAATAGCCCATGATTTTCCGGATCTCGGCCCGTACCTCCGGATTGCCGGTATTCAGGTCAGGCTGAAAGTCGAAAAACCGGTGGAAGTAATATGCTTTGGCTTTTTTGTCGTATGTCCAGGTCGACTCCTGCACACCCGGAAATACCATTCCCTCATCCCAATTGGCAGGTTTTTCCTCGGACCAGACGTACCAGTCATGGTGTTTTGCGTGTTTACCCGTCCGGGCATCCTGAAACCAGGGGTGCTGATCGGAGGTATGGTTCACCACCAGATCGATAATAACCTTGATCCCCCGCTTATTGGCCTGGTGCATAAATTCCACGAAATCACCGCTGGAACCGTGCCGGGGGTCAACCCCGTAGTAGTCCTGAATATCGTAGCCGTTGTCTTTGTTGGGGGTAGGCTGAAATGGAGCCAGCCATACAGTATCCACGCCCAGCGCGTGGAGGTAATCGAGCCGGCGGCAGAGTCCTTCAAAATCACCGACACCGTCGCCGTTGACGTCCATAAAAGTTTCGAGGTCGAGGCTGTAAATGATGGCGTTCTTGTACCAGAGGTCTTCTATCATATGGAGGGGGCTGACAAATGTACGGGTTTAACTCCCCGATCCCGTACCTTGTTAGGGGCAACCCCTGTTTTCGATTGTCCGGAAATGCACCACAGGTGTCAGTAAGTAGATATCAGACCGGCTTGCACAGGTTGAGAAACAGCGTTTTCGCAATAGATAAAGCCGATGCCGGACATTGGCAGAACATTTGGCAGAGGCTATGACAACAGCTGGCTTGTCAACGCCATTCACCATTCATTTTATGGTCAGCAACTTTCTGACCGTCGCGCTGCGCAACCTGTACAAAGCAGCGACTTTTCGCCGGGTTTAATATCCTGGGCATTGCCTGCTGCATTCTGGTGTATCTGCTGATTTATCACCAGTACAACCAGGATACTTTTCACACAATGCCTCTTCCATTTTCATTGTCAACCACGTTCGCACCACCTCAGTATTGCCCATCTGCTTAACCGGGAGTTTGTCATTCTGATTACAATAGCGGGGGTTATTGCACTACTGCTGGCGTTTGTCGGTATGAAGAGCCTGCTCGATAGCGTATATGTCTATCACACGCCCGTTACGGCCGGGGCGTTTATTACTACATTGCTGGTGCTGCTGCTGGTCACTATTGGCAGTCAGGTGTATAAGATTGCCACGGCCAAGCCGGTGAAGTCCCTACTGGCAGAACAAGAGGACAACAGAGCCTAAACGGTCCTGATCTCGTTTAGGCTCTCTTATATCCAAATCGTTCGGCTGGCCACGCCTTATACCTGAACGGTTTTCCACTGCCCCCGCCGAAAGACAATAACGGCAATAACGGCCAGCAGCGATTCACTGATAGCGACCGCCCAGAATACGCCCGGCGGTCCCCAGCCGGCAATGTGGGCCAGAAAGTAGGCCAGCGGAATTTCCACTATCCAGAAACAGAAGATGTTGATCAGCGTTGGCGTGCGGGTGTCACCGGCTCCGTTGAGGGCCTGGCTGATTACCATGCCGTAGGCGAAAAAGACGTAACCCAGGCAGAAGATCTGCAGGCACTGTACGGCAATACCAATAACACGGGTATCGCGGTTGAACAAGCCGACGATTCCGGTCGCACTGGTAAAGAATACAATGCCTACCACCACCAGAAACAGCATATTGTAAAAAGCCGCCCGCCAGGCCGACGACTCAGCCCGGCCCGGTTCGCCCGCGCCCAGGTTCTGCCCGACCAGCGTAGCTGCCGCATTGGCCATGCCCCACGACGGCAGAATGGTGAAAATAATGATCCGGATGGCAATGGTGTACCCAGCCACAATATCGCTGCCAAACGTAGACAGTATACGTGTCAGGAAAATCCAACTGGCCGAGCCCACCAGGAACTGCGCGGTTCCTCCTGCGGCCACGCTGAGCAGATTCCGGATAATGGCCAGATCCGGTACCATCCGGCGCAAATTGACCCGGACCGACCGGCGACTGCGTGTCAGCGCATAGAGTTGATATAAAACTCCGACGGAACGGCCAGTCGTTGTTGCCATAGCCGACCCAATCACCCCAAAGCCGGGCACCGGACCAACCCCAAAAATCAGCACCGGGCACAGAATGATATTAATCCCGTTGGCAATCCACAGCGATCGCATAGCTACCGAGGCCTCACCGGCCCCCCGCAGCGCTCCACTGAGCGTGTACAACAGAATAATGGCCGGCGAACTGGCAAAAATCAGACGGGTAAAGCCGGAGCCGTTGGCAACCAGCGATGGATCACCGCCCATCAGGTGCAGAACACGTTCGGCGAACACCATACCGGGCAGGCCCATCAGCACGGCCAGCGCCAGCGACACCAGAATCACCTGTAGTACCACTTTACCGGCTTCATCGGGCTGCCCCTCACCTACCCGACGGGATACCAGCGCCGTAGCAGCCGTACTTAAGCCAATGGCTATTGAATACACTAACGTCAGGACCGACTCGGTCAGGCCCACCGTTGCAACAGCTTCGGTACCGATACGGGCTACAAAAAATACATCGACAACAACAAACAATGACTCCATCACCATCTCCAGAATCATGGGTACCGATAATAGAAAGATGGCGCGGTTGATACTACCGGATGTAAAATTGATTTCGCTGCCGCGCAAAGCAGACAGAAATAATTGTAAAAACGCTTTCATGACGGAAAAGCTACTTGAACGGCATCACAGCCGGATGCCGGATATGAAAGAATAAAGAAAACGCCGGCGCAACAGGCCGGGTATGGAGCGGAGGTGGGGGTCCGGAGCCGGACCTTAGCAGGAGATAGTAAACATCTGTCGTATAGCGTTAGCGTATCAAAGGTACGCAATTGGTTGTAAACTCCGCGGAGGATTGAGTAAACGGTAGTACAACGGATTTACAATCCGCTTACCTGCGCTGCTCAAGCGGATTTGCAAATCTGCGGTACGATTATCCCGAAACTTTTTGTAAAATACAGCCGTTATCCTTTTTCCGTTATTTTAGTTTGATAATAGATGATCGACACCCATAAACCGCCCGAAACTGCAGTGCTGGTCGCGCTGACAACGCAGAGACAGTCGGCCGAAAAAACGCAGGAATACCTCGATGAACTGGCTTTCCTGGCGGAGACATCCGGCATCATTACAGTTAAGTCCTTTGTACAACGCTTAGATCGGCCCGACACCCGCACGTTTGTCGGCAAGGGCAAACTTGAAGAGATTCAAACCTTTATTATCGATAATCCGGTCGATTGTATCATTTTCGATGATGACCTGACGCCTTCGCAGGTGCGTAACCTGGAAGCAGCATTTAAAGAAATTAAAGTACTCGACCGAAGTTTGCTGATTCTGAACATCTTCTCCCAGCGTGCACAGACCGCGCAAGCTAAGCTACAGGTAGAGTTAGCGCAGTATCAATATATGTACCCACGTCTGACCCGCATGTGGACCCACTTAAGTCGTCAGAAAGGTGGGGTAGGTATGCGTGGTCCTGGGGAAAAGGAACTTGAAACCGACCGTCGGATTGTGCAGGACCGGATCGCGTTTCTGAAAGAGAAGCTGGAAAAAATTGACAAGCAGAGCATCACCCGCCGAAAGGAACGCGACCGGCTCGTCCGAGTAGCTCTGGTAGGGTATACCAACGTGGGCAAATCGACCCTCATGCGCACAATGGCCAAGACGGATGTCTTTGCCGAAAATAAGCTGTTTGCTACTGTAGATTCTACTGTACGAAAAGTTGTGTTGGGCAACATCCCGTTCCTGTTAACAGATACCGTCGGGTTTATCCGCAAACTGCCGACTACGCTGATCGAGTCGTTTAAATCTACACTGGACGAAGTGCGCGAAGCCGATATTCTGCTGCACGTGGTGGATGTTTCACATCCGTCGTTTGAAGAGCAGATTGAAGTCGTCAGCGACACGCTCACCGAGATTGGTGCTGGCGACAAGCCAACAATTCTGGTTTTCAACAAAATGGACCAGTTCGAACCTAAAGAAGAGTGGCTGGCGCAGCATGAACACCTGGACGACGTAGATTTTCCCGATGAAGCTGTGCCGGTAGCCGTACGGAGACAGACAGCGCTGGACTATCTGAAAAAAACGTATCTGATCCGGAAAGCCGAACACGTAGTATTTATCTCTGCCGAAAAGCGCGAGAACATCGACGAACTGCGCGACCTGCTGTTCCGGCTGGTGAAAGAAAAGCACTATACCATTTACCCCAACTGGCTGGATATTCCCTTCTCGCAATTTGCTGAAGACGAGGATACCGCCGACGGTTTGGGCATATGATGAATTTTTTAGTATTTTGCGTCTGAGAACCTGCAGGGTACTTACACTTGCAGGTTTTTTATGGTCCCGTAGTTCAACGGATAGAATAGAAGTTTCCTAAACTTTAGATCTGGGTTCGATTCCCGGCGGGACCACACTGGTTACATTTTGGCGAATCAACTAAAGAGTAACCTCAACAACAGCCAGTCTGCCTGTTTCCCTTATCTAGGCGTATGCTACATAATACAGAAAAATAAAGTAAATCCGTCACCTACTCAAAAAACTTTCGATAACGCGCTGATAACCAATAGCGATTCAACTCCCGGCGAATCCAGCTGTATCACCCGGCCTATATGCCGGGCTTTTTTATTCCAAACACGCCCCCTTCAGTCCTCAATTAAGGACGAAAACCGCACAATATCATATTTGGTCTGTTCTGATAGTTCTCTTGTTGCCAAATTTCTACGCTTCGTTCTTTAGCAATTGCCCAGCGTACCGGAACTCCTGTGGTTACACCGATCAGGTGAGGCAAGAATCCCAAAATATTTAAGAAGTATTTCCTGCTGAATACTTAGCGAGTATTTCCGTAAATGTCCTTATCGTAAAACCAGGCACGAATCTGCATTAAGTACTTTTGACTTTCTGACAGGGAAACGAAGCAGATGCCATAAACCCGGCAAAACAAGACACAACTACGGGTGGAGTTTAAACGGAATCCTAGTATAAATACGGGAAAAACCCCGACAAAACCTTAATTTAAGTTCGCTTCTATACACCTATTTCTTCAATACCGGAAACGATCTGATCAGAACTTACAGAAAATTGACGCACAGAGACTACCCTATTAATACTGAAAACGTTATACAAAAAACCAAGCAAAACATAGTGTTTTCCGGCTTATTATTTGCTGCTTGTGAGCAATTAAGCGACATATAAAGGCCTAATTTAATATTGCTACCCTGCATTCTATTCAGAAAGCGGGCTCAATGATTGATAAATCATCGGCTTGAAATCTGAGACGAAGCAGGTATATACCGCTTTTATATATGATAAATCTACCAGCTTTAACTCGCAAATTTGACAACCTGAATATCCAACTTATACGTTTTATAATTGGTTAGCTATTTCGTTAAAATAAGAAAATAGACCTTTTATTCTGTTGAATTTTAGTTTTTCTTGACATTCAAAATGCAATCGACTTATATTTAGCGGCTGATAGATTAACGAAATAACCTCTAATCAGGAATTTCTTTCTTTGCAACGAATTTTTAAGTGATATACCTATCCAAATAATCAGGACTAATCCGGTTTGTAAAATCTATTTGGCACTAGCCATGCGGGCAATCTGATACATATTTTCTGAATGTACTCAGCAATGGCATGCATCATAAGGTAGGCTTTCCCTAATAGACCCGGAGCCTTCCGTCTGATTACTACCGGCTTTGCAACGTAGCCTACCGCCAGATGCGGAGATAACGCACAGGAGGTATACCGATACGGAAGAACTGGGGGTATACCTCTACAAAAAAATTTGTTCGATAGAGTATTGCTTTTTATTAATTTTTGTTTCTACTTGCACCTAGTAGTAACAAATAGTATACCTTTTTGTCATTTAATAAACATACACACTTTCCTGCGCTACTCAGATGTGTACCTAGCCTAATCACCTCTCTACCGCTAACACTGTGTGTTAGCAGAGAGTCCAAACTCCGCCTGCCTATAATGGCTACCGGCAACTTATATCAAATTAATAGGTTGATAACCGGCACAATCCAGTACTACGACCCAATCTTTTTATATTCAAAATATATGACCCGCAATCTACTTATTTTGACGGCATGGCTGCTGTGTGTGACAACAGCATTGGCCCAGGTAACTATTTCCCGTCCACTTAACCGAATTGTCTATCAGCGCAGTACGGGCAACACGGCTACTATTCCGGTGGATGGGCAAGCCGACGCTTCCATCACCAGGATCAACGCCCGACTGGTGTCGCGCCAGACGGGAAACCAGGTTGCCGCGACCAGCCTGGCCATTGCCAACGGCAAATTTTCGGGCGCTTTCACCAATGTACCGGGCGGCTGGTATGAATTGATTCTGGAATCTAATAACGGCACCTACCGGGTCGAGCGGGTGGGTGTTGGAGAAGTCTTTATTATTGCTGGTCACTCGGTAGCGCATGGCGACAACAGCTATTCTATACCGTATTCCAACGACGACCGGGTGAATGCGGTACCCATGCCGTCCACCAATCCGGAGTATGCTCCTATCGTTGATATCAATAAGCTACCGAACACTTTTTCGCAGTACGGAAACCTGTACCCGGCTACATTTGGGGTGCAGCCTTACTTCTGGTCCCGTTTTGGCGAAATTCTGGCTCAACGGTATAACATTCCGGTGCTGATCTTCCAAACCGCGTTTGGCGGTACCAATATTGAAATGTGGTGGAAGGCTTCGCAGGGAATCTACTTCGACCATTCGTTTGTCGATGCCTCCATTCGAATGCCTTATATGAACCTGAAGACTACGCTCGACAAATACGCTCCCCAAACTGGCGTTCGGGCTATATTAGTGGATCATGGGCAAAATGACTTCCCCAACACGAATGTTGGCCAACTGGTCGGCTGGTACAACGGGTTTCTGGATCAGGCACGGAAAGATATGGGATTCCCCATAAAAGCGGTCATCAACCGCCAGACACCTTTTCTGTACACCTATCCGCAATATCACATTCGTCAGGTACAGAATCAGGTAGCACAAAGCAGCAATAACCTGCCCGGTCCGGATTATGATGCCGGCCTGAACCCTTCTGACCGGTATGATGACATTCACCTTAACAGCAATGGTCAGACTAAAGCGGCTAGCTTATGGGCGAATGTAATGACTGAAGCCTTCTTTGCCACAACTACGCCCTTCCAACCTGCTTTTCAGACAAATCAGGCTCCGGTGGTGGCTAACCCCATTCCAAATCAGAATGCTACCGTAGGAACAGCCTTCAGCTACAACATCCCTTCCAACAGCTTTACCGATCCCAATGGCGATGCCCTCACCTACCAGGTCAGCGGATTGCCCGCCGGCTTGTCGGCCAATGGCCTGACCATCTCGGGTACACCCACCACTGCCGGTACCAGCACCATCACCGTGCGGGCCACCGACCCCGCCGGGCTGTTTGTTACCACTACCTTCAGCCTGCAGGTCACCACCGCTCCTGTGCAGAACCGCTCACCCATAGTGGCCAATGCCATTCCTAACCAGCAGGCCACCGTCGGTATTGCCTTCAACTATACTATTCCTGCCGCCACCTTCAGCGATCCCGATGGCGATGCCCTTACCTACCGCGTCTATGATCTGCCGGCCGGCTTGTCCAGTAACGGCTTGAGCATCTCGGGTACACCCACTGTCGCAGGCACGACTACCGTGACGGTGCGGGCTAACGATCCGGCTAACCTGATTGCGACCACCACCTTCATATTGCAGGTCACCACCGCCCCTGTGCAGAACCGCCCGCCTACCCTGGCCAGTGCCGTTCCCAACCAGCAGGCCACCGTGGGTACCGCCTTTAACTATACTATTCCTGCCGCCACCTTCAGCGATCCCGATGGCGATGCCCTTACCTACCAGGTCAGCGGGCTGCCCGCCGGGCTGTCGGCCAATGGCCTGACCATCTCGGGCACGCCCTCCACTGCCGGTACCAGCACCGTCACCCTGCGGGCCACCGACCCCGCCGGGCTGTTTGTCACC
>NZ_BAABHB010000002.1:0-202161 GCF_039541875.1 Nibrella viscosa | reverse complement strand
TCTTCTGGGGATGGGGCTCTCCACAGCCCGGTGTGGTCAACATCGACCACTTCTCGGTCCGCTGGAGCGGGCAGATCGAGGCTCCTGTGACGGGCACCTACATCTTCCGCACCAACAATGATGATGGTACCCGCCTGTGGATCAACAATCAGCTGCTGATCGACAACTGGGCCCTGCAGTCACCCACGCTTAAGGAAGGCAGCATCCAGCTGGTAGCGGGCCAGAAGTACAGCCTGACGATGGAGTACTTCGAGTACGATGCCGGGGCGCAGGCCCTGCTGATGTGGCTGGTGCCCGGCACCAGCACGGTTGTAACGGTACCTAAGGAGCGACTCTATCCGGCAGAACTCAATGTTTCATTACCCAGCTTCACGTCCATGGAACTGGTCAATGTACTTGACTGGAACTTATATCCAAACCCGGCACAGGATTACGTTACTATTGACATTCCAAACGTGTATGATCCCAACACACTCCATTTTTCAGGGATGTCAAGTTCTGGACGTATCACAGACCTGCCATCGTACGGGGTTCAGTTCTCGGGTACTAAGGCCAGTATGAATGTGGATATTAAGGCGCTGCAGGGAGGAGTTAATTTTATCCTGGTCAAACAGGATAAGGACACCCCGATCGGCGTACTGAAATTCATAAAGCAGTGATGTAAATACTAGCGGTGTTTGGTCACACCTCGCTGTTCGCACCAGGCCAATACAGGGCAGGTAGAACAGCGAGGTAACGTGCCGGTGCAGATGTGCTTGCCAAAGGGCATTAGCAGCCGGTTTATATCAATCCAGAGCGGCTGCGAGACCTGCTGCTCCAGCACCTTCAGGGTTTGTTCAGGCTGGCGGGTCCGTACATAGCCCCAGCGATTAACGACACGGTGAACGTGAATATCGACGCTGATAGCAGCCTGACCAGTAGCTACGCCCAGCGCCAGATTGGCACACTTCGGCCCTATGCCTTTGAAACTGGTCAATTGCTCATATGTTGTTGGTAATATACCGCCAAACTCCTCTGTTACCCGTTGTGCAATACCAAGCATGGTGTACGCTTTCTGATCGGGATAGGTGCAGCCGTGCAGTAGTTCGGTTAGCTGTACTGCGTTCAGCGTCAGCAGGTCTTTAGGAGTACGGACTACGGCAAACAGGCGCAGACTGACCGGAATGGTGGTTTCGTCGAGGGTGCGGATAGAGATAATACAGGCGATCAACTGCTCGAACAGCGAGGTATAACCGCGCTCATACAGCTCGAACATGGCGGCTTTGGGATACGGCTTTATAGCCGCTTCTATGCGGCTGAGGACCTCTTTCAGATCAACGTCTGGTTTCATACCAAACAAAACCCGACGGGTTGCCGTCGGGTTTAAAACATTAATCTCTGCTTACTTCGTTTCCAGTTCACTGGCTAACTTCAGCACGCGCTGCTTGTCGTCCTGCTCAATCAAAACCGCCGGATTATCGCCAGAGCCGTTGCGTTTGATCTGCTTGCCATCGATGGTTCGTTCCACTTCTTCGTGATGAACTTCTACTACCTTACCTTCTGCGTGTCCGGCACCCCATTTCCAGCGTACCTGATCTCCTTTCTTTATCATAGCTGTAACGTTGATGTACAGGCTGATAACGGCGTGTTCGTTTTGATTGTTTGGAAGCCGGAGCGCTTACTTCTGCGTAATCACCATCTCTACCCGACGGTTCTCCTGCCGCTCTTTTACGGTAGCGTTTTTGTTGATCGGCCGTGAGGCCCCATACCCAATCGTATCAATTCGGCCGGCATCAATGCCTTTGGAGACCAGATAACTTTTCACCTCCTTTACGCGGTTGCGCGACAGTTCAAGGTTGGCATCGAAGTCGCCGACGATATCAGTATGTCCTTCCAGCCTGATCTTCATGGTTGGATTGTCGCGCATGAGGCTCACCAACTGATCCAGTTCAGGAAACGATTCAGAACGGAGATCATACTTGGACACATCGAAATAAATGTTCCGGAGCGTTACCTTGGTCCCTTCTTCAATCGGTGTCAGCTCCAGATCCCGCACCAGATCCGTCCGGGTAGTCGTCAGCGTATCGCTCAGGCCCAGGTACCCCTTCGCGGTCACCGAAACGGCGTAAATGGAAATAGGCCGGGCGGCAATGCGGTAGCTCCCGTTCTGCCAGTCGTTCCGGACGGTATCGCTCAGTGGCCGGTCGTTGGTCAGCAGTTGGTACGAAACTGTCGCCAGCACCGGCTTTTGGGTTTTGGCATCGCGGATTACCCCCCGGATGGATACGGTAGCCGGTGCCACAGGTTCGGGCGTAGTGGGCGTTACGGTCACCGGCGGCTGCTCAACACGAGGTTCTGGCTCCGGAGCCGGGGTACGGGGAGCCGGGCGTTGCGGCTGGCGCTGGGCCGGCGGTTGCGGCTGCCGGCGCAATGGGTTGTTAACGTGAACACCGTAGAAGTTAAAGCAGATATTCCCCCGCGAGTCGTTGCACTCAAACAGGTCAAAGATCTCAATACCGGGTTCGAGTCGCTCAAAATACACCACAAAATCGACCTGCTCACCGGGCCTGACCCCCCGGCGTTCGGTAACGGGAATGTTCTCGGCCCGGATAAACCGGAACGACCGCTCTCCCTGGTTAGCGTAGAGACGCGACGAAGGCTGAAAATTGATGGTCGTCGTTTCAATACTCTCCTGCGGGAAGGGAAACGGCAAGCGGTTTGGACTCTGCCGGCGATAGGGCGGAGCCTGCTGACTTCGCCGGTAGAACGTCATGTAAATAACGGTGTAGCGGTCGGTCAGCTCAATCCGGCGAATAGTCACATCCGGGTCGTTTGCCTCTTCTACTCTGGGCCGTTCGGTAACGTACTGTACCTGCGCCTGGGCCCAGAGCGGACAAACAACGAGTATCCATAGCCAGCGTAGTGCGGTTTTCATAAGCATTGGTGTTTACTTGCCCTATATAAACGCTTGCCATCGGCGGGTATTTTGCCGCTAGTCAGGCAATCAACCTCTTAGATAAGCGGTAAGGCGCAAAGTTTAACCAGAAAGCCTACTTATTGATTAACTGGAGTTGCCAACCTTAGTTTTTCACCATTCGTTGCCGGAAGACCTGGCCGCCCACCTGAACGTCAAGCAGGTACATGCCGCCGGGCAACGTTCGCAGGTCAAGTTTGCGATCGAAGGCGTCGGCCGTTTTCTGGTGATTTTCTCTGATCAGATCGACTCCTGTTAGTGTTCGGACCGTCAGCGTCAGCGGGCCGCGCAGGGCGTTGCGCAGCGACAGCGTTACCTCGCCATGGCTGGGGTTCGGCGTAAGCGTCAGGGCCTGTTCAGCTTGTGGCGGTGGCACTGAGGTCACCTGCCCGGCTCGGACAAAGACCCGCGCCGTGGCTGTCGACTCGCACAGATCAGTACCGGTGCCGGTTACGGTGTAGGACGTCGTTACGGTAGGCCGGGCAATTACCTGTGGTCCCAGGGTAGAACTCAGCGTAGTAGCCGGCCCCCAGTTAAACACGCCGGCCCCACGGGCACTGAGCGTAACGGCTTCGCCCGGGTTGACGAACAGCGAGGAGGCCGATATCTGCACCGACGGTTTCATCCCCACACGAGCCGAAATGTTATGGGCAATATTCAGACCCAGACTGTCTGTAAAGCGAGCCCAGTCTCCGTTCTGGCTCTGGAACCAGGAGGTAGCAAACAGCGACTCTCCGTTTCGGGTGGTGACCAGCGCTACCGTATCGCCCTGAGCGTATTTCAACTCAACGCCCACGTGAAATCCTAGACCCGTTACGGTCGGGCTCAGCGGAACATTGCGGTCGAAGGTGACTGATGTAGGCCGGTTATTAGCTACATCATCCAGAATGGTCCGCAGCGGCACTTCCTTCTGCTCCAGAATGGCCCCCGGTCCGTTCTGGAAGCCACGGGCATTCCAGACCGTGACCAGCACGGTAGATTCGGTAGCGGCTCCGGTAGCCGCTTTGGCCACCCCAAACCGCAGTGAGGCCCCGCTCAGGTTGGTGTAGCCGAACGGATTCTCAAAAAATTCCGATACCGCCCGGATGCGCCGGCTGTTCTGACCCGATGCATACCCCGTAACGGTTGGTACAGGATGCCTGAGAACCGTAGGTGTCCCGTTGAAATTACTCACCTCCCCACAAAGACCTATATTTAACACTTCGATGTACTCTTCACGAACGAGTGGGTCCGACTGCCCGGCGCTGTTGCGGACGACCAGCCTTACCCGGTAACGACCGGGCTGATTGTATGTTACAATGGGGTTTCGTTCGTTCGAGGTGGATGGGGTACCTCCTTCAAAGGTCCACTCCCAGGCGGTCGGGAAGTTACCCGATAGGTCATTGAAACGTACGGTGCCACCCAGCAGTACCCGGCGGGTATCGGCCCGGAAATTTGGAATCGGGCGGCTCGCCACGAGGGAACCACAAACATTGGATGTCAGCAGCGTAGCCCGGCGGGGACTAATCTCCATCACCGCCCGCATCCGCTGTTTTTGTCCAATAGTAAAGATGTTGAAGCAGGCATCATCAGAATAGTCCATGTAGTTCTGCACCATATTGACGGCTCCGCAACTAACTCGGCCCACCGGACAGCCTCGACTTTCGGACGCCTGAGGGGGCGTATCCCCCACAAAATCATCGCCACAGTTGGCATCGCCCCAGATATGACGCAGCCCCAGCCAATGCCCTACTTCGTGCGTAAGAGTACGGCCCAGGTTGTAAGGAGCCTGCATTACCGGGAAATTACCTTTTTCGGCATTACCAAAAGACTGATACCGGACCACCACCCCATCGGTACTGGCCGGTCCGCCACTGTTGGGAATACCGGGCAGGCTCGACTGGCTCGGAAACTGCGCGTAACCCAATAGCCGGGAGTCGGAAGCCGCAAAATCAACAACCCAGATATTGAAATACTTATCCGGGTCCCAAAACGTAGAGGGCTTCAGCTGCCCCTCAATCTGGTCACGGGTCCAGCTCGCCTGAGCCCCTCTTACGCGGTCAATACCCCGCTCGGCCAGCGTTTGGCCCTGTGGACCAACAGCCGCCATACAAAACTCGATTTCGATATCGGCCCCCACCGGATTGTCGTTGAACCCCCGGGTACCGGGCTTCCGGCGAAAGTCTTCGTTCAGCGTCTCGATCTGGGCCCGCACCTGCGCGTCGCTGATGTTACGGCCGGTGCCGACAGCCTCCCCGTTGTGTACAACGTGCACGACAACCGGAATGGTAATCACCTCAGCCAGCACTCGCCCCGACCGCTGCCGCTCCTGAATTTCTTTGATCTTGCGCTGAAGCGCCTGTTCAAAGTCGTTCAGCGGTCCAAGCTGAGGATACCGTGCCCGCAGCAGGCTATCCATCTGCATAGTGGCACACTGCTCATCGGTATGGTTGTGCGTGTGTGTCTGCGCCCGCAAGCCGGACGAAAAGGTAAAAACAAGCAGGAAGAAAAGTAATCGTTGTACCATAGTGCTGTTGAACTGAGGGAGCAGATTGCGGTAAGCCGACATAAAAGGCCGCTAATCAGAAGCAGCCGGTTTATTTTGTCGTTACGGCATTAAAGGTGTAGCGCTCGCTCACGTTTATATCCTGGTAATACAGTTCGATAGTCAGCACCCGATCCGTCAGGTTCTTGATAACAAACGGATAAGCCTGATCGGTAACGAGCGGGAAAAAAAACTCCAGCGTAGCATTGGAATTGACCAGCGCCCAGGTATCGGTAATCAGCACATCCGGCAGTTGGGCGTTACATTTATTCGCACCCTGCAACACCTCGTACCGGTGCTCCTCGTTAGCATAAAACACATATTGTAGATCAGCCAGGCAGAGATTAGCGCCCAGCACCTGCGTAACATACTGCTGAACGCCGACAACCGGGTAGGCCTGCCCTTCGTCTATTTCCTGGTAAGACACCAGCCGCCAGGCCTTTTTCTCGGTTCCGGTCAGCAGCTGGCTGTATGTTACGGGCTTCGGCTCAATACGCTCCGAGCATCCGGAAAGCAGCCCCGTCAGGGTGATCAGGACTGCCAGGTTTAGTATCAAAGATTTCATATAACTGCTTTCATTTAAAACGGCCTATTGGGGAATGTACGTCTGCGCCTGATTAAAGACAACAACGGTATCCCGTTGTGTACCCGCTATCGTGCGCCGTAGTCTCAACTGTAAGTTAAGGGTAATCTGCCGGTCGCGGGGGTTCCAGGAGCCATTGCCCCGAATGGTATCTCTTGAGCCAAGGTACTCATTCGCCTGCGCCGGAATTGTCAGGGAATTATCGCCGTTGTCGATAAAGGTAAGCGTCGGTTTGAAAGCATTATAGTAAAGCAGGCCCAGGTTCCAGTTCGACAATCGGTAAGACCGGCAGTCGATGCTGGTAATCTGCACATCCGGAACGGAAATCGTCTGGTTCTGAATCCGGTTTACACCGGTGTAGAAGCCGCTCAGCAGACAATCGTCCTGAATGGTCAGGGTCAGTTGCTTCCCGATCTTTTTTTCCTGCCCGAAACCGACCTGTAAGGTACTGGGCTGAACGCCCGTCAGGGTAAAGACCACATTTTGCGACTCCAGAATGTTATTGGCATTGTTGATAAGCCGCACCTGAATCTCGCCAAAACTCTGCTTCGCGGGTATTACCACCGTGCCCTTTGTGCCCACAATGGAGTAGTCCCGGCCTTCGCGGGCGGTACCGCTTACTGTGTAATTAACCGTAATAGGCTGGTCCAACTGCGGCCCGGCATTATGCACCCGAATAGAAATCGGCTTGCTATAACTTTCTTTGTAGGTCAGGGTGGTATCGGTAAACCGCACGTGGTACGGCCCGGCAAAGGTCCGGTCAACATCCAGTTGTTCGCAGGCGGCCAAACCCGCCACTGCCGCCACCACAATAAACACCCCAACCAATAGGCTATTTGCTCTCATTCTTCATTCATCATTAATCAGTCATCATTCCATTAATACCCCGGGTTCTGAGCGCCCCGCAGGGCCGGATTGCGCTGCGTTTCACTCTGCGGAATAGGCCAGAGTTCGTAGCGGTTGTTCCAGTTGGGCGAAAACGCCGACATAACCGCCTGCGCCCGGCCCGTACGGACCAGATCGTACCAGCGGTGCCCTTCAAACGCCAGCTCATATACCCGCTCCCGCTCAATAGCCAGCAGAATGTCCGACTGGCTGCCGGTGGTGATGGTCGGCGCTTTGGCGCGGGTGCGCAGCACGTTGATGTCGGCAATAGCCCCGTTTACACCGGTAAGCCGGCCGAGCTGGGCGCGGGCTTCGGCCCGGATCAGGTACATCTCGGCCAGCCGGAAAATGACCAGGTTGGCGTTATCTTCCAGCGCCGTACCGTACTTGCGAACGGTCCAGCCGTTGTCGTTACCCCGCTGCTGCTGGGCGTTGAACGTTATGGTTGCCACCCGCGTACCGGCCTCGTTCGAGACCAAAGCCGCCACTACCTGGTTGGAGGGAATTACCTCGCGCCGGGTCACAAACAGGTTGGTCAGCGTACCGGCATCGTCGTTGATGGTATACCCAACTTCAAAAATAGATTCACTGGTGAAATTCCGCAGCACCACGGTTTCAAAATCGGCGGGCAGCGTAAACTGACCCGAGCTGATCACCAGCGATGCGTTGGTTTCGGCCTGCTGCCAGTTTTTCTGGTAGAGATAATACCGGGCCATGGCCGCATATACGGTTTGCTTCGACACATAAGCGACTCCTCCCGATGGCCGGACGGGCAGGTCGGGCAGCGCGGCCTGGTAATCGGCCAGTACGGCGGCCAGCACCTGCGCCTTCGGCGTACGCGGTATGTTGCTGTTAGCAGCCTGATCGGTAGTAGTCACCAGCGGAATATCGCCGTAAGTATAGGCACCGTAAAAGTAGGCCAGTGCCCGCAGAAACTTAGCTTCGGCGGTAACCTGCTTGCGGTTCGCTTCGGATACACCCGTTACCTGCGGCAGGCGCTCCAGAATAAAATTGGCCACGTAGGCGGTACGGTAGATAGAGCCCCACAGCCCTCCGACTACGCCGTTGGTCGAGGTGATCTGCTTGGTACCCAGCTCGCGGTAATCCGAAAACGTACCGTTGTGCTGGATCATATCGGCCGTAAAATCACCGGCAATAACGAGAGACGCGGCTATGCCCCGGAACGCACTGTAGAGGCCAATCCGCACGGAGGGCACATCGTCGGCCCGCTTCAGCGCCAGTTCATCAATCCGGATATCGTAAGGGGTCGGTTCCAGCACCTCTTTACAGGCCGTTACCGACAGAAGCATCAGCAGAATATAAAGTGAATACCGTTTCATGCGTAGCGTTTAAAAAGTTACCGTAACCCCACCCTGAAGATATTTGACCTGGGGCAACGTGAAGAAATCAATACCCTGAGCGGAGGTAGAGCCATCCAGTGTACTTACCTCCGGGTCCGGGCCCGTATAGCGGGTTAACGTCCAGATATTGGTGCCGGCCACAAATACACGGGCGTTGGTCAGCTTAATCCGGTTTACCCACCGTTTGGCGATGTTGTAACCCAGGCTGACGTTTTTCAGCCGCAGGTACGAGCCGTCTTCGATAAAACGGCTGCTGTGGAAGTTGTTGTATGTGTTTTCGAACTCGTAACGCGGCACACTGGTAATATCGCCGGGTTTCTGCCAGCGTTTCAGCGCTTCCCGTCCCTGGTTGAATGATATAGAGGATCCGGTATTGACCAGGCTGGTCTTGGTAAAGTTCAGCACGCGGTTGCCGTACGAGAACTGGAAGAACACACTCAGGTCGAAGCCCCGGTAGCTGACTTTGTTGGTCAGGCCACCATACAGCTTGGGTTGGGCATTGCCGAGAATCTGGGCATCATCCGGCGTAATGCGTCCGTCGCCGTTAACATCGTCGTAAATAGCGTTGCCTGTTGCCGGATCAACGCCGAGGAACTTCAATCCCCAGAACGTACCCAGCGGCTGACCCGGCACAATGATGTTGGTGGCCGAAGCCCCATCGGCCTGGTAGCCCCGGTACAGCGGCTCGGTACTGGCCAGCTCAACTACTTTGTTAAGATTACGTGAGATGTTCAGGTCGGTATTCCAGCGCACTTTTCCGTTATCGATATTGACGGAGGATATAGTCAGCTCTACTCCCCTGTTGGCCACTTTACCAATGTTCCCCTGTACGGCCCCGAAGCCAGTCGTGAGCGGAATAGGCTGAGCAAACAGGAGGTTGTCGGTCAGGTTACTGTAAGCGTCAGCCGTGAGGCTCAGCCGGCCGTTAAAGACCGACAGGTCCAGCCCGATATTGGCTTCGCGGGTGCGCTCCCACTGAAGGTTCGGGTTGGCGAGCGCTGAGGGCCCTAAGCCGGATGCTCCGCTGTAAGTGGTAGCGCCCCAGCGGCCCAGAAACTGGAAGTTACCAATGCGCTCGTTACCGGTATAGCCGAAGCTGGCCCGCAGTTTCAGGTCGGTCAGGAAGCGGAACCGCTCCATAAACTTCTCGCTGGAAAGCCGCCAGGCTACCGATGCCGACGGGAAGAAACCAAACTGGCGTGACCGGCCAAACCGCGAGGAACCATCATACCGGGCGGTGGTCGTCAGCAGGTACTTCTCATTATAGTCGTACCGTACCTCCGTGAATCCCGACAGCAAACCGCTGTTGGCCAGGTAGGAGTTACCGGCATCGACCACCCCCGCCGAGCCGATATAGGTAAAGTCATCACTGGGAAAAATCCGGCCCTGTGAAAAGCCGCCCCGGTCGGTCCGCTGAATCACCTCTACTCCCGCCAGCGCGTTGATCCGGTGTTTACCCGCCAGAATGGTATTGTACGTTAAGGTGTTGGTATTGATAAACGTAGCCGCCCACGAGGAGGTAAAGACGCCTAAGCCCCGCCGGCCGACCGATTCACTGAAGCCACCCACTGCCGTTGAGGTTGGGTAATAATTATCGTCGATGATGCTATTGTAGTCGATGCTGGCCTTGGACCGGAACCGCAGATTTTCGATCAGTTCGTATTCGCCGTAGATACCACCCAGCATTTTTACCGAGATGGTCTGCTGGCGCGGCATCAGGGCTTCGGCCACCGGGTTGAAGTTCGGAAAACCCTGGTAGTTAGGGTTGCCGGGCACGTATAAGCGGCCGAACTCATCGTAGGGCGAGTTGTAGGGCAGGCTGTTGATAGCTCCGGAGTAAACGCCGTTAAGCGCGTTATCACTGGCCACCCGGTAGTTTTTACCCCGCGAGACGGTCATGTTGGTCCCAAACGAAAGACGCTGGGTAGCTTTGGTATCGAACGAAAACGTACCGCTCATGCGCGTAAACCGGCTGTTGAGCTGAACGCCTTCTTCATCGCGGTAGTTACCGCTCACGTAAAAGCGGGTGCGGTCATTACCGCCCGTCGACGAAAGCTGGTATTGCTGATACACCCCCCGGCGCAGGACCATGTCCAGCCAGTTGGTGTTGACTCCATCCGTTACGCCTTTAATCAGGCCGAGTTTATCCGGATTCTGACCGGCATTGATCACCGCTTCGCGCTGTAGTTCGAGCAGTTCGCTGGAGTTGAGCAGATCGGGGCGCCGAACTACCTCCGTCAGGCCGCGCTGTACCTCGGCGGTAAAGGTGGTAGGCTGGTTGAGCTTACCCCGTTTGGTGGTAATCAGCACTACGCCGTTGGCCGCCCGCGAGCCGTAGATCGCTTTGGCCGAGGCATCTTTCAGGATCTGCATAGACTCAATATCGTTCGGGTTGAGCAGCGAGAAGGCGTTGTCATTCTGTCCGCCGTAGCCGATGGAGGTTAAAGCCCCATCCTCCACCGGCACCCCATCCACGATAAACAGCGGTCGGTTGCTGGCCGAAATAGACGTGCTCCCCCGCACCCGAACCGAAATACCCCCGCCCGGTGTGCCGGACGACTGGGTGACCTGCACGCCGGCCGCCTGCCCCTGCAGGGCCTGATCGAAGCTGGCCACGGGAATTTCTTTGAACCGCTCGCTGCTGACAGACGCAATGGAGCCGGTGATATCTTTTTTCTGGGTGGTGTTATAGCCGGTGACGACTACCTGGGCAAGTTCATTGACGGCCTCCTGCATCTGCACATTAATGATACTGCGGTTGCCGACGGTCACCTCCTGCGTAACCAGGCCGATAGAGGAAAAAAGCAGCACGGTATTGTCGCCGGGCACGGTAATGCTGTAGTTTCCGTTAGCATCGGTGCTAACCCCCTGCGTTGAGCCGCGCACGACCACGTTTACGCCCGGCAGGGTGCTGTTGTCCTGCGCCGACGTAACGCGGCCGGAAATGCGTCGGCCCTGCGCCAACAGCAGACCGGGGAGTATCAGCAGAAAAACCAGAAGTAGAATTCTTGGGTAATAGTTGTTCATGCAAGCCTCTCAAGTAGTAGGTAATCTGGTAAAGAATGCTATTAAAATCGGAAAATACCGCATTCTCCGAAATAAACTTAGTTTAGTACGTATTAAACGAAAAAAACCACCTCAAATCATATACAACGGGCACCCGATTTTTTACCTCAGGTGCCCGTTGGGGTAATACGCCGTAGAGACGCAAAATTTTGCGTCTCTACAGGTATATTAAATCAATAGCCTTCATTCTGCGCAATGTTGGGGTTTGCCAGCCGCTCGTTCTGCGGAATCGGCCAGGCCCATTTGGGACTGCTGGCGGGCAGGTTACATACGACACCAGCCCGGCAACTTACCCGCTGCACCACCCGCGTGGTCCGCTTGAGGTCAAACCAGCGATGACCCTCCAGCCAGAGTTCTTTCCGGCGTTCGGTAGCAATGGCATCCAGCAGCGCCTGACCGGTTTCGGTACGGGGCGTAAAATCGGCAATTCGGGCAGCCCGAAGGGTATTCAGATCGGCCAGGGCTTCGGTGGCCCGGTTGCTGAGGGCGCGGGCTTCCGCCCGGATCAGGTACATCTCGCCGGTCCGGAACGCCTTGAAGTTTACCGCACCGTCGCGGGCGGTACCCTTGCCCTGGTACTTGGTCGATACCACGCGGGTAGCCCGGTTTACCGAACCCGGCACACTGGCACCAGGGGTGAAATACGAAGTGTAGCGTACATCTTTAGCCGCATCGTACAGGCTCAGTAGTTCGGCCGAGGGATCAAACTGAGCCCGGTTAGTGGCCGGCGACCAGACGTCGAGCGCCGGCCCGCCCTCGCCGGGGTTGAACTGGATCGAGAAAAGTACCTCGTCGGCATTGGCATCGGTCCAGATACCGGGGAAGCTGGCGCGGCTCGCCAGCGGACGGGCCGTAATGGCCGCTGTGGCAAAGGTGATAGCCCGGTCGTATTCTTTGGCGTAGAGCGCCACCCGCGCCAGTATGGCGTTCACCGTGGCGGCATCAATGCGGCTGCGCCGGGTGTTGGTGTTGATGGCGGCATCGACATCGTTCAGGAGCGGCAGCGCGGCTTCCAGGTCTTTGTAAATCTGGTCATACACTTCTTTCACCGTAGCGCGGCCGGGCAGTTCAATCACCGGCGTGGTCTTGATGGGAATACCAGGCGCGGTGGAGTTCCGGTCGAAGTTAGGTGCGTAATACCGCAGCAGGTTAAAATGCATCAGACCGCGAATAGCCAGCGCCTGGCCCTTGAACCGGTTCGCCCGTTGCGGGTTCGTCGATTCAAACTGCGTGATGTTCTGCAGAATCAGGTTCGCGTCATTGATCATCAGGTAGGAGAACCGCCAGACCTCCGCCACCCGAAGCTGGTCGGCGGCATACGTCCAGTCGGTAACGGCCTTGTAGTTGACCAGCGATTCGGTGGTTTCCAGCGTATTGTCAGCCATCATATCGGGCATGACCGACTGGAAAAGCCCGTAGGCGTACAGGTCACGCATGGAGGCATAGGTGCCGTTCAGCACCGGCTCAAAATCATCCAGCTTGCCGAATACGGTCGTGCTGCTGAGTGAGTGAGTGGGGGTCAGATCGATAAAGTCACTGCACGAAGAGCTTACCAGCAATCCTCCGCCCAGCAGTAAAGCATATAATTTTTTCATGATACGTTCGATGGTTAACATTAAAATCCGATGCCCACACCAACCGTGAATGTCCGCAGGGCCGGATATTGGGCACCGGTCAACTGACCACCCGTAATTTCCGGATCGAAGCCCAGGAAGTTGGTAAACGTCAGCACGTTCTGTCCCTGGAAGAACAACCGGGCCGAGGCCATTTTGGCCCGGCGCATCAGTTCCGATGGCAGGTTGTACGACAGCGTCACGTTACGCAGGCGCATAAAGTCGCCTTTCTCCAGAAAGTGCGTAATGGCTGTCTGGTGGGGCAGATTCGGGTTCGGAATGTCGGTGATGTCGCCGGGTTTCTGCCACTCACGCAGCAAGGCCCGCGACACGTTGTCGGCGTAATAATCAGGAATCTCTACGTTGGACCGGTCGTTGTTGTAGATGTAGTTACCGAAGGCGTAGGTAAACAGGGCCGACAATTCGACACCCTTAAAACGCAGGGTGTTGGTAAAGCCACCAAAATAAGGCGCTTCGCGGGGACCAAAGATCTGGGCGTCGTTCGGGTCGTAGGTAGTGGTAATCTCTCCACTGGGCTTGCGAAACTGCTGCGCACCGGTCTGCGGATCAACGCCGGCATACTCCACCAGCCAGTTGCTGTTGATGGGATACCCAATGCGGTTGATGGTATTACCCGCAATATTACCGCGTTCGGGCGTGGTGGGGGTCAGCTTCAGAATCTTGTTGCGATTCAGGGTAAAGTTGATGTTAGTCTCCCAGCTGAAGTCGCCAGTCTGTACGTTAATGGTGTTCAGGCCTATTTCGATACCCCGGTTCTGGAGTTCACCGATGTTGCGGTTGATGGAGTTAAAGCCTGTGGTGCGTGAAAGCTGATCGTTCAGGAACAGGTTTTTGGTGATCGAATTATACACCTCAACCCCACCGGTAATGCGCCGGTTGAACAGGCCGAACTCGACACCCACGTTAAAGGTATTTTTCTGCTCCCAGCGCAGCTCCGGGTTTTCCAGTTGCGTCAGGATAACCGTCGAGTTGCCGTCGTAGGAAGAAATGGTCTGGCTGGTACGTGCGCCCCTTGCCTGGAAAATGGCCAGTGAGGCAAAGCTGCCGATCCCCTCCTGATTACCCACCGAGCCGTAGCTGGCTTTCAGGCGCAGACTGTTCAGAACACCGGTCGTAAGCTCCCGCATAAACGGCTCGTCGGTAATTACCCAACTGGCTCCGACCGAACCGAAGTTGGCGTAGCGGTAGGCCGAACCGAACCGCGATGAACCGTCGCGCCGGGCGTTCAGGTTGATAAAGTACCGGTTTTTAAAGCCATACGTAGCCGTAGTGAAATAAGACAGCAGCGCGTTGCTGATACCATCGCCCCGCGTATCGGGAATCTGGTTGGCGTTGTTCTGGGTGATACCCGCTTCGTTTTGCAGAATCCCACTCAGGCCGTAACCGGTAAACCCGAAGGTACCGTATTTAAGCCGGACCAGTTCGCTGTACAGGCCAACACGGACCGAATGATCGCCGAAGGTGTTGCTGTAATTGAGGGAGGTGGTACCAGTGAAGCGGGTAGATTTGTAGAAATCCCGCGCCAGACGGCCCTGCCGGCCCTTAACGGCCGAGGCTGTACCGGCCTGCCCAAAGCGGCTGTTGTAGATGGTCTGCTCCTGGTTGCTGTAGTCGACACCCCAGTTGGTGCGCAGCGATAAACCCTTCAGGAAAGGCAGATCGTACTCGGCAAAAGCTGCGGCTACGGTTTTCAGTTCGTTAAACTGGCGGCTGGTTTCGTTCAGTTCCCGCACCGGGTTAGGCTGGCCCGAACGCAATTGCGTGTATGACCCGTCGGCGTTATACGGTTTCTCGTACGGGTTGGCCCAGCGAATGGCGTTCAGCGGTGAGGCAATACCCGTATTGGCTTCGGTCTGGAAATTCTGTATCGAATAACCTACTGTTGAGTTCAGGCCAAACCGCAACGGCCCGCTGTTCGACTCCAGGTTGATGCGGCCGGTGTAGCGGTTGAGGTCGGTTCCTTTGACCGTGCCGGTTTGCGAGAAAAGGTTACCCGATAGGTAGAACAGCACGCTCTCGTTTCCGCCAGTAGCGCTTAACTGATGCTGCTGGGTGCGGCCAATCTGGAAAATCTCTTTCTGCCAGTCGGTATCAATGGATCGCAGCTGGGTGATGTCGGCAGCCGAAAGTCGTTCCAGGTCGGTACCGCCCCGGCGTAGTTCATAATTGATTTTCTCGTTGCTGTTCATCAACTCCAGGCGGCTTCGCGGAAAATAGGACTGACCATACTGCCCATCGTAGCTGATTCGGGTTTTTCCGGCCTTTCCGCGCCGGGTCTGGATAACCACTACCCCATTGGCCCCGCGCGACCCGTAAATCGACGTTGCTTCGGCATCTTTCAGCACCGAAATGGTTTCGATATCCTGCGGGTTGATCGTCTGGAAAGCCGCAGCCTCAATCTGAATGCCATCCACAATATAAAGCGGAGTATTGCTGCCGTTTACCGAGCCCGAGCCCCGCACCCGGATCGAAGCCGCCGAACCTGGCTGGCCACTATTGGCAATTACCAGCACACCCGGAGCCTGACCCTGCAGAAGCTGGTCGAGCGAGGCAATGGGCTGATCTTTAATCCGGACCGGCGGAATGCTGGCCACGGAGCCCGCAAACTCACGACGGTTGTTCTGGCCATAGCCTGTTACAACCACTTCACTCAGTTGAGAGGCATCTGACCGTAAGGCTACGTTGATGATGGATTGCCCTGCCACAACGACCTCCTGCCGGGCTAGTCCGACAAAACTAAAAACCAGCGTGCCGCCGGCGGCCGGCAGGTTAATAGCGTAATTACCGTTGGCATCCGTTTGGGTACCGCGGTTGGTGCCTTTAAGCTGGATGTTTACGCCCGGTAAAGCCCCCCCATCTTCGCTGCTGGTGACCCTGCCTGTCACCCGGCGGTCCTGAGCCAGGGCAGTCTGCACCAGCACTGCCAATACGCCCATAAATAGAAGTACAAATCTCCTCATAGGTAAATAGTTAGTTTGATTTAAAGCACAAATCTATAGATTTAACCATAATTTAATGTATATACGTTTATTTTTAAACATGGGCTTCTAAAATTTTAGCGTTTTCTACAACACTTACCATAAAAAAAGGGGGTCGAACATTTTGTTGTTCACCCCCTTTTGTTTTTATAGCTGAATTAATAACCTGGGTTCTGTACCAGCAGGCTGTTGGCATCTACTTCCCGCTTCGGAATGGGCAGCACCAGCTTGGGGTCGTTCCAGGCGTAGGTGCCGGTGCTCTGGCGGGTCCGGCGCAGATCGTGAATTCGCAACCCTTCAAAGGCCAGTTCAAACTGCCGCTCCCGCAGCACGTCCTCCACCGTCGGGCTGGCAATGGGAGCCAGGCCGGCCCGCTGACGCACGGCATTCAGGTCGGCCGCCGGGGTAGCCCCTACCGTACTGCCCAGCCGCAAATTGGCTTCGGCCCGGATCAGCAGCATCTCGGCCAGGCGGATCACCGGGATATTGGCCCCAAAATCGGCCCACTTGCCGGTATAGTACCGGTTTACACCTTTGTAGCCGATGTACAGCAGTTCTGTCCGGCGGGCATCGGCCGGGTCGTACTGGTTCACAAACGGCGTGTTTACCTGCACATCGCCCCGGCCAATGTTTACGCCATTGACGGGCAGACTGGCGTAGAAGGTGGTCAGCCCGTCGTTGGAGGTTCCGGCATTGTTCTGATCGTTCTGCTGGATCTCGAAGATACTTTCGGCGGTGTTTCGGTTCCGGAAAGCTGCGGTTACCGACGGGTTCAGCCGGAACATACCGGACTGAATCACCTGGTTGGCAGCAGTCAGGGCTTTGGCATAGTCATTCTGCTGCAGGTACACGCGGGCCAGAAACGCCAGCGCCGAGTACTTATCGGCCCGTGCGCCATTATCGTTGGGCAGCAGCGTGCTGGCCTGCGTCAGGTCATTGATTACCTGAGTGTATACCTGCGCCACCGTATTGCGGGCCGCCGTTTGGGCCGCCTGCTCCGAGGTGATCGTAGCCCGCAGCACCAGCGGTACCCCTGGCTGACTATTGTTGGCGGTGGCCCCCCACTGGAGAGCATACAGCCGCACCAGTTCGAAATACAGAATGCCCCGGATAAATTTGGCTTCGCCTTCCAGCGTTTTTTTCAGGGTAGCGTTAGCCACTTTATCCAGCGACTCCAGCACGTTGTTCACCGTGTTGATGGCGGCATACGCCCGGAGCCAGGTCCGCTCGGCCTCCGTATTGGTATTCTGGATCGACCGCTGCGCCACTTGCCGGTAGCCGGCAAAGGTACCCCGCCAGGTGATGTAATTTTCGGCTCCCAGCAGTTCGGGCAGCAGGTTCAGGTTGGTGCCATACAGGGCTCCATTGCCCAAATCGCCATACGCCCCAATTATGGCACTTTCAACGTCCTGGGCTGTTACCAGGGCCGTCTGGGCGTCGATAGATTGCTGAGGTTGCAGGTCTAAACGGTTATTGCAGGCCGTTAGCCCCACGGCCAGCATGATACTTATGGCTATGAATGTTTTTTTCATGGGTCAGACTAAACTGAAAATTAGAACAGACGTTGGCTACTAAAAACCCAGGTTGACCCCAAACGTGATGGTTTTCGACTGGGGGGGTGTATAAAAATCGTGCCCCAGGGCAATGTTGGCCTGCTGGTTGCCGCTGTTGACATACTGGGTGTTTACCTCCGGATCGTAGCCGGTGTATTTCGTAAACGTAAACAGGTTCAGCGCCGACACATATACCCGTGCCGACTGGATAAAGGCTTTCCGGATTACTCGGCTCGGAATATTATAGCCCAGCGAAGCCGTTTTTACCCGCAGAAACGAACCATCCTGCACCCAGCGCGACGATACGCCGGCCCCGTTACCTTCGTACAGGCGGGCCTGCGGTACGTCGGTCACATCGCCCGGCTTTTGCCAGCGACGCAACTGATCCACGGTCTGGTTATCGAAATAATCGGCGTTTACCGACTGGAAGAAGCCGGCTACATTGTAGATGTCATTGCCGTACACAAACTGGAGCAGCACGTTCAGGTCAAAACCTTTGTATGAGAAATTGTTGGTAAAGCCCCCGGTAAACTTCGGATTGGGGTTACCCACAAACAGTTCCGGCGCGGCCGCGTAGTTGTTGGTCGGCTTGCCGTCGGCACCTTCGTAGAGAGCGTCGCCGTTCTGCGGATCAGCACCCAGGTATTTTTTGCCGTAAAATACGCCCAGGGGCTGCCCTTCGGTCACGTAGCTCAGGAACCGGGAATTCACCCGGATAGGCGCTACGTTCAGTTTGGTGACCAGATTCCGGTTGAAGGAAATGTTGAAGTTGCTGGTCCAGCGGAACTCCCGCACCAGGTTCTGGGTCGTGAGGCTGAATTCGACACCGCGGTTGCGCAGGCTGCCGATGTTGCGGGCAATGGTGGTGAAACCATTGATACCCGGCTGCGGCACATTCAGCAGCAAATCGTTGGTGACCTTGTTGTAAAAGTCCACCTGACCGTTGAAGCGGTTATTAAGGAAACCAAACTCCAGGCCGACATCAAGCTGGGTACTTTTTTCCCACCGCAGATCCGGATTGGCGATCTGCGACGGACGGATACCGGCCTGATCGGCGTACGGAATGGCCACATATAGACCCCGCGAGGCAAAGTTGCCGATCTCGGAGTTACCCGTTACGCCGTAACTCGCCCGCAGCTTCAGCAGACTGATCGAAGGTACGTTGTTCCGGATAAAGGCTTCTTCGTTCAGAATCCAGCCGGCCGATATCGACGGGAAGAACCCGTAACGGTTGTTGGCCCCGAAGCGCGACGAGCCGTCGACCCGACCCGATATGCCCAGCAGATACCGGTCGCGGAATTTGTAGTTGGCGCGGGCAACATACGACAGAATGCTGAAACCCGTCTGGTTGGAGCTCCCGCTCAGAATCCGGGCGGCACTGGCCAGCTTCTGAAAACGGTCATTCGGAAAACCGCGGCCCTCGCTGGATACCGTCTGCACATCCTGCTCCTGGTAGGTGATGCCGCCCAGCAAATCAATGTTATGCTCACCGAAGGATTTCAGGTACGACAGCGTATTGTTGGTGGTCCAGTTCAGTGAGCGGGTCTGCGCCTGATAGCCGTAGCCGGTGGGGGCACCATCTTCGGTAATCCGGCCGCGGTAGATTTCTTCCTGCAGGTTCAGAAAGTCAAAGCCGTATTCGGTGCGGAAGGTCAGCCCCGGCACCAACTGATACGAGCCAAAGAGATTGCCGAAGGTCCGGTACGTATTGGCCACGTTCGACGCATTAGCGATCTCGATCAGGTTATTGTAGTACAGGGTCTGCCGGTTGTACTGCGCCGGGTTGTTCGGGTCGTATATCGGCTGAATTGGTGGCAGCGCGTTCAACTGCACCGGGTTCGAGAACGCGTTGTCGCCCGGTGTCTTGCGGTTGATGGTCCGGGCCAGAGCCAGATTGGCACCCACCGTAAACCGGCTGTTGACGGAATGATCCAGGTTAAGCCGGACGTTGTTCCGCTTAAAATCGTTACCGATGATAATACCCACCTGATTGTTGAGGGCACCGGTCAGGCTGAAGCGGGTTTTCTCGTTCCCACCGTTGATACCAAAGTTAGCCTGGTTGATCGACCCGGTCCGGAACGCCTGACCGGCCCAATCAGAATCATACGTTGAGTTAATATCCAGGCCGGCACCTTCAAACTCCTCGGCCGGATTGTACTTCATATTGGTAGCGGCTTCGCTGAAAAGTTCTTTATACTGAGCTGCGTTCAGAAACTGCCGCAGGCGGGTAGGTGTACTGATACCGGTATAGTAGCCAACCTGCACATTGGTACGGCCAACCCGGCCACGCTTGGTGGTAATCAACACCACCCCGTTTGAGGCCCGCGACCCGTAGATGGCGGAGGCCGAGGCATCTTTCAGGATTTCGATGCTTTCGATGTCATTGGGGTCAATATCGGCCAGCGGGCTGTAGCGATCGTTATTAGTCGTATTCAGATCCTGGGAGGTGATGGGAATACCGTCCAGCACGTACAGCGGCTCGTTACCGGCCGAGATAGAAGCCGCCCCGCGCACCCGGATTTGCAGGGCCGAGCCCAGCTTACCGCTCCCCTGAGTAATCTGCACGCCCGGTGTGCGGCCCTGCAGTGCCGTCTCGAAGGTCTGCACCGGCAGACGGGCAATTTCATCGCCCTTCACGGTCAGTTGAGAGCCGGTCAGATCCCGGCGCTGCTGCGTACCATAGCCTACCACCACCACTTCACTCAGCGAGCGCGTTTCGCTGCCCAGTTGCACGTCAATGGTACTCCGGTTCCCAATGGAAATCTCCTGCGTTATGGAACCGATGAAACTGAATACGAGGGTTCCACCCGACGCCGGCACACTGATGGCATAATTACCACTGGCATCAGACTGGGTACCCCGGCTGGTACCTTTCAATTGAATGTTTACGCCCGGTACAACCGTACCATCTTCGGCACTGGTGATTTTACCCGTTACCCGGCGATCCTGAGCCATGGCCGACTGGATTAGGACCACTAAAAGGCTCACGAAGAGTAATAAAGTTTTCCTCATAAAATGGTGTTTTAATTGGTTTTTAATCCGCAATGTACAAAATAAAAAGAAAGTAGTTTCCTCAATAATGCTAATTTTCTAAGGCATCATTGCCCAAAACGCTGGAAAACAAGGCTAAAATAGGACGCTCTGTAAAGACAAAGCCCAGGCAAAAACGTTGCCTGGGCTTCTGGTTTTTTTATAAAAATTTAATAACCAGGATTCTGCTGAGTGGCCAGTGTTGGGTTATTTACAATTTCTTCAATCGGAATTGGCCAGATAAACCGGTAATCGCTATACGGAATACCCGGTTGCGTGGTAAATGTTGTATTCGGGTTGTTGGTGTACAGTGGTCCAAAATCGGAAATACCATTGCTTACTTTCGCGGGTATACCGGGTGCCTGCCTGTATACCGCATCAGGAGCCAGCCGGTGAATATCCAGCCAACGCATTCCCTCGGCCAGAAACTCAATCCGGCGCTCATTGATAATGGCCCTTACCAGCTCTGTGCCGGAGGCAAAACTGGCCGCTGTATACCGGTTGGCAGCATCGGGCACAGCCCGGTTCCGGACGGCACTCAGCAAGGCAACGGCCCGCTCGTTGACGCCCGTAGAGGTGCGTGCCAGGGCTTCGGCCAGGTTCAGCAGCACCTCGGCATACCGGATAATCGGCGCATTGTCGGTCCGGGTGGTCGGGTCAGAATACTTCCGGCTGAAATAAGCGCCCCGGCCCGGCGAGGTAACCGGGTCTTTCGCTACCATCAGATCCGACTTCCGGATGTCGTTGGCCGGGAAGAACGGCTGGTTCCACAGCAGTGGGCTAATGGCAATAATAGCGCGTCCGTTCAGCGAAGCGGCCGTGTACATGGTTCCGGGTGCCCCATTGACCCCCGCATTGTCGACATCATTGTTCTCAATGGCGAAGATCACCTCCGTATTGCTCTTGTTATTGGGACCGAAGGGTCCGTACGGAGAGGCAGTTAACTGATACCCACCGATCGGACTGGTAAACGGAGCGGTCTGCGAAACCAGCTTATCAGCCTCCTTTATTACCTCAGCCCAGTTATTCTGGTGCAGCCGCACCCGTGATTTAAAGGCAATAGCGGCCCCGCGGGTAGCGCGGGTAATGCGGTTAGTACGCGTTACCGGCAGGTTTTGCTCGGCATAGTCCAGGTCAGCCAGTATCTGCGTGTACACTTCGGCTACCGTATTGCGCGGCTGCTGCACGGCCTGATCCACAGTTGAACCGCCCGTGACCGGTGTGGTTCGGTACGGCACACCCAGGTTGGTCGTCGGATTGTCGCCGTATGGCCGGGCAAAATAAACCACCAGAAAATGGTGGCCCATGGCCCGCAAAAACCGACACTCCCCAATGTATGCGTTGATTTGTGCCTGCGTTAATTGCGCGGTGGGCTGTACGGATTGCAAACCCTGAATCACGACGTTGGCGCGGTTGATCATCGCGTAAATAGTTTGCCAGAAAAACCCGTTGTTGGGCGTGGTGGCATCGTAGGTATTCTGGTACGTAATGGCGTAGAACGCCTGCGTACTGATCATATCCTCACCCCGCATATCGCCCTGCTCCAGGTGCGCGGCTCCAAACGGATAACCGCGTACCGCTCCTCCCGCATAAAACCCGGACTGAGCCGCATCGTACACCCCGGCCACCGCCAGTTCAATACGCTCAGGGGTCTGAAAGGCCGTTGTCTCCGACAGGGAGTTCTGCGGCTCCAGATTATTTACATCACAGGACGTTACCGTGAGCAAGCCCGCTAGTAAGGCTATGGTACTCAGTTTATATGTATTCATAAAGTCGTTTAAGGTTTGAGGTTTGAGGTTTGACGTTTTAACCTTGAACATTAAACGTCAAACCTCAAACGATTTTAAAAGCCTACGTTTACGCCGAAGTTGATGAACCGGATCTGCGGGTTCGAGTTGTAATCAACGCCAAACTGGTTGAAGTTTGTATCTCCACCCTGCTGAAAATTCAGCTCAGGATCAAGGCCGGTGTACTTTGTAAACGTGAAGGCGTTCTGCACCTGCGCAAACAACCGGATGCTGCTGATGGGGAACGAAGCGCCCGGGTTAAACAACGTCTTCGGCAGCGTATAGCCCAAAATGATGTTCTGGATACGCACAAAATCGCCCGGCTCCACAAAGCGGCTAATAGTCTGCCCATTGAAGTTGATAATATTGCCCCGGTTGATATACAGGCGCGGCACCTCCGTATTGGTATTATCGGCCCGCCAGCGATTCAGGATTTCGCGACCGTTGTTGTTAAAGTCCTGGTTCAGCAGTGTTTCCTGCCGGGTTACGTTCATGATCTTATTGCCGCCCGAGAAACGGACAAAAATTTCCAGGTCCAGCCCTTTCCAGCTAAACGAGTTGGTCAGACCGCCAAAGTATGTAGGCTGCGTATTGCCTAAGATCCGGCGGTCACCACCGTTGGCTATATCCACCGAACTTAAGGCTGCGCCCTGCGTATTGGTGGTGACAGTCGGGTTGGCCGGGTCGTAGAAGGAGTAACCACCCGTATTGACGTCCCGCTGCACCAGCCGGCCGTCGCCTTTCCGGAACAGCGGGTTGCCGTTGCCGGGGTTGACGCCCGCCGACTCGTAGCCGTAGAGGGAACTGATCGGCTGCCCCACCCGGTTGATGGTGTAGGTGAAGGTAATATCCTGGTCTACTCCCTGCGGATTTTTGTTCAGCTCCACAATCCGGTTTTTGATGGTCGTGAAATTGGCATTGACATCCCAGCGGAACCCTTCCTGGTTAATGGCATTGATATTCACCCCAAACTCAAAGCCCTGGTTGTACATCCGGCCGACGTTCCGGCTGATGGAGTTACCCGGTATACCCAGCGATGGTGCCGTGGGAGCCGCCAGAATAATGCCGTCGATGTTGTTGCGGAAGAAGTCGAAGGTACCGGTAATGCGGTTGTTGAGGAACGACAGGTCCAGACCAACCCCGATTTTTTTACTGGCTTCCCAGCGCAGATCCGGGTTACCGGCCTGCCCATATCCGATACCGTTCTGCGTAGCATACTGCGCCGACGAGAACAAACCGGCATACGGGAACGCGCCAATGTCTACGTTCCCTACCTCGGCATAGCTCGCCCGAATCTTGGCGTCGTTCATCACCTGCGCTACCCCGGAATTCCGGTAGAACTCTTCCTGACCGAGCCGGTAACCCACCGAACCACCCAGGAAGGTACCGCGCCGGTTAGTCACCGGCAGCGACGAAATACCGTCGTTACGGGCGCTGAAGCTGAGCAGGTATTTGTCGCGGAAGCTGTACAGAACCCGACCGAAGTACGAATCGAAGCCGGTCGGCGTAAACGAACCGCTGGAGGTCTGGGTAGCGTAAGTACCCGTAACCAGACCATTCTGCTGGAAGAATCGATCGGAGAAGTTCTGACCGCCCGACGAAAACGACGAGACCGTCGTTTTCTGGTACTCGACCCCCAGAGTTACGTTGAAGTTGTGCGGACCAAAATCCCGGTCGAAGTTCAGCAGGTTCTGCCAGTTCCAGCGGGTCAGTTCCCGCGAGGTTCGGCTAACTACTCCGTTGGAGCCCCGGCCATCGCCATGCCGCGGGTCGTACGACAGGAAGTCGCGCAGGCTGGTCAGGTCGGCTCCGATCTGCGTCCGGAAGTTCAGCCAGTCGGTGAAGTTAAGCTGCAGATACCCGTTGGCCAGTGCCCGGTTGGTAGCGGCCTGGAAGATGTTGTTATCCAGCACAAAGGCGATGTTGGTGTAGTTGTTATCGATGTTCCGCAGGTTAGCCCCGTTGCCCAGTACAGCCCCGTCCGGCGAAATATTGTAGCCGGTCGGGTGGCTGGCTCTGTATATGGGTACGTTCGGAAACAAACGGGCGGCATTGGCAATGTTGCCCGACAGGGCGTTGGAGCCGGTATTCAGACCAGTGTTCTGCGTCCGGGCCACCTGTACCTTCGCTCCCACTGTCAGAAAGCGGTTAACGGTATGGTCAATATTGGTCAGGAACGAGTAGCGATTCTGCGCATTCGGCCGGATGGCACCCGTAATGTTGTTGTACCCCAGCGAATAGTAATAGTTGGTGCGTTCGCTACCGCCCGTTACGCTCAGGTTGTAGTTCTGCGATAAGCCCGTCCGGAAGATCTGCTCCTGCCAGTCGGTATTGGTGTTGGCCGAGTCGAGCCGCGCCTGTGGTTGCAGACCGGCATTGGTGAACTTCTCATTAGCGATGTTGACAAACTCCTGGGCATTCAGCAGGTCAAAGCGGGAGATAGGCCGGGTAAAACCGCCCTGGATGTCGAGGTTCACTTTAACGCCGGCTCCTTTTCGGCCGCGCTTGGTGGTAATCAGGATCACCCCGTTGGCGGCCCGCGAGCCGTAGATGGCCGTTGCCGCGCCGTCTTTCAGAATTTCGTATGATTCAATATCCTGCGGGTTAATATCACCCAGTGGGTTTGTGGAGGTGACCCCGCTCTGGTTACCCGTAATAATAGGCACGCCATCCACCACGATCAGCGGCTGCGTACCCGACGTAATGGAGTTGGTACCCCGGATGCGGATAATGGGCGGCTGGCCAATAATACCCGACGGAATGGTCACCTGCACCCCAGCAGCCCGCCCGGCGAGTTGCTGATCGAAGCTGGGTGTGGCCAGATTAGCGATTGCCTGCCCACCGATGGAGGATATGGAGGATGTCACACGGGTACGCTGCGCGGTACCATAACCGATTACCACGACTTCGCTTAGTTGCCGGGTATCGGACGACAGAACGACATCAACGGCGGTCCGGTTATTGACTGGTATGTCCCGTGACGTATAGCCGATAAAACTAAAGCTCAGAGTAGCATTATTATCCGCTTCGATGGTGTATGTACCATTCGCATCCGTCGTTGTACCCCGCTGGGTTCCTTTCACAACTACACTCACGCCCGGCAATCCGGTACCGTCTTCCTGCGATGTCACTCTCCCGGTTACACGTAAGGGTTGGGCTACCGCACCACCCACCAGCACCATGAGAGAAATAATGCTTAGTAAAAAGCGTTTCCTCATAACATTTTGTTAGATTAAATAAACTATTAATAAACAGCAAACGGGCCCGGCTAGATGCAACCGGTACCAGGTATTAACAAGAAGAATTGATTATCTATGCAGCGCTTACTTACAACCTCTAGCGGTCGTCACTTGACGAAAGTGCTCGTCGTGCTTTTTTTGCTGGGGAGCGGTCAGTCTTTTGGTTCGTTGAGTAGTGTTTTTCATTTTTGTAAGAAGTTTGATTCAGGTAAAAATGGTGTCTATATCAGAGGTAACTCCCCAGCTACCGTAATTGTTTTTCTGGATACCGAATGTCCCATCTCACAGAAGTACACCCGCCGGCTGGCCGCCTTGCATAAGCGCTACGCGCCGGCCGGTATTCAGTTCCTTAGCATATACCCCTCCCCCACCGATAACCCGAAAACGATCAGGCGTTTCCACCAGGTCTACAACCTCCCGTTCACCGGCCGGCCCGACCCCCGGCACTATCTGGTCAAGCAGTACAAAGCGCACGTCACTCCCGAAGCGGTCGTAGTAAATCAGGCAGGAATTGTAATGTATCAGGGAGCTATCGACGACTGGTTTGTCGACCTCGGCAAGTACCGCCGGGAGCCCACCCGCCATTACCTTCAGGAAGCCCTCGACGCCGTTCTGACCGGCCAGCCCATTCTTACCGCCAGCACCAAAGCCGTAGGCTGCCTCATAAGCGAACGAGTGAACGAGTGAACGAGCGAATGCTGGCCCACTCGTTCACTCATTCACATAGTATAGCACCAGGTTCATCATTTCGTCGGTGGAGTTCCAGCCGTAGCCGACATCTCTGGGGGGGCGGTTAGGATTAAGGTCGTTGCCGGCGGTGTTGTCGTAGGTGGCCTGGGCCAGAATGACGGAGCCTTTGGGAACGGTGATCAACTGGCTGAACTGGTAGGTCATCTGCCATTTATAATCCCAGTTGTCAATTTTGATAAGGTTGATAGCTTCGCCGTCGGGGGTGATGGCGAAGGCTTTGAACGTACGGCCCAGCATATGCATGTGCGGCAGTACCGAAATCAGCTTAACAGGCTCCGGCAGGGGGCCATAGCTCATGAAAAACTCAGGTCTGGTATTGGCGGGGAGCAGGAATGGCTGATTGGAAATATTGTTTTCGGTAAGCGTCAGCGTTTGTACCATGCGCTGCACGGGTTTACGCGCAAAATACAGCCGTACTTCCGACTGGTCGGTTTCGGGTTTAGCCGCCGGGGCGTAATGGATGTTCAGAATCAGGTCGCTGCCCGCCCTGATTCGTTTAGCAGTGCCGGCGGGGAACGTTACCCGGTCATTGCCCGGCACCCAGCCGTACAGAAAGGCATCGGCCAGGGGCGTCTGCTGAAACCGGCGCAGGTTCGGATCGTCCTCCGCCATACCGTCAATGCCGGCCATCGTACCGGTCGAATCGACCATCAGGCGGCTATGGTGGAGCAGTTTGCGGTTGCCGGGAATAAATTCGATGGCTTCTACGTACACATCCTGCTTCAGGTTCATCGGCACGTGAAAGTAGCGAAAGTCTTCCCGCGCATCGCCTTTGATATCGTACGCGCGGCTCATCTTCAGCACCAGATCCGGCTTCCGCCCCTCCTCCCAGATCTCCTGACTTTTTTCCTTACTCTCCTGCACCCTGCCTCCTGCGCCCTGCGCAGCACCTTCCGGCGCTCCGGCAGCATACCATCGTTGAATCAGGTCGATCTCCTGCTCCGATAAGCTCCGCTCGTTGGCGTAGTGCTGAAAGGTGCGGTCGGCGGGAAACGGTGGCATGTAGCGGATCTGCGTCACCTTTGCAATAAATTTCGCCCGTTTGGCCACGTCCTGGTACGACAGCAGACTGAACGGACCCACCCCGTCGGGGTGGTGGCAGGGTGTGGCGCAGTTCTTCAGGATGATGGGCCGAACATGCTGTTGATACGTAACCGGCTGCTGAGCAAAGGCTGAAGCCGCAAACACCCATAAGCCGATCTTCTGGCTTATTCGAATAAGCGTCACTATCTTAAACCCCTTTTGGCTATCTCCTTTCATCCCTTACTCCTTTCCTCCTTACTCCCTTCCTCCTCCTCACCCCCACAAAGAAATAGCGGACTCCGGAGAATCCGCTATGGCAACAACAAAAATATACCAGCTTACCGAACTGTCCAGACCAACTGACAGTTGGCCGATGCCTGTGAATACGGCGTCGGATCACCGCAGATACTGTCGGAGTTAAAGGTTTTGAAGACCAGTCCATCGGTCGTGTACAACCGCCACACCATCACAAACCTGTCGGTAGTATTAAACCATGCTCCGGCCAGACGCGGGTTTTTCGGGTTATTGAACACCGGCACCGCATTGACCTTATCGTATTTGAACGTAGCATCTTTGTACGCATTGTAAACTTCCTGCGGACTGATACTAAAGGTATTCCACTGCCGGTTACCGGCTGCCGGGGTAATGGTCTTTATTACTTTTCCGCCACCGCCCACGTTATTTGTTTTGGGATTACCATCTGTATCCGTGTAGCTTTCGATCATGTCAACGACAATCTCAATTTTATTGACCGTCAATTTATTATCCAGCGATACCCAGCGAACTTTAAAGTTTACTTTAGCGGCATCCTTATCCTGATCGGTCTTGGTAAAATTCCTGGCGTTATCGGCAATATGAGGCTTAGAGCCGGCACCGTCTTTAGGCTCGGCAACATCGGCAAACACACCAAATCCGTGAACGCCCGGCTCCCAACCCGGTAATGGATTAAGGGATTCATCACGGCAGCCAAACAGCGCTACCAGCCCGAAGAAAACAATGGAGGTTACTATTTTTTTCATACAAGTTATCTTGGTTTGTCCGGCCGGCTTCCTGACCGGTTGCCGGCCGGAACGAAATTGCTTACTTAAAATTCCCACTTAATTTTTGTTTTGTCCCAGAACACCGGATCACGGTCAAAGATAATATCGGAGACATATTTCGCAGCGTTCGGGTTCAGGTTACCCTCCTGCGACGGATATGGCAGACGCAGGGCGTACTGACGGGGCGGCTTCAGCAGCGGAGCCTGAATACCGACGGAGAGAGTACGGAATGGACCCTGTACCGGATAGCCCGTGCGACGCATCAGATTCCAGGCCTCCTGCCCTTGTCCCCAGCTACAGAACCAGATTTGCTTGGCTACGACGTTCAGCTTAGCCTGATTAGTGGGGGCAGCATCGTACAGTTTCAGCCAGGCGTTTACGTAATCGGTAATGGCGGCTGCCGTCGGCGGTACCGACCGGGTATCTACCCGTTGCGCCGTGCTGACCACCAGGGCAATCTGCTCGCGCATGGCTGCTTCAAACAAGGCTTTTGCGTCGCCCGATACGCCGGTTCCGTCCAGAATCGCTTCTACCTGGTAGAACTTTACGTTCCAGCTTGTAATCAGAGGCCAGATACCAGCTCCACCGGCGTTGTTACCGGTTAGCGCCCGGGCAGCAATTTCGCGGCCGGAGTAAAAACCACCTGCCGGATAAGCGCCGGGAGCAGTCCGCAGTGCGCCATCGGCCGGAGCTCCCGTATTATCAGCGCGGTCACGACCAAAAAAGCCGGAAAGATACAGAATGTCGGCGGCCGTTGGGTCCTGCTTGTCATCGTAATACGCTTTCTTATACTCCGACAGGAACGAGGCCCGCAAGGGCAGATACGTTCCGCCGAACGGGATCGTACCCCGGTCGGTCGGGCTGTTCGGATCGAGCGTGCGGGTTGCCTGCCGGTAGAAGTAGAACGGCAGACGCGGGTCTTTATTCAGCAGCATCTCGCCCATCAGCTGATGGTTGATATAGGTCGGGTCACCTGTACCGGTATACGGACCACGGAACCAGGGATGGCGATCATCCTGCGGAGAGATCTGGGTTGAATAGCGGTAAATAAAATCCTGCGCTGCGGTAGTAATATACCCACCCGCATCGAAAGCCGCTTTCAGTTCGGCATTGCCGTTGGTACGGCCTTTACGCGAATTCAGCAGCAGCCGAAGCTTGACGGTTCTCGCCAGTCGTGTCCAGGTAACGGCACTACCACTGCCGATGAAGTCACCTGACACGGCTACGGCCTGCGGCTTGGCAAACTCGGCCACCGCCTGATCGCATAGTTTCAGCAGGTCTTCGTAGATTGTGGCGTCTTTGTCGAACGGTACCGACTTATCTACGGCCGGATTGTTTCCTTTCCAGGCCTGGGAGTACGGAATGTCCCCAAACATATCCACCATATTGCCCACGGCATAGGCCTTTAATGTCAGGGCAATACCCCGGTATACCGGGTTTTTGCCGTCTTCTGTAGCCTTCAGCAGTTCTTCTACGTTCTGCATATCGCGGTAGAACGCGTTCCAGGTACCGTTATACGAGTTATTGCTGAGGTCATAACTATCGGCACTGCTCATCATACCGGCAAAACCGGAAGCATTATTAATAATGCCCACCGCCGAGTTTACAGCTGCCAGCTCGGCCGTGGGTACCAATAGCCGCAACGAAGCCTGCGCCGGACGGTTTGGATCAGTATTGATATCCAGGTCTGTCATCTGGCAGGAACTCACCAGCAGGACGCATCCGGCTATCAGCATTCTTTTTATTGAAATTGTATGTTTCTTACTCATTGGAAATATCAGTTAAATAGATGGGCTCTGGATTAGAACGAAGCGGTCAGGTTCAGACCAAAACGACGCGTAGACGGAGCAGCGCCCAGATCGAAACCCTGAATGTTGAGGTCCGGGTAGCTGGCCAGCACTTCGGGGTCGAAGTTCAGACCCGGCAGCATGTTGGGTGCTTTGAACCACAAGTTCCGGCCAGAAGCCGATGCCCGCAGGGAGCCAAACACTTTCAGGTACTTTTGCAGAAAAGATCTGGGCACGTTGTACCCTAGTGTTATTTCCCGCAAACGAATCACGGTAGCGTCGTATACGTTGGTTTCGTCGGCACCGTAGGCACCAAATCCGTTGGAGAAGTGGTACTGGAAGGCACTCATCGGAATGGTGTTCCGTACCGGCTTGCCATCATCACCCAGGATCGGCTTATAGGTAGCCGGATCACCGTACACACCTGGGATCACCCGCATGGCTTCGCGGTCTTCCGAGTTCTTTAACTGACCGCGCAGCAGCAGCGAGGCCGCCGTAGCCGAGAAGATCTTGCCTCCCTGCCGGTAATCCATCAGGGCCGACAGCGCAAAGCCTTTCCACGAGAATGTATTGGTCCAGCCGAGGGTAAAGTCCGGGGCCGGGTTCCCCAGCAGTTGCGACTGCGGCAGGGTAAACGGTAAGCCTGAGTTCGGGTTAATCAGCAGCTTACCCTGATCGTCGCGGGCATTGACGGTTCCGAAGATCATACCGTAGGGGTTACCCACCCGGTGCATTGTACCCAGCGACGACAGACCCGTACCGCCCAGGAAGATTTCATTGGACGGGCCGGCATCAACTACATTAGAGCGCAGGCGGGTAAAGGCAGCCGTTGATGACCACTCGAAGCCGTTCGGTAACCGGATCGGAATAATGGTCAAGCCTACTTCAATCCCTTTGTTGTCGATACGACCGGCGTTGGTAATTTCATTAAAGAAACCCGTTGACGCTGGAATCCGGCGCGGCACAATGAGGTTGGTCGACTGACGGTTGAACCAGGCCAGATCCAGATTGATCCGGTTGTTAAAGAACTGCAGTTCTGTACCGATCTCTGTTTCGGTGGTAAACTCCGGCTTCAGGTTCGCATTGTTTAGTGTCGACGGCAGCGTAGCAATTGAGAACGCCGTAGCGTTTACAAAGGTACGACCCAGGTTATAAGCCGTAAATACCGAGTACGGATCGGCATCACGGCCAACGGTAGCGTAGTTGGCCCGGATCTTACCGGAGTTCAGGATATTCTTCGGTATGTTGATCGCATCCGTGAAGACGAACGAGCCCGATACGGCCGGATAGTAGTAGCTGTTGTTCGCTTTCGGCAGCGTCGACGAGTGGTCGTTCCGAATGCTGGCAGTGATGAAGGCGTAGTTGTTGTACGACAGGGTCAATTCGCCGAAGATACCGTACAGCCGGCGCTTCTCATTGTATTCGCCCGCGTTCTGGCTCAGGGTGGCACCCACGGTCGTTACGTTCGGGTCGATGATCTGATCGCCGAACAGGTTGGCTTGCGTATATTTCCGCTCGTTAGCGTTAAAGCCCACCATTAGTTTCGTGGCGAAGCGCTCCCCGAAATCTTTCGATGCTGTTGCCAGGAAGGTCAGGTCCGTTTCGGTTTTCGACAGTTCCGTGCGGGAGGCATTACCCAGCGGAAAGGTAGTACCACCGGGGCGAACACTGTTCCGGCGGGTTTCGCTGTAGGTGTTTACCCCGCCACGCGCCACCAGGTTCAGCCAGGGCGTTACATCGTAGGTCAGCGCCATATTACCGAACACCCGGTTTACATTGGAGGTGTACAGGTTGTACTTCGCAATCCAGAGCGGGTTGTCCAGCGCCCGGTAAAAGACGTTGGAACCATCAACAGGGTTTTCGAAGGGATACCCTGGCAGGTTGTAGTTACGCGGCAGATAGAAAAGACGGTCAAAAATAGACCCGCTGGAGCCGGAGCTGTAATCGGTAAAGTAAGAAGCACCTGACTGTGGGCTCTGCTGCGTGGTATTTACGTAGTTCACATTACCTGAAATACCCAGGCCATTGGCCAGGGTGGCGTTACCGCCAAAGTTCAGGGAGGTCCGCTGGGTATTGGAGTTCGGAATGATACCGTCGTTGCGCATCCGCGACACACCGGCGTTGATCGAGGTCTTATCGCCGGTTGAGCTGATGTTAACCCCGTTTTCGATCACCTTACCCTCCTTGAAGAAGCCACCGATGATGTCGTAGGGAACCAGCGGCTCCGGAATAGCCTTTCCATTTGCGTCCAGAAACTGCGGGAATACTGATTTATACCGCGCTTCGGTATATGGTACGCCAACAATCGGATGAGGAACAGTACCTTCCGGATAGCCGTCTACGATGTTTTTGGTGTATCGGTTGAAACCCAGCGCTGCGTTTACACGATCCACTTCCGACGGGAATACGGTACCCCAGTTTCCGATGAAACCACCATTATAAGTCTGGTTTGAACCCTGAGTATAGGTATTCTGATAGTCCGGGATGGTTGAGATTTTTTCGGTAGAGTAAGACCCATTGTAGGTTACTTCCAGCCCTTTCTTGGCCGATTTACTACCGGATTTGGTCGTGATCACAATTACACCGTTGGCCGCCCGTGAACCGTAGAGAGCAGAAGCAGCCGCCCCTTTCAACACGGTCATCGACTCAATGTTGTTGGGGTCGATGTCGTAAGCCCGGTTGGAGATAACACTGTTGTTGTTGAAGTTAGAACCGGCGCTGTTGGAGGAGTTGTCGAACGGAATACCATCTACGACAAACAGCGGCTGGTTATTACCGGTAAAGGAGTTGTTCCCCCGGATGTTGATCTTGGTTGCCTGACCCGGTGCCCCACCACCGGCAATAATATTAACCCCGGCTACTTTACCGGCTAAGGCCCGCAGGGGGTCGGGCTCGGACCGTTGCTGGAGCAGATCACCTTTAACGTTCGTGATGGCATAGGCCAGTGCCTTCCGGTCGCGCTGAATACCTACAGCCGTCACCACAACTTCGGAGAGCTGCCGGGTGTCGGCCGCCAGCTTCACATCAATAACCGAGCGGTTACCAATTTCTACTTCCTGTGAGGCCATCCCCACAAAACTGTACACCAGTTTGCCGCCGTTGGCCGGTACGTCAATAGAGTAATTACCGCTGGCGTCGGTATTGGCTCCTTTCGTAGTCCCTTTAATGACCACAGACACACCTGGCATTGCGCTTCCGTCCTCAGCCAGTGTTACCCTGCCGGTAACTTTGCGCTCTTGGGCCCATGCAGTCGCCCAGATTGAGCACAGCAAGAGCATGCTCAACAGTAGATTTTTCCTCATTTACGTTTAGTTTTAGGTTAAGAAAACTAATTTCTTACCACAAACATAAACAGAAGAAAAAACTATACAAAAAATTGGTACATTTTTTAATCAGCCAATGATTATTCTGCCGTTTGCGTTTTAACCCATTTTTAATTCTAATTAACCCCTATAAACTACTAGTTATTTATCCGCAAATCCACAAATTAGTAACTAAAGGTGACTTCAAATTTTAAACTTTTCCAAGAAACAGCGACAGCCAAAGCAGAATAGTTGCTTTCCTCTAGCGTAATAGAAGGGTTTAATAGGACTAATCTTTTATTATACAAACCCCTACAAAAGCCGCAGCCCCAAAATGATTACTGCCTGCTTACACTTCCGCCACGGCTCCGGTCAGGCGCACCTCCAGTTTCCGCGTATACTGATACCCAATCCGGAAGATCTCTCTGGCCCGGCGCACATCGAACACATCAAAATTGGCAAGTTCAGGTGGTTCGATCAGCACATTGCATTTGGCAAAACGATCTTTTGTTTTGCTCTGAATGCCCAATATCAGACTCCGCTCGATAACGCCCCGCATCGACGTTATCGGCTTCCGCAGCTGAAAGGGGTTGCAGTGGGAGCCGATGATAAAATCAACCTTGTTCTCCAGTGCTTCGACCGGCAGGTTATTCAATACTCCTCCATCTACATACTGCCGTTTGTTCATGTAAAATGGCTCAAAAAAACCGGGCAGGCAGCACGAAGCCAGTACGGGCCGAATCAGTTCGCCCTGATCAAAGATTTCCAGATCGCCTTCATTGAGGTCGACGGCGGCCACGTGCAACGGAATTTTTAAACCCTCAAAAGAATCGTGGGGCAGGTACTTTTTGTACAATTCGATAGCGGTATCCATCCGGAGCAGTCCCATCCGGCTCCAGGCCGGCCGCAGGTGCCGGAAAAACGAAGAGGTTTCCACAATTTTCAGGATCTCATCCGGCGAATAGCCGTTGGCGAACAAAGCACCAGCAATGGCTCCGGCGCTGGTCCCCGAAATACGGTCAATCTGAATACCCTGCTCCTGCAACGCTTTAATTACGCCCAGATGCGCAATTCCACGGGCTCCTCCGCCCGACAACACTAATCCAACTTTCATAACTCCCTTTCAAAATAAGCGTTCTCCAGCCTTTTGGCCTGTACCAAGTTACTGCCTCTAAAACGAATTAATGAGTGGATAAGTTATAGGGATGCCGGTAAGCACATTGGATTCAGCTAGAGCAGGTCAGCCAGTCGCCCTTTTTCCCTGATCCGGATTCCTTTTTCGGTCGGCATCACCGTAGCGGCTTCGACAACCGGGTCATGCTCAAACACCAGAATCCAGTTTTCTTCCACGGCCCGCTCCAGTACCCAGTTTTTTTCTTCCATCGTTTCCAGCGGCCGGATGTCGTAACTCATAATGTAGGGCATCGGAAGGTGCGCCGACGATGGAATCAGGTCTGCCATAAACACAACCGTCCGATTGCCGATACGGAACTTGGGCAGCGTCATCTTCTCCGTATGGCCGTTGACGAACAGGAGATCGGCGCCCGGAAACGAAAAGCCGCCCTGATCGACGTAGTTCAGTTGGCCGCTATCGTGCAGGGGCAGGATGTTTTCCTTCAGAAACGAGGCTTTCTCGCGGGGGTTGGGCATTACGGCCCAGTTCCAGTGCTGGCTGTGGGTCCAGTAGGTAGCCTTCGGGAAGACCGGCTCCAGGCGGGTGCGCGTAGCATCGTAGCGAACGGCCCCGCCCACATGATCAAAGTGCAGGTGCGTCAGCAATACGTCGGTAATATCGGCTTCGGAGTAGCCGGCTTTCCGGATAGAGCCCAGCAGGCTGGCGTCGCCGTGGAGGTCGTAATGGCCGAAAAACTTTTCGTCCTGCTTGTCGCCGATGCCTGTATCGACCAGCATCAGGCGCTTGCCGGCTTCAACCAGCAGGCAGCGCATAGCCCAGGTGCAGCGGTTCTGCTCGTCGGCCGGGTTGAGCTTATTCCAGAGCGGTTTGGGCACCACGCCGAACATGGCACCGCCGTCTAATTTGAATAATCCGGTATCAATAGTTTGTAGTTGCACAGAGGAGTTGAGTTTAAGAAAATAAGAAATTCCCGCTCGTCCGGCAGGCCGGCGGACGAGCCTCAGAAAAGCAGTTCGTCATTTATCTCGACGGGCAAATATACCGTAAAAGTGGTTCCCTGGTCAGGTTGACTCCGGACAGTTATCCAGCCGCCATGATTTTCGACAATGCGCTTGCAGAGGGCCAGCCCTACGCCGGTACCTGTGTATTTAGTGACGCCATGCAGCCGCTGAAACATCTGAAAAATACGTTCGCTATGCCGCTGATCAAAACCGATACCGTCATCACTTACCTCCACACAGACGTACTGCTGGTGGGCATTCAGCGCCTTTAGATCGGGTAGGTCACGCCCCGAAACAACTGTCCCGCTGATGATTACCTGCGGAGGCTGATCTGGTTTATGAAATTTAAGAGCATTGCTGAGCAAATTGACAAACAACTGCGTCAACTGGGTCAGGCTTCCGCCCACCAACGGCAGCGGAGCCACCTGAATACGGGCCTGCTTTTCCTGGATGATTAGTTCGAGATCGTTCAGGATCTCCGCAAACAGCAGGTTCAGATCAACGGCTGCTGCCGATTTGGGCTGGGTATTCAGCCGGGAATACGCCAGCAGATCTTTGACCAGGGTTTGCATGCGTCCACTAGCCTTTTGCATCCGGCCAATAAGGTCATTGCCGGCTTCGCCAAGTACCGACCCAAATTGCTTCTGCAGGACATCGCCAAAGGCATGAATTTTCCGGAGGGGTTCCTGGAGGTCATGCGAGGCTACATACGCAAACTGCTGGAGGTAGTCGTTGGAGCGCCGGAGTTGCTGCACCATAAATTCGAGCTTCTGCCGGGTCTGGCGGGCTTCGGTTATGTCCACAAACGTTACCACGAAGCCATCACCCTGCTTTACGGCCGACACGGCAATCCAGAAATCCAGCCCGTCGCCCTTATAGTACACCTCCGTGCGGTCAGGAACACCGGTTTCGACAACCTGCACATACATATCGTACAGTCCCAATTCCTTGTTGCCGGGAAACAGTTCCATCATCGTATGCCCCGCCAGGTCGCTGATAGTTCGTCCGATCAGCGTTTCGGCTGCTTTGTTGAGCGACAGAAAGCCAAAATCGACAATCTTCCCGTCGGTATTCCGGATGGCGTTGTGCGAAACGATACCGTTGATGGCTCCATCGAGCAGAGCCTGCTGATAGGCATGTTGCTGCTGCTGCTGTTGAATCGTGGTATTGAGTTTGTCCTGGAGCGTGTGAAGACCGGCAATCCGGTCGGTAATGTCGTGAAGCGTGACGAGCAGGCAGGTATCCGTTCGGGCAGCGGTAAGTTCCAGCCAGTGCCCGGTAGTCTCGTGCGGGTGATGATAAAACAGATCCAGCCGGCTGGTACCGTTTCTGTGCCATACCCGCTGCCAGTCCTGAGCCAGCGTATCAGCCGCATCGGGGAGCAGGCTACGGAGCCGCTGGTCCGGCAAACTTTCTATGGGTATGCCTAACAGATGTCCGGCCACTGGCGTAGCCTCAACACACCGAAAGTCGTGCGGCTCCGCACCCGGCACCGGCTCCCAGCGCATCAGGCCAAACGACAATTGATTGTCAGAAAGATCAAAGGAAAAAGAGATCACTGTACGGTAAATGCCTACGCTTTTGTAACTGGATTACCGTAGCAAGATAAGCAATTAGGCAAAACGCTGTTAAGCCTGACTCACAAAATTGGTCCTATGTGCCTTTATGTCCGGCGCTTACTCACAGCCTCCATCAGTCCACGCATATACCCCAGGGCGTACAACGTGCCGATCGTGCTGTAGCCTGGATTTTGGTTACTGTCGCCGTACATGGTTGGCACGTGGTCGGGGCGTATTGGACCGGTGAAGCCCGTATCGTAATACGCTCTCATGGCCTGGTACATATCAATGATTCCTTCGTCGTGGAAGGTCTCCTCAAAACTGAACTTCCCGCCCCGCACATTGCGGAAGTGGACAAAATGAATGGCCTTGCGCTTCCCGAAGTACTGAATCAGCTTTGGAATATCCTGCCCCATCAGCGCAAAATTTCCCTGGCACATGGTAATGCCGTTATTGGGGCTGGGGTAGATGTCCAGCAAGCGCTTAAACGAGTCGACGGTGTTCATGATGCGGGCAATACCCCGGAGGCTGTCGACCTGCGGATCGTCGGGGTGCATAGCCAGCTTAATGCCCGCTTTTTCCGCTTCCGGCACCACCGCTTTCAGAAAATACGCCAGGTTCGTCCACAGGGTCTCTTTGGAGACTTCGCCGTACTGCGTCAGCGGTAAACCTTTGGCCGCTTCGTAATCAAAAGCCGTCACCAGCGCCCCTCCCCGACCGGGCCGATCGTTCTGCGTCCGAAACCAGCCGATCACCGGCATCCAGTTATAGCAGATCGTATCAATGCCCACCTTCGCCAGGTTGTGCATCAGGGTAATGAAGTTGGCGATCTCCTCATCCCGGCCGGCCAGCCCCAGTTTGGTTTTCTCACCCAGCGCGGGTGGTCCTTCAATCACCCGGAGTTTAAGGCCTACTTTCTCCCAGGCTTCTTTTATGGCAGCTACCGCCTGATACTCCCAGGGCTTCACATCTTTCAGGCCTGCCATGCCGGGGCTGATGCCGCCGACGGCTCCCAGCACATCCATCTGTTTGGTCAGGGCTATTTTCTGCTCGTTCATCCCGCTGAAATACGCTTCGCAGAGTTGCATCCCGGCATCTCTGACGGCCGATGTGACAGTTGCCGGAGAGGCATTGGCGAGCGAGCTATTTGCCTCAGCAAGGCCACTGACCGAGAGAGCGGCCAATGAAGCTGAGGTTCTGATAAATTTTCTTCGTGACGTTTCCATAGGGTCAAGGATTGGGATTATTTGGCGCCCGTCCGCGTCTGTGACGCGGACCTCGCCCATCTGGCGTCACAGACGCAGACGAGCAGCGTAGTCGACACAATTGCGGACGAACAGTGGTAAGTTAGCCATAATCCTGACTTTCTAAAACAGGAGCGTTATTATACACCCCCTACCGGATTATGCGTCCACTGTTGACCTTATTCTTGTTGACTCTCGCCTATTTCCCGCGTCTCTACGCCCAGCCCGACTCGCTGGCACCGGCGCGGGAGTGCACCGTCCGTTCCGGATTGCCTAATTTCTTTCAGAAGCTCAAAAGTGGTCGACCGGTAACGATAGCCTACTTCGGCGGCAGCATCACCGAGGCCGGTAACGGCTGGCGGGAGCAATCGCTGAAAGGGTTGCAGGCAGCCTACCCGAAATCGGTCATCACGCACATCAATGCCGCCATCGGCGGGACCGGCTCTGATCTGGGCGCGTTCCGGCTGCGGCAACATGTGCTGGCACACGCGCCCGACCTGGTGCTGGTCGAGTTTGCCGTCAACGACAACGGCAAACAGCCGGCGTTGATTCATCGGACCCTGGAAGGCATTGTCCGGCAGATCTGGCGGCAGTTTCCCCGCACCGATATTGCCTTTGTGTACACGCTAACGGGCGCTATGGCTCCGGTGCTGGAACAAGGTAAACTGCCGGTATCGGCCACCGCTATGGAGAAAGTAGCCGAGTATTATGGCATTCCGTCTATCCATATGGGACTGGAGGTAGTGAAACTGGCACAGAACGGCAGTCTGGTTTACCGGGGCAAACCCGAAGAATACCCGAACAAGCTGGTCTTCTCAACCGATAATGTACACCCCTACCCGGCTACCGGCCACCGGCTCTACGCCGAAGCTTTTGCCCGCGCCATGCAGTTGCTACAGACCCAGAGCCGTCCACATACCCACCGGCTGGCCAAACCGCTAACTGCCGGGAACTGGGAACGAGCCGCCATGGCGTCCATCCGGGAGGTCCCCCGCAGCATCGAATGGCAGGAAATTACCCCAACTACCGATACCGTTGCCCGGCAGTTGCAAAACCGGTTTGCATACCTGGTGAAAGCCGGCCGGCCGGGCGCGAAACTGATAATCCGGTTCAAAGGCACCCAACTGGGCCTGTACGATGTCATGGGCCCCGGCTGCGGACAGTACGAGGTTAACATTGATGGGCAGCCCGCCCGAATCTACCCCCGCTTCGATGAATACTGCACCTACTACCGGTCCAATTATTTTCTGCTGCCTGAACTCCCGGACGGTATACATACCGTTGAATTGACTTTATCTAATGAACCCCTCGACAAAGCAGCCATTCTGCAAAAGCGGGGCAGCACCATCAATGACCCGCGCCGGTATGCCGAAAATGCCGGCTACGCCAGTCAGGTGTTGTTGATTGGCGAATTGGTTGATTAGTTAACTGGATTACCTCTGAGGATTACAAAACATCATGAAAAAGAACATCTGTTTGTCGCTGCTGCTTTGTGTGCTGGCAGTGACCACCTTTGCACAGTCAAACCGTTTCGGCAAACTGCTGAAAGAAACGCCGGGTATGGTCTCGTACACCATGCGGGCCAGTTTTGCCAAAGATGTGCCCGGCACGCTGGATAAAATAAAAGCGCTGGGTATTACCAACATGGAAATGTCGAGCCTGTTCGGTAAGACGGCCGCCGAGATGCGGAAGTATCTCGATGAGCGGGGTATGCGTTGCTCCAGTTACGGCGTCCGATACAATGCGTTGAAAGACAACATGGACTCCGTTATTCGAGATGCCAAAACCTTAGGCGCTGAGTTTGTACGGTTGTCGGGCGTACCGTATAAAGGAACCTTTACGCTGGAGGATGCGAAGCGGACCGTCGATGATTTTAACCAGTTTGGCCGGAAGCTGAAAGCAAACGGCCTGACGTTCGTGTATCACAACCACGGCTTTGAGTTCCAGCCTTACCAGAACGGCACCCTCTTCGACTACATCGTACAGAATACCAATCCCGACGATGTGAGCTACGAGATGGATATACTCTGGGTATTCCACCCCGGCCACGACCCCGAAACGCTGTTGAAAAAATATCCGAAACGCTTTAAGCTGATGCACGTGAAAGACCTGAAAAAAGGCATTAAAGGCGATTTCTCCGGCTCTACGCCACCAGAGAACGATGTCACGCTGGGCACCGGCCAGCTCAACCTGCCGGCCATTCTGAAAGCCGCTCAAAAGACAGCCATTAAGTACTATTACATTGAGGATGAAAGTCCAATCGTGGAACAGCAGGTACCGCTGAGCATCGCTTACCTGAAAAGTCTGTAAAAGCAGGTTCTTCACGACAGTAGCCTATGCACGCTCTCCGAACCCCGCTCCTGTTACTCATTGGCTGGACGTTATCCATGCTGCCGGTTTTCGCACAGGCGCAACGGCAGCATGCCCCCGTCAAACGCCGGCCGAATGTGCTGCTGATTGCGTCCGATGACCTCAACAACCACATCGGCAGCTACGGCCATCCGCTGGTCAGAACGCCCAACCTCGATCGGCTGGCCAAACGGGGTGTGCGCTTTAATCAGGCTTACTGCCAGTTTCCCTGGTGCAGCCCCAGCCGGAGTTCGATGCTGACGGGTCTGCGGCCGGATTCGGTGAAGATCTATGATTTGCAAAAGCATTTTCGGGAAACAGTGCCCAACGTAGTCACCCTGCCGCAGTTGTTTAAACAGCACGGCTATTTCACCGCCCGGGTTGGTAAGATCTATCACTATTCGGTGCCGGGTGGCATTGGCACCAGCGGTCTGGACGATACCTTGTCTTGGCATACAGTGCGCAACCCGAAAGGCCGGGACAAAGCCGAAGAACATCTGCTGATCAACCTGACACCCAACATCGGACTGGGCTCTGCCCTCGCCTGGCTGGCCGCCGACGGCACCGACGAGGAACAGACCGACGGCATGGTGGCTACCGAAGCCGTGAAGCTGCTGGCGCAGGCCCGGCAGGAGCCCGACCGGCCGTTTTTTCTGGCGGTCGGTTTCTTCCGGCCCCACTGCCCGTATATCGCGCCTAAAAAGTATTTCGACCTCTACCCGCCCGACAAGATTCCGTTGCCGCCCCGTGACCCCGACATGAGCGATGTACCCCAGGACGCCTACATGCCGGGTTTTAACTGGTCGTTTCCCGACTCCACCAAACGAAAAATTCTACAGGCCTACTACGCCAGCATCACCTTCATGGATGCTCAACTGGGCCGCGTACTCGACGCTCTGGAAAAATCCGGCGAAGCCAGCAATACGATCATTGCCTTCTGGAGCGACCACGGTTACCTGCTCAGTGAACACGATCAGTGGGAGAAAAACAGCCTGTTTGAAGAATCGGCCCGAATGCCGCTGCTCATAGCCGCCCCCGGCGAGCGGGGGAACGGGAAAGCGAGTCCGCGTATCGTAGAGCTGCTGGACGTCTACCCCACGCTGGTCGACTGGTGCGGCTTGCCCGCGCCCGGTCACCTGATGGGCCGGAGCCTGCTGCCCTTGCTGCGCAACCCGCAGGCCACCTGGAACCACCCCGCCATCACGCAGATCAACCGCAAAGGCGGCACCATGGGGTACAGCCTCCGCACTGAACGCTACCGCTACACTGTCTGGCAAAACGGGCAGGGTCTGGAGGAACTCTACGACCACCAGACCGACCCCAGGGAATACACCAATCTGGCCAACAATCCGGATTACAAGGCAAAAAAAGGCGAACTCAGGCAGGAACTGTATAAACTGAACCCTTCGCTGTTGAAGCCACAAATCAGCCGGAAGTGAAGCTTATGCGACTCAACACTATTATTGCTATACTCCTTTTCGCTGCGTCAACTTTGGTGCAGGCCCAGTCGGAGGTGCATCCAGACAACCGCTATGCCGAAGCCGAGGTACTGCAAACCAAAGCCAACGGGTTCAAGGGTATCTGGTACATGAACCAGCCTTCCAACGACGAGTACGTGTACAAGTACAGCGGAGGGCTGGCTACCTACCCGGCCAACCATCGCCCGTTTGCCATTTACGCCAAAGAGGTGGATAAGACGTTTTTCTGCTTCGGCGGCACCGATGAGGCTAACGCTACCCTGTACCACAACGTCTCTTACTTTGACCACAAAACCAAACAGGTAGCCAACCCCACCCTCCTCCTCGACAAGCATACCATCGACGCCCACGACAACCCCGTTATCTCGCTGGATGATAACGGGTACATCTGGATTTTTTCGACCTCCCACGGCACCACCCGCCCCTCCTACATTCACCGCAGCCAAAAGCCGTATGACATTTCTCGATTTGAGACGATAAGCGCCACCGAACGGGTAAACGGCCAAGAGAAGCCCTTCACTAACTTCTCCTACTTCCAGGTGTACTACCTCAAAGGCAAAGGCTTTCTGACGCTGTTTACCAAATACAACCCGCAGGGCAACCGGGTAATCGGCTACAACACCAGCAAAGACGGCATCCGCTGGCACGAGTGGACGGTACTGGCCCACATCGGCGAAGGGCACTACCAGATCAGCGCTGAAGCGAACGGTAAAGTCGGCGTAGCGTTTGATTTTCACCCGAAGGGAAAGGGCCTCAACTACCGCACTAACCTGCATTATCTGGAGACCACCGACTTCGGCCAGAGCTGGCATACCGCCACGGGCAAAACCGTTCAGCTACCACTGACCGAAATCAATAACCCGGCTGTAGTCAAAGATTATGTGAGCGAAAAGATGAACTGCTACCTGCTGGACATTGACTTCGACACCAGCGGCAGACCGGCCATTCTGGTCATTTCCAGCAAAGGCTACGAAGCCGGACCCGGCAACAACCCCCGGCACTGGCGACTGTTTCAGTTTCGTAACAATAAATGGACAGACCATATCGTCACCACCTCCGACAGCAATTATGACATGGGCTCTATCTTCCCTGAGTCCGGCAACGTCATTAAAGTCATAGGCCCAACGCAGGATGGACCACAGGCCTATAATCCCGGTGGCGAGGTCGCCATGTGGACCAGCCGCGACGGGGGTACTACCTGGGCAATGGAAAAACAGATCACCCGCAGCAGCGAACGCAACCACAGCTACGTCCGCCGACCCAAAAATGCCCACCCCGACTTCTACGGTCTCTGGGCCGACGGAAACGGCCGTAAGCCGTCGGAATCGTACCTGTATTTCACGAATCAGAAAGGCGAGCTGTACCAGTTGCCACGGAATGCCACGGAAAAGTTAATTACCCCGCGACTACTCCACTAATCCTCTTCACGCATCATTTAGAAGCGATCCCGCTTGCCCGAACGTTTTTTCCTGGTCGCTGGGTAATGTCATCGCCCAGGTCTTCGCGGGCTTCTTCCGCCAGGCGCTGCAGTTCGGTTACCATCGCCGGGAACACATCTTTTACATCGTAGCGCTCGCCAGGATCACGACCCAGGTTGTACAGCGCCAGCGGGAAAGGGTGGTTCTCAGGAGCCTTGCCCGGCATACCGTTGGTGCCGGGCAACTGCCCTTCGTATGAGCGCCCTTCGTGGGGAAGCACCAGCTTCCAGTCCCCTTTCCGGACGGCTTCCAGGCTATTGCGCCGGTAATAGTAGTAGAACTGTTCACGCGGAGCAGCGCTTTCGTCTCCTTTGAGCAAAGCCTCAAAACTCACGCCATCAATCTTTTGCGTGGGTTGTCTGGCTCCGCAGAGAGAAGCTACGGTTGGTAGAATATCGAGGGTCGATAAGAGCTTATTACTGACCCGGCCGACCGGTACTTTTCCAGGCCAGCGGATGATGCATGGTACCCGGTGCCCTCCGTCGAATGTGGTGCCTTTGCCTTCCCGAAAGCCGCCGGTAGATCCGGCATGGTCCCCGTAGTTGAGCCACGGCCCGTTGTCGCTGGTGAAGATGACCAGGGTGTTTTTGTCAAGGCCCTGCTTTTTTACTTCGTCCAGGATCTGACCCACCGACCAGTCCAGTTCCTCTATAACATCCCCAAACAGCCCTCTTGCCGTTTTGCCCCTGAACCGGGTCGAAGCAGCCAGCGGGACATGCGGCAGGGGATGCGGAACGTAGAGAAAAAAAGGCTCTTTTTTATGTTTCCGGATAAACTGAACCGTCCGATGGGTCAGGCTGCTGGTCAGTTCACTGACATCCTCCAGCGTATTGACCGCTTTAACGGGCTTATCGCCTTCAATGAGTTGCAGGGGTGGGTAGTTAGCACTGGCCTGAGCCGGATGCAGGGGCCACATATCGTGGGAATAGGGAACGCCATAGTACTCGTCAAAGCCATGCTGGCGGGGCAGAAACTGCGGCTGACTGCCCAGGTGCCACTTACCAAAAATCCCCGTAGCGTAGCCCTGCTCTTTCAGCAGTTCGGCCAGCGTTTCCTCCGAAGAGTTCAACCCGATGGGCGAGTTCGGGCCAAGTGCGCCATACAGCCCGATGCGGTTTGGGTAGCAGCCCGTAAGCAGCGCAGCCCGGGATGCGGTGCATACCGCCTGTGCTACCAGGAAGTTGGTAAACCGGGTACCCTCAGCGGCCATTTTATCCAGGTGAGGGGTCTGGTAGCCCAGCGCACCATAGCAGGACAAATCACCGTATCCCATATCATCCATAAAAAACAAAATAACGTTGGGATGTCCGGCCTTATCAGGCACCGGCAGTGCCAGGAAGCTGGTGAGTACGATGGCTACCAGTAAAGCAACGACAAGTCTTTTCATGCTGTATGGAACAAGACAGGTACGCTGCCTCGTGATGGTTAGGTTAAAACGGTTTGCTCACCTTTGTTAAGCAAATCAAGGCCGGAATTTACTTTCCCGGCCCGTCAGTTCCTGCTGCGGGATGGGCCACTCCAATTGTAGTTCACTTCCGGACCGGCATGTTTGCCTTCACGTTTTTCTGCCAGCCTTTCAACAGAGCCGCCAGTATCTGCTTTTTTTGGGCATAGATGCAGCCAGGTTTTTCATTTCGCCCAGGTCGTGCCGCAGTTGTAGCGTTCCATTTCGCCGGTTTCGAGCTTTCGGTAAGTTTGCAGGCACCCAGCTTTGGCTATCCATTTCACCAATACGCACACCGCCCTCGTAGATATGGCCATTCCATTTGCGCAGCGGCTCCAGCTATTAGTCAGTTTTTATTGCCGGTCAAACTGTCTATAAAGACAGGCACTAAGCTTTATTGGAAGGGACATCCAGATGGTATAGCTGCATAGACTATATTCCTGTATTTGATATCTTTAGCGCATGAAATTTCCTACTCACGCCGAAACCGTGTTTTCGCGCCGTCAGTGGCTCTGTGGTACCGCATCTTTTCCGGGAAGTTTAGCCTTGCTGTCGGTCGATAAAGGAGGGCAGCGACGGTTGAGCGACGCCCCGTACTTATGCAGACTTTCGGCGGGTTGCCGACCAGGTGATCCGGCACCAGCGCCCCGATGGTCTCTGGAACTGCTTTATGCACCAGCCCGAAACCGGCCCTGAGACCTCCGGCACGGCGGGTATTGCGGCTGCCCTCGCCATCGGCCATAACTGGGGCCGGCTACCCCAATCGTACGAAAAAGTGGTGCATACAGCCTGGAACGGGCTAAAGTCGCATCTAACGCCGGACGGTTATCTGCGCGGCACGGCTCAGGCCAACAAAGGTGGCGAAGACCTACAGCGTAACGGTTTCCGCGTCATTTCGCCGTACACCCTTGGATTCCTGGGTCAGATCCAGGCCGCCATGCCGGGATTGTACACTACCTTACAGATTATCTAATATGATCGGCTTTAGCGTTTATCCACCTCAAAGGCAATCAGCACATTGCCCGGCATGGCACCGAAGAAGGCATAGCCTGAATTGACATACAGGCGGTTGCCATCGGCTACGGGGCCGGGGCCGTCGATCGCGCCCCCCTTACCGGGTAGGCCGTTGAGGGTTGTGAACTCACGAACAGTATCAAAATCCCAGATAATGGCACCGTCGTCGGCGCGGTACCCCCGGATGTGGCCGTCCAGTCCGCCGGCAAAGACTACATCCCGCACCAGTGTCGGCGCGGCCGAATTGGCGACAAGGCAGCCTTTCACCTCACCACAGGGCGGTGCGGGTGTATGCCATACAATCTTTCCGGTGGCTACGTCGAGGGCGAAGAGTCCCGGCCTGGGCTTCGTCGCCGGGTCACGGGGGTCAATAAAACCGGGGTGGTCGGAATTGGCTGCGTACAGGTACTGCCCGTCGGTGGCCATACCCCAGTGAATGCCGCCGTACATACCGCCTTTGCCCACCCGCGTTTGCCAGATAAGGGTACCGGTATCTGGGTTGAGTGCATGGATTACCCCCGACTTCTGACCGGCCAGCAGCATATCTCCTCCCTTCGTATTTCTGACGAGTATGGGCGCCATGCCAAAATCGAGATCCGGTCCTACTTTTTCGGGGCAGTTCGGTCCGCCGGGGCAGGCCAGATTCCAGGTGTCCTGGTGCGTCGCCTGGAAGCTCCAGACCACTTTACCCGTCCGGATGTCCAGGGCCTGAATGGCGTCGCTGGTAGCCGTAGCCGGGTAGGTATAATTTTCGCCGGTGCCGATGTACACCAGCCCCCGCCGGGCATCGATAGTCGGGCTGCTCCATACCGGTGCCCCGGAAGGGCCGTAGAATGGTTGACCGTTCGATTTTTTCCCTTGTTCGGTAGCCTCCTCCGGAACAACCCGGTGCCGCCAGCGTATGTCGCCGTTGGTGGCACTGAGGGCAACAACCTCCCCGGACGATGTGCAGCAGGGATACTTGGGGTCACGGGACAGCGATACCTCCCGCGACGTAAGCGGGACAATAACCACATTGTCGTAGACAACAACGGAGCCGGTATTGGCCGATTGCGCCTGGATACCGGCGCGTTTTTTCCAAAGCAGACTGCCGGTTCTGACGTCCAGGGCATACACATTCGTAACCTGGTCAGCAAAATAAGCCCGTAGCGCCGATCCACGCTGCTCGACAAAGATGGCCCCCCGGATGGCCGCATCGGCAACAAACTGCCAGCCTACTTTTCCGGTTTCCTTCTGAATGGCGAATACATCGCCGAATTGACTACCGACAATCAGCCAATCGCTAACCACGGCCGGCTTACTGCGGATCTGCGAAGACTCCGGAAATGCAAACACCCATTTGACCTTCAGCGAACCGGCATTATCCTTTGTAATGCCTGCCTGTCTGACAAACCCCGTCCCTTCCAGATTGCCACCCCACCCCGACGCAACGGCTACTTTCTTAGGCAGGGAGAAGGGCACGAGGGCATCAGTCGGTAAACGAGTCTCTTGGTAAGGTCGTTTCGTGATCCATTCAGCAACGGCCCTGCGCTGCTCATCGGAGAGCGTGGCCGCCTGGGACTGCATCTTTCCGGTTTTCAGGGTCGCAAAAATGCTCCGGGGCGTCATAGCCGACAGTACCAGCAGGCCCGGTGCAGCCGCGCCAGGGGCATCGTGGCACCATTGGCAGGTGGCTGCGTAAACGGCCTCTCCCATGGCTTTGGCGGCCACCGCCGATTTGTCGGTGAGCAGGGCCGTGGGGGATTGCTGCCCAATCGCAAAATGACTCAGCAGAAAGAAAGCAATACAGAGTAGATGGCGGGAATAGGATCGTTGCATGATTTTGTGTACTTCAGAACCCTGGTTCAACCGAAAGTCAACCCGTCTATTTTGATGCCTGCTGATTGGCCACCGACAGGATATATCCCTGCACATCCTGCACATCCTGTTCGCTCAGGCGACTACCGAAATCGGGCATTCCACTAGCCACCAGTAACCCTTTCCGGACAATAGCCGCAAAGTTTTCGTGGATACTTACCGGCGACCTGCCCAGATCGGGCAAGGCCCCGCCCCCGGCTCCAACAGTACCATGACAGCGCCCGCAGTACTGCATGTATAACAGACTACCATGCTCGATTTGCGTTTTTGTTGCCGGGACGGAAAAGGTAGTCAGCGAACGCTCGGGCGTGGCCGGGAAGACGGGCATAGGCCGGGACTCACCCAGGGCAAAGGTGTATACCGTGCCAGGATTCAACGATGGTGTGTATTTGGCCCCCAACCCCATCACACTACCCCAGCCTACGGCGATTGAGACGTATTGCTTGCCGGCCACCTGATAGGTAACCGGCGGAGCCAGAATACCCGTACCCAGATTTCTCTGCCAAAGTACCTGACCGGTTTGGGCGTCGTAGGCCCGAAAATCGCCCGTGGCCGTACCCTGAAACACCAGACCAGTCGCCGTCGTCAGTAAACCGCCGTTCCACGGAACCGGATGGTCGACGTGCCAGGCTTCGCGCTGGGTAACGGGATTCCAGGCCAGTAGCCTGCCCATCGGCTTGATGGTGGCGGCTTCTGGTTCCGGGCGGGACGGACGACTGGGGTCATAGCCAATGCCCGTATTCCAGCCAATGCCGCTGCCGATACCGCTCGGCTTGTTCATCACCCAGTTTGGATCATGACCATATTGCAGGGACAGGCTCTGCACCGGAATATATACCAGGCCTGTTTTAAGATTATACGCCATCGGGTGCCAGTTATGCCCACCCAAAGGCGACGGAAACACCTGCGCATTGTGTTTAGTGTAGCGACTGAAGTCCGTCTCGACGGGTCGCCCCGTGGTGGAATCGATGTGCGTAGCCCAGTTGACGAAGGTATATGGCTTGGCTGAGATAAACTGCCCGTTGGTTCGGTCAATGACGTAAAAGAAGCCATTCTTGGGAGCCTGCATAATCACTTTTCGGCGTTTGCCGTTCAGTGTCAGATCGGCCAGAATCAGGTGCTGCGTAGCCGTGTAATCCCAGGATTCACCGGGTGTGGTCTGGTAATGCCAGACGAGTTGGCCGGTTTCGGGGTTGAGAGCGAGGATGGACGAAATGTACAGGTTATCACCTCCACCGGGGCTCCGGTGCTGCCGGTTCCAGGGTGAGCCATTGCCCGTACCCACATAAAGCAGGTTTAAATCCGGGTCGTAGGCCATGGCGTCCCAGGCGGTACCTCCCCCGCCGTATTTCCACCATTGGCCCGTCCAGGTTTTGGCTGCTTTCGCCATCGCGTCCGATTCAAACGGCAGCGACGGATCGCCGGGAACCGTATAGGTACGCCAAACCTGTCGGCCCGTTATGGCATCGTAGGCCGATACGTACCCGCGAACCCCGTACTCGGCCCCACCATTACCGATAATTACCTTACCGGTCACCACACGCGGGGCTCCGGTTATGGTGTATGCTTTTGTTGCATCGGTGGTCTGCACCGACCAGAGGGGACGCCCTGTGCGGGCATTCAGCGCGATCAATCGTCCGTCAAGCGTACCCACATACACCCGGTCTCTGTACAAGGCCACGCCCCGGTTCACGACATCGCAACAGGCTTTTTCACCGAAGGCACCCGACACCTTGGGGTCATATTCCCAGCGTAGCTTTCCGGTGAGGGCATCCAGCGCAAATACGCGGCTCCAGGGGCCGGTTACGTACATCACGCCATCGGATACCAACGGGGTAGCCTCTATGCCTCGCGTTGTTCCCAGATTCGTGGCCCAGGCCAGGCCCACTTGCTTTATATTCTCCGGTGTGATCTGATCGAGCCGGCTGTAGCGGTCTTCCGCGTAATTGCCGCCGTAGGTCAGCCAGTCTCCGGGCTGCATTTGGGCGTTGCGCAACCGGGTATCGTCAATGGATTGACCAGGCTTATCAGCCAGGAGGGCCATACAGCCCAGAACGAGCAGGAGGAATAGCTTTTTCATGGATTAGGCGGGCGTCAGTTCTATACCTCAGAAAGTTACGCAAAATATGTATTCACCAGCGACGGAACGTTATTAGCCTCCGCAGGCAGGATAGCGCCTGCCTGCGGGGCTAACTGGATGATTACTTTTTGGCGGTCTGCGGAGGGGCCACCGTCCAGCCTAAACCGATAAGCGGAGACAGTCCGTCATAGTACATTCGCTCCTGAACGATTTTGCCGTTATCCACCTTCACGGTGAGTTGTACGGGTACAGTTACCGGCTTGCCTTCGCTGACAGACAGCGCGGAGTAATCGAACCAGAGCATAACCCAGTCTCCTTTCAGCGGACCTTCTTTCACCCGAGTCGCTAAAGAAGCATAGACAGTTATTTTACGATCCTGCTGCATCTTGTAACGTTCACTCCAGATACCCAGCCACTGGTCTACATTGGCCGAATCCCGCGCACCGGGGCCGTAACTCCTGTAATTAGCTGCCAACTGCCGGCGGGCCTGATCGGTGTTGCCGGCTGTTATGTCTTTGGCATATTGCGTGACCAGGGCAATATCCCGATCGGCATTGGGATTCAGCATAACAATATCACTCTGGCGGGACGCTTTTGGAGTTTGGGCGAATGAAAAACAAGTCAGCAGACAGGTTGCCAGAAGGGCGAATGGAAAAATTCGGTTTTTCATGATTTTGGAGAGGTTTAACTTGTTTGAACTAATACAAACCTCGCCCTTATCCCGTGAACAGACGGTTGATTTCCGGCCAATTGCTGTCACTTTTCGGCCACAGGTCGGCTTTTGAACGCTGACCGTTAGACGTTGGATGTTAGAAGGCAGACCGGCCCCCTAAAAACAGCCGGCTATCTACAGATGCGGTCGGCTCTCCTCCCCTTGAAAAAAAGGGCTGTGGGTGAGGTAACCCCCCAGCCCCTACTCCCCCACAGCACTCAAATACTCCGTCGGCGTTTGCTGATACACCTCCTTGAAAGCCCTGGTAAAGTATGACGGATTCTCGAAGCCAACCATATAGGCCGTCTCAGAAACGGGATGCCCCTGCCGCAGCAAGTCGATGGCCCGCCGGAGCCGGTAGGTGCGGATCAGCCGCGCCGGACTGATGCCCGCCAGCATCGTGAGCTTACGGGTCAGCGTCCGGATACTCATGGCAACCTCGTCGGCCATGGATTCGGCCCGGAAGGTGGAATCGTCCAGGTGGGCTTCGATGCTTTGGTTTAGTTTGGCTATGAATGCATTTTGCGCCGTCGCCGGCGGTATCTCTGCTGCTCCGTTGGTTGGGTCCAGGCTACCGAACTGCCGCTCGAAGTACTCCCGCAGTTTCTGCTGCCGGCTGATGAGGTTTCGCAGGCGCAGACGCAGTTCGTCCAGGTCGAAGGGCTTGGTCAGGTACTCGTCGGCTCCTTCAGCCAGGCCCTCCCGGCGGCTGGTTGCGGCCGACCGGGCGGTGAGCAGCACCACGCAGATGTGGTCGGTGGTGGGGTTGTTTTTAAGGTGGCGCGTCAGTTGGAAGCCGTCCAGTTGGGGCATCATCACGTCGCTGATCACTACATCCGGCAACTCGCGCTGGGCAATGTCCAGCGCGTCGCGCCCGTTGGTGGCCGTCAGCACCCGGTATTGCCCCGCCAGCGATTCGGCAATAAACGCCAGCAGTTCGGCATTGTCTTCCACCAGCAGGATCATCGGTTTGGCCGCATCAGCTTCATCGGCTTCGGCTTGCTCGCGGGTAAACAGCCACGGCTCTGCATCGGCCGAAACCCGTTGCTGCTCCTCTACGCGTTCTTCCTCCGGTAAAGGCCGAACGGGCAATTCTACCGTAAAGGTCGTGCCAACGGCCGGGGTACTCTCCACCGACAGCAGACCGCCCAGTTGCCGGGTCAGCTCATTGGCCAGGGCCAACCCAATACCAGAGCCTTCGTACGACCGGGTCAGCGACGTATCAACCTGGTAAAAGCGGTCGAATATATGGGGCAGGTGTTCGGCCGGAATACCGATGCCGGTATCACTGATGGTCAGCGTAGCGCGTTCCTCCTGCACCTGACAGCTAACCGATACCCGACCACCGGCAGAGGTAAACTTGATGGCGTTCGACAGCAGGTTTTTCAGGATCTTCTCCCACTTATCGCCATCGAAAAGTGCCTCATTGCCGGCGGTGTCAGCCGAGAACAGCAGCGCCAGTTTCTTCTGTTCGGCAATGACGCGGAAGGAATCCACCACCTGCTCTACAAACATCACCACATCGCCCCGCGATTCGATAATGGGCAGGCTACCGGCTTCCAGTTTAGCGAGGTCCAGCAACTGGTTGATCAGGTGCAGCAACTGCCGGCCGTTCCGGCGGATGGTCAGCAGGCTGTGCCGGGTGCGATCGTCGTGCTGCGGATTTTGCAGCAGCGTATCCACCGGGGCCAGAATCAGGGACAAGGGAGTCCGGAACTCGTGGGTGATATTGTCGAAGAAGCGGGCTTTCAGCTCCGCCACGGCCCTGGCGTGGACCGACTCCCGGAGTTGGCTTACGTGCCGGGCCGTTTTGTCGATGGTTACCTCCAGATCCTGGAAGTCGATCGGCTTCGTCACAAAATCAAAAGCTCCCCGGTTCATGGCGACCCGAATGTTGTTCAGGTCACCGTAGGCCGAGACTATCACGGCCCGGCTCAGCGGCAGCAGGTCGGGTAGTTGGGTCAGCAGGACTAGTCCGCTGATGTCGGGCATGTTAATATCAAGCAGCAGCACATCAATGTCGGCATCTTCCCGGATGGCATCTAACGCCTGCCGGCCGCTGGCAGCAAATCGAAATAGATATTCTCCCGCCCGGATCTTATGCCGGAAGCGCTGCTGCATGAGCGGCTGGAGGGGCAGCTCATCGTCGATAACCAGGATTTTGGTGCTCATAGCGGGGACGGCTGATCATCAACGACAAATTCGGTTAATTTCTCCTTCAGCAGTTTAAAGTCGATGGGCTTCGTCAGAAAATCGTCGGCCCCGTAGCGGCTGGCCTGCTGCCGGTTGTTCTGGTCGCCGTAGGCCGTAATCATCACCACGGCGGGCGGCCGGTGCGGGTGAGCCTCCCGAATCCGGCGCAGCAGTTCCAGCCCGCTCATGCCGGGCATGTTGATGTCAGAGAGAATGAGCACCACCCCGGAGCCGGGCATCACGGTGAGGGCCTCCTCGCCCGAGCGGGCAAAGGTCAGGTGTACGTCTCCGCTGCTGATTTCGCGCCGGAACCGCGCTTCAAACAGCGGCTTCATCTGGGCTTCGTCGTCGACTACTAAAATCTTCATGAGCTTTATTTTAGTTAATTAAGCGGTAACTGAATGATAAATTCGGTGCCTGCCCCTTTTGAAAGTAGAGGTAGTAGGCTATTTTTGTTAGTAGTATAATTTAACACGATGAATGTTTCCGAAGCATTTGGTGAAGTAGCCGGTCTGATTGCCGAAATGGCTCCCGAAAAAGTTGTTGCCCTCAAAGCCCCTCCCCAGATGTCGGAGCGCGTTGAGGAGTTGGTAGCACACAAGAAAGCAGGCAATATCACGACGGAAGAAACGGTCGAACTGGAACGGTTGCTAGCGCTCGACCTGTTCATTGGACTTACCAAAGCCCGTGCCCGAATCATATTGGCTTCATGAGGCAGTCCATTCCTGACCGGGATAAACTCCTGGTAGCCCAGCGAGCCAATTATCGGTGCGAATATTGTCGTATTCATTCGGATGACTTGTTTCTGTCCTTCCAGATCGATCACATTATTCCCCTTAAACATGGCGGCACCAATACCATCAACAATTTAGCATATGCTTGCCCGCACTGTAATCAGCACAAAGGCTCAGATTTTGCAACACTGCTAAACGATTTTACTGATATAGTTCTCCTTTACAATCCAAGAACAGACCTTTGGACAACTCACTTTGAGGTTGTTGATGGGAAAATCGTCGCGAAAACACGAACGGGACAAGCCAGCATCAAAATTTTCCAATTTAATCAGCCAGATTTAGTCATACTCAGACGCCTGTTAGGTTTGGCCGGTCGTTATCCATAAGGAACTGGCAAGCGTACTTGAAATACCGTTCCCTCACCCTCGCGGCTCTCCACCTGCATCTCTCCGCCATGGCCCTTCGTTATAATATCATAGCTCAGACTCAGTCCCAATCCTGTACCCTGCCCCGTGGGTTTGGTGGTGAAGAAGGGCTGAAATACCTTGCCGCGAATGCTGTCGGGTATGCCCATCCCGTTGTCCTTTACCCGCAACTCCACCCGGCCCTGCTCCACGTGGGTGCTGACGGTAACCTGCGGCTCAAATCCGTTCGCCTGCTGCTGTTGCTTCTGCCGCACGGCATAAAAGGCATTGTTGTACAGATTCAGCAGCACCCGGCCTATCTCCTGCGGGGCTACTGTCACCGGCTTCAAGTTGTCGTCAAATTGGGTACAGAGCTGTACCTGAAACTCGGGATCCTGCGCCCGCATGCCGTGATAAGCTAACTTCAGGTATTCGTCAGCCAACTCGTTGAGGTTGGTGGGCCGTCGCTCGCCGGTGCTGCTGCGGCTATGCTCCAGCATCGATCGCACGATACCGGCGGCCCGTTTGCCGTTCTCGACAATGTAGCCCATATTTTCCCGCAACTCAGTCGACAGGTCTGCCGCGTTGGTCACCTCACCTTTTTGTAAACTCTCCTGCAGTTCGTCCGCCATCTCCACGCTCACCTCAGCGAAGTTGTTGACGAAGTTGAGCGGGTTCTGGATCTCGTGGGCGATGCCGGCTGTCAGCTCACCCAGTGAGGCCATCTTTTCTTTCTGGATGAGTTGAGCTTGTGTAGTCTTCAATTCTGCAAAGGCAGTTTCTACCTGCTGCTTGGCCTCCTCCAGGCGGGTGAAGTCCTGGTAGCGGGCGTAAGCCGTCGAGAAGGCTTCGGCCAGCGCCTGCACCAGTCCGATCTCCTGAGGGTTCAACGGAGCCACGTTACCCACGTACAACATGCCCTGGAGGAAAGGCACAAAGTGCAGCGACAACTGCTTGGGCGGAGTGGCACTCATATAACTATCGCCGGACTGAATCAGCCCCTGACTGGCCAGGCTCTGGCCCCAGGCCAGGAACTGAGTTTCATCCCAGTGGTCGATGAAGATCTGCCGCTGGTGCCAGTGGGCTACTACGTCAGCCGTGATGCCGGGTGTGTGGTAGGGCAAGTCAAAGGCGGCAATCGCCTGGCCATCGGGCGTGGAGAGGTAAGTGTGAACTTTTTCAGCTTCATCATCCATAATGAACACCCCACAGCGGATGAACGGCACCTTCAGAATTGTTAGCTCCTGCCAGACAAGAGGTGTGATGCGCTGAAGATCATTGGTGGTGCGCATGGAGGCAATTTCGGCGCGAACACGATCGAGGGAAGCCTGGCGAATGGCCTTACGTTCGTTAGCCTCGGAGAGTTGAAGTTCTTTGTAGCGCCGGTAGGTCAGGTTCAGAATAGCGCTAAACCGGCGATACAGTTTTTTCTCTTCTTCCTGCATGGGTTCATGCGTCCAGGTGAATACCCCGCCATCGTCGAAGAAAACAAAATACCCGTATTGGACCGCATCGTCCGGAAAGTCCGGCATGTTAACGTGGGGTCGTATATGCTCATAGTACTGCTTGATTTCATTACCCCGGAGGACTGGATAGTACTCCTCCTTTTGATCTAACCAATGATCAAATACCTCTACCAGCAAAGGATGGTCCTTACAGGTTAATTCGAGTACCTCAAACGCTTCACCTCGATCCGTGGTACTTATCGACAAGATCTCGGCGATTCGTTGAGCCTTATTTACAATCAGACCAACCCCATAGCGCTTAGGCGTCAGCCCAAGTCCACTTAGCTCACTATAGAAGATACTAATGGTGGCGTTCAGGTCATCTGAACTCCGCATCGCCATGGCTTTAGCACGCACCCGCTCCAGCGATGCTTCAATTTGGGATTCGCGGGCCTGGGCTTCGGCTTTTTGCAGATCAAGGAAGCGCGTGTAGGTGAGGCCAAAGACAGCCGCAAAGCGCTCCAGAATACTCAGCAGTTCCGGCGAGATAGGTTCCAGCGACATTATGTCGAGCCAGCCCTGCGAAAAATAAGCCAGATTATGCACCCGGCGTCCGTTGAAGTGATGTTCATTGACCGGTACGCCCAACTCTTCACGGGCATAGCGAATCCATTCGTTCAGGTCTTCTCCCTGCAAGTCAATCACCTGTGATTTTTGGCCCGACTTCCAGCAATCATACATTTTACTTACGGTAGTTCGCTCGTCCAATCGGGCATATACGGCATTTTGAAATTGACGGCCAATCTGGTCGGTAGGCCAAACCTCAGCCACTCCATTCGGCTCGTCGAAAACACCGATGCTGAACCGGTCGGGTATGCCGCCCAGTTGCTGAATCTGCTGGTACAGCAGGGTCGCCACTTCCGCCAGTTCAGTACTTTTGTACATGGCCATGGTCCGGCTGCGGACTCGTTCCAGCGCAGCTTCAATAACCAGCTCCCGGTTTTTTGCTTCCAGTTCAGCGGTGCGCTCAGCTACCTTATCTTCCAGCGTTTCGGCATATTGAACCAGTTTGGCTCTCGACTGCCGCAGCGACTGCGTCATCTGATTGAACTGCTGGGTTAACTCACCCACTTCATCATTGACCTCTACGGGAACCACCGTGGAGAGGTCACCCTGATTTACCCGCTGTACGCCCTGCTGCAGTTGCACCAGCGGCCGTAGCAGGTTAACCCTAAAAAATAAGGGTAATAGCCAGACGGCCAGCAGCGTTGTCAGCGGAATCAGGATAGTCACACCCAGCAGCACCGGTTGGAGGTAATCATCGGCGTTGGGTAATTGACGTAGTAATGGCTCAAAGGCAATTGGCATCAGGCCCAGCAGGATCAGCAGAACGCATAGCACCACGCCCACCACTTTAGCGCGAAAAGCCGTACGTTCCTCCGCATAATTCAGGTAGATGATAGTCGCGTAAGTAGTGGCACTTAAAATTAGCGTGTGATGTACATAATTATGCACATACACCGGGAGCAATATGCCGATTTCTCTCCCCCATAACCCCAGATTTCCATTGATCCAGACAATGAGCATCAAGACCGCCCACAGGCTGAATCCCTTATATAGTCGTAGCTTACGTATACGTTGCCAGGTGTCCTGTTCCGTTTGCTTTACAAACCTGATCTTACGCTCCAATAGGCCAATCACCCACACATAACCAATGGGATAAGCAACCCACGATGAATAGAGTTGGCCATTCGGAATTATGAACAAACTGAGTAAAAACAGCATCAGGAAGCCGGAGAAAGCCCAAGGGAGTTCGCGTCGGAAGGGGTTGCTGCCAATCTGATAAACATTCCACAAATGGACTAGAAAAATGACCAGTAAATACCCCCGTCGCCCTATGTCGATAGTTGCCTGTAAGTCGGATTTTGCTGTTAGGTTATTGAAGGTAGTGACGACGTAATAGACCAGCAGCACCCCGAGATAAACAATAAAGAGCCAGGTATCACGACCTTTGTTTGTAAGACGTGCTACATAGGCCAGCATCACCAAAGTCAGCATAGTCTCGGCCAGCGAAGCGGTAAAATCGAAGGACAAAGCATACCAGGAGCTATTCATCGGAATCCCGCTTTAAAGTTTATATCGTGACGACAACTGTTGTTCCCTGCCCTTCCTGGCTTTCCATAGTCATCTCCCCATTATGACCTTTAGTGACAATATCATAGCTCAGTGACAAGCCTAAGCCTGTCCCCTGACCGGTCGGTTTGGTGGTGAAAAACGGCTGAAAGACCTTGTCACAAATGCTGTCGGGTATACCCACACCGTTATCCTTCACTCGTAGCTCCACATGCCCGTTCACCTGCTGCGTGCAGACCATCACTTGTGGCTGGTAATCCATTTGTTGGCCTTGCTTCTGCCTTACAGCGTAAAAAGCATTGTTGTAGAGGTTGAGCAGCACCCGCCCCATGTCCTGCGGAGCTATCGTCACCGGCTTCAACTCCCCATCGAACTGTGTACAGAGCTGCACCTGAAAGTCGGGGTCCTGTGCCCGCATGCCGTGGTAGGCCAGCTTCAAGTATTCGTCGGCTAACTCGTTGAGGTTAGTAGGCCGGCGCTCGCCGGTGCTGCTGCGGCTATGCTCCAGCATAGAACGCACGATAGAGGCCGCCCGTTTGCCGTTCTCTACGATGTAGCCCATGTTTTCCCGCAGTTCAGTTGACAGGTCTGCTACGTTCGTCACATCGCCTTGCTGAAGACTCTCCTGAAGTTCATCAGCCATTTCCACGCTCACCTCAGCGAAGTTGTTGACAAAGTTCAGGGGGTTTTGAATTTCGTGGGCGATGCCGGCGGTGAGTTCACCTAGGCTGGCCATTTTCTCTTTCTGGATCAGTTGTGCTTGCGTGGTTTTGAGTGTATCGAGAGAATGCTGGAGTTGGGCCGTTCGTTCGGTTACCTTCTGTTCAAGGGTTTCGTTTTGCTGGGTCAGCATGAGTTGTTTTTCCTGCTCCTGGGCTACTGTTTTGGCGGAAAGCTGCTCCACCTCCAGCAGTTTGGCTTCCAGCGAGTGGCTGGTCCGCGCAAAATCCCGTGCCAGATACAAGGTAATTGACAAAGGCAAACTCAATACTCCTAAATTGGAAAAAAGATACTCCAGTATAACCCGTTGCCATGGATCTGTATTAAGAGCGGTATTCAATACATAACCTGTCACAAAAACAACGTAGGCAACACCACCCCAGGCTACTGTCCAGGAACTCCTGCTGCCCCGCATAGCCGATAACAGCGAAATCCGGGTAGATTCCATGTTGGTTAGTAGAGAATAGATTATGCCTAGTGATGCCTGGGTTTTTATGAGGTCTCCCAGAAGTGGTGTGACTGTCAATCCAACACCAACAACCATGAGAACCCAATACAACAGACCTCTTCGGCAGCGAAGCAGTTTAAAAACGGCGATTAGCAGAACAGCGTTGTAAGCAACAAACAGAGAGCTGAGTACTAGTTGGGTATGTACCCGCGCTGACAGATCATGAATATAGTGGAAGCTAGATGCATTAAGCGGATAAAAAACAGCTGTCAGCAAGCAAAAAAAACCAAAATAGAGGTTTGCCTTTTCTTTGCGGTAGGAGAAATAGAAAACCAGATGCAAAAAGCTCAGTATCAAAAACAAACCACCTTTGAAATAATCAATAGGCGTTATATCCACATAACCAAGGCTGACCGAATCGTTTCGGCTCATGCGCCCGTCTTGGTTTAATTGAATTTTGAGTACCGGGTTCAGGGGAGTGAGGTAGGGATAATCAGGAAGATTTGGCTCTACTGCAAACCGTACCGCCAAAACCTGTTCCTCCAGATTGTCGAAGACCACATGGGCTAACTGACTGGCGGCAATTGGTTCGCCAGAGGGATTATAGCCGTCTACTGTTTCCGGCTGGCTACTAACCACCCCAAATCGGCAAATAAGCCGCCCGTTCAGATAGATTTCGGAAGCTCCCTGCTGATTAATCATCAACTCCTGCATGCGGTTCTTTAAAGAGACTGGTATCAGGATATGCAGTCGAAACCAGCCGATACCAGCCTGCCTCACCTGCGGCAAATCCGTCAGGCCTCTGGTTGGATCGATAGCCGCCCAATTCCGATCATTGAGATTTGGAGCAGCCCAATCAACAGCATCCCCGGCATGCCATCTCCAGCCTTGGTTTAGGATTAAACCCTGCCGGGGAATACTATTAATCCGGAAGGCAGGCGAACCCGTATCCTGACCCCAAATCGACAGAGGCAGTATCAGTAGGCTCGTCAGTAACAGTAACGTTCTCATCGTTTCCCCTCGTTATGAGCACTGAGGCAGGCACACAACTAGTGTTGCATACTTACCTTCCTGGCTCTCTATAGCCATCTCTCCCCCATGCCCTTTGGTGATAATATCATAGCTCAGACTCAGCCCTAAGCCCGTACCCTGCCCCGTCGGTTTAGTGGTAAAGAAAGGCTGGAAAACCTTATCGCGGATGCTCTCGGGTATGCCAGTGCCGTTGTCCTTCACCCGCAGTTCAAGCAGTCCATTCACCTGCCGGGTACTCACCCACACTGTCGGCTGATAGTCGCTTTCGGCTTCCTCACCTGTCCCAGCCACCATCTTTGGGATCTGCCGCTGCTTTTGCCGAACGGCATAGAATGCATTGTTGTACAGGTTGAGCAGCACCCGCCCCATGTCCTGCGGAGCTATCGTCACCGGCTTCAACTCCCCATCGAACTGTGTACAGAGCTGCACCTGAAAGTCGGGGTCCTGTGCCCGCATGCCGTGGTAGGCCAGCTTCAAGTATTCGTCGGCTAACTCGTTGAGATTAGTGGGCCGGCGTTCCCCGGTGCTGCTGCGGCTATGCTCCAGCATAGAACGCACTATGGCCGCTGCCCGCTGGCCGTTCTCTGCGATGTAGCTCATGTTCTCCTTTAGCTCCGCCGACAGATCTCTGATGGACGATATATCTTCTTTGTCAACACTCTCCAGGAGTTCGTCGGCCATCTCGACAGAGACCTCGGCGAAGTTGTTAACGAAGTTGAGCGGATTTTGGATCTCGTGGGCAATACCGGCCGTCAGTTCACCCAACGAGGCCATTTTCTCTTTCTGAATGAGTTGCTGCTGGGTACTCTTCAGTTCCTGAAGGGTTTGTTCCAGGTTATCCCGTTGAGCCTCGATCTCTTCCTTCTGGTGCTGAATCTGTTCGGTACGCAGCGCTACCTTCTGCTCCAGCAGGCGGTTTTCACGGCGTAAGGCACGTGACCGGTATTGGATAAATGCCCAAAGCCCCGCGACAAACCCTACTACGTACAGGCTGTACGCCCACCAGGTCCGCCACCAGGGAGGACGAATAGCAATATACAGCGTTGTGCCTTTTTCATTCCATACCCCATCATTGTTGGAGGCCTTTACCCGAAACACATAGTCGCCGGGCCTGAGCTCGGTGTAGCTGATAAACCGGCGAGTGCCGCTGAAGACCCAATCTTTATCCACACCCTCCAGCTTATACGCGTACTGGTTCTTCTCCGGGGCGTTGTAGTTAAGGGCTACAAACTCGAAAGACAGGTAGTTATCTGTATAGGGTAGTTCCAGATGATCCGAAAGAATGGGCCGGGGCTTATCAAGCACCTTTAGGCCAGTGATATAAACCGGCGGGACGGCGGTGTTATGGCGAATACTATCCGGGTTAAACATGACATACCCGTTTAACGTGCCGAACAGCAGCTTATCTTGATACTTCTGGTGTGCCCCCAAAGTAAACTCGTCGTCCGGCAGTCCATCGTGTATACCATATGTATGGAAGGTCCTGGTCTTGGGGTTAAAGCGACAAAGCCCTTTGTCGGTACCAATCCATAGATTACCCCGGTCGTCTCCCGTCAGACTAGCGATGTGATTACTGGGCAGCCCGTCATGCGTGCTAATGAAGGTAATGCGGCCAGTCTGAGGGTCCAGTCGGTGTACCCCACCCTGGTTAGTGCCTACCCAAATGATGCCTGCTGCATCCTCGTACAGGGCTCTCGTGTCCTTATCGTTCAGATACCCAGATTTAAAGGTTGGACTCGCTTCGTAACAGTAGAACTTGCCGGTCTGCTGATTTAGCCGGGCCAATCCTCCGCCTGTAGTGGCCACCCAGATCTCATTTTCCCGGCTGATCATCAAATCATAGATATTGGCATCTTTGAGGCCGCCGGGCTGGCCTGGCTTGTAGAGGTAATAAGAAAAGCTCTGGCTGGCAGGGCTGAACGATCCTATACCTCCCTTATCTCCGGCGGCACCAACACTAAACCATATTTTACCATTGGAGTCCTCCACCATCCTGCATTGTTTGACCGGCTCCTGAGTAGGGAAATGCCTGAACTGACCCGTAGTGCGGTTATACAGGTGCAGACCATCAGGGGTAGCTGCCCATACCTGCCCCTGCCGGTCTTCAAGAAGGCCCCTAACGAGGTTAGCGGCCAGATTGCTGGTATCGGTGGGGTTGATCCAAATCTTCTTCAGGGGTTTGCCTATAGCATCGGCATGGTAGAATCCTTTGGTTCTGCCTACCTGGGCATTTCCGGATGTGGCCAGCCAGAGCGCACCGGTATGATCGGCCAGTAAACTGGTGACCCGGTTGTCCGGCAACTGAACAGAAGGCGGTGTAGGTTTTACCTGATACGCCTGAAAGGCTTTCCGGTGTGCCGTCACTCTATAGACTCCGTTGTAGGTGCTGATCCAAAGGTTACCGGTTTGATCAAACAACATTCCGGTAAACGTCATCTGTCCAAGCTCACCTGTACGCACTGGATCGGGAGCCACGTTGATAGCCTCACCTGTAGTAGGATCGATCCGGAGCACCTTATCCTCGGTAAGGGCCCAAAGAAAACCAGAGGTATCCTCACCGATGAACCCGTAATTAACCTCTTTTCCTACCACTCCTTTCACCAGAAAAGGCGTAAATCGCAGGGAGTCATCTTTGGTGTCAGCCCGAAATAGGCCCTCTCCCTTCGTACCTATCCATAAAATGCCCTTGTGGTCGATATATCCTCGAACGGTTTTTGGCGATGGCAATGGAAAAAAGCGGTACTTTCCGGTAGTTGGATCTAAACAGGCTACTTTCCCATCCCGGCTTCCCGCCCAGATTCTGCCTTGGGGATCGCTTCCTACCTGCCTCAGGAGATCGGATGCAGGAAACAACTTATATTGTTTAGTATCAGGATTAAACCGGGCTAGGCCCTGATTTGATGTCCATATATGGCCCTGCTTATCGGCGTAAACAGAAGATAAAACATTCCACACCACGGTAGAGGTAGGCCTGATGGGGTAAGCAATGACCTCGCCCGTTCGTTTATCCACCTGGTGTAGACCGCCACCAAGAGTGGCTACCCACAGGCGTCCCTTGAGGTCCTCAGTAATGGCGGTGATGATGTTGTGCCTCAGGGTACGGGTAGGGTTACGCGGGTCTGGTTTAAAACCGGTAAACTGATATCCATCATACCGGACAAGGCCGTTAATGGTGCCAAACCACATAAACCCCTCCCGGTCCTGATAAAGACTCCAGACGGATCGCTGCGGCAGTCCCTGCTCTGTGGAAATATGCTCGAAACGAAACTCCGGCTGAGCCTGACTCTCTACGCAGCTACAGACTAGTAGCAAGGTCAGACTTAGGAGCAGAAGCGGTGATAAGGTCTTCATAGAGCGTAAATAGAGTTTAGACAAAACCGAGGACTATTTCTCACCATTGCGAATCAGGGGTTAAATCGTGACGACACATGTCGTTCCCTGCCCCTCCTGACTTTCTATAATCATTTCTCCCCCATGTCCTTTAGTCACAATGTCGTAGCTCAGACTTAAACCTAAGCCCGTGCCTTGCCCTGTTGGCTTTGTGGTAAAAAAGGGTTGAAAGACCTTGCCGCGAATACTGTCGGGTATCCCCACCCCGTTATCCTTCACCCGTAGTTCAACATGACCGTTCACCTGCTGCGTGCAGACCATCACCTGTGGCTGGTAATCCACTTGTTGGCTCTGCTTCTGCCGCACGGCATAGAAAGCGTTGTTGTACAAATTGAGCAGCACCCGGCCCATATCCTGCGGGGCTACTATCACTGGCTGTATCTCCTCATCAAACTGGGTACAAAGCTGCACCTGAAAATCGGGGTCCTTCGCCCGCATGCCATGGTAAGCCAGCTTGAGGTATTCGTCGGCGAGTTCGTTGAGGTTGGTGGGTCTTCGCTCGCCGGTGCTGCTGCGACTATGTTCCAGCATCGAGCGAACGATGGCCGCTGCCCGCTGGCCGTTCTCGACAATGTAGGTCATGTTCTCCCGCAATTCGGTTGACAGGTCTGCCGCATTGGTCACCTCACCTTTTTGCAAACTCTGCTGAAGTTCATCGGCCATTTCGACGGAGACCTCGGCGAAGTTGTTGACGAAGTTCAACGGGTTCTGGATCTCGTGGGCGATGCCGGCGGTGAGTTCACCTAGGCTGGCCATTTTCTCTTTCTGGATCAGTTGTGCTTGCGTGGTTTTGAGCGTATCAAGAGAATGCTGGAGTTGGGCCGTTCGTTCGGTTACCTTCTGTTCAAGGGTTTCGTTTTGCTGGGTCAGCATGAGTTGTTTTTCCTGTTCCTGAGCCAGCGTCTGGGCCGAAAGCTGTTTCACCGCTGCCAACTGAGCCGCTAAACTTTTGCTGGTAAACGCGAACTCGGTGGCGAGGTAAACGGAAAGAGACAGAGGAATGCATAGGGTACCGAACGTCTCGAAAGTATTACTATAGATGTCAGTTGTAGAGAATGGAACCAGGGTAGCAAATATGGGTGTAAACATACTCAGGTACCGTAGGCTAAGCCCAGTGAGTGAACACACCATGCCGACTAACAGGATTGTTGCTCCCCGATGCTTTTGCCGGACGGCCACCACCGTGACGCGCAGGGCTTCGGTGGTCATTACAATGGTTGACCCTATTTCAATCCAGAGCACGCCGTTCTGATAGTCCACCCAGTAGATAACAGCGAGCAACCCGCAGGCAACAAGACTGACCCGGTAATAAACTGACCTGGGAAATGCGTAAGCAGTATAAAGGGCCGTGACCAAAAAAACATAACCAACCGGATAAAGTAAGGCTCTGACCAAACCGAAATACGTTATCGTCGCTGTATCGGTAAGCAGCCCATTTGACCATAATCCCAATCCCAGCCAATGCTGAAAAAAGACCAGCGATGAAATGGCAAAAAACAGATTGGCTCGTTGGCGAGGATAATAAATAAAGAGAAAGAAGTGTAGCAGAGCCAGGATCAGAAAGACCCCTGCCTTCGAGTAGACGTAAATATTGGTGATGTTACGATACAAGAAATAACGATAGAGCCGGCTGACGGTAGTCGCCGATACCACATACAATTGATTCGGTGCATTCGCAAATCGATTGTACGGTAGATTGGGCTGGCAAGCAATCCGTACCGCCAGCACATACGCTGATTCTCGGGTTCCGGGTAAGCTAATCTGCTGGAAGTAGGCATGACTGGCTTTTACCTGATTTGGTGTTGGTGAGAGCTTACCGTACCGTTTACCAAGACAGCCATTGATGTACAGCTCAGAAGCAGCAGTCTGGCGGACAACCAGGGTTAACGTTTCTTGTTGAATGAGGAGACTATCAGCCTTAATATGCAATCGGAGCCAACCTATACCGGCTTTTCTTACCTGGGGTAACTCGATAATGTCTTTTGCAGGGTCAATGGTTTCCCATGCACTATCATCAAAATCTGGCCTGGCCCAGTCGGGATTATCACCGGCCTGCCACTTCCATCCCTGATTAAGGAGGATGCCTTGTGGGGGCAGACTGTCGATGCGCAAAACAGGCTGTGCCTGACCCGCCGAAATCGTCAGCCAGCAGATAAGCATATAAGGAATTATCCGGCGCATAAGGAACAGTCAGGCAATGAGAACAGAATGCGTAGCCACTACTGCCAGGTAAACTTCGACAAAAGGGCTGAATCCGGCTGTCACATTTCAGCCATAAACTAGTGATTTTCGGCCAATCAAATGGTATAGCTTTGTGTAAGCGGTTAAAGAGAAACCAGTAGGCGAACGATCAACCCGGTGAACTTCTCTGCCACAACAAGTCCAGCTATAAATTCTTCACTTCTGTCCACGGAACTGCCGTCAAATGATCGTTGATGAACTCGTTCTGAATACCCCCATGAATGAGTATACCCATACTGGCCGGCTGGTACTTTTGCCAGTAGGTTAGTCCACGCAACATACTATTTTCGATTGTCCGTCCTGCCTTGATCTCCATAGCCACCGTTTCGTCACCACGTTCACAAATCAGATCCACCTCGTTACCCGCACTGTCGCGGAAATAGTACATCCCTTCCACCTGGGCTTCGTTGAACCTATTTTTTCGGATTTCGGCGACTACCCAGTTTTCAAAAACGGCACCATAGCCACTGTATTTTTGAAGCGCGGCTTCGGTTCGGATACCCAGCAGAAAGCACAGCAAGCCTGTATCATAAAAGTAAAGCTTTGGGCTTTTGATAATTCGTTTGTTCAGGTTGTTGTACCAGGGGTGTAACTGGAAGATCAGATAACTGGCTTCCAGCAAGCCTAACCAGGCCAGAATGGTCTTGGTGTCGACACCCGTTTTTTTAGCCAGATCGTCACGGTTCATTAATTGCCCGGCGTAAGTAGCGCACAGATACACAAATCGGTTGAAAGCGGCCAGATTTGTTATGTTTCGGAGCAGCCGTACATCGCGTTGTACGTAGGTCTGCACATAACTGCCAAGCCAGGTGTGGGCATTCAGGTGCTCATGCCATATTTCGGGATAGCCACCGGTCAGAATGTGTTTACGAACATTGTCATGGGCTAAACGGGCCTGTACCAATTCTGCGTAGCTTAATGGGAGCAACGACAAATACCCTGCCCGTCCTGCCAGTGATTGAGCTACCTGTTCCTGCAACAAAAAGTTGTTGGAACCCGTCAGAATGAACTGTCCCCGCGCTGAGTCAGCATCCAGTCTTCCCTGCAAATACCGGAAAATCAATGGGCTACGCTGTACTTCGTCGAGGATTGCTCCCTGTGTGAACTGGTTTAAAAAACCTTCCGGGTTTTGTTCGGCTTCGTATTCGGTACCTGGATTCTCGAAGCTCACATAGGGTTTATCGGAACACAACAGTCGGCTCAGCGTAGTTTTACCACTCTGGCGTGGGCCGGTCAGACAAACAGCCCTGAACTGAGTAAGGGCCCGTTGGGCTTCGGGCATAATCATCCGCTCAATCATTGAATTCCATTTTTACAAATTTTTGTAAATATAGAGTCCAATTCCATTTTTGCAAATTAAGACCAGTTAACCCGGTATTTTTACTGTAAACGTCGAACCCGCGCCCACCTCACTCTCCAGGGCCATCTCTCCCCCATGTCCCTTTGTGACGATGTCATAGCTCAGGCTCAGCCCTAAGCCGGTCCCTTGACCGGTCGGTTTGGTGGTAAAGAACGGCTGATAGATTTTGCTGATAATCTCCTCCGGTATGCCGGTGCCGTTGTCCTTTACGCGTAGTTCGAAATATCCATTCACCTGCTGAGTACTCACCCACACTATCGGTTGATAGTCGCTTTCGGCTTCCTCACCTGTCCCAGCCACCATCTTTGGGATCTGCCGTTGTTTCTGCCGCACGGCATAGAACGCATTGTTGTACAGGTTAAGCAGTACTCGGCCCATGTCCTGGGGAGCCAACGTCACCGGCTTCAGCTCGTCGTCAAACTGGGTACAGAGCCGCACCTGAAAATCCGGGTCCTGCGCCCGCATGCCGTGGTAAGCCAGTTTGAGGTATTCGTCGGCTAGTTCATTGAGGTTAGTAGGTCTTCGCTCGCCACTGCTGCTGCGGGAATGTTCTAGCATGGAGCGCACAATGGCCGCTGCCCGTTTGCCGTTGTCCACAATGTAACTCATGTTTTCCTTCAATTCTGCCGACAAGTCGGTCACGGCAGCCAGGTCTCCCACCTCGACACTCTGCTGAAGTTCATCGGCCATCTCCACACTCACCTCGGCGAAGTTGTTGACAAAGTTCAGCGGATTCTGGATCTCATGAGCAATGCCGGCCGTGAGTTCGCCCAGCGAGGCCATCTTCTCTTTCTGAATGAGTTGGTTTTGGGTGGCTTTAAGCGTGTCGAGCGATTGTTGGAGTTGAGTGGTTCGTTCGGTCACTTTTTGCTCCAGCGTTTCATTCTGCTGCGCGAGTAACTGCTGCTTTTCCTGCTCCTGTACCAGTGTTTTGGCCGAAAGATCCTCCACCTCCTGGAGCTTCAGACTCAACTGGCGATAAGCCCAGGCAAACTCCAACGATAGAAACAGGGACATGGCAACAGGAATAGACAGATAGGCCACATTCATAAATAAGTGAGTGTATACCCGATAAGGCCCCTGAGGCACGTATCCCATATAAGTCAAAGTTCCTAAAGACCTTGAAATGACGTATATAAGCGCCCCGGTTGCAATGAACCAGGCTCCCTGTTTCTTTTTTAGGACTGCTACTAAGGCAACTCTGGCTGAATCTATATGAATAGCGATTGGTAAAAACCAGATAGATACTTCGTAAATAAAAAAGGGCAGTGGCGTGTAAACCAGACAGACGGTGATTACCAGCCAAAAAATCAACCCTTTTGGGATGTTAAATAGAGCGTAAATAGCGGCCAACGAGCAAAGCAATGGAAGCCCGTATAGCGAGAGAACGGTGGCTAACAGATAGAATCTAAGGTCAACAGACGTAGTTAGAAGAGCGATAACATATAGAATTCGGGTGAAAAGCATTGACGCAGCAAACAGCAGAAAGTACAGGTTTGCTTTTCGCTTTGGGGCGTGCCAGTATAGCCCCAGGTGAAGAATGGTTAGCAACAGGAAAAAACCTAATTTTATAAAATCAGCTAACAGCGGTTCGAGCTTACTGGCAAAGAAACTAGCTGTTTCCTGATTGGTTTTATTGAGCCTGATAATAAGCAGGGGATTAGTTCTCTCACCGTACCTAAACTGAGGAAGGCTTTTTTTGAACGAAAATCGCACGGCAAGCACCTGTTCTGTTCCGGTTGACAGCGGTAACGCCATCGGCTGCCCCAACGGGTTATACGTTTGAACCTTGTCCTGATCTGAGCTTACCTGACCAAAGCGATAAATCTGCTTTCCGTTCAGGTAAATTTCAGAGGCTCCCATCTGGCTGACCATCACCACCAAAGGTTCATTCGCCAGCGCCTGGACAACGCTTAACCGTAGCCGAAACCATCCCAACCCGCTTTCCTTAACTTCTGGCAAATCGTAAAAATCTTTAGTAGGGTCAATGCTTTCCCAACTACTGTCGTCAAATTCCGGCGTTGCCCAGGCGGGGTTATCGCCGGCCTGCCACTTCCAGCCTTTGTCCAGCAGAATGCCTTTTGCTGGTAGGCTGTCGATGCGCAAAACAGGCTGTGCCTGACCCGCCGAAATCGTCAGCCAGCAGATGAGCAGAAGAGGAATTATCCGGCGCATAATGAACAGTCAGACGATGAGAACACAACGAGCAGCCACTACTGCCAGGTAAACTTCGACTAAAACGCAGTAACAGGCTGTCACTTTTCTGCCATAAACTAGTGATTTTCGGCCAGATAAGCGCCAGGTTAAACGCTGTTGACGTTTGTACTATGAAATTACTCGTTAGCCTGTTTGAGCACAGAATTAAGGAGAGACTCGGAAACCCAGAATTTTGTCTGTTCGGTCAGGTCGACAAGCACGGGGCGTATCGCTGGAATTAAACCTTCCTCTTTCGCAGCAAGCAGAATACCGAGCGTTCCAATAACGGGAATTCCCAGTTCCTGCGCAATTCGGCGGCCGGCATGATCGTCCATCAGCACCACATCCGCGCTAATTTCCTGAGCAAGAGTAAGTGCTTCGGCTTCACCAGCGTCCATATCAACTAACAGGTGCTCAACCGTTTGAGACCTCTGGACTGGGTGTATGGCCAGCCAGTGCGGGTGGGCAGATGATAACCAGTTAGCCAGGACATCGTCTGCCATCAACTCATCATACACTTTCTGCGGAATTATAACCTTTCCATACAAGGCCGGCAACAGCGCAAGCAGGCGTATTTTGTAGAAGGCATTCAGAATGGAGGTATCACTAATAACAATCATGATACCGAGCGACCAAAACGGAGAGCACCTTGTTTTTCCAGTGTGGCAACATCCTGACGCAAGTCTTCTTCCGTGTAATTAGGCCATAAACCGCGTTGCCCTAATTCTTCTTCAAAAGCAATACGATGGAGGTTGGTCAGTCGCCGGGCCTGTGCCATGGTTAACTTACCTGTGGCGTAAAGCTGAACGGCCAGTTCAAGCCGGAGTTGATCATCAGATAAACCTGTTCTGGTAATTATTTCATCGTTCAATTCAAGCAGCATAGCCGTCTGTTTGTTGGTGTAAGCTAATATAGTAAGAATGCCGATAAACTCCCTAACGTTTCGCTATTGCTTCAATCCCTGGCGGGTCACCTAATAATAACACCTCGCTTCTCTGCTTAAAGAGGCAACTGAACAACGAAGCTGGTGCCTTCACCTTCCCGACTCTCCACCTGCATCTCTCCACCATGCCCTTTGGTGACAATATCGTAGCTCAGGCTCAGACCTAAGCCGGTACCCTGACCCGTCGGCTTGGTGGTAAAGAACGGCTGGTAAATCTTATTCACTATCTCCGGCGGTATGCCCGTGCCGTTGTCTTTTACCCGTAGCTCCACGCTGTCGCCCTCCGTATGTGTGCTGACACTCACCAACGGCTGATACGCCCCTCCGGCCGACCCCTCTCCCGGCCCAACCCGTCGGACCGCGCCTGCCTTTTCCCGCACAGCATAGAAGGCGTTGTTGTACAGATTCAGTAACACCCGGCCAATATCCTGCGGAGCCACCGTGACCGGTTTTAGCTCACCCTCAAACTCGGTACAAAGCTGTACCTCAAAATCAGGGTCTTTGGCCCGCATCCCGTGGTAAGCCAGCTTGAGGTATTCGTCGGCCAGTTCGTTGAGGTCCGTAGGCCGGCGCTCCCCGGTGCTGCTTCGGGAGTGTTCCAGCATCGAGCGCACGATGGAAGCAGCCCGCTGGCCATTTTCGACAATGTAGCCCATATTCTCCCGCAGTTCGGCGGTAAAGCCATGCACAGCAGCTATATCTCCGCGCTGCACACTTTCATCCAACTCCTGTGTCATCTCGATAGAGACTTCGGCGAAGTTATTGACGAAGTTCAGAGGGTTCTGAATCTCATGGGCAATGCCAGCAGTTAGCTCACCCAGTGAGGCCATTTTCTCTTTTTGGATGAGTTGGCTTTGGATGGCTTTGAGGGTGTCGAGGGATTGCTTTAACTCCTGGGTACGTTCGGCTACTTTATTTTCCAGTGTTTCAGCGTACTGCGTCAGTTCTGCTTTCGACTGCCGCAGTGACTCGGTCATCTGGTTGAAGTTCTGTGTTAGGAAGCCGATCTCATCCCGAACCTCAACAGGCACTTCTACTGTCAGGTTACCCTCATTGACCTGTTGTACTCCGGATAATACGGCCTCCAGAGGACGGAGCAGGTTGCGACGAAAGAAAAGGGGAAAGACAAGTACGATCAGCAGGGATGCCAGTGGAATTAGCAGAACCAACATAAACAGAGGCTGCTGGCTGTTGCGGTAGTTTTCACCTACACCATACAGGAGGAACCCTAACAAGCCAAGCAGTATCATCGTCAGACATAGAAACAGGCCTATCACTTTAGCCAGAAAGGAGTTAGTCTCACTGGTAAAGTTCATGTGAATAATAGCCACTGAGGTAGTCTGGACTAAGAGTAACACGAAAAAAACGAAGTGCCACCAGATAGGCAGGTCTGGCAGAAAATGGGCACTAGAAATATGCAGCCAGGTCACAAACAGCAGCAGACTCCAACCCGCCAAATGCCAGTACAGCCGACTTTCGCGAGGTAAAGAATACGGATTCCATCTGAGCAATATAGTAGATGGTGATAGTGTTAAACCCGGTAATGCAGCCCTGGCTGCCCAAAGGGATTTACGTAAATACAGGATAACTACCCAGGCATAAATAAAAATCTGAATACAGTCATTAATCAGTTCTCTTCCCTGGTCCCATCGGCGCGTAGCAAGCAGGGCAGAGATGAGCAATAAGGAACCAACTAAAAGCACCCATGGCATCTCACGCTTAAAGGGATTAGTTCGATAGGCGTAACCAAACCATAGGTGATAAATAGCGATAAGGACAAGCAGAAAATTTTGGCTCAGAAGTATGCTCCCATACCAAGGTACATGAAACGAATAGCGGGCGAAAAAAACAATATAGAATAAAGTCAGGATGATAAACATGCAGGTCATTAACCACCCATCTTTAGACTTATTGGGAGTTCTCAATAAGTAAAACGTTTGAACAGAACACAACGCGAGCTCTGCCATGACAGCTACCGAACCTGGATGAAGAATAAGCCATTTCATAATGTAGTCAATGATGCAAGCTGGTAAAGCTATACGGTGAAAGCGCAGTAATTATCGCTCTACTCCACTGTTACTCAAAAGCTACTACTTACCCAATATACGCAAAGTCACTTCGTGTAACCAACGGTTATTAAACCACCCGTCACTAATTACTGGTGGAGACCCGGCCGCGCTCTTCTTCGGAGCCGGTAGCCCGGCGGTTGGCTCCTTTGACCGTCTGGCTGCCGAAACTGCGGCTGTAGGTCAGGCGTACGGTGCGGGGTTCAGTGCGGTACCCGTAACCCCCGGTGGCTCCTCCGCTGACGTAAGCATCCATGGCCCGGCGGTTGGTCCAAAACAGATCACTGACCGACAAAGCCAGCGAACTCCGCTTATCGATGAATTTTTTCTGGATGCCCACGTTGACGCTGCCAAACGGATGAACCCTGGCGAGCCCCCACAGCATCGCCGACTGATAGTATAGGCTTAATTCACCCGTAAAGCCTTTGGGCAGTTTGACCGAATGAATCTGGTTGACGCTGCCATAGCGATTGTCGTATGCAACCGACCGGCCATTAATCTCGGTACTCGCCATCTGCCAAATGCCAATCAGGTTAGTCTGTACCTGCCACCAGTTGGTGAGCACCAGCGGGAAACTGAACGAAGCCGATGCGGTATGGAACGAGCGTACATTTTCGGGGGTGGTAAGCGACCGGTTGAGCGTCGAGTCGAAACGGACGCGGAATCGGTCCAGCGCGTTGCGGTCATGGCTGTAGCGAACGGTCAGCAGCCAACTGCTCCGGAACCGGTACGTAGCCTGCCCGATGTCGGTGAGCGTAGGTAGCAGCGCCGGATTGCCCGTTACAAATGTCTGCGGGTCCACAAAAATCACCCAGGGGGCCAGCAGAGTGTAATCTGGCCGCTGTATCCGGCGACTGTACGACAGTTGAAGGCTGGACGTCTTGTTTAAGTCGTGCGACAGAAACACGCTCGGAAACAGGTTGCCGTAGTTCCGGGTGACCAGGCTGGGGTTTTCCCGCGTACTGACATACGTACGGGTATGTTCATAACGCAGCCCGGCCTGAAGCTTTGTTTTAGCCGATAAGCTCTGGTTGAGCATGCCATAAACGGCACGGATGTCGTCGCTGAGTGCATAGTTCTGGCTAAAGGCGGGGTCAACCTGCCAGTCAGCGCCAATAAGCCGGTTGATTAACACTTCGTTGGTCAGGCGCGTGCGGGTGCTCTTGGCCCCCAGCTCCAGTTTGGCTTTTGGGCCGAGCGGCTGGCTGTAGTCGGCTTTCAGCACCCACATCCGAATGGGGGTCAGCTTGCTGCTGTTGATGGCCTCCTGCCGTTGCTCGTTCGTCAGCAGGTTATTGAACTGGCTGCGGTAATCGTGCGGATTGGTGTTGAAGTACTGAAGCCGGTCGGCATCCAGGCTCAGCGTGCGGTCTTTGCCGAAGCTATGGCGCAGATTCAGGTTGACCATTCTCTGCGTCCAGCGGTTCACTTCCCGGTCCTCAAATTGATTCTTCTCGGTGAGCAACGAACCTTGCTGAAGGGTAACGCGGCTGTCTTTTTGAGTAGACATCTGGTTGAAAAAACCCGTTACCAATCCACCAACCGTGGTTCGGGCCGACAGCGTATAGTCCACCCCCAGCCGGCCGTTAGCGTTCTGCATCAGCGGTTTGTGCCGGACCAACGACCCATACAGATTCTCGACGCCGTTAAGGGTAAACCGACGGTCGGCCCAGAAATCGTGCTGCTGCTGATCGTACAGCCCTGAGACATCGCCAAAGAGGCTAAGACGCCCGCTACGGTGGTTGAGATTCACCGAACCGGCCGATTTTTCGTGAAAACCATAGCCGGCCGTCAGGTTGTACGAGCCGTTGGTCCCTATCGACACATCTTTTTTGAGGATGATGTTGATGATGCCCGCGTCGCCCTCTGCATCGTATCTAGCTGAAGGACTGGTGATGAGTTCGACCCGTTCAATATTACTGGCGTTCATGCCGGCCAGTTGCTGGATAACGGCATCGAGCGGCAGGCGGCTGATCTTACCGTTGATCATCACCGTTACCCCCGACTTACCAATGAGCGAAAGTGCATTCTGCTGGCGGTTGACCATCACGCCCGGTGAGCGTTCGAGCACATCGAGTGCCGTACTGCCGGCCGCCGATACCATACTACCGACATTAACGACCAGTTTATCCAGGTGCTGCTCAAACAAGGGCTTTTTGGCGGCTACTGTTACTTCGGCCAGTTGTTTGGCTTCGGGAGCCAGCACCAACGCCGGTACCTCATACGGTGTAGCGTCGGACAGGACAACCGGAGTGGAATAAGCTTTTTGATACCCCAGCATCGAAACAGCTACCCGGTACGTACCCTGGCGCACGTTATCGATGGTGAAGTGGCCTGTTTCGGTCGTGACCGCGCCCTTTACCAACGAGGAGTCTTTGCCGCTGAGCAGCAGCACGGACGCAAACGGTACAGCTTTGCCGTTGTTTTCCTGGACGGTTCCGCGAATGGATTGGCCGAAAACGGTCAGGACAGATAATGATAAGCAGAAGAGGAAGGTTATTAAGCGTTTCATGGCAGCGAGAAGTTTGTCTGAAATCGTTGAGACAAACTTCGCCGGCTCCGTAGAGAAAGGCTTTTACTTTTCGGCCATAAAACAGTGATTTTCGGCCAGATGAGGGAACGGTCGGAGCATTGGCGGTCAATATCAGCCCACATAGGGGGTGCCTGGCCGCTTAACCGACCCCCTTGCTCGTCCGCGATTGCATCGCGAGACGGGCGAGAATCGCGTCTGTGACGCGAGTACCGCTATCTACTACTTTACCTATCAATTTTCACAATAGGTGTTGTTCCAAGTCTTGCCTCCTACATGTGCTCGTAATGACTGGTAAAAACCTTCATCAACTGACAATTTGTACTTTAACGGCACTGGATCAATGGTTACCTTTTTACATTGCCGAAGCACCAAACCTGAAAGGGCAACTATACAGCATGTTTACTGCGTTAAGAAGGCACTAATGATGTCGGTAATTTCCTGTTTTTGCCCTGCTATAGCTCTATCCCATGCGGTTCCTATCAATCCTAAGGGTATCGGTACGAACCGTAACCGGCTGTATTGCACGTTGCCCGACCGTTATATCTTTCGTTGGGCAATCCTTTCGGCTACAACTGATTATCAGCAGACTACTAAATAGAAAAGCGAAAAAGGCGTACTTGGATTTAAAGACGGTCATATCGTTCGCAAAATTAGAAAACGGCATCGGCCGGCAGGAACAATTTTCTGAAACCTTTCCTACCTTAGCTACCCAAACAGCCGGCACGTGCCGGCTGCTAAACCCCAATCCATCATGTATACGAACGCTAAACCCATCAAACGCGCCGTGTTAGGTAGCATGGCCGTAGCTTCATTGTCCTTATTAGCCGCTCCTGCCTTTGCTTACACCGCTGGCAACAACCAGTCAACGCAGCAGGAGCAGGCAAAAGGTGAAAAGGTAGCCAATGTAAGCATCAAAGGCATGACCTGTAACGTGTGCGAGAATAAGGTGAAAGAAGGTGTCTCAAAAGTGAAAGGCGTCTCCGACGTAAAGGTATCGCACGAGCAGGGTACGGCCGTGGTCAAGTACGACCCGAAGAAAACGTCGCTGCCTGAAATCCAGAAAGCCATAGCGGCTTCAGGCTTTGAAGTTGTATCGACAAAAGTGAACTAAGTACAGGAGGTCGGAGCCGAATGCCGGCTCCGACCTCCTCAGGTTTCAGCCACGCCAAACGACCGCTCGGGAGCCTGAGCCTCCTGCTGCATAAATTCGTTTGGCGTCATCCGGGTAAACTCCTTAAAGTCACGAACCAGGTGCTGGTAATCGTAATAATCTAGGTCTACGGCGACAGTTAACCAGTCTTTATCCGGATGGGCATTTCTGATCCGGATGGCATTCCCGAATCGGGCAGTTCGGGCGTATAGTTTAGGGCTGATACCCTCCCGCTCCACAAACTGGCGGTAAAACTGCCGCTGACTCAGACAAGCCTGGTCGGCTAGCCAGTCGAGGGATACGCCCGCCGGACTTTGAAGAATGACCTGACTCACCCAGACAATAGGCCGGAACCGTTTCTTTGCTCTCCGCACCAGATACAGCAGGAAATCTTCAACTACCGTAATCATTTCAGTATATTGTCCGCAGTAGCTCAGCCGCTCATTGACCCGGCAGATTTCCGTAGAGAATATAGCTTCGGCATCGACAAAGGTATTGGTCAGTTCGTGCGACGGAATGCCCGTCAGCCGGAACAGCGCACCGGGCTGAAACTGTACCTGAAAGATCAGGATGTAGCTGCGGTAGGCAGTACGGCGGCTGAATCCAGGTCAGGGCTTTGTCGACACCGGCCTGGTCCATGCACCGGAGCAACTCGTCGATGGTAATGCTGTTGCCGCCCGTCGGTTTGGGCGATATATGGGTATCCGCGTCAATAATCATGGTACTAGCCGGCAAGAGTGTAACAGTTCGGGATCAGGGTTAAACGGTATCAGGTGAGCCAGTCTCGGATTCAGCCAGCAAACCGACCGGCGGTTGCGGGTTACCGGAAAATCGGCCGGCTTGGCTCCCCTGGTATCTGCAAAGCGGTCTGCGCGGCCCACTCGCCCTGTTCGCGGGCTACTTTAGTCTGACCGTATACCGCAATGGGCATTATAAAATCATCGCCGGCCACGACCGGCCGACGCAGGGTCCGGGCAACAAACGCTTTCGCTTCGTCATTCTGCCAGCCCCGGATGCTGCCGTTGGCGGTTGGATAATAGCGTCGCATGGTTTCCAGCGTCTCCCGAATCGGCACCACTTCCAGCATCCCGGTCACATTGGCCACCGGCAGGCCGTACCCCTCCGCCGACCAGTTAACGCCACAGAACACCACCGGGGTCGCCGTATGCTTCAGGTACGGTACCACCACCTCGCGCACGGCATCGTCGTCGGACGCCAGCACCAGATCCGGCGGCCGGCGTTTCAGCGTTTCCGCCACTCGGCGGGCGTTCACCTGCATCTGTTCGGGATGGCGCCTGGTATCCATAAACACCACCTGAAGGTCCACACCCCCGGCATGTGCCAGCGTCTGCCGGCCATCACCGAATCGCTGGAACCGTAGCCCTCGTGGTAGGAGTTGATGTACAGCACCCGTTTCTGCCTCTGGGCCAACGAACAGCCCAGCAGTAGAGCCGCAGCCAGATCATCAGACCCAGCAACAAGAAAATACCCGCAATAACAATCAGTAAGGCGTTCCAGGGGTTATTTAGCAAAAAACGTAGTAACAGACCCGGCCGGCGCATCGTACAGCAGCGTTCCTTCACTGGTCAGGCTGTAGTCGCCCACGGGCTGGTATTGCTCATAGGCGACGTTCTGGTAGCGGTTGGCCTTCTCGGTGGTGCGGAACGCGGCAAACCGGCGGGCATTGGTGCCTTTGACGGCCACCACGATTTTCCGGTTGTACGCCGACGGATATTGGTCACCACAAAGGCATCGGGATGCCGGGTACCGTTGGCGGCAAAGGCAATGATGGGCATTTCGGAATCCATGGAACTGGTGCGGGCCACGGCCATGCCGGGTTGTCCGGCGCGGGTCAACACCGGCGACCTGACCATTGCCAACGGCCACCGCCTTACCCGGGATTTGCTGCAACTGGACACCCCACCCGACGCCATTTTTGCCATTTGTGATTCAGCCGCCTTCGGAGCCATGCAGGCTATCAAAAGCCGGGGCCTCTGCATACCCAACGACATGGCGCTGGCCGGCTTCACCGACGAGCCCGTAGCCGCCCTTGTCGAACCGGCACTGGCCACCGTAGCGCAGCCCACCTTTGCCATCGGGCAGATTGCCGCCCAGCTGTTTCTGGCCCAGATCCGGGGTGGAGCGAGTTACCAGCCGACGACTCAGGTGCTGAAGACCCGGCTGGTTATCCGGGAGTCGTCGCAGAAAAAGAGCAACAGCCGGTAAACTCCGCACGGCAGGCCTAAACACAAGAAAGCGGTGCCAGACCCTGCCGGCACCGCTTTACTACTCTCTACTAGCAGCTAACGCTGCTCTCACCAAACCGTCAAAAAACCAACCCTACAGTTAGTATTGTCTATTGTCGTTCGAGTGCCACCTGGCGGCCGCTAAGCATTGAGAGCGTGCGAACCCTGACCTTCTGCACCAGGGTGTGCCGGTTGTCGGAAATAATGACCCGGTACAGGCCGGTGGGTAACTGATTCATATCCAGCCGGGTCTGCACCGTACGGTATGGACGGCCGATCTGTTTGCCGATCAGCAGTTCGCCCTGTTCGTTTCGCAGCTCAATGGAAACCTGGTGGCTCTGCGGCTTAGTCACCACCACCGCCAGCTTACGATCGTTGTCGGTGGGGTATACCTGGGAGCTGAAAGCCATTTTGTTTTCCGGCTTTTTGGTCCAATTGACAAAGGCCAGCGAAGACATAGCTCCCAGCAGGCAGATAATAAGTGTGAGTTTCATGATCGTTTCTGTGAAAAATAATCCTGATAAGTATGCCGTTACGCCTGCCCAACCCTATGTACAGATCGGCTACCGACATAACTTAATTTATTCAATCGGCCGACAGCAGGAACGGCGTGTCGCCACTCGTAATGATTACCTTGCTGTTGGGCGAGGTCGATAATTTATTGAATGCCTCAATAGACTTGAACTGAATCAGCATTGGCGTCAGGCCTTCGTTAATGATCTTTTGTGAATCGCGTATCCCTTCGGCCTCAATGATCCGGCACTGGGCCTCCTGCCGCTCTTTGTCGAGCACAAACTGCATACGCTGGGCGTCCTGCTCGGCCTCCAGCTTCTCCTCAATGGCTTTGGTCAGACCCAAGGGCAGCACAATACTTTTGAGAAGCACAGATTCAACGGTAAAGCCTCGGTCCTTCAGTTGCGTCATCATCATATCCCGGATGGTGGCAGATCGTTATTGAAAACTACGCCCCAAACGCCGGCTCCTTCATCAGCTATATCCTCTTGCTACCGGCCTATTCGGTGACAACACAAAGTTGAAAAATCCGAATTAGACCCTAATTAGCCGGGGGTTAGAACGGCATTAGAAATCTGTTTTCTGGAGCCGGTGAAACGGAACTACCGGTCCGGACTCGCCTTCAGCCGGATTAGCTCCTGCTCTAACCGGAGCATTTGCCGCTGCGTATCCAGGTGAGCGCCCATCAGCGAATCGTACCGCAAGAGCTGGGTACTGTAGAGCTGGCGCAACTGCCGGTTCTCCGACGAAAACCAGAAAAAACCGATCAGCGACGCCCACCAGCCGAGCAGCGCCAGGCTAAGACCGGTCCAGGGCAGCCAGCGACGCTTCAGCAGCCGGCTGCGCGACCGCTCAGGGCGCAGGGGCCAGCGCGGCAACGGCGTATTGGTGAAGTCAAGCATAAACTGTGACATAACGAGAGCCAGTTAAAGCTAAGTGATGTGATGGATGAAAGACTCCCCACCGGAAGCCCGGCGGGGAGTACTCTTCTTTTTCTCTAATCAGTCATTGCACAAGCTATTATCGGGTGGATAGCCTCACAGACGCCGGATCTCGCGCCGGAACCGCTGAATGAATTCGCGCTCCTTGCGGGAGATGTCGTCGTGTGCGTTGGCTACCCGAATCATGATATTCACAAAGTGTTTCTTGGTGGTCTCATCCAGGCTCTGCGGCTGATTGGTCAAACAACGCATACCAAAATTGTAAGCCTCCAGCATGCTTTCATCGTTTTCCGCCCACACCAGAAAGGCGTAAAGCGCGGCATCGCCGTTGGGCTCCTGAGCCAGCAGTTCTTTCACGGTCTGCATCTCTTCCAGTTGCAGCCTTCCGTCAATCTTGGTCAGGGCGTACAGGACGCTTCCCAGGCCGAAATACAGGTTTGATGCGTTCATCGATCGTCGGTGCGGTTTTGACACTACAAAACTGCACCGGCGGCATTAGACTCGTGTTAGGCCTAAATTAGAAGCAAATTAGAAAGTACGGGGTAGCTCCACAGTCACTGTTGTACCGGCTGTTTCGGTCGATTGAATGGTAATGCGCCCCCGGTGCAGCCGAACAATGCGCTCGGTGAGCGACAGGCCAACGCCGTGTCCGGCTATCTGCCGGGCGTTGCTCCCACGCCGGAACGGCTTGAAAATTTCGGGCAGTTCGTCGGCCGGGATGGGTGGCCCGCCATTATGAAAACGGAGCCGGAGCAGCGAGGTCTCAGATTCGAAAGTGACAGTAACCTGATGGTCGGGGGAGAACTTGCAGCCGTTCTCCATCAGATTCAGCAGGGCGATATGGAGCAGGGGCGCGTTGCCGGTCAGGGTTAGATCGGGAGCCGTATCGCCTAATTCAGGGAGTTCGACCCGGATGGTGTATTCCGGGTGCATCCGCCGGACTTCCGTGCGGGCCTGCCAGATCAGATCGTCGGTCTGCACCGGTCCCAGCCGCACCGCCGATTCGTCCATGCTGACGTTAGCCAGACTTAGCAGCCCGTTGGCCAGCCGGTTCAGGCCGCGCACATCGTCGAGCACCGACCGCACCATAGCCCGCAGTTCCTCCGGATCATCATCGGCCATCAGGGCTACTTCCAGTTGGCCGGTAATGGCCGTCAGCGGAGTACGCAATTCGTGGGAAGCATGGGACACAAACGCCCGCTGGGTCCGGAAGGCATCTTCCAGCCGGTCGAGCATTCGGTTGAACCGCCGGGCCAGCTGGGTAATTTCGTCGGCTGCGTCGCCTTCTTCCACCCGCAGGTTGAGCTGGGCAGCGGTAATTTCGTCGACCCGGTTGATCACGCGCTGCATAGGCTTCAGCGACCGGCCGGCAAAATATCGCCCTGCGCCAAAGACCACCCCCGTCGCCAGCAGCCAGCCGGCGGCCAGAATCAAAGCCAGATTACGTTGTTTTCTGGACCCGTATATGTCAACGGCCGACGCAAACACGACTAAGCGGTTAAGCGGATCGGCAAATAATACCCCGGCGATTTCGCGTTCACCCTCCCGCCAGTAGATTTCCGTTTCCAGCCGGACGCGGTTCAGCACCTCCGGGGTAACGGTCAGGTAATCAGTACCGCTTTCGTAGACGATTCGGTTCTGGTAGTTATAAACGATGATTTCCTCCTGATTCAGCACCGTGATGTTGTTGAGGTCCAGCAGCCGGAACAGTTCCGGGCTGATGGTCTCTTTACCAAAAAGCAGTTTGGCGCAGGTAAGGGCCTCTTCGCGCAGTCGTTCGCGAAATTCGCTCTGCCGGTAGCGTTCGGCAAACCAGAAGATAATAAGGCAGAAAAGCAGCAGCAGTCCCGAGACAATGGCCGTAAACAGCAGGGTCAGCCGGGAGCGGATGGTCATGGGGACGAATTATTTTTCTTTAAGCGTATAGCCCATTCCCACTATGGTATGAATAAGTTTTGGGGCATGTACATCAATCTTTTTGCGAAGGTAGTTGATGTATACATCAATGACGTTCGTGCCGGTATCGAAGTTGATGTCCCAGACGTTTTCGGCAATGTCGAGCCGCGAGAGCACGCGCCCCCGGTTGCGCATCAGGTATTCCAGCAGCAGGTATTCGCGGGCCGTCAGGTCGATTTCCTGGCCGGCCCGGCGGGCCACTTTCTCGTCGAGATCCAGTTCCAGATCGGCCACCCGCAGGATAGTCCGCTTCTCCGACAGCTCGGCCGACCGGCGCAGCAGAACCCTGACCCTGGCCAGCAGTTCCAGAAAATCGAAGGGCTTGACCAGGTAATCGTCGGCCCCAGCCTCAAAACCCGCCAGTTTGTCAGCGGTGGTATCCAGGGCCGTGAGCATCAGAATAGGCAATTGGGGCTTGAGCAGGCGGATACTCTGGCTCACCTCCAGGCCACTGATGTCGGGCAGGTTCAGGTCCAGGATGACCAGGTCGATATGGGTTTCACCCAGCAGCCGGCGGGCGGTGGCCCCGTCGGGCGCAACCAGCGCCTGGTAGGATTGGGTTTCGAGACCCCGTTGCAGCACGGCGGCCACTTTGGCTTCGTCTTCTACGACCAGGATGGTTGCTGTTGACTGAACAGACATACGATCTAAACCTTCGTTATTTGTGGGTACCAGCCCGAAGGTAACCCTTACCGCGTACTTATCAAAGTGCCGCCGGTTGCACCGGGCCGGGTTTACCTCACCGCAATGGTTGGAACCGGTCTGGCTACCTCATTATACGGCATTTTGTAATTCCGTTTCGCGTCGTCTATTGGCGTATGCGGTATGACCAGGCTGCTGGTCAGCACCGGGTTCTGAACGCGATGCTTGTAGTTAGCCGCCATCCGGGGCAGGCGAGCCGGTACAAACTTCCGGCTGGACCACTCGCGGGCGGCAGTCGCTTTGTTCGGGTGTTTGTAATTGTGTATGGAGTAAGTTACGTCATTCCGGCGGTTATCGCTGGTTTGGGCAACGGCGGAGGTTATCGCCAGCATACTCAGGACTATACTAAACAGGTATGTTTTCATGGTGCTATCGTCTTTTGGTAAATCAATCCGGGCGTTGCGCGTTGGCTACCCGACTGACTTTACAAAGATGATACCCCCGTGTTAGGCCGGTATTAGTCCTGAATTAGAACGGCATTAGAAATGGACATGTATGCGTTTCCTGGTTCGTCGAAACAAAACGCCGGGGCCATTTCATAGCCCCGGCGCTTCGCCAACGTATTACTTTACCGGCTTAAATGACCGGTGCCCAGCCTTTGGCGTACTCGCGACTCCAGAACTTCATAGCCTCTTTATCGCGGATGTGGCCGTTCTGCGGGTCAATGTCCAACGACTTATTGGTGCGGTAGGCAATGTTGGCCAGGTGACAAAGCAGGGTACTTTTAGCCCCGTCTTCAATGGTCGATGCCTGCTTCTCCTTACCCCGAATAGCTTCAAAAAAGTTGACCATGTGGCGGGTAGTCATATCCCCTCCACCGCCTAAAGCCGTTCCGGCTTCGGAGCTGCCCGACTTGCTGGTTTTTATTGCTTTGCCGTCGCGGTTGAACAGGGTGTACCCGTCGCGGTCTACGTAAACGGAGCCGTTGGTACCATAAATGATGGTGCCCCGGTCGGTACCGTAGGTTTTGTGGCCGTTGCGGCTCTTGCCGTCCCACTTGATGATCTTGTTGCCGGGGAACCGGTAGGTGGCATCCATGGTGTCGTACACCAGCCAGCCATCTTCCGGGAAGTGCCGCTTGGCAGCCTCCACGGCTACGTGCTCCGGATAATCGACCTGTAAGGCCCAGCGGGCTACGTCCAGTTCGTGAGTGGCGTTGTTACCGGCTTCGGCGGTGCCGTAATCCCAGCCGTACCAGTGCCAGTTATAGTCCCAGGTATCGTGGGTGTACTCCCGGCGCGGGGCCGGTCCCTGAAACAATTCCCAGTCGAGGCCGTCGGGCACGGCTGTCTTCTTCTGCACCGGCACTTCGCCCCGGTTGTTGGCATAAAACGCAACGGCCTTGAACGGTGTACCGATGACTCCGTTATGAATCTGGTTGATGATGTCGATCGACTCCAGAGCCGAGCGCTGCTGATTGCCCATCTGAATCACCTTGCCGTACTTTTTCTGACACTCCATCAGAATTTCGCCTTCGCGGGGATTGTGGCTGCAGGGCTTCTCCACGTACACATGCTTGCCGGCCTGCACCGCCAGCCAGGTACCCGGCGCGTGCCAGTGGTCGGGGGTGGCGTTGATGAGCACATCCACATTTTTATCGGCGATCACCTTCCGGATGTCATTCTCCAGTTTGGGCTGATAGGTAATGTGTTTGGAAAACCGCTGGGCACCCGATTCGCGCTGCTTCTTCATGACGTCGCACAAATACACCAGTTCAACATTGCTGGTTTTCAAGCCAATCGGCTCATAGTAAGCCCCCAGCCGCCGACCCAGGCCCGCAATGGCCACATTCAGCCGCTCGTTGGCACCAATGATTTTGGCGTAGCTTTTTGCCGACAGGCCGGGAGCCAGCCCGCCAATAGTCAGGCCGGCGGTACCCAGGGCAGCTTTCTTAATAAATTCTCGTCTGGAGTTCTCCATGATATCAGCAAGTAAAGGTTCTCAAGGTCTCTTCCTCATAAAAGACGAACCCCTGAAATCTTTACCTGTTTCCAGTTAAATCAAAACTCCGCCAACGGCCAACTTAAACACCATACTCTTCCATTTTACGGACCAGCGTATTGATAGAACCGTAGCCCAATGCACGCTGTGCCTTCGCTTTGTTGCCGTTATAATAATGTAATGTCCGTACGATTAAGCTCCGCTCGTGGTGGGACCAGAGGAATGAGGTCGACCCGTCGTTTACATCGGGGGATGTAAGCCAGCCTGGCAAATCAGCGAAGGACACCTGGTCGGTGCAGAAAACGTACAGCGACTCAATTAGATTTTCCAGTTCCCGAACATTACCGGGAAAGAGGTAATTCTCCAGCAGTGCCCAAACCGTTTTATCAAGGGTCAAAGGCTTTTTCCGCCGAAACACCTTTGCTTTAGCCTTCAGCAGAAATGTAATGAGGGCTCGTTTTTCGTCAACACCCTGCTCAGCCAGTGTGGGTAAGGTAAGTTCAACGACAGATAATCGGTAAAACAAATCCCAGCGGAATAATCCGTCCCGGCAACGCTGCCTCAGATTTTGGTGAGTAGCGGCAATTACCCGAACGTCAACTTTGCGGCTGGAGGTCTCTCCCACCCGGCTAATCTCACGCTCCTGTAGTACTCGTAGCAGAGACTGCTGCATAAAAGGTGAAATATCGCCGATTTCATCCAGGAAGAGCGTTCCACCTTTAGCCGCTTCAAATAAACCTACCGCATTCTCGGTAGCCCCCGTGAATGCCCCTTTTCGATGGCCGAATAAGCGAGATTCCAATAAGGAGTCAGTGAGTGATGAGCAGTTGACTGCAATAAAAGGCTGGTTCCGTCGCACCGACTGGTCGTGTAAGGAGCGTGCAAGACGCTCCTTTCCCGTTCCACTGGCCCCCTGAATTAAGCACCGAACATCATCCGTTTGCGCTACTTTGAAGGCGCGGTCGTAAATAGACTTCAAAGAATCTGTCAGCAGAAAATCCGGTTGCGCTGGGCGACCTACCTGCTTTTCCTTAATGATGGCAGCAATGGGTACCGTTGATTGCTGCACAACCGACTCCTTCAGTTTAGGCTTACCGTCTGCCGATAGTTTAGCGGCTGTAGTCTGAAACAGGCGAATTGATAAACCCAGCGTGCTTTGGGCCAGGTACCAGGCAACCTGCATAGCGGGTGTACCGGGAGAGATAAATACATCAACCTCCTCATCCGCCAGTTCAATTAGCAGAGGTTCTATTCTGACTCGTATTTCATCCACATTAATTACATCACTGACAGCCATGAGCCGGCTTTCTATCCGTCTGCCGGGAAACAGCCGTAACAACTGATTTACCAGGACGTTTAGAGCGGTATCATCCTCACCGGAAGCCGATAAAATAATGTGCTTATCATGTTGATAAAAATACCGATGGAACTCGATAGTAGGTCCGGTCTCTGCAACCTCTCCATCTTTAAAGTCGTTATTTTTCGCGTACCAGGACAGAAGAATTCTCATATCAGTTTTGAAATAATATTTTCATTATTTGACAAGCTTACATTCATTTTTCAGTACTTTCAAGCACTTCTCTTAATGGCATGAAAATAGCAGCGCATTCTCCTAAAATACCTGTTAAGGCATGTCAGAACTTTACAGACAATATTACAAGAGGGCTATTGATGCGCATAAAGCCGGTCTTAAATTAGTGCTGGGCGGGACGGGACTTGGCAAAACGAGCAGCTTTGCCCGGCTGCTTACCCAGGAGCAGCACCCCGCCGGCACCAAATTTGTCTATGTAGCTAACCGGCGGCAGTTGCTCGACGAAATGCAAAGCCAGTTTAAGCCGGGGCAACTACCGATTTTCTACCAAAAACAGGACAAAGACCAACTCAGGGCAGTGCTGACCGACGGTACGTTAGCCGATTTCTGGCATCTCCCGGCAACTAAAAACCTAATTAATGAATGGAACCGGGTCGGGATGATACCCATTCATCATGGCGGAATAGGTCAGCGTATCACCCAATACGGACGCTTGACCCAGCAAAACTGGCTGGCCGATGAAGGGGTAATAGACCTGGAAGAAAAAACAAGAGAAATTTTCGCACCCCTTAAAAATCTGTTTACGTTCGCTAAACAACTGGCTACCCAGAAGCCGCTACCCAACCAGGCCATCACGCCCAAAGAAGCCACCGATCTGGCGAGTCTGCCTTTTTGGCGTACACTTTTCCCCTACGTTGCCTTTCAGGAAGAAGCCGGAACCTGTTTGTTTCTGGTTACACTCCATAAGGCGTTCCGGGGCTTCTATGACGGACGCCGTCTAATTCATCTGGGAAACTGGTCAGCACCCGAGCGGGAACGGTACATCTTCGTGTTCGACGAATTTGACTTCCTGGAATCTGATTTACTGGGGCTCTTAAGCGAAGACCTGGGCATGAGCGACCCCTTTGGGCTGGTAGAGACATTCTACGAGCGAATGTCGATGCCTAAGATGAGTTATAAAGATTACTTAGCCAGGGAACCCCGATGGCAACCTGTTCGGGAGGAAATCGATAAAATTTTAGCTCGAATTAAGAGTTTAGACGAGCAGGGTATCCCATTCCCCGCTATCAACCATTTCGTTACGGCTGACGATGAGCTACGGCACCGGGCTATTTTTCAATCGAACTTCTCGCTCTTTAACGCTCCGGTTTATCTCCGGATAGGAGAACGTCGTAAATACTCGTTCGACTTATGCACTGAGCCGACTAATCAGGGCGCATTCCGGCTGCTGAATACTGTAACCAGAGCGGCCAATGACATATTCCGGTTGTTTGCCTGGCTTGAAGAGACGCATGAAGATATATACCCTGAACTGCTTCGGCAATGTTTCGCCCGCACGGTGTATGAGGGTGAAGTCCGTCGTATTAAACAACTAGGCAGACGGTATGAACTATGTGAGACCAACTACGGGGACCTTCTGACGAATGGATTTGGTTTTTTTGAGATTGAGGCAGACCGCAGTCAACTTACCGACCCCGAAGAGGTTACCCTTCAGTACCTCTCTATCAGTAGCAGCCCTGAAGCCATCATTCGCAAACTATGTCGTAACCATTTGGTATTTGGCTTATCGGCAACGGCCCACCTTCGGCGCGTACTACGCAATTTCGATTGGGAAGGCATGCGTCATCCTCTTCGGCCGGCAGAATCGTTTCAGCCACTCCCCCTGAGTACCGACGATATTACCTGCATTCAGACAGCCACCAGCGAAAAAGCAGCCGCACGTAATAATGCGATTCGCTGGGAGTTGGCGCAACCGCTGGACTCATCCTCGGCCCTGGGCCGCCAACTCAAAGCTATCATCCAGCGGAATCCAACGGCCTTTAGTAAGCAGGGAGCCAAACGGGAACAGCGCACCAAACGCGTTCAGCATTTCTTCGGAACGCTCGCCTGGATTGCCGGTCAACCTGCCACCGCATCTCCGCCTACGCACCTGCTGTTTTTCTCGTCGCTCAAACATATTCAGTTTCTGCTGGACACAGCCCGCGAAAACGAAGACAATTGGTTTTCGGCTACCCCCATCGGCCAATCAAAGCACAATGCTGCATTTCGTCTGGTTGATGTACACTACAGGGACGAACGTACTGGTAAAGAACTGGATTGCCATGTGGTGTTTTACGATGCCGATTTAGGCCAGACGCTTCGGCTCGACAACGAACTGGCCCGGCAGTACAACAGCCTTTTTTGGGATAATAAACCCGTGCTGGTTATAACCACCTACCCATCGGCCGGTAATGGCGTCAATTTACAGTACTTCGTACAGGAGGACGACTGGCAGGCAAACCGGCCGGAAGCCCGTCGCGACTTCACACACATCCACTTACTCGATAGCCCCTACTTTTACTTCGGCGGCACCCACCACACCGATGCCGCCGGCAACCCGCTCTCACTAGCGGAAGAACGGGCCGTTATCAAGCGAGATGTGTACGGGATTATGAAACTGCTGAATGCCAAATGTATTTCAGAGCCTCAGGCCAGGGCTCAGTTGAACAGCATTCGTACCATCAACACCTTTAACAATACCTATCTTACTTCTTCAGACGGCGTCATTAATCAGGTCAGTGTATTTGTACAGGCCCTCGGCCGCATAGAACGGGTGTGGCAACCGACAGCCGACCAGGTTATCCGGCTCGACGCCGGTGTGTATAATGCACTGGCCCGCTTTGCCGGCGAGGAGGAATTTGCCGATGATTACGAACAGTTTCTATCGCTGGCCTCCGGCAATATTGTTCGCCTGCTAACGGCCATTCAGAGCCAACTGCCCACCCAACGCCGGAACGTCACCAACCAGGTGCTGGACATCCGCCGGGCAAACGAGCAGGTCCGGGAGCGGATTCACGGGCTGGTGCGGGAGCTTAGCCAATACCGGCAAAACAGACAGCCTTCCGATGCCAGAAGGCGATGGGAGCAACTGCGGGAAGACGTACTACGGCATGACTTCCAAAGCAGGCTGCTGACGGAAATTGGCGGAGTATTTCGCACCAACTACGCCAATGAGGGACGATTGCTCATCAGTCAACGGCTGAAAATTGCGCCTTGGCAAACTGCTTCACCCGAGTTTAGCCCCTGGTCGCTCAACGCGATTTACGAACCAATTCACGCCCTGGAGTACCCAGCCCTGATGAATCATTTCCGTATCAGAGGGTACGAAATGGCCTTTCTGGACCAGGGTCAATACTTTCTGCCGTACGTCTATCAGGCTATCCTGACCGGAGCCATTGGTGAAGAGTTAATTCGGGCGTTGCTTACCCTCAACAAAATCGCTACGTCGGCCGACGAGATACCTGACGAGTTATTTGAGGTAGCCGATTTGAAAATAGTCAACCGACCAATATTGATTGATTGTAAAAATTACGGCCCGCAAACCCTGCGCCATTTTGCTCTGCCCGCCGATGACCCGCTCTACCATCCTAAACTAAACGAAGAGCGCTTCAAAACGAAGATGGTCGCCAAATGGCACACTATTAATGCCCACTATAAAGCTACGGCAGAAGAACCGTGCCGGCTAATTATTATGAACGTCAGGCACGATACCACCGGTGCGCTGCGCTTCTACGACTGCCAGTTCAAGCCCGTTAAAACCTGGGGAGAGGCATCGATTATCGTGCTGACCGGAGCCCTCTCCACCAACCTGCTAACCGAATCGTTTAACCGTTTAACCACTTTATTAAAATGACCCGCTCCAGGCTAAAGGAAAAGCACCTTAACGTAATTACGAACCAACTCTGGATTGAAAACCCCGCCAACTGGACCAAACTTACTGAACGCTACTCCCTCTGGCGGTATCGCCTGACGAAGCGGCAGGATGACTACCGCCGTTTCTCAAAAAGTGACTTCTTTGTGAGGTTTACCAACAATTACAAGGACCAGTTCGACCGCCCTTTCTATTACTTCACCCACGACCGGCCCACCAGCAGCCTGTATACCGTGCTGAAGCCGGGTGAACAACCAAAGCCCTGGCTGTTCACCTTCGATAAGGAAGAAGAGATACTATATGAGCCGGTTGCGTGGGATGAGCTACCATCCAAAATATGGATTAAGTTACTACTGGCGCTTTGTTTTCATGAGGCCAGTACCAATGAGCAGGAACGCCGGGTATGCCAAAGCAAATTTTTCGTCCGGGCCAAAGGAAATGAGGACTGGTTTACGGCGCTTGACCTAAAGCCGTCTGTTGAACAGATGGCAGACAGGAGTTTGTTGCGGTTCGATGTATCTGCCGGCTTCTTTGCGAAGGTAAAAGACAAGCCCAACGCCTGGGCACGGGACAACAAAACCTATTACGAACAACTGGACAGCGGGGAGTTGACCTACCTGCGTCAACTACGGCCATCGAAAATTGAGCCATTTCAGAAGCCTCTGTACAAATCCACAACAAAGGCTGGCGTGAAGCCGGGGGTAGCCTGGTATTCAAATGCGCAGTACGAAGAAACGCGCTCGTACATCATCCATCGGATTCAGCAACGCCTGACGGCTTTTCTGCAATCCTACGGCTTTATTGTCTCAACCGCTTTCGAAACTATGGTCCGGCAACAGGTCAGACCGGTCAACCTGCCGCTTTACCAGCTACCACCGGTTCAGGTGCTGGACAACCGGCTGAACAAAACAGTACCGCTCCAGCCGTATCTGGACTGGCTGACGACCTACGACTTTCCGACTTCGCAGGGTCCGAAACGCCTGAGCGTCGAAGCGATTGATAAAGAGACTGTCGACAAGTCACGCCCGCTACTGATTTTGCAGGATGTGCATAAAGATGCCTTTGCACGGGATAAGGGTACTGACGAGCCGGTCGGATTACTGGCCTGTAGCGGGTATACTGACCCCTATCCCGTGCTATACAGCACACTCGGCGACACGGTAAAGCAATCGCTGAACGTGAACATGAATGCCCTGGAGGGTCTGACTGTCGCGGAGCATTATTTAGACTACTCGTTTCCGCGTGCCCTGGCCCCTTACAAAAGCAACCAGTACAAGGCTCTGTCAAAAGAACATCGCCTGGAAGCCAAAAAACGACGTCAACTGGACTTGAAGCTGGAAGTCAGTATAAACGAGCTTTACCTGAAGTGGGTCATCAGCCGGCATAGCGCAGACTCATCCGTCACCGATAGCCTGCCGTTTTTACACCAGCTTGCCGGCAAATGGGGGTTTATGACCGACAATGTTCTTCTAACGCTTAACGACGGTAGCCTACAGTTCACGGACCTAAGCACACAGGAGGGTAAGCAGGTCCTGGCCGACCAATTCACCGACCTGGGTATGATACAGCAAGCTTTTCTGGAACGGCACCCCTACATTAAATCCGACAAACAGGAAGAGGCCCTTGAACGGGGCCAATTTGTGTTGATTGGCGATGCCGTCATCGAAATTGAACGTACCGAAGTAATGGCCATGCCCGATTACGAGGTGCTGCTTCCTATCAAAGAAAGCGGGTCTGTTGCCGGTTCACGCAGCCTGCCTGCCATCAGTGTGTATGCCGGCGGCATCTGGTTCAGCCCCGCGAGCGGGCGCTACGTCGTCAGCGGAGTAAACAGCACCGCCGGTAAGGAAGAACACGGCCATCACCTGTATCAACTGCACCTTTACTCAGAAGAGGCTCGGGCCTACCTAACGGCCATGCTCTCGCTGCTGTGCGTTACGTTCGTCCGGAAGAACCAGTATACGGTACTGCCTTTCCCGTTCGACCTTATCCGGCTGCATCGGGAGCTAAATCCAGCCTCTTCTTTGCCGGTATAGCCGATATTACCTTTACCAGCCGGTCACCAGTGCGCTGATAGCCCCTGGCGGCCGGCTGGCGTTTTTGCTAATGGGGTTTGGCTAAATTTTTGCAATTTTGGCCATTGTTCTGTGTCTCTGCCTTTACCTATGCCTTCACCGGTAACGCTGTATTCTGCTTCATTTACAACGGGTGCCCTATTGCGGGAGGAAACCCTGGCGGTACTTGCCTTATTGCAGCAGGTGCCGGTTGATGAAGTGGCCGCCGTGGCCAAAAAAGATGCCGGCTCCCTGAAAATCAACTCGGAAGTGGCCCGGCAAAAAATAGCCGCCGAAATTGTAAAACGATACAAAGCCGTCAGTCCGGCCGTGTGGGATTTCTTCCAGACGCTGACCGACGAACAACACCAGCAACTGGTACTGTTTTACGTCTGCCTGAAGACCTACCGGCTGATATACGACTTTATGTTTGCCGTGGTTGTGCCGCGCTGGCAGAGCCGGCTGCTACCGCTGAGCCGGAGCGATTTCGAGCGCTATCTGGATGAGCTTGCCCTGCAACACGCCCCTATTCAGCGGCTGACCGAGAAAACCCGGCGGAAGCTGGCCCAGATTGTCATGCTGATGATGAAGCAGGCGCAATTAATTCAGCACAATCAGCTATCAACCCCGGCTGCTCCTGCGTACATTTGGCGTTTTTTTCAGGAACTGGGCGACGACTGGATGCTGGATGCCGGATTGCTCACCCACGCCGACCGCCAACGCCTGGGCCTATGACTACCATGACGGATACGTTTGAAAAACTATACCAGAAGCTGACCGACGCCACCTTTCAGGACCCGGCTACGGGTAATCTGTTCTTTCCGGTGTATCTGTTTACCTACGACCCTACGCAGGAGTACGCCGTACGGACGCAGATTGATGCACTCGGCGACCGCCTTCTACGCCCGTACGGCCAAAATGAGGTGCTTATTGTCAATCTGTTTGAGCAGTTACTGGCGTATCTGCGAAGCGACCAGTACGGCGATGAAACCCTGCTGGACCTAATCCTTGACAAAGAGCGGGACGAAGGCTTTACCGGCGATGTCGAAGAACTGCTCCGGCAAAAGGCCGGCGAAAGTGCGTTCATTGCGTTTGTCGCCAACCACATCCGGACTTATCTGCAGCTCCCGGCCAAACTACCCCGTGTTTTTGTGCTGTTGCATGGTTTTGGTAGTCTTTACCCCCTGTTGCGGGTTAGCTCGTTTCTGAACAAATTTGAAAAATACGTGGATGGCTATAAACTCCTGGTTTTTTATCCGGGCTCGTATCGCCAGCAACAGTACGTGCTGTTTAACCAACTGCATGACGAACATTTATACCGCGCCGTTCACCTCAATGCTATGTTGTAATGCCAGATATTAAAGACCTTTTCCTCAAACCCGTTGACCGTCGGATTAACCCCGCCGTGGTCGTTGATAATTTAGATGAAGAAACTATCCAGACCGAAATTCGCGAGTATGTCTTCACCGACGGCCTCACTGAACAGCTATTTAAGCTACTGAACACGCTGGCCGGAAAAGCAGCCGTTAAGACCGGTATCTGGATAAACGGCTACTACGGTTCCGGAAAATCGCACTTTCTGAAGTTCATTAACTACTGCCTCAACGACCGCTATCAGGAAGAGGCTTTTGCGCATTTTATTGAACAAGGTATCCGGCCGTTGAGCAAGGGAAAACCGCTCACGGAAGCTACTCCGGCAAACGCACAGAACCTGCTGGCTAAACTGCGCGGCTCCGGCACGGAGGTCATCATGTTCAACGTGGAGGCCATCTCGCCCGATAATGTGCAGAACAAAGACAAGTTTCTGCATATGCTGCTGAAACAGTTGAACAAGCACCGGGGCTTCAACAGTACCAACATTCCGCTGGCACTTTATCTGGAAAAGCACCTGGCCCAAACCGGTACGTTCCAGACATTCAAAGATGCCGTTCTGGACAGGTACAAGAAAAGTTGGCCCGACAAAGCGGCCGATTTGTTTGCGCTGCACGGCCGGAAACTGGTAGAGCTGGCAGCTCAGTTTGACCCGGCGCTGGATGCGGAAACGCTCTTTCAGAAACTCAGACAACCCGACGCCATCACCATTGAGGATACGCTGATTCCGGAATTGCAGGAGTACCTTCGTACCAAACCGGCCAACTACCGGCTGGTGTTTCTGCTCGATGAGGTATCTCAGTATATCGGCTCAGACATTAACCTGCTGCTGAATCTGCAAACCATTGTAGAGGCCCTCGAAAAAAGCTGTAACCGGCAGGTGTGGCTAGCCTGTACGGCCCAGCAAACCCTGGAAGATGTGGCGGGCAGCGTACGGGCCGACACCGACGCTATCGGCAAAATTTTAGGCCGGTTTGAAACCCGCATTGCCCTGGACAGCAAGGATGCCGAACTCATTACCCAGCGACGGGTTCTCGAAAAGAATGATACCGGCAAAGCCGAACTGAAACAGCTTTACCAGCAGCATCACCACGCCATTCAGAACCAGTTTCACTTTGCGGGAGCATCGTCGTACCGGGGGTTTTCCAACGAAGACGAATTCATCCGGGTATATCCGTTTGTGCCGTACCAGTTCCACCTGATTATGAAGGTGTTTGAGTCTTTCAGTCAGATTGGTTACGTGATTAAAGAAGTGAAGGACAACGAACGGTCGGTTTTGGGTATCACCCACGCAACGGTGAAAACGCTGGCCGACCAGCCGGTGGGTGAGTTTGTTCCGTTTGATGCGTTCTTCAACGACCTGTTCGAGACCAACCTCATGCACTCGGCCCGGCAGAGCGTATACCGGGCCCGGTTAATTGTGCAGAACCCGAACAACCGCCTGCCCGATATCCCCTTTGCCGAGCGGGTCCTGAAAGCCCTGTTTATGCTGGCTAACCTCACCAGTACCGAGGCCCGGCACTTCCCGGCTACCCGCGATTACCTGGTAACGCTGCTCATGACCGGTCTGGACGATAACCGGCTCGACCTGGCCAACCGGGCGCAGCAGGTGATTGATGTGCTTATCCGGGAAAACATCATCTACCAGGATGAAAACGGGCAGTTCAAATTCTTCAAGGAAGAAGAAATAGAAGTAGCCAACCAGATAAAGTCGATTACGGTTCTGGAACTCGACCGGCTCGATGCCTGGCATAAGGTGTTTCTGAACGAACTGAACCTGAACCGCGAAACCCGCTATACCTTCGGCAAGAACAATTTCCGGCTCGGGTACGGGGTCGATAAGAAAGACTACGGCCAGGCTGGCGACGTGCTGATTCGCTTTTTTGTGCTGGAAGACGCCGACCCGGCCACCCTGGCGCTGAACCAGCCCGCTCACGAACTGGCCGTTTGCCTGAACGACTGGCTGAAAAACGACCGCGACTTTGCGGTCGACTTCCACCAATATGTGCAAACGCAAAAGTACCTGGGCCTGTACTACAACTCGGCCGCCGGGGCACAGGCCGATACACTCCGGGAGTTTGAAAAACGCAATCAGGCCCGGCAGGCATCGCTGCTGACCCGGCTTAAAGCCGGCTTTGCCCAAACGCCCATTCTGGCTGGTCAGCAGCGCCTGAATCCGGGCGACCTGACGGGCACCCAGCCCGACCAGCGGCTGAAGGCGGCAATTGAGCGCCTGTTTAAGGCGGTATATAAATACCAGACGGAAGTCGGTTCGTACGCGCATGCCAATGATGAGCTACGGGCCGCTGCTCGTACGCTGAACCAACTCAGCACAGATAATACGCTGACCGATGCCGAGCAGCGGGTAGACGACTGGATTAACCAGCGGGGCGGTAAGGCTACCGTGGCTGACATCGTTAAAGCCTTTGAGGAGAAACCCTTTGGCTGGAAAGACCTGGCCACGCTCCATGTGCTGCTGCACCTTTACCGCAAAAAGCGGAAAGAATTTGAGTACCACGGCAACCCCATGACCTCGCCCACCGATTTTGTTGAGAAGGCGCTGAAATCCACCGAGCGGGGAGTTATCCTGATACGCACCACCGAAGCCCTGGACCCCGGCCTGATTCAGGATGCCATCCGGGCGTACGGGCGTATTTTCAACCTGACGGTCAACCTGGCGCCCGATGCCAACGCGGTGCAGGCGGCCATTAAAGAAACCCTGCAGCAGGAAACTGACCGCTGGAGTACCCTGGCTACCCGACATGCTAAACTACCGTTTGCGCCCTCGCTGCAAACTCTGGCCGAAAAAATCCGGACACTCGCCGGCAAACGCAACCCGAAAGACCTGTTTGAGTTGCTGGTGCAACAGGCCGATACCCTGCGGCAGCAATGCGACGAAGCCAAGGAACTGGACGAATTCATAGAGGACCGGCTGGCGGAATACGCCGATATGCGGCAGTTTGTAGAACAGCAGGCGGGTAACTTTGCGGCCCTGGACGCAACCACCCGGCAGTCAGCCCAGGAGCTCCAGCAGGATTTAACCGACAACACCCGTCCTCAGGACACCTTTCCGGCTAACCGAAAGCGGTATCAGGCCTTAAAAAAAGCGCTCGGCGACCAGGTCACCAGCCTTCGGCAGCGGGTGCAGGATGCCTACGAAGCAGCGTTCGCCGAGTTGGAGCAGCAGAAAACCGACTATGGCGTAACCGACCCGCATATCCTGGCCGACCGCGACCAGACGCTCCGCGCCCTGGGTAAACTCGATAGCCTGACCGAACTCGAACTGAAACTGGCCCGCCTTGGCGATTTCAAAGCCGAGCAACTACAGAATTTGATTTCGCACGCGAACCAGCAGGCCACGCCGGGCAGTACCGTTCGGGAGCCGGTGACCTTTGAGTACGGCAAACAGGGACTGCCCAGTCAGATTAGCTCCGAAGCCGAAATGGAGACTTATCTGAAAAAACTGCGGGAGCTCTGGCTGGCGCAGCTAAAAGAAAACAAGGTGATTATTCTGAAATAGCGTAGTGTAAGCCGGTTTGCCTGTAGGCCTGAAGCTGGTTCATGGCAATATTTATGTGTCGTTCCTGGATGATGCGCTTTTTGCGGTCAGACCAGGACTGTATGCGCTCATAAACCTCAGGGACGGATAATGGGCCATGCTCGTTCAGAATATAATCGACGGATGCCAACACCTCTAGCGATAAGGCCGATTGAAAGCCATCAATAAGCCGGGTAAGATTTTGTAGCCGTTGCTGCTGCGCCGGGCTCAAATTATGTCTAATGTACTCAACAACCTCGTCCAACTTATCGTAGTTCAGTACGAGGGGCTCAAAGGCCTTTGCGCTCTTTTGCTCCAGACCCGTCAGGTAAGTACCATTAAGGTAGTACAGCACATGTTCTACCTGATTGGTATACGGGCCGTAATGGTGCGCAACAAATTTTAACTGAAGATTCTCACCCAGTCGCTGTAGAAAGTATGCCAGTTTATTGGCGACGAATAAGCTTGCGGCTTCGTCCATACGCTCATAGGAAAACATAGCGTACAACAGCATAGCCCTGGCCGGAGTCAGCTCCACTTTTTTACGAGTATTTTGCTGTTGTAAAACGGATTTAACGGCCTCGTTAGGCTCATAAATCTGAATATCGGCATTCAGGTCACCCAAATACTGCTCCATCATCGGACGGACCTTATCCCAGTCTAGGCCCCCGTTACCACACCCCAGCGGAGGAAGGGCTATGCTCGTAAGCTGCTCTTCCCGAATAAGGCGCGCCAGTTCCTGCAAGCCGGCTTCAATATAGGCATACGTCGATTTCCGCTTCCAGTCTGTTTTGGTAGGGAAGTTAATAATTACCTTTTCGCCGGTGGTTGTTTGCTCCCGTGTTACGAGCAGTTTGCCGGGTGCCAGTTCTTTATTGTCGCAGGCCTTCTTATAAATTCTGAAATTTGCCGGAAAGTGCTCTTTAAACTGTAACGCAATTCCTTTTCCCATTACCCCCACCGTATTAACAGTGTTGACAAGGGCCTGCGCATCAGCGTCCAGAAGATTACCTGTTACGTATCGAATCATTAGTAATAAAACGCTCCTTTAGTGTCGATATGTACCCGTATATTCAGGCCATACTGCCGTACTAAATCTTCTACAAAGTTAAACTTTTCTTGATTAAATACAACTATTGTATCTATCAACTCAGGGCTAACCTGCTCGTAAACAAGAAACTCCGCCTGTTTTCTTCGCTGACGATCATAGTCATTTTCTGTATTTTTCCAGTGTCTGCTTTTAACGACTTCCCAGTCAACTTTATCTAAATCGTCCAGCGACGTATAGAAACTCGTAAACTGATTTTTGGCGTGACCATCTGTAAAGACAAAACGTAAACCCGCCTTAAGTATACTATCTATTTTGATGCAGAGGTATATTATTTCACTTTGTGGCCGCTTTGTTATTCCCCGGTAACCGGTCTTAATATTCAGTAGCATGGGTGAAAGCTGGCCAAAGTAAAAGGGCACATAATCTCCCAGATTTCCATAACCGGGTAGTGGTATCGAAAAGTCATGCCGGTCAGCAGTTAGCTGACTGTCGCCGATGAAAACATAGTTGGGGTCGTGGGTCGCTGCGTTTCGTGTCAATATGCCCTGTTGCAATATACCTGGCAGATTCTGCTCAGGTATGATACGAAAAATCCAAACAGTTTTCGGAATTTGTCCGGGCATATAACTCACCATTACATCACCAACAGGCAATCTCGTTCAGTCCATACGGCGATGCAGTCAGTGCCGCGAAGATAAAACCGAATTTACAGATGAAGGCAGATTTGTTGACCTGACCATTATAATTTCCCGCCTGTCAGGGTAGTACACCAATAAGCCCAGTGTTAGTCCATTTTTTATTTGTTCCTTGAGCAATGATTATAGTTATTCGCGATTTTCAAGGAACAAAATATGGATACCCGCCGTCTGAAACCCTTTGCTCAACAAGCCCGCCGACTGCTGATGCAGGGCGTCGCCGAACGCCTGCGTTACTGGGGATTTGTGCCCGACAGCCGCCAGCCCATTGAAACGGTCGACAACATCGACGGAGGGTATCTGTTCCGGGGGCAGGTGTTTGACGAGGCCGATGTGCCACGGCGCTGGAAAGCCCTGGCCGAAACCGTCCGCAAACACGGCTTTGCGCACGTGCAGGAGGCCGTTGCCTATACCTGGTTTAACCGCCTGATGGCCCTGCGAATTCTGGCCCGCAACGGCTATCAGCCCGATGTGCTGGCCTTTACCCGGCCCGATACCCCTACGCCCGTGCTGCTCGATGAGGCCCGCCGGAGCCGGCCCCCGTACCTCGCCGAGCCGGCTTACCGCCACCTGCGGCCCCTGCTCACCGACTATACCCGCGAGGCCGAGGCCTTTGCCCGGCTGCTGACCGTGTACTGCGACCAGCACCGCGTGCTGCACCGGCTCTTTGACCAGATGGACGATGCGGCCGCCTTACTGCTCCCGGCCAACATCCTCAGCGACGGCGGTTTCCTGAGCTTCCTAAACAAGACCGACGCCATCGCTGACGACGATTACCGGCAGGTTGAACTCATTGGCTGGCTGTACCAGTTTTATATCTCCGAACGCAAAGACGAGGTATTTGCCGGTTTCAAGAAAGGCCAGAAAGCCGGCCCCGACGACATCCCGGCCGCCACCCAGATATTTACCCCCCGCTGGATTGTGTCCTACCTCGTTGAAAACACGCTCGGCCGCCTTTACCTCGACCAAAACCCCGATTCCCCCCTCGCCGACCAAATGAAGTATTTGGTGAAAGGAGGAGAGGACCATCACGTTTTCCCTGCTTTTGGAGAAGGGGTAGAAGCGCTGCGCCTAATTGACCCTGCCTGCGGTTCCGGCCATATCCTGGTAACGGCCTTTGACCTGCTCATGCTGATTTACGGCGAAGAGGGCTACACCAAACGGCAGGCCGCCGAACGCATCCTGCGCCACCACCTCACTGGCCTCGACCTCGACGAACGGGCCGCCCAACTGAGCCGCTTTGCGCTGCTGCTGAAAGCCGGCCAGTACCACCCCGGCATCTGGGACACCGACATTATTCCGGCCGTATGGGCTATGCCCGACCCGTGGATGCCCACCGATGCCGACCTGCTCGATTTCCTCGGCCCCGACGGCCGCGAGTATTTTGCCGAACTGCACAACGCCCTGCGGCTGATGCAGGACGCCCAGAACCTCGGCTCCGTCATGCGCCCCGACCTCTCAGCCGCCGGCCGCGCTTTTCTGAGCGAACGCACGCGCCAGTATGCCGGCCAGACTGCCAACCCGACTTCGCTCTTTAGCGCGGGCGAACGCCAGCGGCTGCTCCACTACCTGCACGTGCTGCTGACACTCACCGACCGGTATGCGGCCGTTGTGGCGAATCCGCCGTATCTGGGACAAGGCAATATGAATGACGAGTTAAAGCTGTACGTTAACCGACACTTTCCTCGCTCAAAAGCAGACTTATTTGCTGTATTTATGGAAATAAGTGAACGACTCTGCTTACATGGTGGGCGTTGGGGAATGATAAACCAACATTCGTGGATGTTTTTAAGCAGTTATGAAGTTCTACGGGAGCACGTTTTACAGAGCCAAGTAATTGAGAGTATGCTTCATTTGGGTATTGGAACTTTTGAAGAATTGAATAGTAAAGTAATTCAAAGTACTGCATTCACAATTTTTAATAATGCTCCTTCTGCAACTTCTTCAGGTACGTACTATAAATTAACAGAATTAAGTAATAATTCTGGAAAAGAAAAATCATTCCTATCTGGAACAAATAAATTCCTATCTGTAGAGCAGGCTTACTTTCCCAATATACCAAGCTCCCCAATTGCTTATTGGGTATCCACAAAAATGTTAAATACGTACGGTAAAGGCCCCCTTTTGAAATCTGTTAGCTCTCCTTGTAAGGGGATTGATACAGGTAAAAATGAATTATTTGTAAGATATTGGTATGAAGTAGACTCCAATTTTTGCTTATTTAAAAATTTCAATTGGGACAGAATAAACGGTTACAAGTGGTTCCCCTACAACAAAGGCGGTGAGAGAAGAAAATGGTTTGGAAATAGAGAGAATATTGTTAATTGGGAAAATAATGGAGAGTCAATTAAAGCTAGGCTAAGTCGAAAAACAGAGAAGCCATCATTACGGAATTTAGATAAAATATTTCATCCTTCATTTACTTGGACTACTGTTTCAACTGTTGACTTCTCGTGTAGGTACTCACCAGAAGGTGCCTTATTTGATAGTGGAGGAAGTTCAATTTTCTCAAACGAGCAAATATTTTATAGTATAGGTGCTTTCCTTAACTCGAAAGTTGCAGCTACATTTTTCAAGTTTTTATCACCAACGCTAAATTTTCAACCTGGTGATGTTGGTAACTTGCTCTGGTCTGATACTACAACTCTAAAAAATACAATAGTTCAAAAGGCCAAAAACTGCATCTCCATAGCCCGCACCGATTGGGACAGCCGCGAAACAAGTTGGGATTTTACCGAAAACCCGTTAATAGCGGTTTGGCGAAAGCTGGACGAAGGACAGTTGCCGGAAGCGTATGATAGCTGGGCCAATGAAGTTGCCCGGCAGTTTGTGCAGCTCCACCGCCACGAAGAAGAACTCAACCGCATCTTCATTGACCTCTACGGTCTACAGGACGAACTCACCCCCAATGTATCTCCCCGCGACATCACGCTCCTACCCGAAGAACTCGACAAAAACCGGCTTGATGCCACCGTTGCCAACGGCCAATGGGCCACCGATGCCGAAGCCGCCGTTCGGGCCAGTCTCAAACCCGATGCCGTAGTGCGTCAGCTCATCAGCTATGCCGTGGGCCTGCTCATGGGCCGCTACCGCCTGGACAAACCCGGTCTCCACATCGCCCACCCCAACCCCACCGCCGAAGAGTTAGCCAGCTACCCTGTTACCTGGAACACCAGCCATTCCCACGCAGACGTTTTCGCAGCTAACAGCCAAGCCACTGAAACGTCAACGGTAAGCATAACAACCACAGCAGCGCCAGGCATTGGAACACCAACCGCTGGGACGCCAGCCGCTCTTTCACCATATCACTCTTTCATCATTGACCCTGACGGCATCCTGCCGCTGCTCGGCGAAGAAGGCGGATTTGCCGATGATGCGGTGAGGGGCGTACGGCAGGTGCTCGAACTCATCTGGGGAGCCGATAACCTGACCCAAACCATGAGCTTTGTGGAAGACGCCCTCGGCCAGTCGCTGGACAAATACCTGACCACACAGTTCTGGGCCGACCATTGCCGCCGGTACCAGAAGCGGCCCATCTATTGGCTGTTCAGTTCCCCCAAAGGAGCGTTCCGGGCGCTGGTCTACCTGCACCGCATGAACGCCTATACCGTGGCTACGCTGCGCAATAAATACCTACTGCCCTTCATTGACCGGCTCAAGCGGCAAATCGATACTCTCGAAACCGCCCCCGACCGGCTGACCACCGCCGACCTGCGCCGGCTGGACACCCTGCGCCGGCAGTACGAAGAATGCCGCCAGTACGACCTGTTGCTAAAAGATGCCGCCGACCGCAGTTTCACCCCCGACCTCGACGCCGGTGTAACCCGCAACTACGCCGAGTTGGGGAATGTGTTGGCAGTGGTAAAATAAATTTTCCATGAGCGATTTACGCCAGAAAATAGAGCATCATTTCCGGCAGCGGCCTCACCACCGGGTGCTGTTTTTCTTTGACCCGCAGCGCAGCAGTACCGATGAGGTAACCGCCCTGCAAAGCGATGCCTTTGAGGTGCTGACGCTGGGACCGCTACGGCCCTACTTTGGCCTGAAAGTGGCGCTGGAAAGTCGGCCGGCCGCTGCCCCGCCCGTGCTGGTGTATTGCCCCGGCCTGGAAACACCGCGCACCGACGCCGACAAAGCCGCCTTTGCCCTGCTCGACCTGCTGGTCGCCAACGACGAACTCCGGCTCGATAAAGTAGCCGAGTTTATGGCCACCTATACCCTGCAAAGCCACCAGCGCGAACTGGTGGAACGCTACCGCGACGAACTGCTGCGCCGGGATACGCAATCGCTGCTGCAAAATGTCTTAAAGCCCGATGCCTTCGACGAAACGGCCGTTCAGCATGGGCTGGTGGCCCGTCTGATGGGTTTTAAGCAATGGCCCGATAACAATACGCTGCTGGCACGGCTCCTGACCGACCGACGGCACGCCGACGACCAGGAAAAATACCTCACCCGGCTCCGGCAACTGGGACTGGACGAGTACCTGCGCCGGCGGCTGGCCGATGTTTTTTTCGACGGTCCGCTGACCGAACCGATTACCGGCGGGCTGGTGCAGCAGCTTGTGCTGCGGCTCAAATACAACCTGATGGTACAGCCCCTGCCCACCGAAAACGAGCCCTACCCAACCCTGCGCGTACACCGCAGCGACGCCCTCAGCCGGATGCACATCCTGCAGGATAAAATGGGCACAGAGGCTTTGGAGACGCTGTTGACCGAGCTTGGAGACGCGGTACGGGAAGACAACCTGGTAACCCGCTACGGTACCGATGCCTCCTATGGATACTACACACCTCAGCTCCGCGAACGGGTGCTGCAACAGGTGCTGACCGATTACAGCTACCAGCCCGATAAGTCGCTGCAAACGCTGGATAAGCTGCTGGCTACCGTATCGGCTGGGCATACGCAACGGCTCCTGCTGCAAACCGTGCAGTTCGGCATTCAATTGCTGACCGGCATCGGCAACATACCCAGCTACCGGCTCGATACCCCCGAAGACTATATCCGCCAGTACGAACGCACGTTCAGCCGCATCGACACCCTTTACCGCTGGTTCGTACAAACCCGGCGCGACTGGTACGCCCAGGCCTCGTCCGACGCCGAAGGAGCCGATAACGTAGCCGAATGGCTCGAACCCTTTGAGAAACAGGGCCATGACCGCTACGACCGCTTTCTGCTCGAACTCAACCGCGAGTGGTTGGCCTGTCTGCGCGAACGCCGGTATGACCTGCGCAGCCTGAACGTACCCAAGCAGTATGAGTTTTACCGCCGGCACATCCGCGATGCCAACCAGAAGGTAGCCGTGATTATCGCCGATGGTCTGCGATACGAAATAGCCCGCGAACTGCTCGATGAGCTGAACCAGGATACCAAAACCCAGGCATCGCTGGGGCTGATGCTGACGGGCATTCCCTCGACCACCCGGCTGGGCATGGCCAACCTGCTGCCCCACAACGGCTTGCAATTCGACGGTCAGTACGTCAGCATCAGCGGCCAGCGCACCGAAGGGCTGGACGCTCGGGAGGCTATTCTCAAAGCCGCCAATCCCCGCAGCCGGGCCGTCGACTTCCGGCAGTTGGAGGGGATGCGCCGGGAAGACATCCGCGAGTTATTCCGGGAAGAAGTCGTGTACGTCTACCACAACCTCATTGACTACACCGGCGACAAGCGCGATTCGGAGGGTGACACCTTCAAGGCCGTCCGCGAAAGCCTGAACGACCTTAAACGGCTCATCAAGCAGCTTCACAGCCAGTACAATGTCGCCAAAGTGCTGCTCACCGCCGACCACGGCTTTGTGTACCAGCACCTCAGCCCCGACGAGCCCGCCCTGGAAAAGTCGCCCGATGTAGCAGCCCGGCAGGAACACAACCGCTACGTCATTGCCGACGATAGTAAGCCGCTGACGGTAGGCCATACCTTCCCGATGGCCAGTACAACGGCCCTGGCGGGTGTTACGGCGCAAGTGTACACGCCGGAGGGGGTAAACCGCTACCGCCGGCAGGGCAGCGGTATGCGGTACGTACACGGGGGCGGCAGTTTGCAGGAGGTACTCGTGCCGCTGCTCGAAACCAGCCGGAAACGCGGGGAAGGCATCGGTCAGAAAGTATCGGTTCGGCTGGTGCGCGACGATTTGGCTATCTTAGCCAACCAGGTTAAGGTACTGCTGTTGCAGGAGCAACGGGTCAGCGCCAACGAGCGTGCCAAAACCGTAGCCGTGGGTCTGTATGTCGGTAACGAGCTAGCCAGTAACCGGGTCGAACTGCTGTTTGACTCCGTGGCTGAAAACCCATCCGGCCGCATTCGGGAGTGTACCCTGCACCTGACGGGTAACCTGCCCCCGCAGCGGCAGTACACCCTGCGTATTACCGACGTTGCCGACGAGCTAAACCCGCTCCTTGAACGTCCGGTTCAAAACAAAACCATCATCGAGCGCGACTTTTAACGATGGACTATAGCAACAAAGTCAAGACATTTTTTGGCGGCAAAGTCGTCCGCAAAGACCTCACCGCGCAGGTGAAAGGTAGCGCCGTAGTGCCTACCTATGTGCTGGAATACCTGCTGGGCCAGTACTGTGCCTCCGACGATGACGCCACCGTTGCCGAAGGCATCGAGCGCATCCGCGACATTCTGAAATCCAATTTTGTCCACCGCAGCGATGCCGAGTACGTCAAATCGCTGGTGCGCGAACGGGGGCAGCACCGGATTATCGACAAAATCAGCGTCCTGCTCAACGACAAGCAGAACCAGTACGAAGCCGATTTTGCGAACCTCATGATTCGCGATGTTCCCATCGCCGACCGGATTGTCACGCAGCACAGAAAGCTGCTGAGCGGAGCCGGCGTCTGGTGCATCATCGACCTGACCTACGACCACGCCCGCGACGCCAAAGTGCGCTGGGGTATCGAGACGGTCAAGCCCATTCAGGTGTCAGGGATTGATTTGGAAGAGTACATCAATGCGCGAGCCTATTTCTCTACCGAAGAGTGGCTGGATTTGCTGATGCACAGCGTGGGCTACGAGCCGTCGCACTTCAGCCGCCGGGATAAGCTGATTCAACTGTCGCGGCTGATTCCGTTTGTCGAAAACAACTACAACTTTATCGAACTGGGGCCGAAAGGTACCGGCAAATCGCATGTATTCTCGGAGCTGTCCCCGCATGGGGTGCTGGTGTCAGGCGGAGACGTTTCCAAAGCGACCCTCTTTGTTAACAACAGCACCAAACAGTTAGGCCTGCTGGGATTCTGGGACGTAGTGGCCCTGGATGAATTTGAGCAGGAAAAGAACAGCCGGACCACTGACGCCGACCTTGTGAAGATTCTCCAGAACTACATGGCGAACCAGTCTTTCAACCGGGGCAACGAAACCATCATGGCCACGGCCTCGATGGCGTTTGTGGGCAATACCAAGCATACGGTGCCGTACATGCTCAAGAACAGCCACCTGTTTGAGTCCATTCCGCAGACGTATCTGAAAGGGGCCTTTCTGGACCGGATGCACCTGTACATACCAGGCTGGGAGGTACGCATTCTGAAAGAAAACGTATTCAGCCGGGGCCACGGCTTCATTGTCGACTACCTGGCCGAAATTCTCCGCGAACTCCGCCGGTTCGACTACTCCGAACTGCTCACCCCCTACGCCGACCTGGATGCCACCCTGACGCAGCGCGACAAACTGGCCATCCGCAAAACCTTTTCCGGTTTAGCCAAGCTACTCTACCCGCACCGGCAGTTCACGCCCGAAGAAGCCGAAGAGCTGATTGAGTTTGCCGTAGAAGGGCGTCGGCGGGTAAAAGAGCAACTCTACCGCATCGACGAAACCTTTGCCCAGCAACCGGCCCAGTTCCGGTACATCTTCAAACCAACGGGGCAGGAAAAAGACGTCGAGACCCTCGAAAAGCTAAACCTCAACGGGTCCACGCCCGAAGGCGGTGCGGGTGAGAGCGGTTCAGAATCGGGAGCTATCGCTGGGGCAGAGCCGGCGAAACCCACTTTGTTCATCGGCGACCGCGAATTTAAGGAAAACCAGACCGGCGTATCGTACCGGAAGCTGTTCGGCGATTACCTGCGGGGTGCCACCCAAATCACGCTGATTGACCCGTACATCCGCTCACATCACCAGTTCCGGCAACTGATGGAATTCTGCGTACTGCTGCACGAGCTAAAGCCGCTGGAGCAGGAAATTGAGCTGGAGGTGCAAACCTGGATAGATACCGACAAGGAGAAAGACCCGCAAAAAGAATTAGAGAAGACCCAGGCCATTTTTGACCAGATTACCGAGTCCGTCGCCGAGCTTGGCATCCGGTTAACTGTACAATTCGACGCATCCATCCACGACCGGTTCATTTACACCAGCAACGGCTGGAAGATAAGGCTCGGCATGGGCCTCGACATCTACCAAAAGCCCGACCTCTACGACGTCGCCAACGTCCTGCCCGAAAAGCGAAAATGCCGCAAGAAGTTTGAGATCAGTTACGGGCGGCTGTAGCAAAACAGACAAATAGGTTGCGCAAGGGGATATTTTCCCGCCGAAAAGGGGGAATATCCCCTTGTGTCCTGAGGTACAGCTATGTACCTTTAACCTGAATCTTCTATCTTATAACTATATGTCTATGAAAAAATACTACGTATGCGCTTTAGTATTGCTATTTATCCTTCCGGTTTTTGCCCAACGCACCTACAAAACCAAAGAATACCATCTTTCATTCAAAGAGAATGGGAGTCTGGAGGGAAATCAAAAAATGCCGACTGTACTAAAGAAGCTGGATAAACTTATTATTAACTTACCAAATCAAACACCATTAAACCCTTCTGACAAAATAAATAAATTTAAAGACGACCTTCTTTCATTCTACTTTGATCGGAAAAGTCCGTTCTATTGGTATATCACCTATAGTGACTTTCGCTCTTCAAGCGATATAGGTGAGCAGATGATTCAAAAGTATAATGTAATTAACAATATAGATGCAGAGTTCAACGGTATAAGTTATCCTTTAAACGAGTTTTGGCTACCACCAGCAACAACAGACGTAAAAATATCTTTAATAAAAAGGTTTGAGCAAAATAAAGTACTCTTAGAGCATATAAAAAACACCAGTAACCTTTATGATTCTTCTTGGGAAATTTACATCCCCTTTCTTGACACACTCCGGGAAAAGGTATTACCCTCCGCTTTAAGAATACATGACCTTCTCCAGCGGGAGAAGTTAGTAAGCAGCACGCCACAATTTAACCAGGAAATACTCCAAGAGCTAATAAGGGTAGATCCTTACCGAGAGCATATTCATAGCCTTTTTAAGCGGGTAGCCTTACCCAATATGAAATGGATGAATCAATGGTATTGGTATACAAAAGCAGTCCCTAAAATCAACCCTTTCTTTAGAGATCCTCAGAAGTTACTATTAAAAACAGAAGAGCTATTGGTGCTCGCTAAGGAACGCTTAAAACTATTTGATTCATACCTGACAAATAGTTTAAGTTCTGGTATACCAAATGGATTTAAATCTTTTAATGAAGTAAAAAAAGAGCACACAGCACTGATGAATGGGGTAGCTGAGTTGGAAAACCTAAAGAAAAACCTTCAGCTCGAAAAATCCTTGTATGATAAATGGCTTGCGACTCTAAAATTTACCAGTCAGCCACTAAATGAAAGTACCTTATACATATCTGACAAGGAAACTATTCGCTGGATGCACCATTATGATGGTGGGCAAAAATACAAATCACTAAATATCGACAATACCTTACCATCTCAAATTGCAGACCGTGACCAAATAATTGCACTTGTATACAATGTGCCTGACTCAGTAGTACTAGATTTGAACGCCAAAGACTCTACAATTATTCCAAGAACTAAACTTGCTGAAGCTTTAGATCCTTTTGAGAAAGCACTTTTACAAAGCCTAAACGGAGTTGATGCTATGACAACCTTATTTGGCAAATGGTTTCCTGTGTTAAATCCAGGTAGCATAACTTTTCCATCTGGTGGTATTCATTCACTCGCAGGGAGCATAGGAGTTTCAGCAGACAATTTAACTGAACTTGTTACCCTAGATCAGATAGCTTATAACAATTTAATTAAAGAATTTGAGGATACCTATTCAGAATTAAAATGGCTCATGGATCAGACGCCAATTCCAGCCCAAATTTTTCAGCTAAAAGGCGAAGAGAACAAGAAAATGCCGTTGCATACGGAAGTGCACAATGTAGAAGAAACATTACATAAAGAAGGCAACCGATCGGTTACCTATAAGCTTGCCGTAAAGGGTAAAACTGGTGCACCGGTTATTACACAAACGTATACCAAATATGCCCGTACCTACTTCTGGCCGGCATTGGGTGCCGTATACATCCCAAACTCCCGGGACGCATCGGTATTTGATGAAAAAACCGGTCAGTTCAGCACGAGTGCTAAAGTGGACAACTTTGAGGTGATCGCCGGTGTCAAGATTTACCCGTGGGGTACCAACATCAGCCGGGACATGAAAACTTTCAAAAACACGTACTGGAACAATCTACGGGGTAATCAGTTTGTAACGAGCCGCTTGTTTGGCTTTCTTGGGTTGGGGATGCGGCATAAATTCTTAAAGAACTACGTAGGTGGCCTTGGGTTTGATATTGTGCCAGGGTTTAGCGTACAGACGGGTGCTAATCTTCTCTTCCAAAAGCGGTATGAGCTGGAAAATGGAAAGGTGAAAAATGAATACGAGCGCCCCGTATACAACTGGTATATAGGCCTAAGTCTGGATCCAACTATTGTACCTCAAATTGTAAATATTTTTAGATAAGAAAGAGAATGAGAGCGACTATACTATTTCTATATATACTAATTCTGTTTAGTGCCTGCAAAACGGAACCAGGGTTCTTTTATAATCGCAATGAATTTAAAGGAAAGGTTCTGCTAAAAGACGATTACGCTGAGACAGTCTCTATGCCCGCTCCCGACGCTGTTATCTACCTGGCTATGAATGAAAAAGCTGAACCATACCTGTACAAAGCGGATACAACTGACAAAGATGGAAATTTTACCTTTTCATTCGCGCCAAGTAAAACTGAAACTGTATTTTTGATTGCTCGATATATAGATAAGAATGGACAAACGTACCAAAATAGCTATCAAATAGATGCCTTACCCAAGAATTCTGCAACCAATGAAATTGAGCTGATTTTAAGTCCTGTTTACAAGAAAAATGTTATTAAGGTAAAGATTATAGACAGAATCAACCAACGCGAGCCTGTTGCAAAAGCAGAAGTATTACTCTTTCTAAATGAAAATCATGCAAAGACTTACCGAGAATCGGAGCCGCAGGGTGTCATTCAACGCCGAACTACTAACGAGCGGGGAATTGCTTTCTTTTCTGATCTTGAACCGGGTACATATTATGTCCGCGCTAAACTACTCACAGCCGATGGCGTAGCCATTGCGGAAGAAAATTACTCTATCTCTACTCTCTCTGCCGCTATGAGTCCTAACGACATAACGCCTTTTGAACTTCAGGTCAGCTATCCGGCTATAAAGGCAACCTTTCTTTATCAGGACGGTAGTGGTAGTCTTGAACCACTTGCAAAGGTTCAAGCTTATCTATTTACCAGCAACGTTCAGGCAAGTTCTGTCATGTTAACTCCGCCGGCACCAAGTGGATATGTTGATCAGAAAGAAGTGGGTGCCAGCGGAGTAGTTTCTTTTACAGGTCTTACCGGTACCAATTACTATTTGGGCGCTGTAGTTACACTACCTGGCAATGTTACTGTAAACTATGTATCTCCAGTTGTCAGGCCTTCGGCCGATGTTCAACGTTTTAAAGTAAATTAAGCTATACGCTTTGTACACTCAAAGCCCACAGTAATGGTTCGACATTACTGTGGGCTTATTCTATTCGGGTAATATATGCTTTTTTACCGAACCCCCACTGCATCAAACGCATCAACAATAGCCCGGATTTTGACATTAGCCGACGCAGTTAGTTCATGCCGGAACAAAGTGCGGGCAACCAGGACAAGCGCCCGAAGACTGTCCGAGAATAGCGACGTACGGGACAAATACTGCGTTAGCGCTAAATAGAAAAGAGCACCCAGCGTGTCGGGGCTAAACAGAAAAGTGCCCTGTTGATTCCGGGCGGTCATAATCTGGAAGGCAGCAAAATTATGAATCCCACTATTCGTATGAACACCCCCATGATCTCTGGTGGTACGAAGGAAGTTATCCATATGCATCGGCTGATTGCGTGCAGCTGGATTCCGAAAATTGCGAATCGGTACTCCCGAACCGTCCACATCCTCACCCATTTCCCAGTTCCAGTTGGCGATATTAGGTTCGTCCCGGTTGGAAACGAGAATACCGAAAATATCAGAGTATGACTCATTGAGGGCACCGGTTTCAAAGGCATACTCCAATCGGGCTGTTTTATCGGTTACGCCGTGGAATATTTCATGGGCTACAACATCAAGTCCGGCAGCAAAGGATCTAAACCGCCCACCCAAAAGCCGTTGTCCGTATACCATTTGTTTCCTGAGCGGAATCCAGGCTGCATTCTGCCATTGCCGGCCATCGGGGCTCTGCCGTCTATCAATGCAATTGACACTCGATACCAACGGACTTCCTAAATTATCGAAACCGTTGCGTCTGAGAACCTGTTGCAGATAGCTGGCGACGACTACTGCATTAGCATGAGCACTAACGGCCGATGCATTCCAAATAGGTGGATTTAAAAAAATATTGCCGGGCAGGTTTCCTGAGAATATATCCTGAAAACCAAAATCAAACGTATGAACGTTGAACTGGCTGTCGAACAAGCGGAATTGCCCGCTCCCCGGAACATCTTCCATACAGAGTATGGGCCGTGCTAGACCTAGTTCATCAATGCCGGTATCCTGGAAAGCCGCCATACTGGGTGTTCGTGGTCTGATGGCCAGCGGTTCTCCTGTCTCTGCATCAATGAAATAGTCCATCAGAAGAGAAGCATGACCGTGTTCCTCATGATTTTGATGCTCCTCCTGTTTAAACTGCCAGACATCCTCCAAAAGATACACCAATCGCCATGTTTCCGACTTTTCATCAAAGTAGTAACACAGCCGAGGTACCGACTCAAACGGCTGATCGCCGTAACCTGCTAACTTCTGGACAATATCCACTGCTTGTGCCGGTGATAATTGGGCAACAGCCTGCACATCTGATGGTTGAGCCAGCGCGGAGTTAACCGCTACTAACTCATTCCGATTGTCAAGCTCCACCGTCACCAAAGAACCATAAACCGGTATTTTATTAAATGTTTGTCGGAACTTAACGGTTCGGGTATCCGTCAAAGGCTGCGTCTCTGTACTCAAAATCCGAAACTCCGAGGGTATACCCTTAACGTTGGGTGCCAAAAATTGAGGCAGCGACTGACTCGCTAAGGCTAACTGCAGGTGTTGACGAGCCGCCGTTTCCGGGTCCAGGTTCGCCAGGTCGGTGAAGCTTGGGGCAGCCATACCACGGACGTTTCCACGTTCTTCATTCAGTGTTCGGACTGCATCCTGATCAGATTGATTTTCTGAATGTAAGTCAAAGGTCTGAAGGCCGTTCCGGTTTGCCATAGTTTTTTAGAAAAGAGGGTTTATTTATAAATTTATCGGGCTCAATGTAATAGTCTGCCATTGGCAGACTATTACATTGAGCCCGATAAAATAAGAAGGTAAAGAAATAAATATCAACGGGTTATTTCCCGTACCTTTTAGGTATAAACCTCACAATCCTGAATTGTTACCAGACAAGCGCCATTGTCTCTTTGCTTATCCCCTAAATCATACTGTCAAACTCCGAGGTGAGTTGTTTATCCAGTTCGTAAAGGTCTTCTCGGAAGTTGAGCCGGCCTTCTTCGTCCTCAAAAGTGGTGAGGTAGAAGATGTATACGGGTATTTTCTTATCCAGCCGTACGACCTCGTGCCTGTTGTTGTTCATCTTCTCGGTTACCTGCTGCCGGGTAAACTGCGGAAACAGCCAGTCGGCCATCCAGGCGGGGTCCTCTACCCGAATACAGCCGTGGCTGAAAGCCCGCTCGCGCTCGTCGAACAGGTGGTCGGCGGGCGTATCGTGCAGGTAAATGGCATACTCATTGGGAAACATAAACTTTACTTTGCCCAGCGCATTCCAGGGCCCCGGCTTCTGGCGAATGCGGTAACTGCTCAGGTTGTTCCAGTTGACCCGGCTCCGACTGACCACCCTGGCATTGTTCCCCCAGCCATCCAGAATTTCGTAGTGATGACGACGCTGGTAGCCGGTGCTGGCTTTGATTTTTGGCCATAACTCTTTGGTAGCAATGCTGGTCGGTACGTTCCAGTACGGCGAAAACTCCGCGTACTCGATCATATCGCTGAAGATGGGGGTCGCATTCATCTCCTTACCCACCACTACTTTCATTTGCTTAATGGCCTTACCTCCCTCGTACACCCGTAGCCGGTACTCCGGTATGTTCACCAGCACGTAGGTATCGGGCATATCGCCGGAAGCAAACCAGCGAATTCGGTCCAGGTTCAGCATGATCTGCTTCAGCCGGGTTTCTACGGGTACGTTCATCACCGCCACCAGGTTGTCGGTAATAGCCGCTTCCACCGCCAGGCCGTTCCGGGCCTGATAGCGGTTCACCGCCTTAACCAGCAACGAATCGAACAGCGTGGGCTGCTGCCACTGATCCGGAGGAGTTGCCAGATCGCCCGTCAGGTAAAGCCGTTTCCGAATTGTCGCCAGCCGGGAATCGGCATCCCCTGGTTTTAGTTTATCCCCTTTTTCGATGGTGGGCCAGCCGCCTTCGTCCAGGATTTTCTGGTAGGTTTGCAGGTGTTGCCGCAGCTTATTGTACTGAGCAAAGCGCGGCCGGAAGTAATCCAGCGAAGCATCGATCCGGCCATTGACGGCCTTCTGAAGATGGGTGTAGAGGGTATCGGGAGCTTGTGGTTTTATATGCCACGACTTGCCGAACTTATCCGGGTTTACTTTACCGGTGGCAATCATATCGGCCAGTTTCAGATACGAGGCCGACAGCCACACGTCCAGCCGGGCCACCGACTCGGCGGAGGCCCGATCCGTCCGGGCCGTATCCAGCAAACTGCGTAATTCCTGAATCGGATAGGCCTCCGGATTAAGCCCTTCCCGGTCTAGATGTTGCAGCAGATTTAGCAATTCCTGGGCGGTATTGGTGTTCCAGGCCGGACTAAACTCCCGGTTGCTGTAAAAAGCGAAAAGATCCGGCGCTACCTTCTTCTCGTTAATTTTAGGAAAGTCCTTTTTAACGTCCGTCTCGCTAATCCAGGCTTTAATATACTGGCCGGCATCGTCCCCGCTCCCAGTTGCCACGGTACCGCTAAAATCAAATCGCTGGCCCCTTTCATTCCCGCAGGCCAGCAAACCGACCGTCATGAACAGGAGCCACTGTTTTTTTATAACTCGCATAGGTTCATCTGTTTCCATTGGCCAACCACCAATGACCGTTTATTTATGAACCACCGCACAGAGCCGAAGGTTTCCTAGTTTCGGTACCGCCGGTTCCAGATTCTACGGGGAAGCGGTTTTGAGAGCGTGAAGGTATACTGGCGGGGGGCATTGCTATCGGCTACCAATTCCCGGTATTTCTGGTGTTCCAGAATGGGCTCCAGCGCCGAAAGGAGAGCCCAGATCAGGCCGTTCAGGCCGTCTTTGTAGCCGCGCTGAAGGACGAACAAACGGAAGAATATGGCTAGGAAACAAACAACCTGACCGGGCAGGCTTACCTTTTTCCGGACCCGTATCCGTTCCTGAGCGCTGTAGGTGATGCGGGTGTTGAGTTGGTCCAGACACTCCCCTACCGTTGCGCTATTGTAGTGGAGCAATGGCGATTGCAGCGGCAGCAGCTTACCGCCGACGATGACTTCTTCGTTGACCAGCCAGGGCGTAATGCCGCCGTGCTGCCGGTTAAAGATTCGCAGCACCGGCTGCCGGTACTGACCGCCGTACCGGAGCGGCCGGCCCAAAAAAAACTGGTTACGCGGTACCGTAAAGCCCTGGTAGTGGTGGCGCCAGGTGCGAAAGCCCTGCTGCAGTTCATCGGCCAGCGCTCCGGAAACTTCCTCGTCGGCATCCAGCACCAGCACCCAGGGGTTGCGGGCGAGCCGTAAGGCGTGGTTTTTTTGCGGCCCAAACCCATCGAACCGGCGAAACGTGATACGGCAGCCATACTGGCGGGCAATCGTCAGCGTGGTATCCGTGCTGCCCGAATCGACCAGGATGATTTCGTCGACCCAGCCGTGTACCGAGGCCAGCGCACGGGCTAAGGTGCGGGCGGCATTCCGCGCGATGACAATGACGGACAGCGGAAGGACGGCGGGCTTGTTCATGAAGCAGGGTTTTCGCTAACGTAAAGACGACCCGGCCTCCATCATCCTGTTTATCAGGGGGAAACCACCGACGGGGAGAGTTCGTCCGGGTGCCGGGTTATGGTTTGTTTATAGCGCAGGCTATGGCCCACCGGGCTGCCGCGCAGAATAAAAAAAGCTAGTTGACCGTACATGGCGTCCCGGCTCAGCTTGCGAATATTCTTCAAAAAGAAGAACAGCCGCAGCAACTGCCGGGCCGGCCAGCCATGATATTTGCGGTAATAATGAAACAGTGAGATGTAATACTCCTTCTCGATGTTCAAATTCCGCCGGGTACTGCCTCCGCTGTAATGCATGTATCGGGCATCGGGTACCAGCACCGCCGAATAACCCTTCTGGGCTAGCCGTTTACACAAGTCTTCTTCCTCGCAGTACAGAAAATATACCGTATCCAGACCACCGACCTCCGCAAACGCCGACGCCCGCACAAACATGGCGCTGCCCGATACCACCGGCACCTGCACCGGCGCTTCATAAGCCGTTTTCAGCGGAGGGTATGCCGCTGGCCGAAACACCCGCATGATACCGTGACCCAGCAGCTTTACGCCTAGCGTCGGAAAATAGCTGAACGAGTGCTGCCGCTCCCCGGCTTCATTGTACATCTGGGGCACACAAACGCCCACGTTGGGGTGCTGCTCCATATACTCGTACAACCGGCTACCCACGTCGGTCAGCAGCAGGCAGTCGTTGTTCAGAAAAAAGTGATACGCCGAATTCGGACTGGCAGCCTGAACCCCCAGCATATTACCGCCGGCAAAGCCCAGGTTCAGCCGGCTGTGTATCAGCTTCACCACCGGATCACTGGCTAATGGCTGCAGCCGGGCAAAATCGTCCGGCTGCGAATTATTATCGACAATGATCAACTCGTAGTCCGATAGCCGGGTCTGCCCCCGGATGGAAGCTACGCACCGGAGCGTAAAGGCGCTGGAATTGTAGTTGATCAGAATAACGGACAGCTTCATACATCTGGATATGATGCACAAAGATACCCTTTGTTAGACATTGGACGTTAGACGTTAGATGTTAGACAGAGGTCCAACGTCTAATGTCCAACCTCTCCCTCCTTATCCGACTTTAAACTGCCGCAGCGTATAAGTAAACGTCATCATGAAATACCGCTGCAATACCAGCGAGCGGGTATCTTCTACATAGGTATCCGTCAGTGAGCGGTTGATGCTGGTGTTCTGCTTCAGCAAGTCGAAGCCGGTGATCTTGAGTTCACCCCGGTTGTCTTTCAGGAATTTCTTGCCGAAGGACGCATTCCAGAGCGTAAAGTTCTGGTTGAACCCACCCGTCAGCCCCTGATACTGCTGGTTACTCAGATCAGACTGGAGCAGAAAGCCTTTGCCGAACAGCCAGTTTACCCTGGCCGTAGCGACGCCGAAATAAAAATTATTGTCCAACTGCGGCTGTATGGTGTTTTTGATCTGGTTGTAGTTGAACGTGTACGAGAGCGTAAAGTCCAGTTTCTGGCTGATGTTGCTGCTCAGCACCGCCCCCTGCGAGAACAGCGAGCTGTTGGCGTAGTTGATGCGGTTGTTGATCAGACCGGGTGTTCGGCTGTAGTTGACGCCGAAGTTGGCGCTCAGGTTGCTCTTGATGAAACCAAGCGGCATACCGTACGTCACAAATGAGCGCATGTTCCACAGCCCGTCCAGGTTTACCGGCCGCGACAGTTGCACGCCCTGACCGATTAGTGTACCATTTGGCAGTCGGGCCGTGCCGTCGCTAATAAGGGTTGAGTTGCCGATGTAGTTGTTGGTCATGCTGGTGGCCACCAGCACAAACAGCGTACGCGACTGGGTGGGCTTGGTCAGCGAGTAACGGGCCGTAAAGTTGTGGCTATAGGCCTGTTTCAGGTCCGGATTACCGGCCGTCAGGAACAAGGGGTTGGAGTTGTCGATCACGTTCTGCAACTGCGTCACCGAGGGAGCCTGGGTATTGGTGCGGTAGAACAGGCGCAGGCGACTATCCTGGCTGAGCCGGTAGTCCAGCGTCATAAACGGCAGCACGTTGGTAAACGCGGCCCGTACATTGTTTACCCTTGGAAAGGTCTGTTCGCTGATAAGGTCGGCCCGCTGCACATTCACGTTAGCCGTAAAGCCGAGCTTAGGTGTCCGGTAGTTGTAGCCCGCACCAACCTGGTTGGTCACGTAATCGTTCAGAAAGTTGTTCGACAGCAGCGAATCCAGTTGGGTGTATTGCATCAGGATCGGGTTGTAGCGGTAGGTCTCGCGCTCCGATTCGCTGTTACGGTACGATACGTTATAATTCAGTTGTAACTGACTCACCTTCGTCAGCGGTTCATTATAGGAAACGTTGGCCGAAAGCTGATAGGTAGGTGCGATGCCCGTGGTCTGCTGCTGAATCCGGTCGATGCGGTTGTTTTGCGTGAAATACTGGTTCAGCGACAGCAGCGTACTGTAGCTATCGCGGTTCGACAGGTCGGTGCCTACATTGACCGACAGGGTGCGGCCCCGCTTGGCAAACCGGTGCCGGAACAGGATGTTGTTGGTGAAATTATAGCCGGTATTCCGGGCAAAATAATCATTGCTGGTCTGGTTCAGCCGCAGCGTATCCGACAGGTACGTCAGGCCAAATACATCGCTGTTGGAGCGGTTGCTCTGCCACCGCAGCCGGGGCGTAATCAGCAGCGAATTGTTCTGGTTGATGGTATACTCGATACGGGCATCAAACCGGTGATTGAAATTGCTACTGCTGGTATTGGACGTTTCGTCGTAAAACTGAGTCGTATTCTCGCCCAGGAAGTACTGCCGCAGCACCGACTGGGTGTTGCGGTTGTTGCTGTTGTTGAAGAAGTAGCTGCCCCGGAAGGTGACTTTCTTGCCCCAGTCGTCGGAGTAGTTGATACCGAAGGAATTGGTGCTGTTGATACCTTTCTGCTGGCCGACCAGGAAGTTATCGGCTCCGCCACCTCCTCCGCCGAAGTTACCTCCGCCACCACCACCACCGCCACCGGCACCACCGCGGCCGCCACCACCTCCGCCACCGGCACCACCGCGGCCACCACCGCCCCGGCCCCCGAAACCACCACCCCCTCCGCCACTACTGACGCCGAGAAGGTCCTGGCTGGCAAAGTTCTGCTGGTTGATGTTGTTGGACAGGCCCACGACGGATAGCCGCCGGGCACCTTTGAAAAAGTTGACGTTACCACCACCGGAGTATACATCATCGGTACCGTAGCCGCCGTATACCCGGCCAAAAGTGCCCTGCTGCCGGTCGCCCCGCGTGACGATATTGATGGTTTTCTGGGTATTGCCGTCGTTGAAACCGGTAAACTGCGACTGGTCGCTGAGCCGGTCGAATACCTCGATTTTATCGACGATTTCGGCCGGCAGGTTGCGCAGCGCGGCCGAGGGATCGTCACCGAAGAACGGTTTGCCGTCTACCAGTATCTGCTGCACATCTTCCCCCTGGGCCTTTATGGTTCCGTTCTCCACGGTTACGCCCGGCATTTTTTTGACGAGGTCTTCGGTGGTAGCGTCCTGATTGACCTTAAAGGCATTGGCGTTGAACTGGAGCGTATCGCCTTTCTGCTGGGCGGTCGCCTGGCGGCCTACTACCTTCACCTCCTGCAGGGTTTTGGCATCTTCCTGCATCACCACTGTGCCCAGGTTCTGGGTATCCTGCGATAGCCGCACCGGGCGGTTCACTTCCTGAAAGCCCAGGTAGGTAGCCCGCAGCCGGTAGCCACCGGGAGCGAGACCCGTCAGCATAAATACCCCATTGGTGTCGGTGATGGCGTATTTTTTCTGGGTGGTATCCTGCCGGGCCGACAGAATGACGGGCACCCCGATCAGCGGCTCCTGTTTCGCATCCATGATTTTACCGGTCAATTGAAGGCTCTGCGCGTGGGCGGGCAACGCCGTCTGGCAGAAACCCAGAACGAGCAGCCAGCCAGTAAGCCGCATAAACCGGCAATGACACATTCGGGATAGTTGGACCAGGGTATGGAAAGACATCAGTAGAAACGATAAAGTTGAATGAAAAGACGTTGAGTTGATGAAGTGCGTAGAATGGGGGATCGGTTTGTTGGTCCGGACATGGCCCCACCAGATCTGGTGGGGGTCATGCCGGTCTTTTTTCGGTCAATCAGGCTGCCTGTACGGCCTTACTTCTGATTACCGCGCTGACCACGGCCTTGCATGGCCATTTCTTCTTTGAAAGCGCCTTTGGCATCAAAAACGAGCCGCTTACGGGTTGTGTCCGCCATAATCATCACGTGATAATTCTTGTCGGCATCCTGCATGGCCCGCCGGACCTCAGCCTTTGGGTATTTTTCTTTTACGTAGTTTGTTACGGAAGTTGGTAGGGCCGATGCTTCTACGGGGGTCATATCCCGAAAGCGGCCCTGCTGCCCGCCACCACCACGCTGCTCCGTTTGCGGAGCCTGACTCTGCTGGGCATAGCCTTTATACGTGACCGCACCGACCAGCAAAAGGCTTAAAAAAATAACTGATTTCATGGGTATGTCGATTAGATACGTTTCCTTAGGTGTAAGTTGGCGGGGTAAACCTGCGGATGGAGCAGAAAAAAAATCAGTTTTGCCGGTGTTGGGTCGAATCGGCACCGGGCCGGTTGTAGCCCCCCTGGCCGGCACGTCCGCTAAACCACCGGGCCGGAAACCGCGCCAGCACTTCGGTCAGTCTGGCCCGCTGCTCAGGCGTACAAAGTGCCCGCACCTGCTGAAAATGCCGGAACGTCTTCACGTCGATCTGCGCCAGCTTTGTTTCCAGTTGCTCGGCCTGCTGCTGCAACTGGGCATCGGTCAGGGTAGTATCGTTCACCTGCTGAAAAAACCGTTTCCGGCTTTCGTGTATCTCTTCCAGCATGGGCCGGATGATTTTAAAATGCTCGTCCCGGAGTGCCCGGTACTGCTTCCGCTGCTCCTCGGAGAAATTCAGTTCCCGCGACAGAAACAGCCGCCGGTCGGTACGGCGCGTCTGTTGCCGGGGAGCCAGGTACATCCAGACCAGTAACGCCAGATTAAGCAAGGCCAGCCCCACAATAATACCTACCATCAGGCGGTATCGCTTCGTCTCATTCATCGGCATATAATCCCTGGCGGTTTAACTGATATTCGGAGACAAAGCCCTCATAGGTAAACTGGTCTGTCTCGGCCGGGCGGTCTTTCGCCCAGTCGCTGCTCAGCGCTACAGATACATTGAGCCCGATCAGCAGGCCCAGCGCCCCCAGCGCGTAGCCGGGCTTACGGAGCCACCACGGCAGCACCGCCGACGGCTCCTGCCAGGCCTGTAGCCGCGCGTGCAGGCGGGTGTAAAAAAACGGGCGTGGGCGGGCCGGTTCAATCGCTTTTAGCTGCTCAAACAGGCTTTCCCACTTTTCATGCTGGTCAGATGGATTCATGGCTTTTTCAATTCTGTATAATACGCATTCAGTTGTTTACGCAAATTCTGTTTGGCCCGGTGCAGCAGCGACTCCACCGCCGATACCGTGTTCTGCATGATCTCTGCTACCTCCTGGTAGCTGGCCTGGTTGAGGTAGTGAAGCGTAAAAGCTACTTTCTGGGTCGCCGGCAGTTTATCAATGGCCCCAAAAAGCAGTTTCATCTGCTCACTATTCTCCAGCGACACGCCCGGATGAATAAAGTCCGGTGGCTCGTGCAGTACCTCGTTATCAGCCCCAAACAGGCTCGTTATAAAGGCAAACCGCTTTTTGGCTTTCCGCCGGCGGTGGTGCTCCAGGGCTTTGGAGGTGGTAATCCGGTAGATCCAGGTCGACAGGCGCGACTCTCCCCGAAAGCGGTCGATGGTCTGGTATACCTCTATAAATACCTCCTGGGTAACGTCTTCGGCTTCTTCGGCCTGCTGCACGATCACCAATGCCATGTTGTATACCCTATCCTGAAAGGATTCGACAAGGGTACGAAAGGCCGGCTCGCTGCCCGCCTGTAATGCAGCTATTAAGTCCGATTCCTGCAACCAGGTTACTAGATTAAAATCATGTGGATATTTTACGTAGGTGCGTAGTTTGCAAAAAACCTGCGGGTGGGCAAAAAAAATGAAGTATGTACGGATAACCTGTACCCCCAACACGCTATAGATAGATAGCTGCGCCCGATCAGTTGCCTACCAATCAATAAGTGATTGGTAAAAGGTAGCGGCTCCGGCAAACAATTCAGGGGCTGGTCTGTTCCACCTTTAACTCAATCGCAACGTTATGTATTCTAAAATAAATACGCTACGCATTATCCTCATCGCTTTGTTTGCATTCAGCCTGTTTGTGGTTCACCGCCTGCTTTTTCAACCTAAAGGGCTTTTTCCGGATTATTTTACGGGCAGCAGCTCCGTTGTCTCAGCTGCCGCCATCAGCTTTTCCGCCGTTGCCGGCTTTTCGCTGGTTTGTCTGCTGATCCTGACGCCCCCGCAGACAAACGAAAACCAGAAACCGTAACGGCCTGCTAGCGGTTGGTTAGTTTACCCTGTATTCATTACCAGCCCCGGACGTTCGTGTCCCGGACGTTCGTGTCCCGGACGTTCGTGTCCCGGACGTTCGTGTCCCGGACGTTCGGGCGGCTATAGTTGCTGAACCGGAAACCCGTGTATGTTCTGATACGCCGACGGAGCCGGACATTTCCTGGGCTTTAACCAGCTTTTGCGCAGACCGACGTAAAAACCCAGTTGGTCGACGTATAAGCCGCCCCGGTCCAGGGCGGCTGCTACATTAACCTGCCAGCCGCTCCGGGTAACGGGTATCTGCAGCGCCAGGAAGGACGAAAGCTGCCAGGCTGGTCGGCTGAACGGAACATCGTAGATGCCCCAGTTTTCACTGGCCGACCCTTTCAGCAAAACGCTGTACCTCGACCGAATGAGGAGGTTCAGTGCGGCATGAAAAACCATAACACGGTTGTTGTTGGTAAATGCGTTCGGCGGCAGTTCAGGGCGGGTCGTGTACCAGGGTGTGATAAACGGCGTCCCAATGGTTTGGCCCAGATACGACCAGCCGTCGCGGTACTGTCCATGGTTAAAGTAGTTGTCGCGCCCCCGCAACCGGGCCGGCGAATCGCTGAAGACGGCTCCACCCTGACTTCGGGTATACAGGAATTCAGCCAGTACCTGCTGGAGTGAAATCACGCTCCGAAGCCGCCGGCGGTTGGTAAACCGGATGCCGTTGAGGCCATCGACAATATTGGTCAGGTAGAATAGCGAGCCATCTTCGTATATCGACTGGCGATAGACCAGCAGGGAGTACTCCCGCCCAGTGATTTCCATACCGACATCAACGGTGCCCAGGTGATTTCCCAGCCGGTTCCAGCGATCAAACGGGCTGTATCGGGTCGTATCTACCTCCAGGCGGGTACCCAGGCTTTTGGCCGTAACAACATCCCTGTAATCGCCCCAACCCGCAGGAAAACGCCCCCCCCGAATGTATCCGGTTGAGAGTACGTCTGTTTCGGTACCTCCCCACTGCACCTGATGATTGATGCCCCCAATGAGATGAATGGGCCACCTGGGCCGTCCAAACCGGACATATAAGGCTTTCTGATGGAGGTATGAACGCTGCACAAATCCGTTGTTGAACCAGCCGTGCGCCAAAAAGCCCTGCACAGCCAGCAACTGAGCCGTCATCGGTACCGGTACGTAATTGGGCAAGGTAACCTGGATTTTCGGAATGGGCAGTGCATTCCCAGACCAGGCATAAGGGCCTACACCCATGGTCGAGTCGGCCAGGCCAATGACCTCCCGGCGTCGGCCTCCCCAGATTTCAAACGGCCCCAGCCTTAATGTCAGATACGCTTCCGGCACAATAACCTGTTGCGTTTTACCCGCATTCAGCACGGCTTCAACGCCATAAGACAGGCCGAAAAATGGGGCTTTACGGGCTAACACCCGATCTGTATCGGCCAGCATCCGGTGGTACCGCTCGTCGTGCCGGAACCCCAGTCGCAATGCACCATACGGCATCACTACCGGTACCGTTCCGAATTGGTTCGCCCGCAGCCAGAACGGCGTCTGCTGGTTCGGTGCGTAATACCCTCCTGCCTCTCCGAAGATATGCGTTGGGCCAAAAGCTTTAGGGTCGAATTGACCCCAAACCAGTGTTGGAATCAGGAAAATCAATCCAAGAAATCGCATAAAATTACAGGCAGAGAAGGCGGGCCGGCAACTACCCCGACAGGGTTACCCGGCAAATGCTGCACTATCGTACAAAAAATATACCATACGTTATTTCTGCCAGCTACCCACCCACGAATACTGTCGATTCCTAACTGTATATGTGACTTTTATAATCTTTTCTTGAATAAAAGAAAGACCCCGGACTTTAAAACGTATATACCTCAACGTATATATTAGCAACAAACAGGGCCATTCCCTCAAAAACCGAACCAGCTGTCAACATTCCGGTACCGGTTTAGTTAATTGCTCAGGTTGGAAACCAACAATCTGCTTTGATCCTTGATACGAAACAACCACATATGATGCAATGGGGTAACGACGTATCGCTTTCGCATTGTGAAGACGAAGGAGCATATTGTCACCAGCCTGGTTTTGTTGCCAGGCTTTTTTACTCAAATTAGTCAAACTGATTCTCATGAAAATTACAGAACACTCAACGTCGGAAAACCCTCTCGCAACCGAAACACCCAATCAGACTACTCCTGCAAGTCCCCGTCTTACGTTGCCCAGATCGTTTGAAAAAAGTGTACGGCATCTTCTCTGTTTCTCTCACCTCCGCTGGAATTTTGTGTATCAGCGGCCGCAGCATCTGCTGAGCCGGGCCAGCAAGCAGTGGCATATCTGGTTTATTGAGGAACCCATCTGGGGCGATGAGTGGAAGGTAGAATTACGATCTGTTAATGAGCAGCTTACAATTGTTGTTCCGCATCTGAAACACGGGACGCCGGCTCAGGACGTGCTGGTTTATCAACGCCGGATGGTCGACCAGTTACTCGAAAGCGAGCGTATCACCGATTTTGTTGCATGGTATTATACGCCTATGGCCCTGGAATTCAGTGATCATCTGAGCCCTCAGTTGACCATATACGATTGCATGGATGAGCTGTCGGCGTTTCTGGGCGCTCCTCCGCAACTGATTGAGCAGGAGAAACGACTGATGCAGCAGGCCGAGATTGTCTTTACCGGTGGCTACAGCTTATACGAAGCCAAACAAAAGCGGCACCCAAAGGTGTTTGCCTTCCCCAGCAGTATCGATTACAACCATTTTTGCCAGGCCCGACGGCCACTGCCCGACCCGACCGACCAGCGGAACCTGTTAAATCCACGCATCGGTTTCTGCGGGGTTATCGATGAGCGTTTCGACTGTACGTTGTTCTCCGAGCTGGCGCAGCGCCGTCCCGACTGGCAGTTTGTGCTGCTGGGGCCCGTTGTCAAGGTAGATCCGGCCTGTTTGCCTAAAGGCAGCAATATTCATTATCTGGGCATGAAAACGTATCAGGAATTACCGGCCTACTTCAGTAACTGGGATGTGGCCATTCTGCCGTTTGCTCTTAATGAGTCGACGCGGTTTATCAGCCCGACGAAAACACCGGAATACCTGTCGGCCGGCTTGCCCGTGGTGTCTACGCGCATCCGCGATGTAGTCCGGACCTACGGTAGTGCCGGTTATGTGCAGATAGCAGATACAGCCCAGGCGTTTGAACAGGCCATTGACGCGGCTCTGCTCGGTCGCCATCCCTCTGATTGGGTAGCGATTGATACCTTCCTGACCGAAAATTCATGGGATAAGACCTGGAGCGATATGGCACGTATTATGCAGGGCCACCTCCAGTTGGTTACTGATCAATAAATACATTGCACCTGGCCGACAGACAAACGGCCGTCCGGCCAGACCGGTGTTACCGGCTGTATCTACCCTGCCTTACATACCGGGGTAGATACAGCCGGGCGGGCCGGCTGGGCTCATGTTCCACCATTCAGATGCTTACGTGAAGAAATCAACTATTTCTACCTACATAGCTCAGCCACTGGCCCTGTGGGGCGGTATCGAATGCACCGTCCATCGGGTTGGCGATCAGTACTTCGACCAGCTGCAGCGTACCGGGCACCACCACCGCTGCGATGATATTAAACGCCTGGCGGACCTGGGTCTGCAAACGATTCGCTATCCGCTGTTGTGGGAGCGGGCCGCTCCCCACCGCCCCGACCAGATTGACTGGCAGTGGGCCGATGAGCGAATGCAATGTCTGCGGGAACACCAGATTCGCCCTATTGTCGGACTGGTGCATCATGGCTGCGGCCCCCGCTATGCCACCTTCGAGCGAACGGCTTTTGAGCGCGAACTACCCCGCTACGCCCGCCAGGTCGCCGAACGCTTTCCCTGGATCGACGCGTACACCCCCATCAACGAACCCCTCACCACTGCCCGTTTTTCGGGCCTGTACGGGCACTGGTATCCGCACGGCCGGCACGATAAGGTGTTTGCCCAATTGCTGGTGCGGGAATGCCGGACTACAATACGGGTGATGCGGGAAGTCAGACTGGTAAATCCGGCTGCGCAACTGGTGCAGACCGACGATCTGGGTCAAACGCACAGTAGTTCCCGGCTGAGCTATCAGGCCGATTTTGAAAACGAACGTCGCTGGCTGACCTGGGATCTGCTTTGCGGTCGTGTGACTCCGCACCACCCCATGTGGGGCTACCTGCGCTACGCCGGTATCACGGAAGCCGATTTGTGGTATATGGTCGAAAACGCCTGTCCTCCGTCGATCATCGGCATTAATCATTACCTGACCAGTGAGCGGTACCTGGACCATAAACTGGCAACTTATCCGAAACACCTCTGGGGCGGTAACGGCCGGCACACATACGCAGACACAGAGGTAGTTCAGGCAGCTCCCGAGAAGCGGGTAGGATTGGAGGGACTGATCCGGCAGACATGGCAGCGCTACCAGATGCCGATTGTCATTACAGAAGCGCACCTGGGCAGTACAGTTGATGAGCAGTTGCGCTACCTGTGGGAGTTCTGGCAGGCCGCCGAACAGGCTAAAGCCGCCGGGGCCGATGTGCAGGCGGTTACCGTCTGGGCGATGCTGGGTTCCTACGACTGGCATTGCCTGCTTACCCGCTGCGAAAATTACTACGAAGCCGGCACTTTCGACGTCAGCAGCGGCCGGCCCCAACCAACGGAACTGGCCGCGCTCGTGCATCATCTGGCAACGGGCAAGCCCGCCCGGCATCTGATTCCACCCGGTCGTGGGTGGTGGCAAACCGCCAACGCAGATACGCCTATCAACGAACTGGTAGCCTAACCGCCGGGGCTTCACAACCCATGAGGCCCCGGCTGCCTTAGCTCTCTCCCTTTGGTACCACCATTACCACGTCCTCCTTATCAACCACAACCTGGCCCTCAGCCAGACCTTTGGGTTTGCGCACAAACTTTTTGGGTGTAACAATTACCGGGCACAGGCTGTCGGTCCGGCGTTTGGAGTACCAGGCGGCCAGTTCGGCCGCCCGCTCAATCACGGTTTTGGGGAAGGTTTTACCGGCCTGGTGTTTAATAATTACGTGCGAGCCGGACACATCGCGAGCGTGCAGCCATAGGTCATCTTTGTAGGCATAGCGCTGCGTCAGCAGATCGTTGTTCTTAGCGTTCCGGCCAATCAGTATTCGGAAGCCTTCGTGCTCAACTTCTTTAAACAACTGCGCCGGACCTTCCCCTACGGCATCCGACAGCAGATTATGCTGCTTAATGTATTTGCGTAATTCCTTCAGCGATTCAATTGATCCCAGAGCCGCCCGATGCGCCTGTATTTGTGTAATCTCCTCTTCGCGGGCGGTGAGTTGCCGCTGTAGATGTTCTTCTTCAATCTTTTCGTTCTTCGCTTTCCGATAGTAGCCTTCGGCATTTTTCTGGGGAGTCAGATCAGGCTTTAGCTTAATGGTGATGGGCCGATCGTGGTAGAAGTCGTGTAGCGTCACCGACTCAGGCGAACGGGCTCCCGGCGGTTCCGGTATCTGATGCAGATTGGCCATCAGAATATTGGCGATCTGTTCGTTCCGGCTGTTTTCGTCGCGGTTGATGAGTCGCTCCAGATTGGTATCGATATACGCCTGTGCCCGTTTCAGCCGCTTGTCGAACAGCCGTAGCACCTCACCCTTCTCCCGCTCAAAGGTATTCTGACCGTTATAGGCAATATAAAACCGGTTAGCCGCTTCCAGGGGCTCATCAAATTCCCGCCGGATCTCCCCCACCGGCAACAGCGACAGGGCCGGCCGGTGTTCAATCCGCGTCAGATAATACCTCGGCCGCTCCAACTGCGCCAGCACCTCCTGCAAAACTGCCCATTTTTCTCGCCCCTCAGCCTCTTTTTCGGCCTCTCCTATCTCCTTTCCCTCTTTATCCCCTATCCGCTCTGCCAAATACCCATTTACCACCTTCCCAAATGTCGGGAACAGCTTACGATAGTCGTAGCCGGCCCGCACAAAGGCTTCCCACGACTGATCGATAGGCCGGTCGAGGGCATCCAGCACGAGTTGGTTGTCGGTGACCAGTTTCTGGTTGAACAGTTCGATGACGGTATTGTCTGTAAAAGCCAGCAGGTTTGGGCGGTTACCGAAGAACTTGAACAGCAGCGTATACTTGTTGTCCAGCAGAATACCCAGGCAACGCTCGTTCAGGAAGGCCCGTACGCCCAGCACCGGTCGGTCATATAGGGTTTCAAACAAATCGACGCTGTTGGTACGGGCCCGCTGCACTACCTCCGGAAACAGCAGCCCGGAGAAATCCGGCCGCAGGGTTGCTTTGATGTAGAACGGCCGGTAATAGTTGATTTTCCCCCGTGCCTGCGCAAAGACCATCACCAGTTCATCGCGGTCCTGGCTGAAACACGCCATCAGTTTCAGGCCCGCTATCTGCGATTCCAGGGCCGGTGCCAGTTGCCGGAGAAAGTAATAGTTGGTGTGCATGGCGCAAAGGTATAACGAAATGAGCCATTACCCGAAAAGGCAGAATACCGGTAAACAATCGTACAAACCGGTCGGTTAATTCCCTACAACCAAAAATACCTAACGTTATGAGCAACAAACGCACAGACCAGCCCGGTTCGGTCGATAAACAGGCCAACCACGATCGCACCCGCAATACCCAGGCGCGTGATACAGCAAAAAACAAGCCTCATATGGAGCAGATTCGCTCCGATCAGGATAAGAGCGTGCAGGAGCCGGAAGAAAACCACGACCCAAACGCCAAAACCAAATCTGAACTGATGTTTGAGCGCGGAGGCCACGGCCGCTCCGGCCACGCCAGCACCCGCAACGGCAGCGAATCGGGGAGTTAAGAGTGAAGAATTAAAAGTTATGAGTTATGAATTGCTTGCGCCAGCTAACTCTTAACTCTTCACTCCTTCAAGATCCATGTCTTTGGTTGCCAGCTATCGTGAATGGTGGTGAGATCCAGAGTGGGGTCGATCAGCAGGCGGCTGGGACGGGCGTTGAGGGTTACGTATACTTCGGCCCGTACCTGCGGCTTGTGGAGGCCCTGCTTTTTGTAGTAATCGGCCAGGTAGTGGGCAAACTGGAGGATCAGGTCCGGTTGCATGGCCATTTGCTTTTCTTGATGGTCGTTCAGAAAGTCCCGGTTGTCGACTATGCCTTCCCGGCCCGTCCGGCTGTCTTTCACGTAAAACGTAGCCGTACCGGCTTTTTCCATCAGCATCACCCGCCAGCCAAAGCGGTAGCCTTCTTCGGTCCAGAACGAATCGCCCGGATATAAGAGGTAACGCCAGGGGAACAGAAGTTGAAAGGCCAGGAAAATGAACAGTAGAGAACCCAGCATGAAAGCAGGAACGGATGGAGTCCAGATACTCCGTGTCTGCGCAATATTCTGAGCCGGCGGATGATTCATTCGTAACGCCCGTTCATGCCACCGTGCCGAAAAGAAAATGGGTGTACTGGCAATCATGACCAGCGGAAAGACGCCGATCTGGAACAGAATGCCCGTCAGCACGTGAAAAACCACGACGGTGACATACGCCAGCGGGCGACTTCGGGGCCAGATCAGAAAGAAGATGATGAAGGTATCGTACAGCATTCCGGCCCAGCTAAACACATAGGGCATCCAGGGATGGGCAAACAGCGGCCCCAGCACCGGAATGGTGTCGTTGGCCGGTAGCCAGATTTTCAGCGGGAGGGCATTGATCAGCCAGTCGTAACGGATCTTGGCCAGGCCGGCGTAGATGTATACCAGCGTGAGTTGAAACTGAATGATAAAAATTGTCCAGCGCGGCACCTGCGTGCGGAGCAGCGCCGGACTCCTCCGCACATCAACCGACACCGCCCGGTTGGCCGGCAACCAGATGAGCAGGAAGCTGACGACACTGACAAAGTAGTAATGGTTGAGATAATAGGTAATGTCAATCAGTTCGCAATAGGTAAACGTCAGGAAGAACGTAAGGGCCGACAGCCGGTAAAATGCTCCCAGCATAATCCCCAGCGCCCCCACCAGCATCAGGCCGTGAACAAGGTACATACCTACCGGCAAGAGCGGCTCTACCCACGCAAACCCATAGTACTTGAAATGCAGCGCCGGCCGGACAAAATGCTCCTCAATCCAGCCCAAACCAATAAACCGCACCGTACTGATCACCATCATCGCCCCGAACAGGATGCGGAAGGTGATGAGGGGAGCGATGGAAGTCGAAAGCGTGAACGAGCGAATGAGTGAAAGCGTGAACGAGCGGTGACCTGTACCCAGACGCCGATCGGTAGTCAAATCATCACTTTCCCGAGTTATCACGCTTTCACTCATTCGCTCGTTCACGCTTTTTTACCCTAATCCCCATCACCACTCGCAAACGTGATCGCAATGCCCAGCAGGGAAGACATATCACTCTTGAAAAAGCGGGTCAGTTTCTGACATTCGTTCAGGACGTTTTCGACCGCAGCCGGATTCGTCCGGATCTGCTGGCTCAGTGGCACGGTCTCCGGCAGGGCGTTCAATGCCTTCCGGACATTGCCCAGTTGAGCTTCCGTAGACGCCACCAGCGCCTGTCCGCCTTCTACATTCTCCAGGTATTCCTTAAATCCCACACCGGCCTTTCCGTCGCGGGAGCGGCCATACCAGATGTTTTCAATAGCCGTCAGGTGATTCTTTATAAACAGAAGCGACTGACCGCTGTAGTACCCCTCGGCGCGGGCCGGTTCGGCAGCGGTTTGCCCCGGACGCTTACCCAGCGGCAGTGCAACTTTAAAATTCTTAATGCTTTCGTAACTCCGGATAAATTCGTTGTATAGCTCCGAGGTGGCACTGCCGGCATCCGTACCGTTGCGGCTCACAAAAGAATTTGTATAGGTGTTCCAGCCAGCCACCACCTCGTCTACCCGTCGTTTGATGTCGGCCGTAGCTGCCGTCAGAAAATTCCGGCGGTTGGCCAACTGGAAGCTGGTCAGTATTTGAGCATTACTGCCCTCCGAATTAAAGATCAGGTACTCCACTGCCGGCAGGCCACGGGCATCCCGGTTGAAATCGTTGAAATTGGCGTTGTTGGCGGCAATCGTCGCTTCAACTTTGCTGGTCGTTGTCGGAAACGTTCCAATTTCTTCAATCAACCCTTTCCGGATACCCTCCTCCCCGGCCGGTCCGAAGTTGTAGGCATTGGCATACTGCCAGGCGGTGTAGGCGTCTGTCCAGGTAGTCTGCACCGCCGTCAGGTTAGCAGCCGTGGGGGCTCCGGCAAAGATAGTTGCGGCCGTATTCAGGGCGTTCACCTTTGCCTGCAGGTCAGCATACGCCGGGCGGATCAGGTTGTCGGCATACTGCTGAAGCATCGCCTTTCGGTCGAAGTTCCGACCCGTATTTACGGTTTCCCCTGGCTGCGAACAGGCACTGATGCCGCCCGATAAAACGAGCAGCATCAGCCATTTCTTACGTTGTTGAGTCAGCAATTGGGTCATTAGCGGCCTTGTTCGTTGATCCAGTTCTTCTTAAAGTCTTCAATTTCCTGGGTGCTGAACCCGTAAATATCTTTCAGTTTAGCGATAGCCTGCGTCAGTTTCGGCAACTGATTCACCGGATCGGTCAGGAACAGATACGACGTAGGGGTACCGCTGGCCGGCACGTTCATCAGCGTCAGCAGTTCGTCAATCTGCGCGTCGGTAATTTTCTTATGCTGTAAAGGCAGGGTCCGCCAGCCGTGCAGGAAACTCACCGCTTCGTTGTAGGCGTGCAGCGCCGATCCTTTCTGCGCATCCGTCAGCGTCGTGCTGCTTAGTGTCGAGATTGTCGTGTGCAGGTAGTTGATGGCAGTAGCGGCCATGGCTTTCTCCCAATATTGCTTAATCTCGGCAAAAGCAGCATTACGGTCGGCCGTATAGCGGCTACCCCCTTTGAGAGCCGCCTGGTAGCGGATAAAGGCATCGCGCAGTTTGGTGTAAATACCCGTACCATCGTTTTTGTCGCGACGGGCAGCATAGAGGGCCAGCAGCCGATCAGGCGTTGGATATTTGGCATTGTTGCTGTTCGGGAAGGCCGGGCTGGCACCAAACAAGGCAACCAACTGGTCGGCCGTAGCAGGTGTTGGGTTCTCGGCCGTGGCTAGTTGAACCGCGTAATTATATAAGGTAGCGCCGTACATGGCGTTCTCAAAGGCTTCCACCAGTCCAAACCCATTTTCGTCGAAAACATGACCACCGTACAAGCCTCCGCTACCTGTGCGAACGTTCGGATCAAATGTATTGCCGCCGGCTTTGGCCATTTTGGCAATCCAGCCGTTTGTCCCTTCAATTTTGCCGACATAATACGGTGTAGTGATACTTTTGAGCGAGGGTGTTCCGGTAGTAAACAGGTTGATCAATGTCTGCGCATCAATCTTAGTACCGGCCGTTCGAGCCTTTTTTGTTTCATTGACCAGGTTCGTGTATTGCTGAGTTACCGCTGTAGCGGTAGTAACATTGGTAGCGTAAGCAGCACCGTCATATTGTTGGGGAATTACCAGCGGATCAACGGTCTCTGTCTCTTTGCAAGCAGTGAAAGACAGCATAGTGATTACAACGAAGGCGGAAATTATACGTTTGCGCATAACAGGTAAAGCATGAAAGGATACTTAATTGGGTTGACGGCACAAACCTATTGCTTGTTTAGATTTATTCCAAATAAAAAATAATCTATTTAGAAAATTTCTAAACTACGGTCGGGTATATCAAATTCTGTTGTAATTTTGTCTAAACTGATAAAAAGCTGTGAGTACTGCTGCAACCTGGAAAGAACTATACCGTAACGACAAAGGCGCCGTTTACCAATGTGATGTTACCAGCCGGCTGATCCTGGAGTTCTGGGACACTCATACGGCGTTTTCGGCCCGTGACTTCCTGCAGTTCAAGCGCCTGGTTGAGACCGTCGACCTGCGCAGGATGGCGTTACAAACCGACGATGCCTACGACATAGAAATCCTTACGCCCCCCCGCACTGAGCGCTGTTATGTGCTGACGCTCTGCGAAATTGTGCAGTTGCGCGATCTGCTGAACGGTGCCCGGCTGATGCTGGAACTCAACAGCTTACTGCGCGAACGGGGCTGCTGCCTGGCCTAACCGACTGATTCTGTTTGGTTTTAGAACATTTCTAAATTTCATAAATACAGCCGGCCCGGTAACCCAGGCCGGCTTTTTGGTGTTATATTGGCATCGGTAATGATCTGAAAACCGAATTTGGTATGAGAGATTTAGTAAGACTTCGTACATCGCTCAAGGATGGTATTGAGCAGATTTTGAACGAACAGATAAAAATGGAGATGGAGTCGTCGTCGAAGTATCTGGCCATGGCCGGCTGGTGCGACCGCAACGGCTTCGATTATAGTGCGGGATTCTTTTACAAGCAATCCGACGAAGAACGGCAGCACGCCCTTAAAATTTTTCACTACATCAGCGATCAGGGCGGCACGGCTCTATCGCCCGAAGTAGTACCGGTTCAGCAGGATTTCGACTCACTGCGGTCGGTATTTGAAGGTGCTCTCGATCAGGAGATCGCCGTCACCGACTCGATCAACCGCGTGATAACCGCCTGCCGCCGGGAAAATGATTTCGCGACCGAGCAGTTTATGAACTGGTATGTGAAGGAGCAGATGGAAGAAGAGTACATTGCCCGGCGCTGCCTCGACCTGTTCGACCAGATTCCGGCCGACCAGTTGTTCTACCTCGACAAGCAGTTGTCTCGGGTTACGTACGACGGTAACGTGTTTGAGTAATTCTATTACAGCCTTAAAAAAAGGTCCTCCGCTTTTGTGTGGAGGACCTTTTTTGGTAGTAGCGCACCCACTATTCCGCGGAAGGCTTACAAAAGCAAAAGCCACTCAGTTGTGAGTGGCTTCTGTTAATTTTTTTGCTGCTAATTAGCGAGCAGTAGTGTCAACAGCCATAGTGGTGTCAGCCGCCATAGTGGTGTCAGTTGACATCATAGAAGTCGTGTCAGTTGTTGTCGTAGTCTCAGTAGACTCAGACTTGTTTGACTGGCAGGCAGTAGCCAGAGCTATCATTGACAGAACGAAGAAAGCTGATTTTACGATGCTTTTCATGATCGGGGGTGATTAAAAGTTACGCTTGAAATTTGTTTCACCCTTAATACAATGTTCGAAAAAAGGTAACCCAAAAAATTTAACTTTTTTTGACATTATTTTCTGGAGCGCCCACCGCTCCCGGCACTCTTTATCTTTTTGATCCTGCCCCAGATTACAATTCCCTATCAGTCAGCAGCTTAATATCCCAAAAAAGCAAAGACTGTCCATACAGGATTACAATTAGTTTTTTATGCACCTCCATAAATATAACAATTCCAATATATTATTTAAATGTGGTGAATTGGCGTGACAGTTGCGCAACCTGATTAAAACTGGTACTGACTATACTAAAAAAAAGCCACTCGTTGGGAGTGGCTTTTTGAGTTTTATTGTTTCCGTAATCAACGGGTTGTGCTCTGCGTTCCGGTGGTACCTGTGCCCATGGTACCTGTGCCACCCATTTCATCCGTTGCCATAGTGGTGTCCGTTGACATGGTAGCGTCGCCTGCACCTGTTGTTTCGGTGCCGGCTCCTTCATTGTTGTTTTTGGACTGACAACCAGTTGCCAGGGCGATCATCGATAAGACGAAGAAGGCCGATTTTGCCAAGTTTTTCATAAGTTTGAGAAGTAATTAAAATAAAATTTAAAGTCAAAATTTCTCCCTTTATAACTAAATAAAGGGAAAGGTAACCCGAAGATTTTTAATTTTTTTTGGGTTACCATAAGGCCTGATTACGTATTAATACATGCTAGTATCAAATGAAACATTCCGGGCGCCTGCAACTTTCTGACGACGAACTGCTTGTCGGCGTTGCAACTGGTTCGGATGAGGCCTTGACGCAGTTATACCGCCGGTACTTCCCGATGGTGCTTCATCTGGTAATTAGTAACAGCGGCAATGAAGACGACGCCAAAGACATTTACCAGGAAGCCCTTGTGGTGGTGTATGAGAAGGTAACCACCGGTACCCTGGATCTTAACTGTCAGTTGAAAACATATTTGTATTCGGTGAGTCGTAGGCTCTGGCTTAAGCAGTTGGCACTGCGCAGCCGCGATAACCGGGGCCTGGTTGATACGGAATCGGCCGTTTCGGTCGATGACGATATGGCGGAGCATGAGGTTCGCGACCGTCAGTTTGATTTGATGGCTGATTCGCTGGAACGGCTGGGCGAGCCCTGCCGGACCCTGCTGGAAGACTTTTACATTCGTCATCTGTCGATGCAGGACATTACGGAAAAGTTTGGGTATACCAATTCCGATAATGCCAAGACTCAGAAATATAAATGCCTGATGCGTTTGAAAAAACTATTCTTTTCGGTGTATAAGGAGGAACCGTAACATGGAAGCAGAAGAAGATAAGCAAGTTGAAGATGCGATCCGGTTGTATGGCAACCGGATTGCCTTCCGTAAAAAACTTAATACGATTCATACCGGTCTGGATATGGAGGTTATCCGGGAAGAGTCTGTCCCGAAAACGCCAATCCGACTGATCTGGCACACCTACCGCACAACACTGGCTGTAGCGGCCTCAGTGGCGGTATTTACTACGTTTGTTACGCTGATGCTGTATAAGTCGTACCAGACCAGCCATAAGCAGGAGGAGCAGTACAGTATGCTGCGCCGGGACCTACAGGCGATCAAGCGTTCGCAGAGTGCCATTCTGAACGATCTTGACGGCCGACGCCGGGTATTACAGCAGAATCCGGGGCAGGTAGCCGGCACCGGCTTTTTGCTGACGTCGGACGGGTATATGGTCACTAACAAGCACATCATTAACGGCGCAGACTCGGTGTATGTCCAAAGCCGGAAGGGAGAGGTCTATAAAGCCAAAATAGTCTACACTGATCCGCTTTACGACCTGGCGGTCCTGCAACTTCGTGACGATACGGCGTTTCGGGCTATGCCATCTCTACCATACAGTTTTGAGGGCCATCCGGCCGATTTGGGCGAGCGCGTATTTACCCTGGGCTATCCCCGGGAAGAGATCGTATATGGTGAGGGCTATCTGAGTTCTGGAACCGGCTACCGGGGCGATTCGACAGCGTATCAGGTGGCCATCAGCGTGAATCCGGGCAACAGTGGCGGTCCGCTGCTCGACGAAAAAGGCAATGTCATCGGCATTATTGCCGGTAAGCAGGTAAGTTCCGACGGGGCTTCGTTTGCCATTAAGTCCAACTACCTGTACAAAGTTCTGGAGGCTATTCCCGGCGATTCGTTAAAAGGTGCCCCGGTATACCTGAACCGAAAAAATACGCTGGTAAAACTCTCCCGCAAGCAGCAGATCAAGAAAATGCAGGACTATGTATACATGGTTAAAGTGTTTAAACATACGCCATAGACAGCTTTAGGTAAACAAAAAAGGCAGCCGCGTGGCTGCCTTTTTTGTTTACCTAAAGCACAAGTCTGCCTTATAGATTAACAGCCCTTTTCTTAACCTTTAGGCCAATTTCCGGTTACATCTTTAAGAAAACACAATTTCTTACCAAAAGAAAAACGTTATGGACAACAAACTGCAGGGCAAGAAAGTGGCCATTCTGCTGACGGATGGCTTTGAGCAGATTGAGATGACCGAGCCTCGCAAGGCGTTAGAAGAACAGGGTATCCAAACGCATCTGATTGCGCCGAAGGATGACGAAGTAAAAGGCTGGGACGAAACCGACTGGGGTGATGTATTCCCGGTTGATGTTCCGTTGAACCAGGCCAATCCGGAAGACTATGATGCGCTGCTGCTGCCCGGTGGGGTAATGAACCCCGACCATCTGCGAATGGAGAAAAAAGCGGTGGCGTTTGTCAGGCACTTTTTTGAAGCCCGCAAACCGGTAGCGGCCATATGTCATGCTCCTACGATGCTGATCGAGGCCGATGTGGTGCGCGGCCGCAAACTGACCTCCTATCCTTCTATTCAGACCGACCTCCGAAATGCTGGAGCCAACTGGGTAGATCAGGAAGTAGTAACGGATCAGGGGTTGGTCACCAGCCGAAAGCCGGATGACATTCCGGCTTTCAACCGCAAAATGATCGAAGAAATTAAGGAGGGCATTCACGAACGGCAACACGCCTGATCAGAAGCCCTGAATACACTCAACCCCGGCCCAACAGGTCGGGGTTATTTGCTGACAACTACCGTTATGAGACACTTAATGATAATCCTTTCGCTGGTCATCCTGGCTGCCTGCGCCCGCACCAAACCCGCAGCAACTGTGTCGGGCGGCCCGGTCATCTCCACCGATACCGGAGCACCACCCGTTAATAGAGTTGTGTACGAGGGTTTACTCCCCTGTCCGAAATGCAAGGGTATTCAGACGGAGCTAACGTTAAACATCAATCCGAACAATTCCCGGCAGTTGTACCAGTTAAAGCAGGTCTACCTGGGCACCAGTAAAGGCGACCGGACCTATACCAAACAGGGTACCTATATTACCCTGCGCGGCACCGCCACTGATAACGACGCCATGGTGGTGCAGCTGGACCCGAACAAACCCAGAGAAATAAAAAATTACCTCCGCATCAACGACGATACGCTGCGGCTGCTCGACCGGCAGAAGCGGCTGGTAAGCACCTCAGAACCTGCCTGGCTGGTCAGAAAGCAGCCAGAATCGGGTAATTAGCTAAGCCTGACCATTTTTCCTTTTTAGCTGGGTGCGTAAATCTCATTCTTATTTACTACCTTCATTAACCTAAATGGGAAATTTCACTTAAAACCTTGTACGTCATGGTTAAGCTTACGGTCCTTTACCCACAGAATACCAATAGCCATTTTGATATGCGTTATTACCTGGACAAGCACATTCCAATGGTTAAAGAGCGGCTCGCCCCGCTGGGATTGGTTCGGGTTGAGGTAGAAGAAGGCATGGCTGGTGTAACCCCCGATTCACCAACCACCTACAGCATGATCGGACGACTGAACTTTAACAGCCTCGAAGAACTACATATTGCCCTGGAAGTGTACGGGGAAGAATTTATCCGGGACATGTCGAATTTCACAGATGTTCAGCCCCAGATGCAAATCAGCCAGGAGCTTATATCAACACCCTGTTAAAAATAAACCTACCCCGGCCCGGCGGCCGGGGCTTTTCTTAGCCAATCTGCGGCCATACTGCGTAGATAGCGTAGCCCAGCATCACCAGGCAGAGGATTACTTTCATCACAATACCAGCCAGGAAGCCGACAAAGGAGCCAAAAGCGGCTTTCAGTGCGTAATTTATGTTGGCTCCTCCCAGTAGCTCCCCAACCAGAGCGCCCAGAAACGCGCCCACAAAGACGCCAATCACCGGAATAAATAGAAAGCCGACCACTACGCCGATCATAGCCCCCCAGGTTCCGGCTTTGGTACCGCCAAACCGTTTAGTGCCCCAGATCGGCACATAATAATCCAGCACGGCAACCACGGCTGTAATCACCCCTAAACCAACCAGCACAGGCAGACTAAAATCAGCGTACCGGGAGAAGTGCAGGCAAAGCAAGCCAGCGTAGCTCAACGGTGGCCCCGGCAAAGGCAGCACCGCGCCGGCCAGTCCAATCAATAAGCCCGCAAAACCAAGTATCAGCAGGAGAATATCCATTGAATGTCCCGGCCAGCATCCTTGCTGGCCATGTTAGATTTTCAACAATTTGGCTGATTTAAAAGGCCAGCAAGGATGCTGGCCGGAACCTCAGCCTCCAATTGTCGACATAGACTCCGTCACTGGGCTGCGATGCTGCTCGGCTTCAAAGCCGTTTTTTGGCCGGTGGGCAAAGGCTTTCAGAAAAGCGGCTTTCAACTCGTCGTCGGTAGCTCCGGAGCGCAGCAAGGCCCGAATGTCCAATACACCACTATCGTACAGGCAGGTTTTCAGGGTCCCCTGAGCCGTCAGACGGATGCGGTTGCAGGTGCCGCAGAACGTCCGGCTAAAGGCGGCAATGATGCCTATGGTGCCGGCATGACCCGGTACCTGATAGGTGTAGGATGTTGAGTTGGCCGGGTCGGGTAGTTTGGCAATGTCGGGATACAGTGTACGCAGTTCGTCCAGAATACGCCGGTGGGTCCAGTTTAGGACCGGGTAGTGGCTTCCCTCCCCGTTAAAGGGCATTTCTTCGATAAACCGCACCTCAATCGGGTGCTCGCGGGTGAGTTCGGCCAGCAGCGGGATGTCTGCGATGTTTTTGCCTTCCATGACCACGGCATTCAGCTTCACCGGCACATTATGCGCCAGTAGGGCGTCGAGCGTATGCTGCACGGCAGGCAGTTCGTCCCGGCGGGTAATCTGCCGGAAGCGTTCCCGATCCATCGTATCCAGGCTTAGATTGACGGAGCCCACACCCAGCCGCACCAGATCCGGCACCTGCGGGGCCGTCAGTACGCCGTTGGTGGTGATGTGCCAGTCGGTGATGCCGTCGGTATGGGCTAGTTTCTCCAGAAATCCCATCAGGCCGTTCCGCACAAAAGGCTCACCACCGGTTATCCGTATCTTCGAGACACCAAGTTGCGCCAGCACACGTACCAGCCGCTCCATTTCCTCGTACGTCAGCAGCTGCGCTTTGGGCAGGTACTTTATTCCCTCCTCCGGCATGCAGTAAAAGCACCGCAGGTTGCAGCGGTCCGTTACGGCCAGCCTCAGGTAGGTTATAGGGCGGTTATGGTTATCGAAAATCATGCGAAGGCAGTGTATGTCAATGACCTTTGACTCAGTCCTAACACAAAAATAGCATATTTGGTCGCATTCCCTATGCTTTATTGTAGGCTTTCAGCACTGGCTCACGCAGCATTTGACCCGGCCCGAAGGTAACAAAGGCAATCAGTTCGGCCAGTTCATCGGGGCTCACCCAATTATGCGGGTCTGCATCCGGCATAGCCTCCCGGTTGGCAGGGGTATCGAGCGTGCTGGGTACAATAACCGTCGAAATGATATTTTTGTCGTTACCGGCGGCATTAATAATCTCTGAAAGTTTAATAATCAGCGATTTTGACAGCGAGTACGCTACCATATGCTGAGCTACTTCGGGTACCAGCGCCGGCCGGGCACCAATCAGCACAATACGCCCGCCCTGCTCCTGTCGGCTCATCTGCTCAAACACCGGCCGGACCATGTGGTAAGCCGTCTGGAAGTTAAGCCGGTACATTTGGTCGATGGCCGCAAAATCAGTTTCTGCCAGTGAGCCCATCGCAAAGCCCCCAACCAGCAGCACAGCAGCATCAATGGTACCATACTCACTCGTCACTTGCTGCACCAGTTTCTGGCAGCCGACCTCGTCGGTGAGGTCGAGTTCATGGGTAACCAGGTTTTCCTGAGAGGGCAGCGACGTTCCGGGTTGCAGGGTAGCCACAATGTGATGACCGTGGCTGAGCAGATTTTTCGTGACCGAACGGCCGAGCCCCCCGGCCCCACCAGTGAGTAAAACAGTTGACATAGGCGTTATCAGAGCAGATAAGTATAGGATGCAAAGAAACAATTCTATCCGGAAAAAGCGACCGGGTTTATAACCCGTTCGGGAGCCGTATAGATATTAAAGCGTCCTTCCCGCACAAAGCCCAGCAGCGTCATGCCGGCTTCTTTGGCCAGATCAACGGCCAGACTCGACGGGGCACCCACAGCCGCCAGCAGCGGAATGCCGGCCCGCCAGGCTTTCTGCACCAGCTCGAAACCGATGCGGCCGCTCACCAGTACGCCATATTGCTGCAAGGGCAACCAGCCCTGCCAGAACGAAGCGCCAATAAGCTTGTCGAGTGCGTTGTGCCGGCCAATATCTTCCCGGACCAGGTGAATGGAGCCAGTAGCGTCAAATAAGGCCGCGGCATGAAGTCCACCGGTATAGGTAAAGGTACGCTGACGTTGCCGCAGGGTATCCGGCAGGCTGTTCACAATACCCGCATCGAGCCGAAACTCGTCCGTCAGTTTTGCCGAACAAACAGCCTGCACAGCCTCAATGGATGTTTTGCCGCAGATCCCACAGCTCGATGCCGTATAGCTGTTGCGCTCCAGCGCCTGCCAATCGACTATTACCTCGGGCTGCAACTCCACCCTGATCACATTGCCGGTCTTGTCGGCGTCAGACACGCAGTGCCGAACCGATACCACATCGCCGGCCTGCTGAATAATATTTTCGGTGTACAAAAAGCCCAGCGCCAGTTCAGGGTCATGGCCGGGCGTGCGCATGGTTACGGCGAGGCTGCGCTGCCGGCGGTCATCGCGAGATCCGTAACCCAGGCGAATTTCCAGGGGTTCTTCCACCGCCAGCAGATCGGGCTGCTCCGTTGCAGCGTCGGCGGAGACTTTAACAATTATGACGGGGGAAACAGATGACATAAAAACGCTTTTCTGCTAAACGTCCCGACTATCGGAATGGTTGCGCAGAAAAGCGTTTGAGTGACTCTCTTAAGCGTAATTAGTCTTGCCGCACTTTGCTGGCACCTGACACCTGCGAGCGAACTACGGGTGTACCCCGGTAGCGTACATCGCTGGCACCGCTGGCTTTCACCGTCAGGTTCTTATCAACTCGCACGTAAGCGTTGCTGGCCCCGGACAAATCCAGGTCGGCTTCGTCAACCGGGAAGTCGTAGGCTTCTACCTTGCTGGCACCTGACAATTCACCGCGAATTACTCCGCCGTTGCCTTTCAGGAACAGGTCAGAAGCCCCCGACAGGTCGATGTTCAGCCGGCCGGCAGTTACCTCAACGGTTGATTTAGAAGCGCCCGACAACTTAACATCCAGTTCGCGGACATTGGTAAAGCCCGTTACCGTCGATTTGGAGGCTCCGGAGAAATCGACGCCCCGCAGTTCCGGCATGGTAATGTCGATATTCATGCTGTAACGACGTGAGCGCAGCGGATTCCGGTACTTGGCGTAGAGTGTACCATTACGGGTGTAGATGTCCAGGTCTTCGATATCGCGCTGGTTGCCTTTGGCTTCAATGGCGAAGGTGCTGCCCCTGGTAACGGTGATACGGAAGGCGCTGCCCATGTCGAGCCGGTCGAAACCGGTAAGCCCGTAAGTCTGCCGGGTCTCTTCGTAGGGGCCAATAAAGGTGTTTTCGCAGGCGGTTAAACCAGCCAGTAAAAGAGCAAAAATGGTGTGGATAAATTGACGTTTCATGGGTGTGAATACTGTAAATGTTTGAACTTCAGACACCCAAATTTCCGACAAACCTGCCCCAGGAAAAAATTGCTTTTGCTGAATCGGTTGTTTCTCGGGATGAACCTGCCTTTTCGGCGGACAAACCTCGTCGGATTTCCGGGTTTTGAGGCTAAGACATCCATCCAACCCTTCACCCCTACACCAGTTGAAAATTTTTTATTCCATCATCCAGATGCGGTCGGTTTCGGCCCCCTGCTCGGTCCACTCGACCAGCACCCGCTGCGACTCCAGGGTATTGACTCGCTGGCCGATATATCCCGGTTTAATGGGTAATTCCCGGTTGTAGCGCCGGTCAATCAACACCAGCAATTCTATTTTGCTGGGTCGTCCAAAAGCCGTCATAGCATCCAGCGCGGCCCGCACCATCCGGCCGGTGGAGATGACATCGTCAATCAGGATTACCTTTTTCTTCTCCAGCAGGAAAGGGACATGGGTAGTATTGGGCCTCAGGGGCGTATCGCGACGCCGGAAATCATCGCGGTAGAAGGTTGCATCCAGATATCCCAGCGGAATATCCTTGCCGAGGGTGCGGCCCAGTTCGCGCACGATCCGCTCGGCCAGGTAAATGCCACGCGGCTGCAGGCCGAGCACGACGGAATCGTCAAACTGCTGGTGGTTTTCGATTAACTCCTGGCAAAGCCGGCTAATGACAATTTCCAGCAGCGGACTGCTCAGGATTAGGCGTTTCTGATTCATGCCTTAAATATACGGAGACCGGCGGCAGTGGGCCGTGAGCAGCGGCAGATTTTTAGCGGGTGTCCGGCAACAAAGAACGGCTCAGCAGGACAGTATTCGTGGGCGGTCAGGGCGACAATGGTACAGGCATCAGCGGTTTTGGACTGGGCTTTGATTTTTGGTAATGTATTCTATCGTCGCTTTACTTAGTCGCTCCAGTGTTTCGATGTTCAGGTCGGATAATTTTTGGACATAAATACAGGCTTTACCCATTTTATACTTCCCCAATTCACTAAGCAGATTTTTATTGTCGTGGCCAAGTACTGATACATATAACGAAAACGCTGCTTTTCGCGGTGAAAACCCGATAAGTGGGGCGTCCCCTTCGTGTCCACTTGTATATTTATAATGATAACTGCCAAACCCAATAATTGCCGGTCCCCACATTCTGGGTTCAAAGCCTGACCATTGTGACATTAATTCTATCAGTTGATAACTGTCAGCCCTTTTTTGTTCATTGTCAACAAATGAGTTTACGAACGGGTGCATTTCAGAAATACCAACAAAAGGTACTCATTTTATCATTTAAGCCATACAAGACTCTACTTTCAACATAAATAGACACTATTCAGTCTCAAAAAACACTATGAACCCAGCGATTTTAAACGGATTGGGTTATAAATGAATGCATGCAAGAGTGTTGTTGGTAGTTTTGAAATGCACCCTTTACGAACTCCCTTATGTCAACCTCAGTTTCTAGTGTCTTATTTTTTGTTGCCATACTGATAAAAGGAGCTATCCAAAATTAATCAGCGCAATAATAAAAAAAGCCGGTGGCTTCCCAAAGGTTGCCACCGGCTGGTCTTTCGGGCGAGCTTAGCTGTTGGGTGTTACTACTCGGTCGGCTTTTTTAGTTCTGCGTTTAGCTTTCGCTTTCAGATCTTTAGCGTCGCTTTTTATTTCCTTTTTAATAGCCTTTTCGCGCTTCTTTTCCGCTTTTGCTATCTTCGTTTCAGGACTGGTAATACCCACAATCCCCTTATCTTCCTTAGCGTTCTTCAACTTTTTCTGAGCTTTGGCCACTTTCTTCTCGGCCTTCATCTCCTTTTTGGCTTCTTTAGCCTCCTGCACGGCCTGGGCAAACGCACCTCCTGACCACAATAGAGCGGCACTTACAGCGGCCGCGATCATTACCTTTTTCATTTTCATAACGTTTTAGTCTGCCTCTTCGGCAGGTTTTGTTTGAAGACAATAACATAGTAGCTCATAGGATTGTTTGCCGAAAGATGTTATGAGCGTTCAGAAGCTCAATTCTTTTCCCTGAAAAAGGCTAAAATTTTCCTGGGCACCGAGTTACGGCGTTGGGCTTCTCCTCTGTGTCTGTCATAATCCAGGTCATAGGCTTTCTCATTAGAAAGAATAAAGGCTCCATCGCCAAACGACAGCCGTTGTAAGCGCTTTACAGGGTTGAGGTGCCCTCTGCTGATCAAACGTGAAAGCCGTCGGGAGTAGGGAAAAGAACCAGTAACGCGAGCGGTAAACAATCAGTGCGAACAGGAGAAGGAGCAGAGGGAGCGTTCGTGAGAACGCAAAATGGACCGGGTCAAAGCTATAAGCGAGATAGAGACCGTGGGCAGTCAACAGATTCCGGTAGGGTTTACAAATAACTGCTCAATTCGGTATTCAGGCGTTTCAGCGCCCGGCTGGAAAGGTTGGCAACGGTTTGATACCGGATGTTCATCGTCTGCTCGATAAACGGAAGCGGTTGTTCTTCATAGAACTTCATCCGGATCACCTCCCGCTGCCGGCTGGGCAGATTATTTACCGCTTCCGCTAATTTATGGTGCAGCGCTCCGCACCGTTCCGCATCAATGAGCCGGTCTTCGGCTGATACGTCTACGGGAGCGTCCAGGTGCAGTAGTCCCTGGCAGGTTTCTTCATTCCGTTTCGCTTGCCGGAAGTAGCCCTGTAGCTTGTGCCGGAGCGAACCCATCAGGTAAAATTTGACGGAGGTCACCGGCTTCAGACCGGAGCGGTACTGGTGCAGGTTGATAAACAAATCCTGAATAGCGTCTTTTATGAGTTCCTCGTCGGCCTCCAGTGTCTTCCCGTACCGGTACAAATCCTTATAATAACGCTGGTATAACTGGCCAAAAGCCGCTTCATTACCGTCCAGAAAATCCATCCAAAGCTGGTATTCAACTGCCGTCATAAAGATTCTGCTGCTTGCTGGGGGGTGGGTACAGTAATGCAAAGCAACAGCCGGTCAGGCTCTATATCTGTTAGCAAATTGGCATATTTTTGATATATTTTGGCATAATTAGCGTACATAGGTCAATAACCCTGACAATTAGATGGTATGAAGCCGCAATTACTAAAAGTGCCGATTGGGTTTGAGTACTCGTTTAGCGTCCGCCAGGACAAGGTACCCTATTTCTACAACCGGTGGCACTATCACCCTGAAATAGAACTACTTCACATAGAATCCGGCACCGGAACGCAGCTTATCGGCGACAGTATTCAGAACTTTCAGGATGGCGATGTCCTGCTGGTTGGCCCCAATCTACCCCATTACTGGCGGAGTGAAGACCGGTATTTTGCCGGCGAGAGTGATTTGTGGTCAATTGCCACGGTAGTCCACTTTCAGGAAAACTTCTGGGGCGAACGGTTTCTGCAATTACCGGAAAACAGGCCCATCAAAGCGCTGCTCGACAAAGCGAGGGCCGGTATCCGGGTTACTGGTGCTACGCAGCAGCGGGTACAGGATCTGCTGACTAAACTGCGGATCGCCCCCAGTCCTGAGCGTATTTTGCTGCTTCTCACTACCCTGCAGACCATTGCGATCTCCAATGATACAACGGTACTCTCCAGCAGCAGCCAGTTTGCACGCATCTCCGAAGCCGAAGCCGACCAGATTAACCGCATCTATGCTTACTCTATTGCCAATTTTCAGCAGAAAATTTCGTTGGAAGAGATTGCCGAAGTAGCCAGCGTAAGCCCGAACTCCTTCTGCCGCTACTTTAAATCCCGTACCCGTAAAACGTATTCCCAGTTTCTGCTCGAACTCCGGATCGGTCATGCCTGCCGGTTACTGCTGGAAGGTAAACTCAGTATTGCTCAGGTTTGCTACGAGAGCGGTTTCAATAACTTCTCGAACTTCAACAAATATTTCAAAGCGCATACCGGGCTAAGTCCGTTAAAATATCAGCAGCAGCATATAGCCTGAGGCTGCCGCTGTTTTGAAGCAGCCTATAGCGATTGCCCGCATAAATTCTCAACTTTGCGGCCTGATTGCAGAACAATTCATAGGTTACACGGAATGAGTTCAAAGTTTCTGGTTGTCGGCCTCGGCAACATTGGTCCCGAATACGCCCTCACCCGCCATAATGCCGGCTTTATGGTTCTTGACCGGCTAGCCGCTCAAAACGATTTTCGGTTTTCGATGCAACGGCTCGCCTACACTGCCGAGTGGCGGCACAAAGGCAGGCAGATTGTGCTGATAAAGCCAACTACCTACATGAACCTCAGCGGCCGGGCAGTTTCGTATTATATGAAGCAGGAGAACATTCCGGTTGATAACCTTCTGGTGATCACTGACGATAAGGATTTACCATTCGGTAAACTCAGGCTACGGTCCAAAGGCTCACCAGGTGGCCATAATGGGTTACGGAATATTGATGAGGTGCTGAACTCACAGGAATACGCCCGATTACGCTTCGGCATCGGCAGTCAATTCAGCAAAGGACGGCAGGTAGATTTCGTGCTGGGGCAGTTTCCTGACGAAGAAGTTGAGCAGTTACCGGAGGTTCTGGACCGGGCGGGTGATGCAGTTATTAGTTTTTGCACTATCGGCATACAACAAACAATGAATATTTTTAACCAATAATAGGATATTTTAAAGAACTTTCAAGTAGAGCAATAATATTTTTTATACAAATCAACACCTGTTCGTACAAAATAAAATTATGCATATTGACCGAAATCAGCAAAATATATAGACCTATACCGTTCAATCAGAAGAATATAAAAAATAAAATTTCAAAGCAGCCCTATAAAGAGAGAAACAAAAATAAACTTATTACCAGCGTGGTACGTTCTATCATTGTAAACAAAATAGAACAAAACTATGAAAACGCGTGTTATCTTTGCATCACTGGTTCTTGGATTAGGATTGGTGACCAGTAAGGCAAACGCGGCTACCACCACACTTGATGATAGCCCGGCAGCCAACAAGCCGGCAAGCGCATTGCTGATCAACGGTTCAGAAAAGCAATTAGCTACCTACGTTGAGCAGCGAATCGGCCGGTCGGTCCGGAAAAGCGACTGGCAAAACTTTTACAGTGTTGTCATGTTATATAATCAAAACCCGGCAGCGCTACTTAACCTGACGACAGAAGCTCGTGACCAATTCAATGCAGCTGCGTCTCAATTAAGCAAGCAACTGGCAAAGCAAAAAGGTACAGAGGCCGGTCGCTGGCAAAATCAGGCAGATTACACAACCCGGATCATAAATTTCCTGTGGAGTGTTGAAGCCGGCCAGCAAGAACAAATAGAGCTTTAAGAGAAGGTAAAATTCTTAAAAAAAGCTAAGTTCTCAGGAACAGAAAAGGGTTAAAGTTAGTTTTTCATGTAGAAAAGGTTAAGGGTTTAGGAATAGTCAGTATAAAGCCTCTCGCAACGATCGGGAGGCTTTATCTTTTTTATAGGTAGCTACACCAATTCCTAGATTAGTATAAAAAAGCCGTATCACAAAATAAACTGCGATACGGCTTTCTTTTTGCTCCCAGGTTTTACGCCTGCTCTTCTTCCAGGACCGTAATATCCAGAATTTTGTCACCCTGCCGGATCTGGTCAATTACGTCGATTCCTTCTACCACTTTCCCAAAGCAAGTATGATTCCGGTCGAGGTGCTTGGTGTTCTCCCGGCTCAGGCAGATGAAAAACTGCGAACCGCCGGTGTTTCGGCCCCGATGCGCCATCGACAATACGCCCCGGTCGTGGTACTGATTGTCTCCGTCCAGTTCGCACGGAATGGTATAGCCTGGTCCGCCGGCACCCGTTCCGGTCGGGTCACCACCCTGCACCACAAAATTGGGTATTACCCGGTGGAATGTCACACCATTGTAATAGCCTGATTTGGCAAGGTTCAGAAAATTGTCGACGGTTTTGGGCGCGTCCTGATCGTAAAACTCAATGGTCATTGTACCTTTCTCGGTACGCATTTGTGCTTTCATAGGAAAAATTAAAGAGTGAACGAGCGAATGAGTGAAAGAGTGGCCGGCAAAAGAACGTTTCTTCGGGCTACGCGCCCCACGCTTTCACTTTTTAGAAATTAGCTCACCGTCCCGCCGTTCCAGACCTGCTTATCAGGCATGATGAGGGAGAGACTGCCGTCGCGGTCTTCGGCCATCAGAATCATGCCCTGAGATTCCAGGCCCATCATCTTGCGGGGGGCGAGGTTGGCCAGGAAGGTTACCTGCTTACCAATAATAGCTTCCGGCGCAAAATGTTTGGCGATACCGCTCAGAATCTGCCGCTGTCCGTGGCCGTCATCAACTTTCAGCTTCAGCAGTTTGTCGCTTTTTGGTACCCGCTCCGCTTCTATAATGGTGCCGATGCGGATGTCCATTTTGGCAAAATCATCGTAGTTAATTTCAGATTTGAGGGCCGGTACGGTTTTGGTGGCCAGTTCGTTCATACGTTTGGCGTCGTGTAGTTTTTGAATTTGCTGGTTGATAACGTCGTCTTCCAGTTTGGCGAACAGCAGTTCGCCCTTGCCCAGTTCATGTCCATCCGGCAGCAGGTCGGCCCGGCCGGCATTAATCCAGGTCATTTTCTCCATGTTCAGTTGCTGCCGCAGCTTCTCGGCCGTAAACGGCAGGAAGGGCTCACAAACAATGGCCAGGTTGGCCGTAATCTGTAGGGCAATGTTCATGATGGTATTTACGCGCAGCGGGTCGGTCTTAACCACCTGCCAGGGTTGCGTATCCGCCAGGTACTTGTTGCCCAGCCGCGCCAAATCCATTAGTTGCGACAGAGCCTCACGGAAGCGGTACTGCTCAATGGCCTGCCCGATGCGGTCGGGAAACAGGGCCAGTTCGTCCAGTGCCTGCTGGTCGTATTCATTGGGTTCGCACAAAGCAGGTACTTTACCGTCGCAGAACTTCTGGGTCAGCACCACCGCCCGGTTAACAAAGTTGCCGAAAACGGCGACCAGTTCGTTGTTGTTACGGGCCTGAAAATCTTTCCAGGTAAATTCGCTGTCTTTGGTTTCGGGCGCATTGGCGGCCAGTACATACCGGAGTACATCCTGCTTACCGGGCAACTCCTCCAGGTACTCGTGCAGCCAGACGGCCCAGTTGCGGGAGGTCGAAATCTTGTCGCCTTCGAGGTTCATGAACTCGTTGGCGGGCACGTTTTCGGCCAGGATATAGCTGCCCTCCGCCATCAGCATGGCCGGGAAGATGATACAGTGGAAGACAATATTATCCTTCCCAATAAAATGCACCAGTTTGGTGTGCTGGTCGCGCCAGTACAGTTCCCAGTCGCGACCCTGCTCAGCGGCCCATTCTTTGGTCATGGAAATGTAGCCGATGGGGGCATCAAACCAGACGTATAGCACTTTGCCTTCGGTATCCGGCAGCGGCACTTTTACCCCCCATTCCAGGTCGCGGGTCATGGCGCGGGGGCGCAGGCCTTCTTTCAGCCATGACTGGCACTGACCAAAAACGTTGGTTTTCCATTCGGGATGGCTGTTGACGTAGGCCTCAATCTCCGGCTGCATCCGGTCGAGGGGCAGGTACCAGTTTTTGGTTGGCCGTAGCACCGGCTGCGAACCTGACAGGGTGGAGCGGGGATTTTTCAGTTCGGTGGGGCTGAGAGCCGAGCCGCAACGCTCACACTGATCCCCGTAGGCGTTTTCGTTGCCGCAAACCGGGCAGGTACCGATAATGTAGCGGTCGGCCAGAAACTGCTGGGCCACTTCATCAAAATACTGCTCCGATACCTCCTCCACGAAATTGCCGTCGTTGTAAAGTTTCAGAAAAAACTCCTGTGACGTTTCGTGGTGAACCGGGCTCGTGGTTCGGGAATAGGTATCGAAGGATATCCCGAAATCCTCGAACGCCTGTTTAATCTGGACGTAGTATTTATCGACGATCTGCTGCGGGGTTACGCCATCTTTTTTGGCTTTGATGGTAATGGGCACACCGTGCTCGTCGGTACCGCTGATAAAGGCCACATCTCTGCCGGTACTGCGGAGGTAGCGCACGTAGATGTCAGCCGGCAGGTAGCACCCGGCCAGGTGACCGATATGGATAGGGCCGTTGGCGTAGATGAGGGCCGCCGTGACCGTATAACGCTGTGGATTTTCTAAGGACATGCCGTCAGTGAATTTTGCGCAAAATTAGCAATTCAAGCCTGAACGTTGTTATGTTTACGCAAACAGGCTGTACGGGTCGCACACCCGTTGGTTCTTACATAACATGGAAAGCACCAATAATTTCCTTCAGTGGGTTGATATAAAAAACTTCAAGTCCATTAAAGACCTCCGCTTCGACTGCAAGCGGGTCAATGTCTTCATCGGCAAGCCGAACGTGGGGAAGTCGAATATTTTGGAGGGGCTGGGGTTGTTGGGTCCTGAGTATGCCGGTGATAGCTTTCTAAAGAATACAATCAGGTATTCAAAGACCTCAGAATTGTTCTACGACAATAATACGTCACCTAATATTGAGGTCACCACAGATAAAGGAAAGTGTCTGATTAGATCGCGAGCCCATTTACTAGAGCAGATGTATGAGGCATTTACAGGATCTAGTCTGTTCGTTGAACAAATGCTAAAATTATATCCCCCAGAAGTAGTTATAACTTATGATGATGCAGATGAACTATTAGCCTTTTACCTACAGAAGATCAAAGAAGATAATTCAGGTTTTGATGTGGTTAGTCCCTCTTATCATACATTTATGGCAGAGGGACGTATTACCGATCGAGTACTTGACGCACGCAAAATAAGCTATACGGTTAAAAAATTTGATTATCGCGGGCTCACTATATTTCCTAATCAACACTCCGTCTCGCTTATTCCACCTGACGGGTCTAATCTATTCGCAGTTCTTAGAAGGCACAAAGAGCTTCTCAAAGAGTTTTCTCTTCTTTTTGAAGGTAATCAGCAGGAGTTGGTTCTTGATCTCGAGAATAGTCTTTTTGAACTACAAAGACGGGAAAGCTTCTACGCTATAAAGTACCCATATGCCAATATTTCAGATACATTCAAACGATTCATCTTCTATTTGGCAGCAATAGATACAAATACAAATGCTATTCTTCTGTTTGAAGAGCCGGAAGTTCACTCTTTCCCTCCTTATGTACAGACACTTGCGTTCCGGATGATCGAGAACGATACTAATCAATACTTCATCGCCACCCACAGTCCTTATCTGCTGCAAACTCTAATCGAACATCTTAATGATGACCAACTCAATGTATTTATCACCTACTATCAGGATTATCAGACAAAGGTGCGGCTGTTAACGACGGAAGAACTCAGCGAAGTCCAGCGCTTCAGCATTGACTTGTTCTACAACTTGCGCCGATTTGAACCACCCGTAAATGCCTGACCTTCCATTCCGCGTGATTGCTGAATGTTACGCAGACACAATCATGATGAGCTTTCTGCTTAATTCCTTATCCGTCGAACACGCTTTCGGCATACCGGAAGTTGCCAAGCTATTATCCAACGCACCATCAGGCGAGGTGATAATCGGTGTGGTCGATAACGATAAAGAAAAGCGAGTACCTATTTACCTGACTCAGTTTACCATTCAGTCTTCAACTAACCGTGTCCTTGTCAAGCAAAAGCCGGGCAGTAATCAATACCTCATTGTCATTGACAAAGCGCTTGAGAGTTTTCTGCTCTGGAATGCGGAGCAGGTAAACCTAGACGTTACCTCGTTCGGCTTTCCCGACTCGCCCAAACTGCTGGGCAGGCGTTTAAAATACGCCCTCATCGACCATGACCGAGCATATATTGACTTACTGGCAGCCTTACGCAACCGTCAAGCCCCCGGCTTAATCACTCTTGAACGTATTCTGAATGACTTCATCACTACCTAAACCGGTTCTCATCACCGGCGCCACCGGCTTTATCGGCAGCCACATCGCCCGGCGATACCTGGCGGCTGGTCAGGCGGTCGAAGCGCTGTACCGGCCGGGCAGTGGTCACGGCTTGCTGACCGATGTGGCCGACCGCATCACCTGGCATGAGGGGGATATAACAGATGTTCCTTCCCTACAGGCCGCTATCGGGCCGGATATGGATGTGATTCACGCGGCTGCCATTGTGTCGTTTGTGCCGAAGGACCGGCCGGGCATGGAAAAAATAAATGTAGAGGGCACCGCCAACGTGGTCAATGTATGCCTGCAGGCCGGTATTCATAAATTAGGCTACATTAGTTCGGTGGCCGCGCTGGGCAGGCCTAATACGAAGGGAATTATACCAGGGCAATCCATTGTTATTAATGAGAAACAGAAATGGGAGGATTCGCCGAACAACTCGTTTTATGCCCAGACCAAATACCGCGCCGAACTGGAAGTCTGGCGGGGTGTGGCCGAGGGGCTGAACACGGTGATGGTGAATCCTTCTGTTGTATTGGGCGAAGGCGACTGGACCCGCAGCAGCGTGCAACTCTTTAAATACGTATACGACGAGAAGCCTTTTTACACGGATGGCACGGTTAATTTCGTTGATGTTAAAGACGTAGCTGAGGCCGTTTACAAATTGATGCAAACGGAAATCGTGAACGAACGGTTTATCCTGAACGCCGACACGCTGCCGTATAAAGAATTACTGGAACGGATGGCCAGGGCCATGGGCAAACGCCCGCCAGGGGTGCGGGTGTCGCCGGCGGTGGCCAATATACTTTGGAGAATAGAGGCTGTACGGTCGTGGCTCACGGGCAAAGCTCCGCTTATTACAAAGGAGACTGCCCGTTCGGCCAGCCAGTCGTACCGCTTCGACAACCGGAAGCTCATGCAAATGCTTGACTTTCATTACCGACCACTCGACGAGACGCTCCGGCGGGTGGCGACTGCCTTAAAAGGGTCGTAAAAAAACGGGTTGGGCGTTTGCGTTTTCGGTTTTTATCAGTATTTTTCTTGTGACAAGATAGCCCGCGCCCATGGTGCGGCCCCTATCCGAAGGCACTACTTAACCCGTTGAGGTACTCACATGGAGCAAGAGTTTGAGGAAAGAGAAGGCGATATCAAAGATTCGCTTCGGCGTTTTGAGCAGATGCTCGCCCGGAAAGAAAATCAGTTTTTTGACCTGGATGTCTATGAGCAGATAGTGGAACACTATCTCGGCGAAGGTGACCTCGACAAGGCGCTGAAAGCTTGTGAGGCCGGACTCGACAACTTCCCGTACTCACTGGAACTAATGCTCGACAAGGCTCAGATTCTGGCCAACAACAGCAAGTTTGACGAAGCCCTTGAACTGCTTGACCGCGCCAACCTGTTCAGTCCCACCGACCTGGATATTCAGTATATGCAGGGAACCATTCTGAACATGGCGGGCCGGTTTGAAGAATCAGTGCAGGTGCTGGAGGAAATGCTCGACCGCACCGAGGATAAAGACGACATCTATTTTCAGCTTGGCCAGAGCTACCAGAACTGGGGAAAATTTGACGAGGCCATCGATAGCTATAAAAAGTCGATTCAGCTCAACATCAACAACGAGAATGCCCTGTATGAACTGGCGTTCTGCCTGGATATAACCGGCGAACTGGAGAACAGCTTATCATACTACCAGCAGTTGATCGACCGTGACCCGTATTCGTACAATGCCTGGTATAACATCGGCATTGCATACAGCAAGCTGGCCCGCTTTGCCGAAGCTGCCGAGGCTTATGATTATGCCACCATTATCAAAGACGATTTTGCGTCGGCGTATTTCAACCTGGGAAATACATACATGAATTTAGGCCAGTTTGAAAAAGCGGAGCAGGCCTATATCGATACGCTTAAGCATGAAGAACCGACCGCCGAAACGCTATGCCACCTCGGGGCCAGCCTCGAAAAACAGGATAAGCTGCAGGAGGCCATTGTACGGTATCGGGAAGCGATTCGGGTAGATGGATTGTGGGACGAAGCCTGGTATGGTCTGGGCGTTTGCCTAAGTGAGTTGGGAAAATGGTACGAAGCACTGCCGTTTCTGCGGAAGGCCGTTAAGCTGAACGAACAGAACGGCGAATACTGGCTGGCCATTGCCGAAACGGAATACAAAATCGGCAATGTGATGTCGAGTGTCGAAGCGTTTGAGAAAGCGGCTGAGGTAGACCCGGCGAATCCGGATTCGTACCTGATCTGGTCGCTGGTGCCGTTTGACCAGGGCAATTACCTGCGGGCCAATGAGGTTATCCAGATGGGTATCGATGAGCTGCCTAAAGAGGCCGACCTATACTACCGGGCTGCGATTTATCTCATCCACGCCGGTTATTACCGCGAGGCCCTGCTAAACCTGGAAGCGGCCCTGACGCTGAACTACGATGCTCACGTGCAGTTGTTTGAGTTCTTCCCCGAACTGGAGAAGCAGAAGGCGCTGTACAAAATTATCCAGCAATACCGTAAACCTGAATCTGAATAGTTTAGTACCACGTCAAAAAAGCCACCTTCTGCAAACGAGGGTGGCTTTTTGTTTGTATATTTGATAGTTAAACCAACTCCTTATTAGCTCCGGAATTTTATTTCATCAACTCATGCGCAGACTCTGTATCCGCCTGCTCCTTTGTTCTTTGTTCTTGGTTTCGCTCCCGCTTTTGGCGCAGACCCCCACCTGGCTCCGCTATCCGGCCGTGTCGCCGGATGGCAAAACCATCGTTTTTACTTACAAAGGTGACCTCTGGAAAGTCTCCGCCACCGGCGGCAGTGCCATACCGCTGACCTTCCACGAAGCGCACGATTTTATGCCGGTCTGGTCACGCGATGGTAAATCCATTGCCTTTGCCTCCGACCGCTACGGCAACTTCGACCTGTTTGTCATTCCGGTGGATGGTGGCGAAGCCCGGCGCTTAACGTTTCACTCAACCAACGAATACCCCTACGATTTTACGCCCGACGGCAAGAGTGTTGTCTTTGGCGCAGCCCGCCAGGACTTAGCCACGAACCGGCAGTTCCCGACCGGTTCGCAGCCTGAGCTGTACAAGGTGTCGGTGACTGGCGGTAAGGTCGAGCAGCTACTGACGACGCCCGCCGAAGATGTGAAGTTCAACCGCGACGGCTCCCGGCTGGTGTACCACGACAAAAAGGGCGGTGAAAACCCCTGGCGCAAGCATCATACTTCCTCCATTGCCCGCGACATCTGGACCTACGACGTAAAAACCGGTAAGCATACCAAAATCACGACGTTCAACGGCGAAGATCGCAACCCGATTTTCACTGACAACGACAAAAGTCTCGTCTACCTGAGCGAAACCAACGGCTCGTTTAACGTGCATAAGCTATCGCTGGGTAACCCGGCAAAGCCGGAAGCGCTCACTTCGTTTAAGAAACACCCGGTGCGGTTTCTGAGCCAGGCCAACGACGGTACGCTCTGTTTCAGCTACGACGGTGACCTATACACCCTGAAGCCGAACGCTAAACCGCAGAAAGTAGCCGTTACCATTGCCGCCGATGCCCGCACCAACAACGAACGGGTGCTGCCCATTGCCGGTGGGGTTCGCGACATGGCCGTTTCGCCCAATGGAAAAGAAGTAGCCTATATTTTCCGGGGCGAAGTATTTGTCAGTTCCGTAGAAGGGGGCCTGACCAAGCGCATTACCAATACCCCTGAACAGGAACGCAGCGTGAGCTTTTCGCCCGATGGCAAAGCACTGCTGTATTCATCTGAGCGGGGGAATTCGTGGAAGATTTACGAAACCCGCATGAGTCGTTCTGAGGAGCCGTATTTCTATGCCTCAACGGTACTGAAAGAAACTCCGCTCATCACCAACGAGAAGGAGAACTACCAGCCGGCCTATTCACCCGACGGTAAAGAAGTGGCCTTTATTGAAGACCGCATGACGCTGAAGATCCTGAACCTGGCCTCAAAGCAGACCCGCACCCTGCTGACCGATAAAGAACTGTTCTCGATGGGCGACAACGACCAGTATTTCCAGTGGAGCCCGGACGGTAAGTGGATTCTGTTCGACTACAGTGTACCGGGTATTGCCGCCGGTGAAATTGGTCTGGTGCCGGCCGACGGCAAAGGCAAGGTAACCAACCTGAGCGAAAGCGGCTTCCAGGACTTCCGGCCGAAATGGGTCATGGGCGGCAAAGCCATGCTGTGGTTCAGCAACCGGGATGGGTTGAAGGCTGTTGCGCAAAGTGGCGGTTCACAGGCCGATGTATACGCCCTGTTCTTCACCCAGGCTGCCTGGGATAAGTTTAAGCTGAGCAAGGAAGAAGCGGCCCTCGCCAAAGAACTGGAAGAGAAAGCCACCAAAGCCGACACCACAAAGGGCAAAACGGCTACGGCGAAGAAAGATACCGCCGTGGCTATTGACTGGGATGGGCTGACTACCCGCCGGGCCAAACTGACGATTCACTCCTCGTCGCTGGCCGATGCGCTCATCAGCAAAGATGGTGAGAACCTGTATTACCTCGCCCGTTTTGAGAAAGGCTACAACCTGTGGACTACCAACCTGCGCACCAAAGAAACCAAAATGCTGGTGACGCTGAACGGTGCGACCGGTAGCCTGGTATGGGATAAAGAGCAGAAGTCGATTTTCCTGAACGCCGACGGTCGCATTCAGAAAATCGATCCCAGCAGCGGCAAGCAAGAGAGCATCAGCATCAACGGCGACATGAACCTCAACGTAGCCGCCGAACGGCAGTTTATGTTCGAGCATGTCTGGCGACGCACCAAAAAGACGTTCTACACCGCCACCATGCACGGCGTCAACTGGGACAGCTACAAACCCGATTACGAAAAGTACCTGCCGCATATCGGCACCAATTACGAATTTTCGGAAATGCTGTCTGAATTGCTGGGCGAGCTGAACGTCAGCCACAGCGGCTCCAGCTATAACCCAACGGTCACCAACCAGGATGCTACCGCGTCGCTGGGCGCTTTTTACGACATCGCCTACACCGGCAACGGTGTTCAGATAGCCGAAGTGGTGAAAGACGGACCGCTGGACAAAGCCGGCCTGAACGTGCGGGCGGGTATGGTGATTGAGTCTATCGACGGCGAAATCATTGCACCGGAACGTGACCTGGCGCAGTACCTGAACCGCAAAGCCGGTAAGAACACGCTGCTGACAGTAGTAGACGGCAACACGCGCCGGGAGATCATTGTGAAGCCGATTTCCGTTGGCGATGAAAGCCAGTTGCTCTACAAGCGCTGGGTGAAACGCAACCAGGACGAGGTAGACAAACTGTCGAACGGAACGCTGGGCTACGTGCATATTCCGGGCATGAACGATGGTGCGTACCGGAACACCTATGAGGAGATTATGGGCAAGTTCGCCAATAAGAAGGGCGTGGTAATTGACACCCGCTTCAACGGCGGGGGCGACCTGGTAGCCGACCTGGCTATGTTCCTGTCGGGCAAGAAGTTCATGGACTACACTACGGATACCCGCTCCAACGGCTACGAACCAAACTTCCGCTGGACCAGACCCAGCATCTCGCTGGCCAACGAAGCCAACTACTCCGACGGCCATTGCTATGCCTTTACGGTGCAGGAGGTGAAACTGGGTAAATTGGTGGGTCAGCCGGTGCCGGGCACCTGCACGTTTGCCGGCTGGGAAGCCCTGCAGGACAACAGCATCCGCTGGGGTGTGCCGCCCTTGGGCGTAAAAGCCATGAACGGCAAATACCTGGAGAACTGGCAGACCGAACCCGACATCAAAATCTGGAACGAATACGAAGTGGTCAGCAAAGGCAAAGACCAGCAGCTGGAAGAAGCCGTTCGGGTGCTGATGGCAGAAATACAGGGGCTGGTGGCGGAGAAAAAGTAAGCGCTACACACAAACAGAAACGGGAAGCCAAACGTGCTTCCCGTTTCTGTTATCTTATCCTTACTAGTTTCTCCGCCAGTCCCAGACCACGACACTCCACCGGTCGGTTTCGTCTTCATATTCGGCGATGGACTGGAAACCGACCCGCTGGTGTGCCCGCATGGAACGGGTGTTGCGGGTGGCCACTTCGGTAATGCACATGGCGTAATCACCTGATAAGCGCTCGCGGTGGTACTGGTACAACCCGTCGAAAAGTCCCTGCCCCCGGTACTTCTCAGCCACACATATTTGTCCCATCACGTAATATGGGTAGCAGCCTACCTGCTGGCCATCATACACCAGCGTATCCAGCAGGTCGAACATGGGCTGCAGCACGGGAATCATGGAGCGGAAAGAAGTCGGCATTACCAGGGCATAGCCCGCCAGTTGATCGCCGTCTTTGGCAATAATTTGTGGAGCGGCTGCATTCATCTGCTGCAGTAAAGGCAGTGTATGTATTACCGTGACAAAGCCCTGCTCTTTCTGCTGCTCGGGGCTGACGGTTTTTGACAGATTCTGCTGCTGAAGGTCCAGAATCTGCTGTAAATCAGCCTCGGTAGTTACGGTGGTGTAGCGAATCATTTGGGTACCCAAAGCGTTAATTTTGTATAAATATCGCACAACTTTCGATGCACCGCCAAACAGCCTGACCTGCCGGTTATTACGTTTCTCCAATGCAACTGATTATCTTTGTGGGCTATGCAACGTGTATATCTTGATAATGCCGCCACCACCCGGCTCGATCCGGAGGTGCTGGAGGCCATGCTTCCCTGGATGACCGATAACTTCGGCAATCCTTCCTCCATTCACGGCCACGGCCGGATTGTCCGTTCGGCCATTGAAAAAGCCCGCAAAACGGTGGCGACGTTATTGAATACGTCGCCTTCTGAGATCTTCTTTACCTCCGGCGGCACCGAAGCGGATAATACTGCCATCCGATCCGCCATTGAAACCTACGGGCTCACGCACGCTATCACCTCGCCCCTGGAACACCATGCCGTGCTGCATACGCTCCAGCATCTGGCCCAGCAGGATACCATCAGGCTGAGCCTGGTCCGCATCGACGCAAAAGGCAACGTAGACCTTACGCATCTGGAAGAACTGCTGCGTACCCATCCGCGTTCGCTGGTATCGCTGATGCACGGCAACAACGAAATTGGGAACCTGCTCGACCTGGATGCCGTAGGTGCGCTGTGTAACCAGTATGACGCCATCTTCCACTGTGATACCGTGCAGACGATGGGCCATTTCCGGCATAATCTGCAGGCGCTTAAAACGGATTTTATCGTCGGTGCTGCGCATAAGTTTCACGGACCCAAAGGCGTGGGTTTTCTGTACGTCAACGCCAACAACCGCATCCACCCGTTTATCTACGGTGGGGCGCAGGAGCGCAACATGCGGGGCGGGACCGAGAACGTCTACGGTATTATCGGCCTGGCCAAAGCGCTGGAAATTGCTTACCGCGATATGGACGAGCACCGGCGGCATATCGAGAGCCTCAAGCAGCGCATGATTGACCGGCTGCATGAAAAAATTGAGGATGTTCGCTTCAACGGCAACTCCGCCGACCTGTCGAACAGCCTGTATACCGTGTTAAGTGTGAGTCTGCCGCCATCAGACATCAGCGACATGCTGTTGTTCAACCTCGATATTGCCGGTATCTCAGCCTCGGGCGGTAGTGCCTGTTCGAGTGGCACGAATGTGGGGTCGCACGTACTCTCCGCCCTGCCCGGCATTGACCCCGACCGGGGTAATATCCGCTTCTCTTTCGGCAAGTACAATACGGCCGAGGAAATCGACTTTGCCGTGGATACCCTGGCAGGTATTTATCAGAAGGAAGCAAAACTAGCGTGAGTATCTGGTAAGGACTCCCGGAACGGGGGTTCTTACCAGACATTACGTATCCAGCATCCTGATCCGCTGAATATGCCGGCCACCCTCAAACGGTGTATCCAGCCAGGTACGAATGATTTCCAGCGCAGTCTTTTCATCCACCATCCGCTGACCGAGGGAGATGACATTGGCATCGTTGTGCTCGCGGGCCAGTCGCGCCGATTCAACATTCCAACAGAGGGCACAGCGGACACCTTTTACCCGGTTGGCGGTCATGGCTTCGCCGTTGCCGGATCCCCCGAGTACGACGCCCCGCTCGGCTCCCCCCCGCGCCACGGCTTCGGCAACCGGGCGGATAAATACGGGATAATCTACAGACTCTTCAGAATAGGCACCATAGTCGGTAACGTCGTGGCCTAAGCCGGTCAGGAACAATTTGATCTTTTCTTTATACTGGTATCCGGCATGGTCGGAGCCGATGGCGATTTTCATAGGCGTTGGCAGTTTAGTGTTTGAACGGGCAGGATATGGTGCGGCCAAAAGTAGGTTATTCCCTAACGAAAGAGAAGCCATAGCCTCAATGACTTGCACCAGACAGAGTGCATCGGTATATTTCGTGGCCTAAGGGCACCATCACCAGACTTCTTCCACCATGGCATCATCATCCAAACCAATCCCACCCACCCTTTTGTTTATCTTCGGCGGCAGTGGTGACCTGAATTTCCGGAAACTCTCCCCGGCTCTCTATAACCTTTTTCTCGATAATTATCTGCCCAACCGCTTTGCCATTGTAGGCATTGGCCGCAGCGACTACTCCGACGAAACCTACCGGGAGCGGCTCCTGGAGGGTATTCAGCAGTTTTCCCGACGTAAGGATCAGGCCAACGGCGACTGGCAAAAATTTGCCGAACACGTTTTTTACCTGCAAATGGACGCCGGCGATGCGGCAGCCTACCAGAAAATACCGGACTACGTTCAGCAGAAAGAAGCTGAATGGGACCTCAGCGCCAACGTTATTTTTTACCTGGCCGTTGCCCCACAACTCTTTCCCGAAATTGCTACCAAACTGGGAGCCTTGCCCATGTGCGCCAATCGGCAGTGTGTGCGTATTGTAATTGAAAAACCGTTCGGCCATGACCTCAAAAGTGCGCAGGCACTCAATCAACTCCTGGGCCAGTTATTTACCGAAGAGCAGATTTACCGCATCGACCATTACCTCGGCAAAGAGACCGTGCAGAACATTCTGGCCCTGCGATTCGCCAATGCCTTGTTTGAGCCACTTTGGAATCGAAACTACATCGAACATGTGCAGATTACAGCGGCCGAGACCGTCGGCGTCGAAGGCCGGGGTGGTTATTACGAACATGCCGGTGCCCTGCGCGATATGGTCCAAAACCATATTTTACAATTGCTCTGCATGGTGGCTATGGAAGCGCCGGTTTCGTTCGATGCCAACGAGATCCGTAACAAAAAGGTCGATGTGCTAAAAGCTATACGCCGGATACCCAAAGACGAAGTACGCGATTATGCCGTACGGGGCCAGTACAGCGAGGGCTGGATGAAAGGCAAAGAGGTAAAGGGGTACCGGCAGGAAGAAGGTGTTAAACCAAACTCCCCCGTTGATACCTTCGCGGCCGTGAAGTTCTTTATCGACAACTGGCGCTGGCAGCATGTGCCGTTCTATGTACGCTCCGGTAAGTACCTGCACGAAAAGACCACCGTGATTACGATTCAGTTCAGGCAGGCCCCGCACTATGCGTTTCCGGCGGAAGCCGCCGAAACCTGGCGACCAAATCGGCTCATCATCAGCATTCAGCCGGATATGGATATCCGGCTGCGGTTTCAGGCCAAACGGCCGGGGCAGTCGATGACGCTGAACCCCGTCGATATGGTCTTCAGCTACAAGGATGCCTACGACGGACAGGAGCCGGAAGCCTACGAAACCCTGTTGCTGGATGTCATGGCCGGTAACGCCACCCTGTTTATGCGGGCCGACCAGGTTGAAGCGGCCTGGGATGTAATTATGCCCATTCTGGAAGCCTGGGAGAAGCGACCACCCATCGACTTCCCCAACTACGCCCCCGACTCCTGGGGACCCGAAGATGCCGAAGCGCTCATTGCCCAGGACGGCCACCATTGGGTGACGCTGCCGAAATGAAATAAACAGGTTTAATTGTTTCAGCGGGGCCGCCCGGCGGTTTCAAGTTTCATGCTCCCACTGAAACATAGAACCAGGACCCTGGAACATGAAACTACATACCTACAAAGACCTCTCCACCCTCAGCCATGCAGTAGCCGAGTGGCTGGTCAGCTATGTTGAGGAAGTTCTGCAACGGCAGGACCGCTTTACCATCGCTTTGTCGGGTGGCAGTACTCCCCAGAAGCTGTTTGCGCTGCTGGCAACCGAGCCCTATCGAAACCGCATTGCCTGGAATCAGCTGCATGTTTTCTGGGGTGATGAACGCTATGTGCCTGTTGCCGACGAGCGCAACAACGCCCGCATGGCCTCCGAAGCCCTGCTGAACCATGTCTCCATTCCGCCCTCGCAAATCCATAGCTGGCGCACCGACATAGCACCAGACGCTTCCGCTGCGGAATACGATCTACTGCTTCACCAGTATTTCGACAGCCAGCAAACCACTTTCGACCTTGTGCTGCTCGGCATGGGCGACGATGGTCATACGCTGTCGCTGTTTCCGGGCACGGATGTAGTTTTCGAGGATAAGGCCTGGACAGCCGCGTATTACCTGAAAGCCCAGGACATGTACCGCCTGACGCTCACCGCGCCGGTCGTTAACCGGGCCGCCTGCGTGGCGTTTCTGGTAACCGGCAACGGCAAAGCCGATGTGCTGAAAGAAGTCTTGCAGGGTGATTATCAACCCGCCGTTTACCCTTCACAACGGGTTAAGCCGGTGAGTGGAGAGTTGATCTGGTTTGTGGATGAAGCGGCTGCGGGCTGGTTAGGGTAGGCAGTCGGCGGGGAAACTGCCGACTGCCTACTACAGCCTGCCTACTGAAGAATTTCCTTTTTCTCAAAACCCGCTGCCCGGCCTGCTGGTTAAGCGTTAGGACTTTTGATGAGACGATATGCAGCGACCCCCATTGTGCCTGATCACCGGCGCCAACTCCGGCCTTGGTAAAGTGACAGCGATTGAACTGGCCCGGAATGGATTTGATATTATTATGCTCTGCCGGGACGAAATAAAGGCCCAGCGCGTACAGCAGGAAGTACAGGCAGCCAGCAAAACCCGCAATGTGTACCTGGTGCAGTGCGACCTGGGCGATATGCAGTCGGTCAGACGGGCGGCCGGAGAGATTAACCGGCGTTTCGACCACCTCGATGTGCTGATTAACAACGCCGGACGGGTCGTTAACGACCTGCAATACTCACCCGGCGGGATCGAGCTGACGTTTGCCACCAACTACCTCAGTCACTTTCTGCTGACGCACCTGTTGCTGGACTTGCTCAAGAAAAGCAACGAAGGCCGCATTATCAATGTAGCCTCCGAGCTGCACTACGCGGCCCCATTTGATCTGGATAATATCGTTAAGCGGGACAAGAGTGACTACAGTGCCATTGGTGCCTACAGCGATTCCAAGCTGGCCAAGCTTCTGTTTAGTTTCGAATTGGCCGACCGGCTGATGGACTACGGCATCACCGTAAACGCCCTACACCCCTGGCTGGTAGATAGTAACTTTGCCGAAGATGGCGACGCCAAAGGAGTATTGCATCTGGCCTTTTCCGTCGCTAAACTGTTTGCGCCGGAACCAGAAACCATGGCGAAAACCCACATCTACCTGGCCTCTTCGCCGGAGATACATAATGTAACCGGATTGTATTTCGCCCGCTGCAAACCACTGGAGCCCAGCGATAAAGCCAGAAATCAGAAGCTTGGCCTACAGCTATGGCAGTTGAGCGAGCAGTTGGTCGGTATTGAATACCCCATTCCACAGCCTCCCCTTTTAGCACCTAATTAACCAGTAAACGAATCAACCATTTAACGAATCAACCACCCAACATGGATTCACGTCTATGCCTGATTACCGGAGCCAATTCCGGCATCGGAAAAGTTACGGCTATGGAAATGGCCCGAAAAGGGTTTGATATACTCATGCTGTGCCGGAACCTGGATACCTCCCGACCCGTCCGTAAAGAAATAAAAGCCGTCAGCAAAACCGGCCGGGCCGATCTGATCTGGTGCGATCTGGCCAGTCAGCAGTCTGTCACCCAGGCGGCCCGCGAAGTAGCCGACCGCTACCACAAACTCGACATACTGATAAACAATGCCGGCCTTTTCCTGGACCGGGAGCAGTACTCACCCGAAGACATTGAACTCACCTTCGCCACGAACCACCTGGGGCCATTTCTGCTGACCAACTTGCTGCTGGACATGCTGAAGAAAGGTACCAACCCGCGGGTAGTCACGGTATCGTCGGAGGCCCATCGCTGGAGCAAAGCCTTTAAACTGGACCAGTTGGCCAAGCCGAAGTCGTACTCCGGCATGGGGGCCTACGGCGCGTCTAAACTCTGCAATATTTTGTTTGCCAAGGAACTGTCCGACCGGGTCATGGATTTCGGCATCACGTCGAACAGCCTGCATCCGGGAGCCATCAACTCCAATTTTGGCAATGGGGCCTCCAGCCTGTCGGGATTGGTGTTTAAGCTGATGAAGCCGTTTTTTATATCGCCGGAGAAGGGGGCCGAAACGAGTATTTATCTGGCTTCGTCGCCCGAGGTACAGAAAGTAACCGGGCTTTATTTCGATAAGTGCAAACCTAAAACGCCCAGTCAGGATGCCCGCAGCGATTACAACGCCCGGGAGCTTTGGAAACTCAGTGAGCAACTGACTCATCTGAATCCCCGTTCCGTGGCGGTTTAATTTCTATAAAGTTGCAACGGTTTATGTAAATTTTGGCTCTTTACCTTCAAAGAGGTACCTGAACCGTTGCAACACTATGAAAGCAATTTTTTTCACCCTCATCGGCCTACTGGTGGCTTGTCTGACAAGTCAGGCCCAATCGGTTGTGCCTGTACCCAAACCAGAAACCTTTCCCGACTCTTTGTTAAAGCTGGGGATTCCTCAGCCCAAAGCGTCTGGCGGAGTACTCTCGATGGGTACCGGATTTTACCGCGATCCTAAGGATGCACCAAATGTGGTCAAAGCGACGCTTGACAACATGGCTGTTCGTAAACCGGACCCGGACCAGCAATATCATATCCTGAATTCAGTACCACTCCAGTCAGCTACCGAAGAGGTGATACCTGATAGGAAGCTACCAAACAAGAAACGCTAAGCGTTAGCCAACGCCTGCCTAAAGTCCTCGATCAGATCGTCGGCATGTTCAAGGCCGATGGAGATGCGGAGCAGGTTTGGCGGAGTAGCAGTATTGGGGCCTTCTACCGACGCCCGGTGTTCAATGAGGCTCTCTACTCCGCCCAGGCTGGTGGCGCGGGTAATTAGTTGTAGCCGACCCGCCAGTTGAGTAGCCTCTTCGGCCCCGCCTTTCACCTGAATGGATAGCATAGCCCCCGGCAAACTCATCTGCTGGTTGGCAACGGCGTAACCCGGATGATTCTCCAGACCGGGGTAATGCACCTGCTCAATCGCCGGGTGCTTTGCCAGGAATTCGGCCACCTGCCGGGCCGTTGCTGCCTGCGCCCGTACCCGCGTGGTCATGGTTTTAATCCCCCGCACCACCATCCAGCAATCGAACGGCGACGGTACCGCTCCGCCGATGGATTGCAGCCGCCGGGCACGCTGGTACATTTCGCCTTCCTCCTTAAACACTAACGCACCACTCAGCACGTCACTATGGCCGCCGAAGTATTTGGTGGTGGAGTGCATCACCACATCGCAACCCAGCTCCAGGGGGCGTTGCAGCACGGGCGTGGCCCAGGTATTATCGCATATGCAGATAGCGCCGGCTTCGTGCGCCATACCCGCTACCGCCTGAATATCGGTGATTTTCAACAGCGGGTTCGAGGGGGTTTCAATCCAGACAATACGGGTGTTTTCGTGAATGGAGGCCCGTAACGCATCCAGGTCGTTCATGTCTACGCGGGTGTAGGTGAGCCCCCAGGGGTGGAACAACTCTTCCAGCAGTGCCGGTGTACCATAATACGAGTCCTGCGTGACTACTACGTGGTCGCCGGGGCGCAGGGTTTGAAACACCGTCATGGTAGCCGCCTGACCGGAGCTGAACGCAATGGCCTGCGCCCCGCCTTCCAGGGCGGCAATACTTTTTTCCAGCGCATCGCGATTCGGATTGTTGTTGCGGGAATATAGGTAGCCATAGGCAAAGGAGCCGTCGGCTTCGCGCTCAAAGGTGGTAGTCAGGTAGAGCGGTGGCGTGACCGCTCCGGCGTTGAGGTCAGCCATGCGGCTGCTGTGAATGGCAAGTGTTTCGGGTTTCATGCCCCTAAGCTAAGTATAGATGGCGTTCCAGAAAAAACTTGGCCGAATAGTTCGCAAAAAACCGGTTACTTTCTACATTTAACCCAACCCGTATGCAAACATACCAGTCACTATGGCTTCTTACCAATCCTTAACGTTTGAACTGACGGAGGGCGTTCTTACCCTAACCCTGCTGGGTCCCGGCAAAGGCAACGCAATGGGTCCGGAGTTTTGGGATGAACTACCCCGTGCCGTCGACGAAATAAACACAATGGCGAATGTCCGTTGTATCCTGTTGCGGGGCAGCGGTAATCACTTTAGCTATGGCCTCGACCTCAACACCATGCTGCCCAAGCTAAAGACTATCCTTGGCGGGGCTATATCGGCCGAGAGCCGCCTGGAATTAATGAACATGATCCGGCAGATGCAGTCCGGCTTTCAAAAGCTCTACGAATCGCCGAAGCCGGTGATTGCGGCCGTTCACGGCTGGTGCATTGGGGGCGGGCTGAACCTAATCTCGGCGGCCGACATCCGGCTCTGCTCGTCTAATGCCAATTTCAGCCTGCGTGAAGCTAAGCTGGGTATCATTCCCGACCTGGGTGGCCTGCAATGGTTGCCGAAGATAATTGGGGAAAGCTACACGCGGGAGTTAGCCTTTACGGCTAAAGATTTCGATGCCGCTTTTGCCGAAAAAATCAGGCTGGTGAACCATGTCTATGCCTCACCCGATGAGTTGTTCGACAAAGCGACCGAGATGGCCCGCCAGATTGCCGACCTGCCGCAAACGACCATACAAGGCATAAAACAGGTTTTGAATTACAGTGCCGGCAAATCTGTTGAGGATGGCCTACAGTACGTAGCCGTCTGGAACTCCTCACAGCTCCAGTTTCAGGAATCCACCGAAAACCTGGACGACACGCTGGAGAAGCGCAAAGCCGAATTCGATAAGAAAATCAGTCGGGGATATTGACGGATGCCTTGTAAAGCCTGCCGAAAAAAAAGAGCCGTACCCCGCCTGGCGTACGGCTCCTGTATAGGTATTTAGGTTTAATTCACTCCTCCGGGATGGTACACAAAGTTCACTATGGAAACAATGTAGTCTTTGCTCTGGCTGTCGTACCGGATCGAGTACTGAGTGGGGTAGTTACCCGCTTTGGCAAAATCCGTCGGTTGTTTAATCTGGAAGGTGCCTTTGGCCCCATTCAGCAGATAATCAAGGGTAATCATTGGTTCAAGGAAAATTACTTCATAGTTGTAGCTGCCGTAAATCATGGTACGCGTAAAGCCCCCTGGTGTCTGAAACTCCGGTGAAGATGGATCGACCCAGTGGGTACCCATGGCCGGTACGCGTCCGGGTGTCGGCACATACCCGACCGGCAGATATTGGGGGGCTGGGAGTGTGGGATCCATCATGTTTCCCGGCAGGCCTGGTATAGCCTCACGGGCTTGGCTGGAGATCATGTAAAAATGAAAGTCAAAATGAGGTACCCCATAAAGGAACTCAGGCTCGTGTCCGTGTGCATTCCAGTCCATTAACACATGCTGGAAAGGTGCGATGTCGAATTGGCTGGGGAATCGCAGTACTTTCTGGTAACTTTCTCCTCCATCTTTCAGGAGAGCTATCAGCACTTTTTCCGATATAGCAATACCAATCTCCATCAATTCGCCGGATTTGGTGGCACTGACAAATGTCCGGGCTACGCCACCGCCTAGTGGTACGGCCGGTCCATAATGCGTAACTACCTTATCGGCTCCGGCACGGGCGTTTTGGTCGCCGGATGAAGGAGCGACCGGGTTCAGGCTCGATTCGTTCGGCTCACAACCTGCAATCAGAATAACGGCAAGAATGGAAGCCACCAGGCTCGCCATCCGGAACGGTCTACGTTGTGCTCTCATTTTTCTGGCTGATTTTGGTTTAGAATAAGGCTTTGGTAATGAGCTAAATGTAAGAATAAATTGTCGTGTACCATAAACCAAAATCCCTATACGTAAGCAGATGTATTCAGAGAACCTGTAAAGCCCTATCTTTTTAGTAAACGGTCGTCCTCAGTATAGCGCAGCGCATTCATCACCTGTAAACCTGTTAGGCGCATTTACTATAAACCCGTAAATCCGTACCACAAATACTCACAACGCTATTACCAGTGCATTAAAAGCAAGGACATTCGAAAACGTAAAGATTTTGGCTATATTACCCACGCTACTTTATCAATAATCAGCATTTTATGAACCAGGGCATGCTCCGCGACGGAGCTTTACAGGGAAAGACCATTATTGTTACCGGCGGAGGCACAGGCCTCGGTAAATCCATGAGCCGGTATTTTCTGCAACTCGGTGCCAACGTGACCATTTGCAGCCGTCGGCAGAACGTGCTGGACGAAACCGCGAAGGAATTGGCTGAGGAGACTGGTGGTCAGGTATTAGCGCTGGCCTGCGATGTGCGCAACCCGCAGGAGATCGAAAACGTCATTACCGAAACCGTCAACCGATTCGGCCGGATTGACGGCCTGCTGAATAACTCGGCAGGCAATTTCATCAGCCCCACCGAGCGGCTGTCGTACAAGGCATTTGATGTAATTGTGGATATTGTCTTGCGGGGCACGTACTACTTTACACTGGCCGTCGGTAAATACTGGATCGAGAACCAGATTAAAGGGACGGTACTCAATATCTCCACGACCTACGCCCAAACAGGTTCGGGCTATGTTGTTCCCTCGGCCGTAGCCAAAGGTGGAGCGCTGATCATGACCAAATCGCTGGCCGCCGAGTGGGGCAAATACGGCATCCGGCTCAACGCCATTGCCCCCGGCCCTTTCCCGACCAAAGGTGCCTGGGACCGGCTGTTTCCCGAACCGCTCATGAAGCTGATGGACCCGACCAGCCGCATTCCGCTGAAACGTGTCGGCGAACATCAGGAACTGGCCAATCTGGCAGCCTACCTCCTCTCCGACTACTCCGGTTTCGTTACGGGTGAGTGTATCACCATCGACGGCGGGGAAGTCCTGATGGCCGGCGAGTTCAACCACCTGGAGCAGGTTAGCTCCGAGATGTGGGATGTAATCGAGCAGACCATCAAGCAGGCGAATCGGGCGGGCAAATCGTAGTTTCAGGTTTATGCCCATGGGTCCTGGCCCGGACCTTGAAATAAATTAAAACTTGTACCCGTATCCGACCCGGAACACCTGCGTTTCGTAGTAGTCGGTGCTGACATAGCTAAAACCGGCACCCTGCACCTCCCGGCGGATGCGCAGGGTGTTGGCTATATCGGTGGCGTTCAGGAACCACTCGCCTTTGCCTTTCTGAATGGCTTTTTTCAGACCGGCATCGATGGCGAAGCGGGAGTCGATGCGGCCCTGCGGCACCAGATCGGGGGCCAGGTAAATGGCCGTGATCTGCGCGTCTAACTGACCGGGCAGACGGAAGTTGCCGTTGAGCTTTACGTTACCCGAAATCAACTGCTGCCGCTCCGCCGAAAAGGTGCTGGGTACCGGGTATTGATTCACGACCGTAAACGCATCGATGGTGTTCCGGTAGCCGTTCAGGTTCAGGTTGAAGCTGCCCCAGGTACCTGCCTTCTGCGACAGCACCACCTCAAACCCGGTATTGTAGCTGCGCCCGGCATTCTGAAAGACGTTGTAGATTAAGGTACTGCCGGGAACAATGGTGCCGATTCGGGTAATGGTCGCGTCGATGGTCTTGTGGTACGCGGCCGAATACAGTGACCCATCGTTCCAGTTGGTTTTGTAGCCCAGTTCAAATGAGCTGGTAAACTGGGGCTGCAGGCCCGGATTCCCTACTTTGATGATTTCGGCATCATCGTACTTGGGAAAGATGCGGATGTCGACTTCGTTGGGACGATCTACCCGGCGGTTGTAGAAGAACGAGAGCCGGTTACCGTCGTTCAGCTTATACGACACCCGCACGTTCGGAAACGGCTGGGAATACGTGTACCCATCGCTCTTATACGTATTGTGGTTCGGATTTACCTCGTACCGTAAATCTACGTACTCGACCCGCACACCGGCTTCCACCTCAAAATGTTGGTTTTCGAAGATGTAGTTGCCGTATACTGCCGGTATCACTTCGCTATAATTGGCCCAGCCGCCGGCATTCACATCCAAAGGTGAATTCAGGCCCGGAAAGAACTGCATGTTGGTCGGGATGTACCGCCGGCGGAATTTTAGTCCACCCTCGACGCGGCCGTATCGGAGCGGCTGCACATAGTCGACGGTGAGGTCACCCACGTGCTCATCCGACAACAGTTTGAACGAATCGTTACCGGTATAGTCCGGCAGGATGTTGGTGAAAAAGTACTTCTCGTCTTCCCGGTGGAAGGTGTAGTTAAAACCTACGTTGAACAGCCGCCCCGGTTGTTTGAACTTATGCTGCCAGTTGGCCGATGCCGTAACCGTTGTTTTCAGCTCATCCTCCAGAAACTGCCACAGCCGCAGCCGCTTCGTCAGGTCGCCGTTGAAAAAAGGTTCGTCACCCCGATCAATGATTTTCTCGCTGCTGAACAGCCCCGAAACACTGATGGTATTGTTGGCGTCGGGTGTCCAGTCGACACCCGTTTTTCCGGTGATGATATTGGTATTCCGGTTGCGCTTGGTCTGCTGCCGGATCACTTCGCCGGAATCGTAAAACCGGTCGGCAAATTCATTTTTGTTCAGCGTCTGGGTGTACAGATTATCGCCTTGAAAAAACAGATTGACCTTGTTCTTGCGGTAGTTGAGCGACAGCGACGGATTTATTTTGGGTGTACCCTGATACTGCGGCCGGATGGTCGGGTAATTCTCCCGCTTGATCCACAAAGCACCCAGCGCCGTAGCCATCCCGACTTTCCCGTTGAAGCCTTCCTTCTTTTCTTTTTTGTAGATGATGTTGATGATGCCGGCATTGCCGTTGGCGTCGTACTTCGCTGAAGGATTGTTAATGATCTCGATCTTGTCGATGGCCGAGGCCGGTATATTCTCCAGGCCGGACTGACTGCCAAAACCAGTGAGGGCAGTCTGCTTCCCATCGAGCAGCACCATCACGCGGTCGTTGCCGCGCAACTGCACCTTACCACCCTCTCCGACCGTAACCCCCGGCAGGTTTTTCATGGCCTCCAGTACCGAGCCACCAGACTGACTGATGTTGTCGGCCAGGGTAAAGGTCTTCTTGTCCAGGGCCGGGGCTATAGCCTCCTGCCGGGCCGTCACGGTTACCTCTCCGAGTTGGGCTACCTCCTCCGACAGGTCAATCGTGCCCAGGTTCAGGTATTCGCTCAGTTTACCCACCAGCACGGGCAGCACTCTGGGCTGATAGCCGATGGAGGTAACCCGCAACAGGTAAGACCCACTTTTAACGCCGGACAAAGCAAACAGGCCTTCTTCGTTGGTGATGGCCCCGGTCACAAACCCGCTGTCCTTCGGCATCAGCAGGGTTGCATTGACAAACGGCAGTGGCGCCTTCGTGTGTACGTCTTTGACGGTTCCGGAAAGCGTTACCTGACCTACCTGCGCCAGGCCGATCCCAGCCCAACAACCAAAAAAGAGAAGAAAAAGAAGCCGTTTTATCATTACCAAAAAGTTGAACGGGACCAGCCGGCGGTTTCAGATTCCATCCGGCCGGCCCCGTTTCCGGTTATTCGCGGTGAATATAACTTGAAACCTGGCGCGGGAAAGGGCTATTTCGTCGCGATGTAAAAGAAATCCAGACTGCCGGCCGGGTCGTTGCTCATGAGGTAGTCGGTGTATTGAATTTCGGCCGCAATGCCGTCCTGCTGCAACAATCGGTTGCGGTTGACGCGGTTCATGATGTCGTATGGCACCTGGAGCATCCAGCGAGGCAGTCGGTATTGCAGGTTAAAAACATCATAGCGGGTGATACGCTCCACCGATTTCTTATTCTGCTCATAGTAAGTCATCACCCTCTCGTTGCCATGGATACCCTTCGTTTCGACGGTCGGGAAGTACCGCTGCATCAATTGCTTCAGTTCGTCGGCCACGTACTCCCGCACGTGCCAGGGGTTGCGCGTCAGGGAGAAGATGCGGTTGACCGTTGTCAATAATAGTTTGCCGCCGGGTTTCAGCACCCGGTGAGCTTCCTTTATAAACAGGTCGTCGTTTTCGATATGCTCGATAACCTGAAACGTAACAATATAGTCGAAGCTATTGTCGGCCAGGCCCTGCAGGGGGGGTATATTGGCCTGGATAAAGGTGGATTGAGGATACTCCTGACGCAGAGACGCAATCAGGTCTGTGTTTTTATCGATGCCGGTATAGTGGTCGGCGGCCTGCGTCAGCAGTTGCAAGCCTCTCCCCCAGCCGCAGCCGATCTCCAGCACATTGCCGCTCACCATTTTGGCCGCTTCGACATAGGGAAACAACAGCCGCTGGTGAACCGGGTTATCCGACGCAATCTCGGCCGAGGTAATTTCTGTGGTTTTATACATTTGGTTAATATAATCGGGCGGGGAATTGACCAACTTTTCGATCTATCAAGTGAAAAACGCCCTGTTTTAGAATCTGTCAGTAAAAATAACAAGAAGACTGCAAAGATGTGCATACCAGGCACTGCTCACATCTCCGGTGGGCATAAAGTACTCTATTACTCATCCGACACCAACTCAAGTGGAAACGGCGGTTGATGCAGTAAATGAGTTAGACACTTTGGCCTAAGTCTTGTCCACCATTAGTTGTTATCTGTACTGACCGACCATATTGCCTGTGAGCAGGAAGAAGAGTTGTGGGCGGGGCTGTCGTTTGAAGAATTTTTTCAACAAGTTGTCCATGACGTCTTACTGGACTCGTTTATTCAATTGCAAAATAATATTGCCCCATGCCTGAGTTAGTGTCAGATCCGGAACCTGCCACCTTACGCGTGTTACAGGCTCGCACGAAGGTCTTGAACGAGCAGTGGGAGGTCAGCTTCCGAGAACGCTTCCCCGGCTTCGGCCTCCGGCTATATTGCCGGTTCCAATAGCGGCTTAATCTACTTGCCCGCACGGCGACGCGTCCACGCTTTCTGAGGCTCTCCCAGAGGTAATGATTTTAAAAACACATTCACTCCAGAAGATAGGATAGTTGCTGGGAAGATCGTTATCTGCTGCCGAGAACACTAAGCCTACCCTGATAAGAAAACAACAGATAAACCTAATAACGATTGTGTTTCCAGCCCAATCCCGGTCGGGCTGGAAACACAATCGTTTACTTTTTAAGTACTTTGAGGGTTCGCACCACTTTTGCCGCATCAGTCAACCGAACAATGTACAGACCCGAGGCCAGCTGACCTGTTTCCAGGACAACCTTGTTTGCCCCCTCCACCAGGAGTTGTTGCTTACTCACAACAGAGCGGCCAGCCAGATCGACCAGCACGATATCGGCGGTGCCTGCGATGGTGGTCTGTAGTTGTAGTGTCAGCGTTTGCTCAAACGGGTTGGGATAAGCGAGCCAGCCATCAGTCAGCGGTTCGCTGTTAGTCTCGATAGTGGCCAGACGGGTACCTGTCGTATTACAGGGCAATACCGTATTGCAACTGCCCAGTTTATCACCATGGGCCAGGTGATCGGCTACCCCATTTTTTCCCGTTTTAGCTACACACAGCGTTTGGCCATTGTGACAGATCATTACTTTGTTTTTATCGCAGGCTACGTTGATGACGTTCACCGTCACGGCAGCTATTGCCGAACAGCCCGATTTGCTGACGGTGACCGAATAGATGGTGGTTGTGGCGGGGCTCACCGTGATGCTGGCCGACGTGGCACCGTTACTCCACAGGTACGTGTAGCCGCTGCCGCCCTGACCCGTGGCCGTAGCCGTCAGCACGGTGGTATTACTAGCCGCATCGTAGCCCGCATATACCTGCCGACATGCCAATCCCAAACTCACCGACAACGTACACTGGCAACCCGTAATGACGTTGCCGTTCATGACCGGGGTGAACCCAGTAGCACAGCCGCAGGCAGCCGGGTCGAAATTGGCAATGCCGTTGACCGCCAGCGGACAGGGATCGTTGCAGTCGGCAATACCGTCACTGTCTGTATCAGTATCGACCACCCCGCAGCCACACGCGCCAGGGGCAATCTTTTTGGGATCGTTGGGGCACTGATCCGTATTATTGGTGGCGTAACCTGCCGGAGCTGTCGACGAGCAAACCATTGCTGTTTGGGTTGAGCCGTAACCATCCCCGTCAGCGTCGACGTAGTAAAGCTGGGCTTCATGCACACTGCCGTCGTTATCGTTGCAGTCAGTGTTGTTGGTGGCGTAACCGACCGGAGCTGTCGACGAGCAAACCATTGCTGTTTGGGTTGAGCCGTAACCATCCCTGTCAGCATCGACGTAGTAAAGCTGAGCTTCATGCACACTGCCGTCGTTATCGTTGCAGTCAGTGTTGTTGGTGGCGTAACCGACCGGAGCTGTGGCATCGCATAATACGGCAGTAGTAGTTGAGCCGTAGCCATCCCGATCGGCATCGACGTAGTAGGTGATGTTGCTGCACGCCTGATACTCGTACGCACCCTGGTCGGGATTACCTGTCCGGGTAAAGCCCCGGATGTCGGTAGCAGGTGCTCCGGAAGGGGTACCGGCGTTGATAGCAGGAGAAGTGCTTTGGATAGCCATCCCGTCATCTGCAGTCATCCAGCGGTTATCGGGCCCGTCGGGGTCAGCAGCGTTGACAAACAGGGGATCGGTACCTGTCAGGGTCGTCGTCCCGGTAAACGAATCGTAGGGCCCGGGGAAAGGGGAGCCCGAGGCCCTATAGTTAAAGACGCCGTTGTAGGCCGTATTGCCGTTGTTGGTGTTGTTGTAGTAAATGCCGTTCTTATCAGTCACCGTCGCTCCGTTCACGCTGTACATCGTACCGCCCGTACCCGGAGCGGTGTTCCCGAAAAAGGTGCAGTTGATCAGGGTCATCACACAGCCATTGTTGATCATGGCTCCCCCAAACGCGGAAGGAGAGGTACGCGTGGCCGCATTGTTGGCAAAAACCACGTTGGTGAGTGTGGACGATCCGCTGCTGACGATCATGCCTCCACCGCCCGAATTGACGGTATTCCCGGAAAAAACGCAGTTAGTCATCACAAACGAGGTGCTCGATGTTTCTAGTCCACCCCCACTATAAGCTGAGTTTCCGACGAAGGCCACATTCGTGAAGATGGAATTCCCTCCATACATCGCCATTCCACCTCCCGAGCCACCCCCATTATCGGTGGAGAAGCAACTGTTCCCCGAAATAAGCAGGTTACTCAGGGTTACCGAACTTCCATTCAGAGCCGCTCCTGCCCCCCGATTACCATAGAAATAAAGTCCTTCTACGGTAATCAGGGTATTGCCATCGGCACGCCCCCCCGTAATTGTGAAGCCATCGAGCCGGGTGGTGAGGCCGTCGTTGGCCGAGGTCACCACGTGGTTGCGGGCGTTGGTGCCGCTCAGGATGGTGGGGTTGAGCACCCAGTTACGCTGGCTCAGCAGGGTTTCGGTGCCCGTGCCGCTAAAGCCCCCATAAATGGCAACGCCATTCACCAGGTGAAAGCTGAAATCCGCGCTGGTGAGTACCCCACCGGACCGCGTGGTGGCTGCTCCAATCGGATAATTCGTCGGTACGTACGTGCCTTGGGCCACCCAGATTTGGGTTACGCTACAGGTGCGGGCTGCATCGAGGGCATCCTGGAGCGTCAGGAAGGCCCTGGCCCAGGTGGTGCCGTCGTTGGTGCCTACTGCAGCTGCTCCGTTGACGTAGGCGATATTGCCCGCGTAAGTCGAACAAGAGCCGGGGTTATCAATGGTCTGGACAACCGAACCCTTACTGGTCGAGAAATTGGCCGTTCCGTTATACGTGGCCACAATCGTGTGGGTACCCACTGTCAGAGTGGAGGTAGTAAACGAGGCCACGCCTGTCACCACAGGCACGTCGGCAGCTAGCACCGTGGCCCCTTCCGAAAACGTCACCGTGCCTTCGGTGACGTTTTCGTCTAAATGGTTGGCTGGATATCTTGTAGTCGATGTAAACGTGATCGGCGCCCCCACCGTGGAGGGGTTCAAACTGGAGGCAATCGTGGTGTAGGTGGGCTGGCCAGCCGCCAGCCGGGCGGCCCCCTGGCGGGTGGTCGGGGGCGTTGCCGCGAAGGTGTGAGCCGCTACTAGTAGTAGGCCACCTAAAGATAGTATTCGTATGTTCATATGAAAAATTTGTTTTTATCAGACAGTAATATTGTCCGGCCAGACGCTTGAAGAATCTGGTTCTGAACAGGAAGAGATGTATAAAATGGTCAAGTATACGTTGTTTGTTAGTTATTGAAGAATAGGGCCGGGTCTCCGTCCAATGGTGCTGCCGACAGAGATTACAATTAGCAAAAAATCGGTATTTGGGAAAGAATGACAGCACCAGCCCCCATGAGTCACGCCAGGGCGCCCCAAGCTAATGGCAAAACTAGAAATTGCCCGGAGGGATGGCTGCGCTTATTGTTTCAAAAGCGTAGTCTATTGTTGCATGAACAAAAAAAGCGTAGTCTATTGTTGCATTTATAGTCAAGGATTACGGGAAAGTATACTAAATTCTAAATTCAGTCAGGTACGTCTGTAACCCCCGCCGGCGCATCAACCGTAGCTACGGGTTGGCTGGTAAGCGATATTGGCGTAGAATAGCCTGAAATACCGGCTCCGTGCGGTAGTCCCGGAACAGGGGCACCACCTTCATGTCTTTGTATATATACCCCCTATCGGCAGCAGTTTTCAGGTAATACAGGCAGCTATCTTTCTGAGATAGGCCCGCAAACACTACGGCCTTGTCATAGTAAGTCCGGGGTGTTTTGGCGGTTAGTGTTCGGAGATAAGCAACGGCTTTAGCTCGATTGCCGCGTTTGGCTTCGCAATACATCAACGTAGGGATAATCACGGTGTATTGCGGATTTAGGGTAAGTCCGTGCGAAAAGCTGGTTGATGCGGCCTGGTAATTTTCCTTGGCGAGGTAAAAATAGCCATGGCCCACGTGGAAAATAAACAAATCACCGAATAACGCTCGCCCGCTGTTAAGACTCGCCTGGGCCAGATCATATCGATTGGCATAGACATAATTAACAGCGTGGCCGGTAAGAATAACGGGGTAAAGCGGGTCAAGGGCCACTGCCTTGGTGCTATACCGAATAGCCTCGTCCAGCCGACCCGTTGACCGTAGCAGTAAACTGTACCAATAGTTGATCTGGGCATCGTTGGGGTTGTGCTGGAGCGCAATGAGAAACGACGCTTCGGCGGCCTTCCACTGATAAGTATCGGCATATATGGTACCCAGGACCCCGTAGGCCGTACTGTTGGTGGGCGAGAAATGAATAGCCTTCAGGGCATGCTGCTGGGCTAGTTCATACGCTTTGGCCGGGTTGGCGATGTAGTTTGAGTTGGCTAGAAGCGAGTAAGCCAGGCCTTTAAAGGCCTGGGCTTCAGCAAAAGTCGAGTCTAAGGCCAGGGCCTGATCGATCTTCGCCATACCTTCCAGAACCTTATCTTTGTTGCGGGTTATGACCAACTGGCGTCCCTGCAAAAAATTGTTGTAGGCTACTATATTTCTGGTGCGGGCCAGGGTTAATTTTTCCGGAGCTATACGGTTGTTTTCCAGACCCAGTTCCCTGGCCACGTCCTGCGTAACCTGCTCAGTAAGCTGAAACATGTCCCGGTAGGCCACAGTATAGATTTTGGTCCAGATCGGCCTGTTTTCTTTGGCGTTGATGAGTTCGATCTTCATTTGAATCTGCTCACCGATTTTCAGCATCTTACCCCGCAGAATATTAGCAACCTGTAGGTCTTCGCTAATCTGCCAGATGCTCTTTTGCGTACTTCGATACTGGTCCGACGAGGACCGGGCCGTAACACGCAGGTGCGGGATAAGCGAGACCCCGGTGTGGATATCATCCATCAACCCTTCGCAAACGGGGTTGGTATTGGGCGGCCCTATGTTTATCAAAGGCAATACGGCGAGCGAGTTTTGTATGCTGTCGACAGGTCGTGTAGCCGGCAGAATATAGGTACGCAGGTAAATGCTCAAAATTAGTAGTATTCCGAGAAGCAGAACGCCATATAACGTCCAGCGATTGATATTCTTTGGGAAGATAGCGGTACGCTTGCCAGGGAGAATTAAAGGGGCCTGATCTGTTGTTAACGGGGGCGGTAGCGAAACAGGGGGTTCAGGGTTTGCCTGGGGCACTGGAAACTTCGCTTCTGCCGGCAGAGCCTGGTGCAGCCGCCGATACTCTGTTGGGCTGATGGCAAACTCAGTGATAAAATATTTGCTGAAATTTTGTGGATGGTTTATACCGACCCGGTCGGCAACTTCCGAGATCCTAAGCGCCGTATTGGCTAATAGATATTTTGCTTTTTCCAGTCGAACCTTTCGTACATACAGTGTAATGGACACATTAGATTGTTCTTTCACAATCCGGTGCAATTGCGACCGGCTAATGCCTAGTTCGGCACAAATGGTATCCACCGAAAATGTGGAATCATCTATGTTTGCTTCAATCAGCGATTTTAGTTTTGGGATAAAATCGTCTTCAGAATTTATCATGTACGTTCCGGCTACATCATGTGGTAGAGAGTACAAAGCCGCCTTTCAACCGTATGTTGAGTGCCGTAGCAGTAAATGACTTTATAACCAGCAATATAAAGAAAAATCAGACCTTTTTGATGCTCTCGCAGGAACGCAGCAAGTCTACCCCAACAAGTATACATTCAACCAACCTACCTGTTACCCTTCGAGGCTATACCCGTAAAGGCACAACCTTCATTTCCTCCAGTACTTTACCGGTCACCATCGGAACCGCTTCTACATAGGGAAACAACAACCGCTGGTGAACCGGGTTATCCGACGCAATCTCGGCCGAGGTAATTTCTGTGGTTTTGTACATTCGTTACGTAAAATCTAGTGCAGAGCCTTCTGATAAATTTTTTCTTCTGCCTTATGGAAAGCTCTTCCCTGTTGAATCACTAGGTAAAGTTAGCAATTAGCCGGCAAATAAGTGCATGACTCCAGATTGCCGCCTATAGCCTCTTTTTAACCACTTGTCCATCGTAACCGCCTAAAGAAGCATCTCAGTCGTAATTTTCACCGGTTGACAGCGTATTTCCCCCTACCGTAAACTAAAGAGTTAGTTAATTTTTGTTAAAAGCTGTTGGCCTCTGTGCAACATTTTGTTATTTGTTTCATCTTTAGCAAAATCCAACCATTCCTCCCTTTATGCGCCTACTTCTTCTTTTGTTGCTGGTAGTTATCTGCCTGGGCTCTGCCTTCGCCCAAACCACACCCCGTTTCTCCGTCAAAGGAACTGTCGTTGACTCCGGCAATACCGCGCTGGTGGGCGCAACCGTGATGCTGCTGACCCCTAAAGATTCGTCGCTGGTTAACTTCGGCCGCTCAACGGACAAAGGAACGTTTGAACTGAAAGGTAACAAGCGAATGCCTTACCTGCTGAAAATCTCCTATGTCGGCTACCTGCCTTATCAGAAAGAATTTACCCCCAGCGACGATGCCGTTACCGACCTGGGCAATATCGAGCTGAAGCCCATTACCAAAGAACTGTTCGAGGTGGTGGTTAGAACGGCCAAAGCTCCTCTGAGTATCCGGGGCGATACCATTGAGTATAACGCCAGTTCGTTTAAAGTACCACCCGGCTCTACGGTGGAAGAACTCTTGCGGAAACTGCCCGGTGTGCAGGTCGATCAGGAAGGCAACATCAAAGCGCAGGGGGAAGACGTAAAACGGGTTACGGTCGACGGTAAAACGTTCTTCGGCACCGACCCGAAACTAGCGACCAAAAACCTGCCCGCCGAGGCTATCTCCAAAGTGCAGGTGTTCAACGACAAGACCGAAAAAGCAAAAATCACTGGTGTGGACGATGGCGTAAAAGAAAAAACGGTAAACCTGGAGCTGAAGGAAAGCCATAAAAAAGGCGGCTTCGGTAAAGTTACCGCCGGAGTGGGTACCGATGCACGGGCTCAGATCCGGGGTAACTACAACAAATTTAATTCTAAAGAACAGTTCTCCGTCATCGGCTTCGGTAACAATACGAACCAGACCGGCCTGTCGTGGGACGATTACCAGGATTTCCGGGGCAGCCAGTCGTTCAATTGGTCAGACCAGGGCGATTTTGGGTTTAGCAACGGGGGCTATATCTATTTCGGGGACGATAACGACAGCTTCGGCGTACCCGTCAACGGCGGAGGCCGCGACAACCGGGGTTTCTCCAAAAACTACGCCGGTGGGGCCAATTATAATTACGATACCAAAAAAACAAAGCTCAGCAGCAACTACTTCTATAACCAGACGCAACAGACCCTCGACGCCGTATCGAGCCGCGAGAACTTCCTGCCCAACGGCTCGCTCCGAACCGACATCGGCAGCAGCCGCATCACCTTCAACGGTATCCATCGCGGCAGCCTTCGCTTTGAGCAAAAACTGGACTCCACCAATACGCTGATTGTGATTGGTAATGGCCGGTTCAACAAGGGCGACGAACGCTTTAACAGCCTGGAGCAGTTCCGGCGTACGGCCAGTGCGCAAAGCGGTCAGTCCCGAATCAACAACAGCACCAACTACGATGCCTTTGCGCTACAGACTACGGCCATTTTCAGCCACCGGTTCCAGAAAAAGGGTCGTAACTTTTCGTTAAGTGCCGCCTATAACCGCAACAATACCAACGGCGATGGGGATCAACGCTCAGAAAATACGCTGGTTACCGACGGTACCAATCCGGTAAATCCGATTCGGACCATCAACCAGCTTAATCAGACCAATAGCCTCCGCAGTGAAATCAAGGCCAGCGCCCTGTATACGGAGCCTATTTCGAAAAAAGTGTTCTGGGAGACGTTCTATAATTTTTCCTTCCGTCGGGATGAGGTAGATCGTGATGTGTTTGACCGCACCGATCCGGGCCGGGTGTTCAACGACAGCCTGAGCCGGTATTACACCAACAATTTTACCTACAACCGCTTAGGCTCCAGCTTCCGGTATACCAACAAAGGGTTTAACGTCTCCCTGGGCGGGGCCGCGCTGAATTTCCACCAGGAAGGCCAGTTTACCCGCGATCAGACATCCTCGGCCGCTCCTACTACGGTTGGTCGCACGTTCTTTACGGTAGTGCCGAATGCCTCCATGAACTACGACCTGAAGAACAACCGGTACCTGCGGGCCAACTACAGCGTTAATATCCGTCAGCCATCGACCCGCGATTTGCAGCCGGTAGTCGACAACAGCAATCCCCGGTACATTCAGGAGGGTAACCCCAATCTGCTGCCGCAGCTTACCCACAGCCTGAACGGCGGCTACAATATGTTCAACCCGGCCACATTTACCAACGTTTTCATCAACGTTAACTACAATTACAACATCAACCAGATTGTGTACAACCAGACGGTCGATTCGCTGCTGATTACCCGCACCAAGCCGATCAACATCGACGGCGGGCAATCCATTGGCTCATACGTCAGCTTTGGCTTTCCGCTGAAAAAGACGAAGAGTAACCTGAACATCTGGTCGAACGTTAACGTTGGCAACAATCCGATCTACATCAACAACGTGCTGAACCGGACACGGACCAACAACTACAACCTGGGGCTGCGGCTCGATTATACGCCGAGTGAGAAATTCACCCTGTACACCAACGGCAACTGGAGCGTTACCAATACCAGCTACTCCATTAATACGTTGCAGAACCAGCAGATTTACAGCTACAACTACAATGCCGACATGAACGTTTTGTTCCCGGCGGGTATCTATTTCAACGGCAATTTCAACTACCGGATCTACCAGAACGAACGGTTCGGTCTTGATCAGAAGGTCCCCATCCTGAACCTGTCGGTGTACAAGGTTATCTTCAAGAACAAGCGGGGTGAAGTCCGGTTCACGGCCTACGATGTGTTCAAGCGCAACCTGGGTATCTCCCAGTCGGCGACCCAGAACTTTGTATCGCAGGAGCGGGTGCAGACCTTATCCCGGTACTTTATGCTCAACTTCACCTACAACATGCGCGGGGTGAAAGCCACCACGCGCCGGCAGGGGGGTATGATTATTTTTTAAAGAGTGAAAGAGTGAAAAGGCGAAAGAATGAACAGCTCCGCCACTTTTCGCTCATTCACTCATTCACTCTTTCACTCTTTCTTTATGAAATCAATAGCACTTCTCATAGTTTTAACAATCCTGCACATATCCGCCCACGCACAGGAAGCGGGCATTGTCACCTACGAACGGTCGCAGAGCTGGGTGAAGATTTATTCGCGGATGACGTTTCTGAGCCAGGAAGAAAAAGACCGAATGAAGATGACCTGGGGCAGCCGCGAGGACTGGAAGGTAAAAATGAAGCTGTACTTCAGCCCGGCCCAGAGCCTATACACCTACGAAAGCGAGCAGGCGCAGTCGGACGACGGCCGGTACTCCTGGCGTAATGATGAATACGTGATTCAGCGAAATTTTGATAAGGAAAAGAAGATCGAGATCATGGAAATGCTCGGCAAGACCTACGTGATCGATGATTCGCTGCGTACACCCCGGTGGAAAGTTACCAACAAGATCAAAGAAGTAGCCGGCCACATCTGCATGAGCGCCGAGACGATGGATTCGGTAAAAAACCAGAAAGTAACCGCCTGGTTTGCGCAGGATATTCCGGTGCAGGCCGGTCCGGAGCAGTATTTCGGCCTGCCCGGTCTCATTCTGGAGCTGGACATCAACGACGGCGACGCCCTGATTACCGCCACCAAAGTGGAGTTCAAGCCAATCGACAAAGAAATTCCGAAGCCGAAAGCGAAGGGCAAAAAGATTACCGAAAAAGAATACAATAAGCTGATTGCCGATCATATCGCCGACAGCATCAAAGCCCAGCGGAATCCTTACTGGGCCATTCGGTATTAGGGGGTTGACCGTTAGACGCAGGACGCTGGACGTTAGATAGTAGACGTTGGACGCTGGACATTGTCAACTAACGCCTAAGTCTAACGTCTAACGTCTAACCTCCAACGTCTAAAGTCTAAAGTCCAACGTCTACTATCTAACGTCCAAAGTCCTGCGTCTACCCTTCTGCATAAAAATATCCCCACCGGTCGACTAATCGACCGGCTTTTTTCGTTTAATTTTGATACATACCAGTGCCTGATTACCCCCCTATGCTATGTTGGCTATGCGCTTTTTACCCTTATTATCTATATTCCTGATGTTTTCGGCCTGCGCATCGAACAAAAAGACGCAGCAAACGCAAACAGCGAAGAACGCTCCACGCCCCACGGTATCTACCCCCATGATGCCGGCGGCTCCTTCGGGTGAGTACACGATTACGGCAATTAAAGGCAAGTTTCTGAGCATCGACTCCACTAGTGCCCGCGTTTTCCTGAACATCTACGGCCGGCAACCCAGTGGGCAGCCCTTGACCGTTGACGATTTAAGCTCGCACTTCCTGGTCAACTACGTGATGTATGCCGACTACAACAACCGCGAACGGCTTGGCTACGGCAATGTACCGCTGAGTGCGCAGGTGGCAGTAGCGGACGGTGACCACCTGACGCTGACGTTTGATGTAAAAAAGCCGGCAAATGCCACTAACGCAGTGCTGCTTACCGAAATTTCGGAAACCAGCAACGGCAAAAAAGCCCTGAACGACCTGCCCATCCGCTTCAAGTCGACCAAACTGAGCGACCGGTTTTCCCTGTACACCCCGAACGGTCAACTGCCGCAACTGAAAAATTACGTCAATGTGAACGATACCCTCGTAATTCGGGACGTAGCCGGAACCAGCCGCCAGCTTTACCTGTTCCGCTACAAGCATGATTTCGACCCGGCCCAGTCGCCGATGAACACCTCTTCCCGGCCGGCTCCGAAGTCGCTGGCGGTGGATACGGCCGTGATGATAATGACTAACCAACCCCTTCAGCTAGCAGAAGAGGGCCTTTACTTTTTTGTGGAAGATACTACCGACGCAGCGGGTATAGGACTGGTGGCGGTCGATAAGCGATTTCCGCGCATAACCCGGCCGGAGAAGCTGATCAGGCCGGTGCTGTATATGAGCACCAGCCAGGAAATAAACGAACTCAACAACGCCCCCGATGCCAAAAAAGCCCTGGATCGATACTGGCTGAGCCTGATGTCGGGTAATGAAGAAGTGGCCCGCCGGGCTATCCGGGCGTATTATAATCGTGTGGAGGAAGCCAATAAGCTGTTTACCAGCTATAAGGAAGGCTGGAAGACCGACAAGGGTATGATCTACATCATCCTCGGCCCGCCCGACCGCGTGCAGCGCAGCCGCGACCGCGAGGTGTGGGTGTACACCAAGCGGGCCAATGTGTCAGAAATTAATTTTACATTCAACAAAAGACCTAATCAATTTGTCGAGGACCATTATGAACTGGTGCGGTATGTGGAGTACCAGCCCATCTGGTACCCGATAGTAGAAGCATGGAGAACCGGCGCAATTCGCGAATAAATCGTTCGGAGGGGAACCGCTCCCGTCCAGCCTTTCGTCCGGAACCGGATGAAATGGTATTTGGTATACAATCGGTGATGGAAACCCTGAAATCGGGAAAGGAGATCGACCGGCTTTTGATGGAGAAAGGCCTCAGTCACCCGGAAATCCAGCAACTGGCCTACGAGCGCCGGGTGACCATTCAGCGGGTGCCGGTGGAGAAGCTGAACCGCCTGACGCGCAAGAACCACCAGGGTGTGATCTGTTTCATTTCGGCCATTAATTATGTCAAACTCTCCAACGTCATCGCCGATGTCTACGAAAAAGGCGTAACGCCCTTCTTCCTGCTGCTCGACCGCATCACCGACGTGCGCAACTTTGGGGCCATTGCCCGCACGGCTGAATGCGCTGGGGTGCAGACCATTGTGATTCCCGGCCGGGGATCGGCTATGATCAACGCCGATGCGATGAAGACCTCATCGGGTGCCCTGAACCATATCGCCGTCTGCCGGGAGTATGATCTGGTAGGCACCATCAATTACCTGAAGGATTCTGGGATTCAGGTGGTAGCCTGTACCGAAAAGAGCTACCGCGACATCTATGATGCTGACCTCTCAGGACCGATTGCCATTGTGATGGGGTCCGAAGAAGACGGTATCTCGCCCGAATTGCTGAAGCTGGTAGACACCCACGTTCGTATTCCTATGTTCGGCGAAGTGGGCTCGCTCAATGTATCTGTAGCAACCGGCGTTGTGCTGTACGAAGTGGTCCGGCAGCGCAGCCTGACGGGGCAAACGGGAGAATAGACGGCAGTAATTAGTCGTTAGTCGATAATGGCTTTGGGGCTAGCCGACAAAAAGAGAGCCGACCTCTATTCACAGGTCGGCTCTTTTATGCAAAATAAAATAGGCCTCAGTCTGTCTCCTGGAGACTATTGACTAGCGACTAAATTAAGACTTCTTGGAAGCCGGTTTCTTGGCCGGTGCTTTAGACGCACCACCCGCCAGAGAGTTAATCCAGCCGGCAATCTTCAGGGCATCTTCCTTCGGCACCTGCTTCATCGGAGCCATCGGCGGATAACCCGGCCAGTGTTCCGGCTTAGGCTCATAAATCAACTCAACAATCTGTGCGTTTGTATATTTCTTCTTCGCTACATCCTTGTAAGCAGGACCGACCAGACGGGTATCCGCATTGTGGCAGGCCAGACAGGTATGCTTGCTCAGCAGTGCATTAATATCATCCGGCACTTTGGTCTGCGCCTTAGCGGAAAAAGATAACACGGCCAGCAGAGCCGCAGCCAGAAGGGTTCCAAGCGTTTTTTTCATTAGAAAACTAAGTTAAAAGGCACTAGAGTGAAACAAAAGCGTTCAAGTCGGCTGAATTAGACTAACAAAATTAAACTGAATACGTGTATCAGCCAATTTTATAACAACTTTTTGCAGCCTCAGCCTTTTATTGGACCGAACAAAAGCCGGAAGGTTTAATCTGTGTAAAAACTTTTTCAGATTTTTAACAACTTACCCCCACGCAACGCTATGCCATCTATCGACCGCTTTTCCGGCCACGCCGATCTCTACCGGCAATACCGCATCGACTATCCCGCTGAGGTGTATGACTATTTGCTGTCCTTTGCCGGTGACAGACAGCGGGCCTGGGACTGTGCCACCGGCAACGGGCAGGTAGCTGGTGTACTGGCTGATTATTTTAGCGAGGTAGAAGCCACCGACATTAGTGAAGCGCAATTGAGCAAAGCCGTTCAGCGTCCCAACATCCGCTACCAGGTATCTCCGGCCGAGCAGACACCGTTTCCAGACCAGCATTTTGACCTGATTACGGTGGCGCAGGCCCTGCACTGGTTTGATGTGGAAGCGTTCAATCGCGAAGTCAGGCGCGTAGCCAGACCAGGCGCCATTATTGCCGAATGGATGTACGGTGTCTCTTTCGTAGACGACACCCTTGACCCTTTAATTCAGGATTTTTACCGCAACCGCGTCGGTCCCTACTGGGACCCGCATCGCCGGCATATTGACGAAAAATATGTTAATCTCTCCTTTCCCTTCGCAGACGTTCAGCAGCGCCAGTTCATCATTCACCGCTACTGGACCGCCGACCGCTTCCTCAACTATCTCCGCACCTGGTCTGCCGTGCAGAACTACATCCGCCAGCACGAAACCGACCCCGTCGAATACCTGGCTGAAGCGTTTGCCGGTATTTGGGGAGAGGAAGAAAAGGATGTTAAGTTTCCGGTAATGCTGAGGGTGGGGCGGGTGTAATGTACAGGTTAGCCGAAACGTCGGACCGCTCCGGCTGACCCGTACATTACACCTCCCAAATCACCCGCACAACCTTTCCCTTCACCCCAATAGACTGGAAATACTGGAGCCAGTGCAGTTGTTGCGCACCCAAATGGTCGGTGGGGGATTTGACCTCGACGAATTCGTACTGGCCGTCTTCGTTCCAGATGAGCAGATCCGGGAAGCCACGGGTGTTTTCGCGGAGGCTGCGGGCTATCTCCAGTAGAATCAGCCGAAGCTGCGCCGGTTCGAGCAGGTCGATAAGCCGGTGAACCAGCGAGAGCAGTTCTTCATTCCAGTCGACCAGTACGTTGGTGATGCCGTTCTTCTCCTTGTACATCCGCTCAGTATGCGCCCGCCAGTCGTCGGTGGTGGTTAGTTCGCTGAGCCGCTTTTTAATCAGGTCTTCACGCTTCAGGTAGAAGTCGGGCAGGTAGAAGTCAGAAGGCGTGCGCTGCAGCGGGTGGTGAATGGCCTGCACGTTGGCATCGTAAATAATATCCCAGAACACCAGCCCGAAGAGTCCGCGCCAGGGATAGTTCTCGGTAAAGGCGGCATCGTAGCCTTCCTCCAGGTAATACGCCATCACGCCCGCTTCGACATGGTGCCGGTATGCTGCCGGTATCGATACGCTCTCGGCATCGGACAAAAAGCGGGTGGTCGATTTCCTGCTGCGCTTCTTCTCCCCCGCGCTCATGATCTTCTCGCGGAAATCATTGGCGAAGAACTTTTCCTCGGCGTTCTGTGGGGTAACGGCGATTTCGTCGCACAGCGCCAGGGCTTCGTCAACCAGGCCGTAGCGGAACAGCAGCCGCACGCGCCGTTCGCGGGCCGGTACGCGGTCCGACAGTTCGTAGACCGCCAATGCCTGTTCCGGCAGCTTCTGCTTTTCCAGAAACGCCCCTACCCTGACAACCAGCTTCTGGTAGCCGGGTATCGCTATTTCGGTCAGTTCCGGGCGGGTTTCGTTCCAGTTCAGAAACCAGTTGTAAATATCCTCAGCCGGCATTTCGGCATCCTTTAACTCGCGAAACTCTTCGTTGGTGAGCGAAATCAGGAGTTTATCTTCCACCTCCTTGCGGGTACGAAACCGGGCCGTCAGCTTCGACTCATCGTAGCGCTCAAAATTGACCATCCCCAGATCCCGGATCACAAACTCCGACATATCCGACGAGCGGTTACCAAAGAACAGGTACTTCAGCATCATCACCTCGGCTTCAAAATTCATCTGCACCACCGTTTCGCGGGTGGTCAGGCTGGTAACAATCTCACCGAAGTCCAGCTCGTGCAGGGCGTAGCGGACCACCTCCTCTTTCTTCTGCTTCGAGAGGGGTTTTAGCTCCTCCGGCTCCAGCGGCAACAGCTCCAGCAGCTCGGGCTTGGTAAACGTATTGAGCACCTCGGCACCCATGATTTCGTGGTGCGCCGAGAGCCGCTCGGCAAAGCCGCCCAGCAGCAGTTCGCCCAGAGCAGCCGGCAGCTCCTCGATTTCTTTATAATTCAGCTTGTTAACCCGAAAAAAAAGCCCCTTCCGGTTGCTGAATCGCACAAACAGGCATTGGGCATCTTCGGTCAGGGCATCAAAGCGCCGAACAAAATCCCACTCCGCTTCGTTCATCAGGCCGCCGTAAAGCCGCTGCACAAAGTCGAGCAGATAGCGGAAATTATCGAGGTAATATTTAGACGGTAATTCTATTTTCTGACGCCCAACCATAAACCTATTGCGTTCTACAGCGTTCCTTATAGGAATATAACAAAAATATGTCGGTATATGTCCCCGTGGGCTATCCACAGGTAACAGGACGTATATTAAAATTCGGCAGGAGGCAAACAGCCCGTCCAGACCGTTTTGACCAAGCGTTATGAGTCCCAAAACCATACTTGACGAACTGGCTCAACAGGGGCTGTTATCCAAAGAACAGCAGACGACCATTGCCGACATCGAGGACCGGCGACCGTTTTCGGTTCACTTTGAGCTACGGTCTATTCTGTACGTAGGCATCCTGCTCTTTGCGATGGGGCTTGGTCTGCTGATCTATGACAATATCGATCGCATTAGCCACACCGCCGTGGTGGTTACCATGAGTGTGCTGTGTCTGCTCTGTTTCGCCTTTGCCTGGCTTTACCGACCCCCCATGAGCAACCGGCACGTCAAAAGCCGGTCTCCATTTAGTGATTACGCCCTTATTCTGGGCTGTCTGCTGTTTCTGACGCTGGAGGGTTATCTGCAATACCAGTACAACCTGTTCGGCGAACGCTACGGCCTGGTGACCATTATTCCAGCGGTCCTGTTTCTGATCCTGGCCTACCGCTTCGACCACCGGGGGGTACTCAGTATGGCGCTGGTCGCCCTGATATCCTGGATCGGCGTGACCATTCAGCCGCTGAACCTGTATTTTAAAGGCAACTTTTTTGACCTGAAGATTACCTTCTCGGCCATTATTCTCAGCCTGGTGCTGATTGGTGCCGGTATGTTCCTGGAACGGCAGCTTATCAAGCGGCACTTTACGTTTACATACCTGACCATTGCCGGTAACCTGTTACTTTTAGCCTTAGTGGCAGGGGTGTTTAACTTTGACGACCTCCGGATAATGTTTGCGCTCGGTTTGGCAGCCGCCTGTTTCCTGTTCGACCGCTACGCCCGGTACAATTATGCCCGGCGCGGCCGCTCCCGGCGCGAACGGGCGTTTCTGTATGCCCTGATGAGTTCCGTTTATGGCTATATCGGGTTTACCTATCTGCTGTTCCATTATCTGGAGCCTAACAACTATGTGGGCACCCTGTATTTTCTGCTGACAGGCATTGGACTGGTCATGTACCTGCTCCACTACCGCCGAACCCTGGTAACGACATGAAAGCGTACAACGAAGCATGGATTTACAACCGGGAAATTACCAACCAGGCCCAGCGCTGGCACCGCGAGGGACTAGTCAACGACGCGCAGTTGGCGGCCATCAAAGAGACATTCCCGGTCAGGTTCAGAGATACCAGCGCCTTTGTGGAAATTGGGCTGTTTCTCTTTTCGATCGTGGCCGCCAGTGGTGGCTATGCGCTGCTGGGGCTCATTCTGTCGGATGTGCTGCAGGAGTCCTTTGCCACCGGCTTATTTAATATCCTGCTGGGCATCGGCATCGGCTTTCTGGTCGAATTCCTGATTCGTAAACAGGGAATGTTCCGCAACGGGGTCGATAATGCCCTGATCGCCTTTATGACGGCCCTGCTGGTGATTGGCCTGAACGTCTGGCTGCCGGATAACACGTCGGTATGGGCGCGGTGCCTGGTATCGCTGCCGGTACTGTTTGCCGTGGTCTGGTACTATGGCGACCTCATAGTGATGGTTGGTTTGGTCAGTGCCGTGTATGCGCTGGTGTTCGATCTGCTCAACGATACGGCTGCCGCGCACGTTATCATTCCGTTTGTTATGATGGCGCTGTCGGCAGGCCTTTACTGGCTGGCGTTGCAGCTGGACCTGTCGCTGCGGTCGCAGAAAAATGTATACTGGTCCGATACGCTGAATCTGGCGCAGTGGATGACGCTCAGTCTGTTGCTGATCAACGGCAACTATTTCTTTGTCCGGGAGGTAGTATCCTTCCTGCTCAAGCCCGACCTGAATCTGCGGGGTGCATTCAGCGGTGCGCCCCAGATTGCGCTGTCGTGGCTTTTCTGGCTGTTTACGTTTGGCATTCCGCTGCTGTACGGGTACCTCGGCACCACGCACAGGAACCGCATGTTTATCATTCTGGCCTGTTTAGGTACCGCCGGCGCAGTAGCCACCGCCCGTGAGTACATTGGCGTACTGCCCTGGTCGGTTCACCTGACGGTAAGCGGCTTGCTGCTGGTGCTGGTCAGCATACCCCTTATCCGTTACCTGCGGGAGCCCCGCTACGGCTTCACCGACGTACCCGACGAAGATTCACCCAAAGAGTTTTTCCTCGATGCCGAAACCATCGGTGCCATTCAGGCGGCATCCTCCACCCAGCAACCAAAAGGCTTCAGCTACGGGGGTGGTGACTTCGGCGGTGGTGGCGCGGGGAAAGAGTATTAAATGTTGCGTACCTACGGCACGCACGAATCGCTTTTGAGGCATTGTGCTACAAACAGTATGCCCCGAATTGATTTCAAAAAAATAATCGTGCAAAAATAGGCTTGCCCTTACAGAGCAGTTTGCCAGGTGAACGCGTTTTCGTTTCTATAAACCGCTGACCCCTCCGGGGTAATTTATGAGATTTTACCCCGGAGGGGTCAGCGGTTTATAGCACCAGCCGATTCTTTTGCCGCTTTCTGCCCTGTAAGGGCAAGCTAATATGGCTCATTTATTTCTTTAAAATTAATCGCGGCCGAGCAGAGGTTCTACCGGATGGTTTTGTCGCGTTGCCGGCTACACGCTCACAAAAACAGCTACTCGCGAAGGCAGCGGGTAAGTAATAATTCCAAAAATCGGCTTTCTAAAGAAAATACTCGCTAACCTCCTATTTCCTGGATATGAAGCATACTCCTGTATCCCAACGCCTTTATGTCTTTTTGCTCCTCATCGCCCTGCTGCCGCAGGCCATCGCCCAGCCCGTTGAACGGTACATCAAGGTACTGGTGTCGCCCGACCGGGCCAACTGGGAGTACAAAGTGGGTGAGCCCGTCCGTTTTACGGTGCAGGTAACCCAGGCCAATGTGGGTCTCGCCAATGCCGAAGTCCGGTACGCGGTAATGCCGGAGAAGATGAAGCCGGTCAAATCGGGCACGCTGAAACTGAAAGATGGCAAAGCGACCATCGACGGCGGCACTATGTCTACACCCGGCTTTTTGCGTTGCGAAGTGTACGCGCAGGTGGACGGCAAGGAGTACAAAGGTTTAGCCACGGCGGCTTACGACGCCAACGCTATTCAACCCGCCACCGACCAACCTGAGGACTTTACCGCCTTCTGGGACAAAGCCAAAGCGGAAGCCGCTAAAATTCCGCTCGATGCCCGCATGGTGCTGCTGCCGGAGCGCTGCACCGAGAAGGTGAACGTCTACCATGTCAATTTCAACACCATGCGCGAAGGAGCCCGCTACTACGGCATCCTATGCGTACCGAAAGCCCCTGGCAAATACCCCGCTATTCTGCAAGTACCGGGAGCCGGGGTGCGGCCGTACTCGGGGGATGTAGCCCGCGCCGAAAAGGGCGCTATTACCCTCCAGGTGGGTATCCACGGCGTACCCGTGACCATGCCCGCTGAGGTGTACGACAATTTAGGAAAAGGCCCCTTAGCCGGTTACTGGACCCAGAACCTCGACGACCGCGACAATTACTACTATAAGCGGGTATACCTGGGCTGCGTCCGGGCCGTTGACCTCATCAGCAGCCTTCCGGAGTACGACGGCAGCAATCTGGCCGTGGTGGGCGGCAGCCAGGGTGGTGCGTTGTCCATCGTCACGGCGGCCCTCGATAGCCGCATCAAGTGGCTGGTGGCCTATTATCCCGCCCTCTCCGACCTGACCGGCTACCTGAAAAGCCGGGCCGGCGGCTGGCCCCATATGTTTTCGGAAGCCAATGCGGCCTTCAACAACAAGCCGGATCGGGTGAAGACCTCCAAATACTACGATGTGGTCAACTTTGCCCGGCAGCTAAAAATCCCCGGCTTCTACTCCTGGGGCTACAACGACGAGACCTGCCCGCCTACGTCTATGCACGCGGCCTACAACGTCATCAATGCCCCTAAAACGCTGTTCATCGCCCAGGATACCGGTCACTGGACTTATCCGGAGCAATGGGAAAAATCGGATGCGTGGCTGTTCTCGCAGTTTAAGGCAGTGGCGCAGAAGTAAAATAACCCCGAAGGGGTTAACAAATGAACTGGGGTACAACGGCATCGGCGGGCCGTCCCAGAAGCGATGGTCCGCCGATGCGTTGGAGTAAAAGCATAAATTTATTTCCAGTGTCCCTCCTATTACGTTGATTTTCCCCATTTTTGCCGCGCAAACAGATTTGTTTTCGCTAAACATTGGCTGATTCTTCGGCTGTATCTACCCTATGAAAACGGTTGACTCTTACAATTTTGCCGGCAAAAAGGCCCTCGTTCGGGTGGACTTTAACGTGCCCCTCGATGAGAACTATACCATCACCGACGACACACGCATTAAAGCGACCATTCCTACCATCACCAAAATCCTGAACGACGGCGGTTCGGCGATCCTGATGTCGCACCTGGGCCGGCCGAAAGGCGGTCCCGAAGAAAAATACTCGCTGAAGCACCTGCTGCCGGCCTTAACGGAAGCATTTGGCCGGGAGGTAAAGTTTGCCGATGACTGCATCGGGCAGTCGGCCAAAGACCAGGCGGCCTCGCTGCAACCGGGTGAAATTCTGCTGCTGGAGAACCTGCGCTTTTACAAGCAGGAGGAGAAAGGCGACGAAGAGTTCGCCCAAAAGCTGGCCGAACTGGGCGATGTCTGGGTAAACGATGCCTTCGGAACGGCGCACCGGGCGCATGCCTCTACGGCCGTGATGGGTAAGTTCTTCGACGACCGGGTCTGCGGCTACGTGATGCAGGCCGAACTGGATAACGCCAAGAAAATACTGGAAGAAGCCGAGCGGCCATTCACCGCTATCATGGGTGGGGCTAAGATTTCGGACAAGATTCTGATTATTGAACGCCTGCTCGATACAGTAGACAACCTTATCATCGGTGGTGGTATGACCTATACCTTCACCAAAGCACAGGGCGGCCAGATCGGCAAGTCGCTGCTCGAAGCCGACAAGCAGGACCTGGCGCTGCAACTCCTCGACAAAGCCAAGGAAAAAGGCGTAACCATCATTATGCCGGTCGATAACGTCATCGCCGATGACTTCTCCAACGACGCGAACCGGCAGGTTGTGCAAACGGGTCAAATCCCCGATGGCTGGGAAGGTCTCGACATCGGCCCGGAAACAATAAAGCTCTTTACCGAAGTCGTCGAAAAATCAAAGACCATTCTGTGGAACGGCCCGATGGGTGTTTTTGAGTTCGAGAACTTCGCCACCGGCACCAACGCCATTGCCGCAGCGGTAGTCAAAGCCACGGAGGAAAACGGAGCTTTTTCGCTCATTGGTGGAGGAGATTCGGCTTCCGCCATTAATCAGGCCGGCTACGGCGACCGCGTGAGCTACGTCTCCACCGGTGGCGGTGCCCTGCTGGAGTATATGGAAGGCAAGACCCTGCCGGGCGTAGCGGCATTGGAATAAAGGTTAAGAGCCGCCGGGGTGCCCGGCGGCTCTTAATGTTATTGATTTCCCGACTGCACCCGGCCCTGCTCATCGGCCGTAGCGGAACGGCGCTGGCGGGCGGCTTTCACGTTCTGGTTACCGAAGCGGTAGGTGAACGTGACACGGGCCTGACGGCTTTCAAACAATGACTGCACTTTCATGCTAATGTCCTGGTAGTTGGTTTCGCCCCGGAACTTGTTCAGCCAGAAGGGGTCGTTTACGTTCACCCGCACCGTACCTTTCTTGTTCATCACCTGCTTTTGCACACCCAGGCTGAACGCGCCCATCGGCCGATAGCGGAAGAAGCCATCCACACCGGCTGAGTTGTACCAGGCAGCCAGTTCGCCCGTGAAACCTTTACCCAGGACAAAGTTGCTGGATGAATAGAGGTTGTAGCCGACGAAGCTCACGTTGTACTGCCCACCCCGGTACGGCGTGTTGATGCGGTTGTAAAAAGCCGTTATGTTATTCTGCATAGTCCACCACTTACGCACCGGCACCGGAAAGCTCAGGGTCAGGTTGGCGTTATCCCGCACCGCCAGGTTCTCGGTGGTGACGTAGGCGATGTTCTGCTCGGCAATCTGGCCCGGCACCTGGCGCATAATAAAGTCGTTGGTGCGGCTGAAGCCTACCGAAGTGGAGATAGCGCCTTTGTACGTATGCGTCAGTTGGAGCGAGTGCGTCATCTGGGGCTTAATGTTTGGGTTACCTACCTGGTAGGTGTACGGGTCCAGAAAAAACATGAACGGGTTCAGATCCTGGTAGTTCGGGCGGTCGATCCGGCGACTGTACGAAACGTTCAGCACGTTGTTGGTATCCAGTTGCCGCGACACAAACAGCGTCGGGAACAGGTTCACATAATTCCGGTCGATCACCCTGTTCAGCGTCACCGAGTTACCTCTTGAGTGCGTCTGCTCCAGCCGCAGACCGGCCTGTATACTGGTCTTTTTGTTGAGCTTGCTGGAGAAACTGGCGTAAGCCGCGTTTACGTTCTCCAGATACTTGAAGCGGTTGGTGCGGTTAGCGTCAATGATCCATCGACTATCAATCTGGTTCTCAAACACCATATTGTTATCCGACTGCACATAACTGCTCTTTACACCCGCTTCAAACTTCCCTTTTTTTGTCGGGTGCGTGTAGTCGGCTTTGAACGCCCAAATGTCAATTACCGACGGCATCTTGTTGCGTACGTATTCGGTTGGGCGGTCGGTGGTGTTGTCGGCTTTCAGGTAGGTGGTCGTCAGGTTGTTGTTACCCTCCGCATCGTATTTAGAGTAGTCAACATCGGCGGTCAGTTCGCGGCCTTTGCCATTGAAGTCGTATTTATAGTTCAGGTTACCCGTTAGGTTCATCCACTTGTTTCTGGCGAGGGCGTTGGTAGTGGGCCGGAGTGTTACCTCGCGGTTTGCGTTGCTCAGTACCGAATGGTTAATGCCATCGGCTTCAAAGCCGTTCATGAAGCCCGTCGCCAGGACCCCAATCGTGCTCTTCTTGTTGATGAAGTAATCAATACCTCCCCGGAGATTATGACCCTGAAAATTGATCGGCCGGTACGATACCTGGTCGAAGTAGGTAATCTGGCCGTTAAACGGAATCGCCCGGTTGATGGTCGTTTCGTTGAATGACCGGCGGCCGTTGTAGCTGTAGCTACCGAAAGCGTTGATTTTGCCTTCGCGGTGGTTCAGGTTCAGCGTCGTGTTGTATTTTTCGAAGCGACCGTAGCCCAGTCCACCAATCCAGGTGCCGTTGGTACCAAAGTTCTTATTTTTCTTCATCTTGATATTGATGATCCCCGAGTTACCGGCGGCATCGTATCTGGATGAAGGGTTAGTGATAATCTCTATCTTTTCGATATTGTCGCTGGGTGTATTCTTCAGCAGGTTGGCAACCTCCTGCGAGGACAGATAGGTTTGTTTACCGTCGATCATGACGATCACGCCCGATTTACCTTTCAGCGAAATTTCTTCGCTCTGACGATCTACGGTCACGCCCGGTGCTTTTTCCAGTACCTCCAGCGCCGTGTTGCCGCTGGCCACAATGCTATTTTCGACGTTCACCACCGTCCGGTCAATCTGCTGCTCGATAAACGGCTTTTTCGCCGTTACCTTCACCTCCGCCAGGTTCCTTGAGGCTTCCATCATCTGAAGCGCCGGAAGCTGAATGGCGGTATGCTCGGCATCAATGGCAAACGCGTCGCTGAAGGTTTTGGCATAGCCCATCTGCTGAGCCGCCACGCGGTACTGACCAGCGGCAATGTTCTCAAACTCGTAGGCCCCATTCACATCGGTAATGCCACCTTTCACCAGGGTAGAATCGTTGGCTTTCACCAGCATCATGGTTACAAACTCCAGCGACTTGCCCGTTGCATCGGCGACTTTACCGTTGATTTTACCCTTGACCGGTGCCTGGGCAAATGCAGTAGAGAGTGCCAGACATAAAAAGAGAGCAGCGGTGATAAACGTTTTCATGCTGATTTAGAAGTATGGTGTGGATAGAAAGAAGTTGTGTGTCAATCAGTTTAATAGGTCAAATTTACGGTACTTTGCATGACCCAGTACCTGTTCTTACATAAACGGTCGAAGCGAACGGATGAATGGTTTGAGCGGGGAACAAACAAAAAAGCCATTCCTCAAGACGGGAATGGCTTTTTGCGTTTTCTTAACCTAAACTAAACTAGCTCTTATATAGCGTTGCTATGAATGCCTGTTAATTGTTGCCGCCACCGGCGCGGTTCCGCTCGGCTTCGGTACTGGTGCTGCGCTGACGGGCCGCTTTAACATTTTGATTACCAAAGCGGTACGTAAACGTTGCGCGGACGATGCGGCTTTCCCAGCGGGCGTTAACCCCGAAATTGATGTCCTGGTAATTGGCCCGACCCTTAAACTGATTCAGCCAGAACGGATCGTTGATATTCAGCTTCAGCGTCCCTTTTTTGTCCAGCACAGTCTTTTGTACACCGATGCTGAAGGCCCCCTGCGGCTGGTAGCGATAGAAACCATACACGCCTGCAGAGTTATACCATCCGGACAGTTCGGCCGAGAACCCTTTACCCAGCACAAAGTTGTTTGATGAATACAGGTTAAAGGCTACAAAATCGACATTATACTGTGCACCCAGGTACGGTGATTGAAATTTATTATAATAACCGGTTACATTGTTCTGCATGGTCCACCACTTGCTTACCCGCACCGGAAAACTCAGCGTCAGGCTTACGTTATCCTGCGTAGCGAGGTTGTCCGACGTTACGTAGGTGATGTTCTTCTCGGCAATCTGGCCCGGCACCTCACTTACGATCACGTCGTTGGTGCGGCTGTAGCTCAGTGATGTCGAGAACGCTCCCTTATACACGTGCGTCAACTGGACTGAATTCGTAAACTGTGGCTTCAGGTACGGATTACCCTGCTGATACGTATATGGGTCAAGATAAAAAACAAACGGATTCAGGTTCTGATAATTCGGACGGTCGATCCGTCTGCTGTATGAAAGGTTCAAAACGTTGTTGGTATCAATTTGTCGCGATACGAAGAAAGTTGGAAACAGGTTCGTGTAACTTCTATCGACAATTTTATTCAGCGTTACCGAATTCCCTTTCGAGTGTGTTTGCTCCACCCGCAGCCCGGCCTGAATACTCGTTTTCTGGTCAATCTTTCCGGCAAATGACGCATAAGCCGCGTTTACGTTTTCGAGGTACTTGAACCGGTTACTCTTGGTTTCGTCCACGATCCAGCGGCTGTCGATCAGGTTCTGATACACCAGGTCATTGTCCGACTGCACATAGCTGCTCTTCACCCCGGCTTCAAACTTGCCGCTTTTACCCATCGGGTGTACATAATCGGCTTTGAACGCCCAGATATCGATGGTCGACGGCATGTCGTTTCTTACGTTCTCCGTCGGCTTCACAGTCTGGTTGCTCGCATCGGTGTACCGGGTTACCAGGTTGTTATACGAATCACCGTTGAACCGCGAGTAATCCATATCGGCGGTCAGCTCGCGCCCTTTGCCGTTAAAATCGTACTTATAATTCAGATTGCCGGTCAGGTTCGTCCACTTGTTCCTGACCGATACATTGGTGGTCGGCATCATCGTAATCTCCCGGTCAGCGTTGCGAATTACCGTATGGTTAACCCCGTTAGGCTGCTGCCAGTCGTTGATAAAGCCGGTGGCGAGTACGCCAAAGGTGCTTTTTTTGCTGATGAAGTAGTCGATACCGCCCCGGAAATTATGCCCGTTGATATTGTTGGGCCGGTATGAATTCTGATTAAAGTAGGTAACGGTACCATTATACGGTATCACCCGGTCGATCTCATTACTCTGGAACCGCCGGTTGTGGAAGTAGCTGTAGTTACCGAAGGCGTTGATCTTACCCTCGCGGTGGTTCAGGCTCAGCGCCGAGTTGTATTTTTCAAATCGCCCGTAGCCTACACCCGCCGTCAGTGTGCCGTTAGTACCGAAATTCTGCGGTCCGCCGTCGCGGTTTTTCTTCATCTTGATGTTGATGATACCAACGTTACCGGCCGCATCGTATTTGGCTGAAGGATTGGTGATAATCTCAATCTTTTCAATATTGTCGCTGGGGGTGTTTTTCAGCAGGTTGGCCACTTCCTGCGATGACAGGTAGGTTTGTTTCCCATCAATCATCACCAGTACGCCCGACTTACCTTTCAGCTGCAACTGATCGTTCTGGCGGTCGATGGTGACACCCGGTGCCTTTTCCAGCACTTCCAGGGCGTTGCTGCCGCTGGCTACGATGCTGTTTTCAACATTCACCACCGTCCGGTCAATCTGCTGCTCAATGAACGGTTTCTTCGCCGTTACCTTTACCTCCGCCAGGTTCTTCGACTCTTCGGCCATCTGGATCGCCGGCAACTGGATACTGGTATGCTCGGCATCGACGGCAAACGGCGTGGTAAAGTTCTTGCGGTAGCCCAGTTGCTGAGCCGCTACCCTGTACTGACCGGCGGCAATGCCGTCGAACTCGTAGTTGCCGTTTACGTCGCTGATAGCGCCTTTGACCAGGGTAGAGTCGTTGGCTTTCACCAGCATCATCGTCACAAATTCCAATGATTTACCCGCAGCGTCGGCCACTTTTCCGCTGATTCTCCCCTTTACCGGAGACTGGGCGAACGTTGCTGACAAGGTAAGGCAAATCATCAGGGCAGAGGTTATAAAAGTTCTCATGGTGTGGACAGAAGTAATTCCGTTTGTTAGTTTAGACACCCAAAGTTTCACCTGTTTTACCGCTTCCGAAATTTTTGTTTGCCGAAAGGCCGATTCTCAGAGACGAGCCCTGTAAATCGTCGGATGAGCGTGCAGGCAGGTTTTGTTGATCGTTAAGATGTACGTCTTTATTTTAGGATCGATGCAAAGTTGCGGTAGTATGCATTGCAAAGTACCTTTTCTTACATAAGCGGTCTGATCGACTGGATGAGCGGTTTTGGCTTATGTCGGGGCCGCTTTTGACTGGATACAAACGGAATTACAGCGCCAATTCTCCCTAAAGAGCAGGAGCTGTAGCGTTCCGTTGCATCCGGTTGTCATTATTTTTCAGAAAATTTTTACAGCCGTACCCCCACCGCCCAGACATTCAGATCCGGTCCTTCATTAGGGCGGAACAGCGTGGTGGGTTCGTAGCGGAAGAATAATTTGGACCGGCCGCTCCAGCCCAGTTCGGTCATCAGGCCCCAGCGTACATTGTTCAGGTTATACGAACCTTTTGTCCGTTCTGCATTTCCACCCACCGGCTTCACACTGGTGTAGCTGTCGACGCGGATACCGGCATACCCTCCTACGCCAATGGATAGCCGCGACGGCTTGAGAGAAAGATTTAGCAGCACCGGCAGGTTCAGTTGCGCTACGGTCAGCTTCGACTTTCGAACAGCGATGGAAGCCGGCTCGACAATGAGCTGATTATTGCGCTCGGTCAGCACCGATTTGTTCTCGATCATGAAGTTGTTCCAGGCAATTTCGGGCCCAATACCCAGCCGCAGGGCAGCTCCTGTACCGTTGACCAGTCGCAGATTCCGGCGCCAGCCAAGCGCCACAAAGCGCGAGCCGCCGGTGCTCAGCTCGTAATTAGCCGGAGCCGAGCCGTTGTAATTGTTGAAGCCGAGGTAGATGCCAAAATCGGAACGGGACGAGTGGCCGCACTGGGCGTTGGACAGGATGGGCAAAGCGATAGCTGCCACCATCAGAATGGTACGAAGATTAAACATTGGTGTGGATAGATTTAAGGTTGTCTTGTGACTTTCTGACCGGTAGATGCAGCCGGTGCGCGGCAGGTTGCAGGAGATTGAAAAAATTTTTTGCGGGAGTTCCTTACCTTTGCCCCACCAAAACCAAGCGTCTACTGTCTGGAATGAGTTATTTACCGATAAAGCAGCTACTCCAATCCACCGAAACGGGCCACGAGGTCACCGTAAAAGGCTGGGTCCGTACCAAGCGCGAAAGCAAAAACGCCATTTTCATTGCCCTCAACGACGGCTCTACCATTCATAACATTCAGGCGGTAGCCGAACCCGGTCAGTTCAGCGAAGATCTGATCAAACTGGTCACCACCGGTGCCTGTATAGCCATCACCGGGCAGTTGGTAGAGTCGCTGGGGTCTGGGCAGAGCGTGGAAGTGAAAGCGACCAACATCCACCTCTACGGCCCCGCCGACCCGGAGAAGTATCCGTTGCAGCCCAAGCGTCACTCGCTGGAGTTCCTGCGGGAGATCGCTCACCTGCGCCCACGTACCAACACCTTCAGCGCCATTCTGCGCATCCGGCATGCGCTGGCGTTTGCGGTCAACAAATATTTCAACGACAACGGCTTTTTCTACCTCCATACGCCCATCATTACTGCGTCGGATGCCGAAGGTGCCGGTGAGATGTTCCGCGTCACCACGCTGGATCTTGATAACCTGCCGCACACGGAAGAAGGCAAAATCGATTTCTCGGAAGATTTCTTCGGCCGCGAAGCTAACCTGACCGTATCGGGCCAGTTGGAAGGTGAACTGGGTGCCCTGGCGCTCGGAAAAATTTACACCTTCGGTCCTACGTTCCGCGCCGAAAACTCGAATACCACGCGTCACCTTGCCGAGTTCTGGATGATTGAGCCCGAAATGGCCTTCTACGAACTGGAAGACAACATGAACCTGGCCGAGGACTTTGTGAAATACGTTATCCGCTACGCCCTCGACAACTGCACCGACGACCTGGCTTTTCTCGAAAATCGTTTAAAAGAAGAAGAGAAGACCAGGAAGAAGGAAGAGCAAAGCGACATGAGCCTGCTCGAAAAACTTCGCTTTGTGGTCGACAACGATTTTCAGCGGCTCACCTATACCGAAGCCATCGATATTCTGATGAACTCAAAGCCCGCCAAAAAGGGACAGTTCCAGTTTGAGGTGAAGTGGGGCATCGACCTGCAATCGGAGCACGAGCGCTACCTGGTGGAGAAGCACTTCAAAAAGCCCGTTATCCTGACCAACTACCCCCGCGAGATCAAAGCCTTCTACATGAAGCAGGACGCCGACGGGAAGACGGTAAGAGCGATGGACGTCCTGTTCCCCGGCATCGGCGAAATCATCGGCGGCTCCCAACGCGAAGACGATCTCGACAAACTGATGACGCGCATCCACGAGGTCGGCATTGAACCCGAAGGCCTGTGGTGGTACCTGGAAACCCGCAAGTTCGGGTCGGCCCCGCACGCCGGCTTCGGCCTCGGCTTCGAGCGCCTGGTGCTGTTCGTCACCGGCATGGGTAACATCCGCGATGTCATTCCTTTCCCCAGAACGCCAAAATCCGCAGACTTCTAATAAAGGTTAAGAGTTATGAGTTAAGAATTAGTGCTGGCGCAGCCTTTTAATTCTTAACTCATAACTCTTAACTCCCCCTATGCTCGCTCTCCTCATCTTTCTCGCCATGGTGACCGGTAATGTGGTGGTCGGGGTATACCTCGAACGCAAGGTATCGGCCTTTATCCAGGACCGGCTCGGCCCGATGGAGGTGGGAAAGTATGGCCTGCTACAGTTGATTGCCGACCTGCTGAAGCTGCTGCAAAAGGAGGACATTGTACCGGCGGCCGCCGACCGCAGGCTGTTTCTGCTGGCTCCGGCCATCATCTTTGCGTCCATCTTTGCCGGTTATGCCGTTATTCCGCTGACGCCCGATTTGCAGGGCTCCGCTACCGCCGTGGGCGTGTTTTATCTGATGGCGATTATCTCCATTGATGTGGTGGGTATTCTGATGGCGGGCTGGAGTTCCAACAACAAGTACTCACTGTTTGGCGCGATGCGGGCAGTGGCGCAGATTGTCTCATACGAGATACCGCTTGGGCTGACCATTCTGTGCGTTGTGATGATTTGTCAGACGCTGAATTTGCAGGAAATCAGCTTTCAGCAGGGCATCTATACGTACGAAGCCAATTATCTGTTCGGCATCAGAGCGCTGGGCGTCAACGTCACCGAATGGGGCGGCATTTTCTGCTGGAACATCCTGCGCAACCCCTTTCTGCTGATCGCCTACGTCATTTTCTTCATCGCCACCCTGGCCGAATCGAACCGCGCGCCGTTTGACCTTCCCGAAGGCGAATCTGAGATTGTCGCCGGTTATCATACCGAATATTCCGGCATGCGTTGGGCGCTGCTGTTTCTGTCGGAGTACGGCATGATGCTGCTGGTATCCTTTCTGGGCGCTATTCTGTTCCTGGGTAGCTGGAATACGCCCCTGCCCAATATTGGTCCTCTTCGCCTGGCCGACTGGACCAGTGGCGTACCCGGTTCAGTCTGGGGCAATATCACCGGCGCGTTCTGGCTGCTATCAAAAGCCGGTTTTGCCATTCTGGTGCAGATGTGGGTACGCTGGACCCTCCCCCGCCTGCGCGTCGATCAGCTCATGTTTCTCTGCTGGAAAGTCCTGACACCCATCAGCATCGTGCTGCTGCTAATTTCCGGTGTCTGGCGACTATTGATGGTCGGATAAAATATGGTGCTTTGTTTAAATTTGCAGAATGCACCTGCCTCATTACGAATTTAGCGACTCCGGTGACTCACTAAATTTTCAATTCGAAAGTATCAGCGATAATCGTCGTATTGTGAAGCTTATCCAGTACGAGCAAATTGATGAAGACGGTGACTTATATAACCTTGCGTTAGTAGTAACCACCCGACGAACCCCGTCTTTTCTGCTGCCTACGGGGCCGCTACTTTTGGCTAAAAAACACCCATGCCTACTTTAGCTACTGACCAGACTCAGCAACTCTTCAGCCTGATTGAGGCTTTCC